>NZ_JAHLQG010000052.1 GCF_018919065.1 Blautia sp. MSJ-9 | reverse complement strand
ACGGATGCAATGATCCAAATAGAGCTACGTCAGACCAATTACTCCCCTATATTATAATAAAATAAGTGCAGCTGTCAGAGTTAATTACTCTCCAACAACTACACTTTTATGGTACTAAATAGAAAAGAACCAAAATATGGGAAGTGTTTTGATTGATAATTATGCAGCAATGAAAGATGTAGCTAAATATGTTACAGGAAAAGGGTGCAAAAAGATTGCATATATCACCGCGGACATTTCCATGTCACCCAGCAGAGAGAGATATGATGGGTTTGTAGATGGGTTGAAAGAAGTTGGGATTGATTTTGACAAAAAGCTCCATTATCCCGGAACATTTTCAGTGGAGACCGGACAGATTGGAGCAATGACTCTGCTGCAGAGAAATCCGGGTATAGACTGCATTGTCTGTGGAAATGATCTTATGGCTATCGGAGCAGTCAGTATCTGTCAGAAACTGGGAAAGAAAATTCCAGAGGACATAAAGGTCATGGGGTTTGATGACATTTATATTTCAAAATATCTGAATCCAGAGATTACTACAGTCAGACAGGATGCTTATGAGATGGGAAAACAGGCAGCGCTTATGCTGATCCGACACATTGAACAGAAAGAACCTTTGACAGATATTGTACTTCCTTATGAGATTATGGAGAGAAGTACGGTATAAAAAATGCTGATAAAAATGCGTGAAAAGCTGTGATATATTTTATGTATCATAACAATGAAAACGCATTTTTATAATAATATGAAAACGTTTAACTAAATTTACCTAAAGGAGGATACAACAATGAATTATCGTAATGTAGGAAAGTCAGGACTTAAGATCAGTGAGATTGCGCTGGGAAGCTGGATGACAGATCTGAAGGGCAGCGCACAGGAAGAGGTTGCAAAGGAAACAGTGAAACTTGCTTATGAAAAAGGAGTTAACTTTTTTGACTGTGCAGACGCTTATTCCGGTGGTGCGGCAGAAAGATTTTTTGGAGAGATTCTGAAAGATTATCCACGAAAAGAGCTTGTAATTTCAAGCAAGGTATATTTTCCAACAGGTGATGGCGTAAATGACAGAGGACTTTCCAGAAAACATATCATGGAGAACTGTGAACAGTCTTTAAAGAATATGAACCTGGACTATCTGGATCTGTATTATTGCCACCGCTATGATGAAAATACGGATTTGGAGGAAACTCTTCGGGCAATGAGTGATCTGGTTGCACAGGGAAAAGTGCTGTATTATGGTGTCAGTGAAGAATGGGGAAGTGCAAGAATTGAAGAAGCGCAGAAGATTATTGATAAACTTGGTCTTTATCCGATTTCAGTAATTCAGCCACAGTATAATATGGTAGACAGATATATTGAACATGAGATTATGGGAACATGCAGAAAATATGGAATTGGCATTACATCATTTTCCCCGCTGTCACAGGGACTCCTGACAGGAAAATATAAGAAAGGACAGCCATATCCGGAAGGTTCCCGTGCAACACACCAGGCCGACAGACAGATCAATGATCTGCTGACAGACAAAAATCTGGCTATTGTTGATGAACTTACAAAAGTAGCAGATGACCTGGGAACAAATCTGGCAATTCTTGCAATGGCATGGATTCTGCAGCATCCGGAAATCAGCTGTGTTATTGCAGGAGCAAGTAAGCCATCTCAGCTGGAAAATAATTTAAAAGCCAGCGGACTTGTCATCCCGCAGGATGCGATGGACAGAATTGAGGAGATTCTTGGATTCCAGAGATTTGAGCGCCATGTAGGATAAGAAGGGGCAGAAATATGAGCGAAGTGAATTATGAAGAAATAAAAAAGATGACAGAAGAGCAGGAAAAGGAACTGCGTTTTGATCATTTTTCCAATAAAGATGCGCTGGATCTGGGACGTTTTATTACAGATAAGATATATGCAGAAAACATGCAGCTTGCAGTAGCAATCAGAAGATTGAACGGTACGATCATATATCAGCATTTGACAGATGGTACAAATCACATCAATCAGAACTGGATGGAACGGAAATTTAATACAGTCTCTTATTTCGAAAGATCATCATTAGGTGCATGGGCACTGGAAGCTATTTCAGGAGAAACTGTAGAAGTGCATGGACTTGCAAAAGAGAAATTTATTTTTGTAGGTGGCGGATTTCCTATTCGTTTAAAGACAGGAGAGATGGTGGCAGTACTTACTGTTTCTAATCTGTATCATATGGATGATCATAAATTTATTGTACGGGTTCTTACTGAATATCTGGGAAAATAGAGAATATAATTTGTTTAACCACAACTGCGGAGCAGTTATTTGGTTATGAGCAAGTAGCGAAGCGGATGATTTTATCTGCTTAACTAATGGGAGACTGTCAGGGATTTTAAATGCAGTCTCCCGATTTTTTATTTAAGCCAGACAATCAGAAGAATGGAGCTATATTTATAATATCTGGAAAGGCTTGTTTATGAAAAATCACTGATTTCCCTGGCTTAGCCGGCTGTTATGGTATTTGCCGGAATTTGTAACATCTTTTCCAAACCATGCAGGCGGATTATAACTGAGAGCCTGTTCTTCGGAAGAAAATTCCACTTCCGCAAGATAAAGTCCCTCATATGGTGCATCAAATACATCTAATTCAATAGTAAGCCCATTTTCTTCTGGAATAAGATAACGTGTTTTGGAAATGAGGATTCCATCGGCCTTCGGACGCATGTGTTCATAAGATTCTTTAGTAAGCGGAAGATTGTATTCTTCACGGGTCATAAGACCCTTGGATTTGTAAGTGAGATAGTAGTTATCATCCTCTTTACGGATACGAACCACAGGTGCGGTGGACAAATAGCCCTGTTCCAGTTTGTGGTGTGGATAAGATTCAAGATCTGCCGGCAGATTTTCTTTGGATATTAAAAATTTACGTTCGATTTCCATTTAAATTTCCTCCATTGAGTTAAAATATGTCAATCCTTTAGTTTGTGCTATAATGATAATAGCATAGATGAAAAATAATGAAAACGCATATTTTACTTAAATCAGGCAGCAGGACAGAGTGTGAATATTTGCTTGATTTAAATTGAACACGTAGTAGAAAAAAGATATTTTATCTGTTTGATGTAAAATGGGCAATAAAAAATATTACAGGTAATATGGAAAAAAGCAGGAAATATCATAGAACAGGAAGAAAAATATATGAATGAATACATAAAAGAAATATCAGAAAAGATTGATAGTAAAAAAGAATACTATGCCAAAATCAGCAATAGAATCTGGGAGTTTGCAGAGCCAAGGTTTCAGGAATACAAATCTTCTGAATTACTCCAGCGGTCATTAAAAGAAGAGGGCTTTTCCGTCAGATCAAATCTGGCAAGAGAGGAAACTGCATTTATTGCAGAATACGGTTCTGGAAAACCGGTTATAGGATTTCTCGGAGAATTTGATGCCTTGCCAGGCCTTTCACAGAAAGCAGATACAACAGAGCGAATCCCGGCAGAACCGACACAAAATTTAAAATGCGAAAGTGAATCAAAAACAGAACAGAAACAAGGCCCAGCGTACGTAAATGACTGCGGTCACGGCTGCGGCCACCAGCTTATCGGAACAGGCACCCTTGCCTCCGTCATAGCATTAAAAGACTTCATGAAAGAACACAACCTGAAAGGCACGATCCGCTACTACGGCTGCCCAGCCGAAGAAAACGCAGGCGGCAAAGCATTCCTCGTACGTGATGGCTATTTCAACGACTGCGATCTCGCCCTCTGCTGGCACCCGGAACAGGGACGACGCGCATGCTACGGAAGCACCAAAGCAAACTTCAGAGTATTCTTCACATTCCACGGAACCCCGGCCCACGCATCCATGTGCCCGGAACTCGGCCGCTCCGCATTAGACGCAGTAGAACTGATGGACGTAGGCGTAAACTACATGCGCGAACACATGATAGATGAAGCCAGAATCCACTATGCAATCACCGACACAGGCGGAGACGCCCCAAACGTAGTCCAGTCCAGAGCTCAGGTCCTCTATGCCATCCGCGCCCCAAAGATCACCCAGGTAAAAGAACTCTACAACCGCGTCTGCAACATAGCCAAAGGCGCCGCCCTAATGACCGAAACCACCGTAGAAATCCGCCAGGTAGCCGCCTACTCCAACCTGATCTCCAACAAAATCCTCGCAGATCATATGAACACCTATCTGGAAAAACTTGGCCCGATCACCTACACCGAACAAGAATATACCTACGCCCAGAACTTCCAGCGAGCCCTCTCAGACCAGGACAAAAAACAACTCCCGACCATCGCACGGGACTATTTTGGACCCAAAGCATCCGAAGCCATGAAGACCCCAATCTTCGAACCAATCGCCTATCAAAATCTGTACAGCGACCTCAAATACTCCACCGATGTAGGCGATGTAAGCTGGATAGTCCCAACCGTCCACCTCAACATCCCCACCTTCGCTGCAGGAACCGCTCTCCATTCCTGGCAGGCAGTAGCCCAGGGAAAATCTTCTATCGCCCATAAAGGAATGCTCTATGCCGCCAAAATCATGGCCCTCACCGCCCTGGATTTTCTCCAAAATCCAGAACTGGCAACTGAAGCCAGGAAAGAACTGACAGAAACATTAGACGGAGAAACATATCCCAATCCATTGCCGAAAGACTTGAAACCAGAGATATGGTAAAATAAAAATTGAGAAAAGAGCCAGTTCCCAGCGCGAAGCCCTCTGTCTCCTGGGGTGAATTTGACGAGTCTTAGTAACTCTTAGGTCTGGGAAATCTGCGTTATGGAAAAGAATCGCAACGTGTCTGAGCGAAGTCTGCAACGGAGCGAGTTTTGCATTCTTTTCCATGCTTTTAGCAGATTTTCCAGACCTTAGAGTTACTTAGGCTCACGAAACTGAACCCCAGGAGACAGAGGGCTTCGCGCGTCCCCATGCAATTCAAACAAACATTGTAACCATCCCAAAAAAATGCTATAATCCATTGCAGAAAAACAAGATAAAAATTTCAAAACAGGAGGCACCCAAAAATGAGCAAAAAAGTATACATTTTCCTCGCTGATGGCTTCGAAGACATCGAAGGCTTAACCGTAGTAGACCTTCTCCGCCGCGCCGGAATCGACATCAAAACCGTATCCATCAAAGAAACCACCCAGATCCAGACATCCCACGGCATCACCATGCTCACTGACACCACATTCGCTGAAACCGACTTCACCGACGCCGACATGCTAGTTCTCCCGGGAGGAATGCCAGGAACCAAATACCTTGCAGCCTACAAACCACTCACCGACCTCCTGACAGACTTCAACAACAAAGGCAAAAAAATCGCCGCTATCTGCGCAGCTCCAAGCGTATTTTCAGGACTTGGTTTCCTCAAAGGTAAAAAAGCCACATCCTACCCATCCTTCATGGAAGTCATTGCCAAAGACGGTGCCCAGACTAGCGAAGACAGCGTAGTAGTTGACGGAAACATAACCACCAGCCGAGGCCTCGGAACAGCCGTAGACTTCGCACTTTCCCTGATCGCTCAGCTCGAAAATGACGAAAAAGCAAAAGAAATCGCAGAATCTGTAGTGTATTCCTGCTAAAAACACCCCAAAACCCTTATTTTTATGCGAAAAAACACTAGCACTTTTATATTTTTTGTGCTATACTGCTACAATGACTGTAAATATATAATTAAGTTATAGACAGGCCTTTTGCGTTACTGTCCACGGGGGAATATTCCGCGAGGTGTTTTTTGTGAACGGAGTTCACGGAAAACCCGAGACATACCGCGCGAATTTATGCGATCGCATAAATTCTGTGCATCGCGAAGCGTGTTACTGGGCACGGAGTGAACAGTGACTCTCCCGCTTCTACTAAAAAAGGAAACAGTGGGAGCGGAGCTTAGACTTGAATATATAGAAATAGGTAAAAACTGTGAATGAAATAACGCAGCTGAAAAACCAGTCGCAAAATATAACCTGAAAATTAAGGAGGAACATTGTAACATGAGTTTACAGGTGGAAAAAATGGAAAAAAACATGGCTAAACTTACTATCGAAGTTGCCGCTGAAGATTTAGAGAAAGCTATGCAGAACGCATATCAGAAAGCTAAAGGAAGAATCTCCATCCCAGGATTCCGTAAAGGAAAAGCTCCAAGAAAAATGATCGAGCAGATGTATGGAAAAGGTGTATTCCTTGAAGACGCTGTTAACGCTCTGATCCCGGAACACTACAGCAAAGCATTAGCAGAATGCGAACTTGAGATCGTTTCCCAGCCAACAATCGACATCACACAGGCTGAGCCAGGAAAAGCTCTCATCTTCACAGCTGAAGTAGCTACTAAACCAGAAGTTACATTAGGTGATTACAAAGGTGTAGAAGTACCGAAGACTGAGATCAACGTAACAGACGAAGATGTAGACGCTGAGATCAAGAAAGAGCAGGAGAAGAACTCCAGAACAATCAACGTAGAAGACCGCGGAGCTCAGTTACAGGATGTTGTAACAATCGACTTTGAAGGATCCGTAGACGGAGTACCTTTCGACGGCGGACAGGCTACAGAATATCCTCTGACACTTGGTTCCAACACATTCATCCCAGGATTCGAAGATCAGCTTGTTGGCGCTAAAGTTGGCGATGATGTAGACGTAAAAGTTACATTCCCGGAAGAATATCAGGCAAAAGAACTTGCTGGCAAAGAAGCAATCTTCAAATGCGCAGTTAAGAAGATCGAAGCAAAAGAACTTCCAGAACTGGATGATGATTTTGCAAAAGATGTTTCTGAGTTCGATACACTTGCAGAGTACAAAGAACACGTTAAGACAAACCTTGAAGAAAGAAAAGCAAACGAAGCAAAACGTGCAAAAGAAGATGCAGCAGTAGATAAAGCAATCGAAAACGCACAGATGGATATTCCAGAAGCTATGCTTCAGACACAGTGCCGTCAGATGCTTGACGACTTCAGCAGAAGAATGCAGTCTCAGGGATTATCCATGGATCAGTACTTCCAGTTCACAGGCATGACAGCTGAGAAGATGATGGAAGACATGAAACCACAGGCATTAAAGAGAATCCAGACAAGACTGGTTCTTGAGAAAGTAGCAGAAGTTGAGAACATTCAGCCAACAGAGGAAGAAGTAAATGAAGAAATCTCCAAGATGGCTGAAGCATACAAAATGGAAGCTGACAAGTTAAAAGAATTACTTGGAGAGCGTGAACTTGAGCAGATGAAGAAAGACATGGCTGTACAGAAAGCAGTTACTGTTATCGCTGACGCTGCTAAAGAAGTTTAATTTTTAGAGTAATCAAATTTTAATATCGGGAAAGAGGCAGACTCAGATGTTTTCCTCTTTCCGGAACAAAAGTCAGCCGCGTAAAATGGAGGCGTTTATATGAGTTTAGTACCTTATGTCATTGAACAGACAAGCAGGGGAGAGAGAAGCTACGACATCTATTCAAGGCTTCTGAAAGACAGAATTATTTTTCTGGGCGAAGAAGTAAATGATGTGAGTGCAGGACTGATCGTATCACAGCTTCTTTTCCTGGAAGCAGAAGATCCTGGTAAAGATATTCAGCTGTATATCAACAGCCCGGGCGGTTCCGTAACAGCCGGCATGGCGATTTATGATACCATGCAGTATATTAAATGCGATGTTTCTACCATTTGTCTTGGAATGGCTGCCAGCATGGGAGCATTTCTTCTGGCAGGCGGTGCAAAGGGCAAGAGATTTGCTCTTCCACATTCCACTATCATGATCCATCAGCCATCCGGTGGTGCACAGGGTCAGGCAACAGAGATCCAGATCGTGGCGGATCATATCGCACAGACAAAGAGAACTTTAAATGAATTATTGGCTGCGAATACCGGTCAGCCGATAGAAGTTGTTGAGCGTGATACAGACCGGGACAACTATATGACTGCTGAAGAAGCAAAGGCATATGGACTGATTGACGGTGTAGTCATGCATAAATAATGCGAAAGATAAGACTCCTGTGAATCATCACAGGAGTCTTATTATATCACTAAAGCGACCCGCCGCAGGCGGAGAATCCTGCAAAGCAGGATTCTTTTTTAAATCAAATTTAGAAAGGATAGACATAAATTCATGGCAGAAAAGATGAGAGAAGGAAAAATAAGATGTTCCTTTTGCCAGAAGACAGAAGACCAGGTAAGAAAACTGATCGCAGGTCCGGATGGTAAAGCATTCATTTGTGATGAATGTATTGGAATCTGTTCAGAAATCATGGAAGAGGAATTAAATCCTTATGATGACAGTGAAATCATGAACTCTGATATCAATCTTCTGAAACCGGAAGAAATCCATGCAATTCTGGATGATTATGTAATCGGACAGGATGCTGCGAAGAAAGCTCTTGCTGTTGCTGTTTATAATCACTACAAGAGAATCCTTGCATCCAGAAATTCCGAGGTAGAGCTTCAGAAGAGTAATATTCTGATGCTTGGCCCAACAGGTTCCGGTAAGACATTACTCGCCCAGACACTTGCAAGACTTCTGAATGTACCATTTGCTATCGCAGATGCCACAACACTGACAGAGGCCGGTTATGTAGGTGAAGATGTTGAGAATATTCTTCTCAAGATCATTCAGGCGGCAGATTACGACATTGAGCGTGCACAGTATGGAATTATCTATATCGACGAGATTGATAAGATCACGAGAAAATCTGAAAATGCATCTATTACACGTGATGTTTCAGGAGAAGGTGTGCAGCAGGCTCTCTTAAAAATCCTTGAGGGAACAGTTGCAAGCGTTCCTCCGCAGGGTGGACGTAAGCATCCGCATCAGGAATTCATCCAGATTGATACGACCAATATCCTGTTCATCTGTGGCGGTGCTTTTGACGGAATCGAGAAGATCATTGAGTCCAGACAGGACACCAAGTCTATCGGTTTTGGAGCAGAAGTTTCCGTAAAAGAAGAGAGGAATGTAGGAGAAGTTCTGAAGGACGTAATGCCGGAAGACTTCATCAAATTCGGTCTGATTCCTGAGTTTATCGGACGTGTGCCGGTAGTTGTAACTCTGGATGCGCTTGATGAGAATGCACTGATCAGTATTCTGAAAGAGCCGAAGAACTCACTTACCAAACAGTATCATAAATTATTTGAACTGGATGGCGTTGAACTTAATTTCGAAGATGATGCACTGCAGCTTGTTGCAAAGAAATCTCTGGAACGTAGGACCGGAGCCAGAGGACTTCGTGCGATCATGGAAGGTTCACTGATGGATCTGATGTACAAGATTCCGTCAGATGATACAATTCGTAAGTGCACAATTACAAAAGATGTAGTAGAAGGCACCGGTGAGCCGGAGATCGTCCGCGGAGAAGCTCCTGCAAAGGCGAAAACAGCCGGAAGCAGAAGATCGTCCCGGACACATAAGAAAGACAAACCGGAAACAGCCTGATGAAAGGGACTGAACAATAAATGACAAATCAGAATATGGTGCTGCCGGCGATCGCCCTCAGGGGAACAACGATTCTTCCGGGGATGATCGTTCATTTTGACGTAAGCAGAGAACGCTCTGTCAAGGCGATTGAAGCAGCCATGCTTCATGACCAGAAGATTTTTCTGGTAACACAGATTGATCCTGAGGTGGAGACACCGGATCTGGCAGGTGTGTACCGCGTAGGAACTATCGCTTATATCAAGCAGGTTGTGAAACTTCCTCAGAACCTTCTGCGCGTACTTGTAGAAGGAACAGGACGCGCCACACTTGTGAAATTTGAGCAGGAATTTCCATTTATTAAAACAGAGATCATACCGGTTGATGAAGAAGAAATGCAGATGCCTGAGCCAGTGATGGAAGCCATGCACAGGAGTCTGAAAGAATTATTTCACAGATACTGCATGGAGAATGGAAAAGTCAGCAAAGAGCTGGTAGCACAGATTTTAAATATAGAGAATATAGAGGAACTTGTTGAGCAGATCGCGGTAAATATTCCGCTGTCTTATCAGAATAAACAGAAGATTCTGGAAGCACTGACACTGGAAGAACGCTATGAAGTTTTGGGTGCGATCTTAAGTAATGAGATTGAGATCATGCAGATTGGCAGAGATCTTCAGAAGAAAGTGAAAGCCAGAGTCGATAAGAATCAGAGAGAATATATTCTGAGAGAACAGCTGAAACTGATCCGTGAAGAACTGGGAGAAGACAATACTGCAGATGATGCAGAGGAGTTTAAGAAGAAGCTTCAGGAGCTTCAGGCCAGTGATGAAGTAAAAGAGAAGATCAGCAAGGAGATCGAGAGATTTAAGAATACTAACACCAATGTTTCTGAGAATGCGGTACTCCGTGGTTATATTGAGACAATGCTGTCGCTTCCATGGGATAAGAAATCTGTGGATTCCGATGATCTGAAAGAAGCCTGGAAAGTACTCCAGGATGGTCATTACGGATTAAAAGATGTAAAAGAGCGCGTGATGGAATTCCTTTCTGTCCGTAAACTGACACATAAAGGGAAAAGCCCGATTCTCTGTCTCGTGGGACCTCCGGGAACAGGTAAGACATCTATTGCCAAGTCCATTGCAGAAGCTATGCATAAGAAATATGTGCGCATTTGTCTGGGCGGTGTACGAGATGAGGCAGAGATCCGTGGTCACAGAAAAACTTATGTAGGTGCTATGCCAGGTAGAATCACAGCTGCATTACAGCAGGCAGGCGTAAGTAATCCACTGATGCTTCTTGATGAAATCGATAAGACCAGCAGTGATTACAAAGGAGATACCTCCGCAGCACTTCTTGAGGTACTTGATCCGGAGCAGAACAGCAGATTTCTGGATCATTATATAGAAGTTCCACAGGATCTCTCAGAGGTACTGTTTATTGCCACTGCAAATGATGTTCAGGGAATCCCGAGACCTCTTCTTGACCGTATGGAATTGATCGAGATCGCAGGCTACACAGAGAATGAGAAAGAGCACATTGCAAAAGAACATCTGATTCCAAAACAGATGGAAGAGAATGGTATCGAGAAAGGAAAGTTGACGATTCAGACAGCAGCCCTTAAGAAGATCATCAATAATTATACAAAAGAAGCCGGAGTTCGAAATCTGGAGAGAACCATTGGTCAGATCTGCAGAAAAACTGCGAGATTGATCATGGAAGAAGATAAGAAAAAAGTCACAGTTACTTCTAAGAACCTGTCAGATTTTCTTGGAAAAGAACATTTCAATTATCTTATGGCAAATAAGAAAGATGAGATTGGTATTTCACGTGGTCTTGCATGGACACAGGTAGGTGGAGATACACTTCAGATCGAGGTCAATGTAATGCCAGGAAAAGGCGAGCTTATGCTTACCGGACAGCTTGGCGATGTGATGAAGGAGTCTGCACAGGCGGGAATCACTTACATTCGCTCCATTGCTTCAGATTATAAAGTAGAACCGGAATTTTTCCAGGAAAACGATATTCATGTTCACATTCCGGAGGGAGCAGTGCCAAAAGACGGACCATCCGCGGGTATTACCATGGCAACTGCCATTCTTTCCGCTATTATCAAGAAGCCGGTAAGAGCAGACCTTGCCATGACCGGTGAGATTACACTGAGAGGAAGAGTACTTCCAATCGGTGGTTTAAAAGAGAAACTTCTTGCCGCAAAATATGCGAAGATCAAAGAAGTATTAGTACCGGCAGAGAATAAGCCGGATATTCAGGAATTAGATAAAGAAATCACAGACGGACTTACTATCACATTTGTAAGTTCTATGAAAGAAGTACTGAATAAAGCACTTGTATCCTGATAACATAGTAATGATAAAGAGCATTACTCAGAATCGAAGTGAACAGCAAACAAAGAGCCAGTCTGGGAAATGACTGACTCTTTGCTGTGAAAATAAAAGCGAGGAAATCAATGGTTATTAAGAATGTATCATTAGATATCGTCTGTGGTATCACCAGTAAGCTTCCGGATACCAACAGACCGGAGGTTGCATTTGCAGGAAAATCAAATGTAGGAAAATCATCTCTGATCAACGGACTGATGAATCGGAAATCTCTTGCCAGAACAAGTGCGCAGCCGGGAAAAACACAGACCATTAACTTTTACAATATCAATGAAACTATGTATCTGGTAGACCTGCCTGGCTATGGATATGCAAAGGTTTCACAGTCTGAGAAAGAAAAATGGGGCAAGATGATCGAGAGATATCTTCATACATCCAAAGATCTCAAAGCTGTTTTTCTTCTCATTGACATCCGTCATGATCCATCTGCAAATGACAAGATGATGTATGACTGGATCCTGAATAATGGTTATGAGCCGATCATTATAGCGACCAAGCTTGACAAGCTCAAACGAAGCCAGGTTCAGAAGAATATCAAAGCAATCAAAGAAGGGCTGAAGCTGAGCAAAGATGGCATCATCATTCCTTTTTCCGCTGAAACAAAGCAGGGAAGAGATGAAATCTGGACTCTGATCGATGAGTTGACCGGACTGGCAGCTACTGAAGAAGCCTGAGAAAATAAAATGTTACTGAATAGTTGCTGTCCGTTGATTGCAGAGTACATTTTCTGAGAATAAAATGGACAGTGAATACAAATACGAGGACAAAAATATTATGGGAATTATCAAGGCGTTCAAGCTGGGATTTGACTATCTCAAGTATGATGAAGATGGCAACGTGCAGGATACGCAGCGTGCTGTCAATGATGTAAACCTGGACATTGAAGCCGGACAATTCGTGGCTATTCTGGGACATAATGGTTCTGGAAAATCTACTCTTGCAAAGCATTTGAATGCGCTTCTCATTCCGACGGAAGGGACGTTATGGGTAGATGGGATTGACACGTCTAAAGAGCCGGAATTATGGAAAGTCCGCCAGAAAGCGGGCATGGTTTTTCAGAATCCTGACAATCAGATCATAGGAACTGTGGTAGAAGAAGATGTAGGTTTCGGACCGGAGAACATGGGAGTGCCGACAGAGAAAATCTGGGAGCGAGTAGATGAGAGCCTGAAAAAGACAGGCATGACCTCTTATCGTTATCATTCTCCGAATAAGCTTTCCGGAGGTCAGAAGCAGAGAGTTGCTATTGCCGGTGTGATGGCAATGCGCCCGAAATGCATCATTCTGGATGAGCCAACTGCGATGCTTGATCCGAATGGACGAAAGGAAGTTCTGGAGGCAGTCAGTGATCTTAATAAGCAGGAGGGAGTGACTGTAATTCTGATCACACACTATATGGAAGAGGTTGTACGCGCAGATAAAGTATATGTGATGGACAGCGGAGAAGTAGTGATGCAGGGAACACCGAAGGAGATTTTTTCTCAGGTGGAGACTCTGAAGGAATACAGACTGGATGTGCCACAGGTAACACTTCTGGCACATGAACTTCATAAAGCCGGAGTGGATATTCCGGAGGGAATACTGACTACAGAGGAGCTGGTGAATGCCTTATGTCTATAGAATTAAAGAATGTAACATACACTTACAGTCCGGGAACTGCTTATGAAATCCATGCGCTAAAAGATGTAAATCTTTCTATTCCGGATGGACAGTTTATTGGAATTATCGGGCATACAGGAAGCGGAAAGTCTACCCTGATCCAGCATTTTAATGCACTGATCCGTCCGACTTCCGGTACGATCACATACAATGGAGAGGATATCTGGGGAGAGAAATACGATCGCCGTGCACTGCGAAGTGAGGTAGGCCTGGTATTTCAGTATCCGGAGCATCAGCTTTTCGAGAATGATGTCCTTTCTGATGTCTGCTTTGGACCGATGAATCAGGGACTGTCCAGAGAAGAGGCAGAAGTAGAAGCTAAGAAAGCATTGCAGCATGTAGGTTTTAAGGAAGAAAATTATAGCAAATCCCCGTTTGAACTTTCAGGTGGACAGAAGAAACGAGTTGCGATTGCCGGAGTTCTGGCTATGAACCCGAAAATTCTCATTCTGGACGAGCCGACTGCAGGGCTGGATCCGAAAGGGCGGGATGATATCCTTGATCAGATTGCAGAGCTTCATAAAGTAAGAGGAATTACGATTATCCTTGTATCTCACAGTATGGAGGATATTGCCAAATATGCGGAGAGACTGATCGTAGTCAATGATGGAGAAATCGCCTATGATGATGCGCCGAAGGCAGTATTTGCCCATTACAGAGAACTGGAAGCTATGGGACTTGCAGCTCCTCAGATCACATATATCATGCATGCTCTCAAAGAAAAAGGACTGGATGTAGATGTGACCGCAACTACGGTGGAGGAAGCGAAAGAGAATATTCTGGCAGTGCTGAAAAAGACTGCTCCGGAGAAGCTGCTCCGTACAGATGAGAAGGAAAATAAGGGAGGACAGGAAGCATGATCCGAGACATTACATTAGGACAGTACTATCCTGCCAAATCTGTTCTTCACAGAATGGACCCAAGAGCGAAGCTGGTAGGTACACTTGTATTTATTATTTCTGTATTTGTATTTCATACATTTCCGGGATATGCAGTAGCAACTTTATTTCTGGCAGGCATGATCATAATCTCAAAAGTTCCGCCGAAATTCATGTTCAAGGGACTGAAAGCAATCGTAATGCTGCTTATGATCACTGTAGTATTTAACATCCTGCTGACTCCGGGAAAAGTTCTCTGGCAGTGGGGAATCTTTCATGTAACAGAAGAAGGCCTGAAACTTGCTGGAAGAATGGCTATCCGCCTGACTTATCTTGTGATTGGTTCTTCCGTTATGACACTGACAACCACGCCAAATCAGCTTACAGACGGCTTGGAACGTCTGCTCAGACCACTGAATAAACTTCATGTACCAATCCATGAGATTGCCATGATGATGTCCATTGCATTAAGATTTATCCCGATTCTTCTTGAAGAGACAGATAAGATCATGAAAGCACAGATTGCACGTGGCGCAGATTTTGAAAACGGAAATCTGATCCAGAAAGCTAAGAACATGATTCCGCTTCTGGTACCGCTGTTTATCTCAGCATTCCGAAGAGCTAACGATCTGGCAATGGCCATGGAAGCAAGATGCTACCATGGCGGCGATAACAGAACACAGATGAAGCCACTCCATTATGAATCCAGAGATTATATTGCATATGTGGTGATGTTTGCTTATCTGGCGATTGCGATTATATTCAGAATCGCAGGAATTTGATGAGATACGGAATAGTTACTGATTTATAATGATATTTTATATGCTGTAATCCGGTAAAAATGGGTTACAGCATATTTCTATTTATGAACAGAAAAAGGCATATTTTTATCTGTTATAAAGATTCTATAATAAACATTAATCGAAAGGTTTTAAAAGAAGCCTTTGGCAGGATAACCAAAGTAACCCGAGTTCTGATTGAGACAGCTTAGAAAAAGTTATATTTAATAAATCTTCTATTTTTTTTATCCGATAAATAACAGTATGACGATGTATAAATAAATTAGAAGCTGTTGCCGATAAATTCAGACCGGAAGAAATATATTGTTCAAGGCAGATGAGTAAATCCTGTCGGTATTCTTTTTTTATGTTTTGAAAATTTTTCATAGATGGAAACATCAATCCATCTGCTTCATTTGATGTAAATAATGTTTTTACAAGATATTCTGGCAAAATTTCCAGAAAAGATATCCCTGGTTCTTTTTTTCTTTGACTTAAAGCTATCTGAGACTGCATAAATGCAGTATGCAACTCCGTAATGTTTTCAAAGCACATACTTTGACCAAAATACATATGACATTGATTTAGAAAATTAGTCATTTTTTTGTAAAGTGTTAAGTTGTGATAGTGTTCAAGATTTTGGTCGACTGCAACAATTTGATCAGAATAATTATATATCATCTCAAGATTCAGGAGATATGAAATATTGGGAATGAAATTTTTTATAGATGGTCCATCTGCTGAGTCTTTTTGAAAAGTCCAGACAAAATATTTCTTTTCTTTAATAAATCCATTACGCGCAAGATTGAAAAAAAGTACTTCCTGATTAATTTCTTTCCCTCTTATAAGCTGTTCAATGTACCATGGCATATGTTTACTTGAAAAAGCAAATTCAGTGGTATGTTGAATTGCCTGTTCAATAAATGTCTGAATCTGTACGACATTCAGATATTCTCCAGGTGTAAATTCTGCAGAAACATCACTTAATGCCAATGTACCAAATATTGATTCATTTCGATAGAGTGGTGCAATGAGTCGCTTTATTTTGTGGAAGCGATTATCTGACTGGAAGAAAAAAGGTTTACGTCCATTATTTAAAAGTGAATTAAGACTCGGACTGATTTCTGATTCGTCAGGCGAACGGCCATGAGACAGAACATAATTCCAAAGTTCTCCTTTGGTGGAAATATCTGGAACATGGCCGGCCGTCATTAAAAGATTTTGTTGCATGTCAAAAATAGCGATAGGATTTTTGAGCATTTTTGTACATATTTGTAAAATATTTTTTAATGATGAATTTTTTAAAATACATTGAAGAACCTGACATTCCCAATTTTGATATTCTGCAATGATATCAGATATAGTATACAGTAGCGAATCTATAGAAATATCTGTTGTAGTGAGAACACTGCAGGAGAGAAAAACAGAGGGAACAGATTCGGGATATTGATTAATAAAAAGCATATGTGCTGGAAAGGAAAAATCTGGTGGGAAAGAATACGACGAATCAATCAGATAAAGAGTATCAGAGTCAATAACTGTTGTTTCAGGTAAAAATTTCCGTACGCGGGTAATTGTGCAGGAATTTTGATTTTGTTCTTTTATTACAAAAATATCTGCAGAAATTTGTTCAAAAATCTGATGAATATTGAGTTTCATAGGAACCCTCCTGTAATATGGACATTTATGTATAAAAATAGTATCTGTTTTTTTGATTATACAGACGATGAATATAAAAAACAAGTGTATTATACTTGGGTTTAGAAAGTGTACAAAAATATATAAAAAAAAGGGGAAAATTATGAACGAATCAAGAAATCCACTAATGGAAGGTGCCAGTTTACTATATCAGGTTGCACCGGGAGCATTGCTTCCATATGAATATCGAGGAGTAAGACCGGAGATTAAAGCATACCAGACAAGTGCATGGATTGGAACTGCACTGATGATTTCACCAATTTACGATGTGTATGGACCGGATGTGATCAAGTTTTTTAATTCTATCTGTACAAATGATTTTTCTAAACTCGGTATGAAAGGGCTTCGTCATGCAGTAATCTGCAATGAAAAAGGACAGATTATGACAGATGGTGTTGCAATTAAGGTTGCTGAGGACAGAATCCGAACATATTGGTTAAATCCACCTCTTGCGTATCTTGTAGAATCATCTGAAATGGATGTACATGGGGAAGATATGTCAGGAAAAGAATATATTATTCAAATTGATGGAGAAAAATCTCTTGAAATTCTGGAAGATGCTTTTCAGGCGGATTTACATGATATTAAATTTGCACGTCATAGATGTCAGGATGTAGATGGAAAGACAGTACGTATTATTCGCCTTGGGATGTCTGGCAACCTTGCTTATGAAATTCATGGGGATATTTCAGAGTTTGTATATATTTATGATAAGGTTTGGGAAAGCGGGAAAAAATTTGGTGCTCAGAAATTAGGACTTCATGCCTATAATCTTTTTAATCATACGGAAGCAGGATTTCCAAACATCAATCTCCATTATCCGCTTCCATGGTTTGAATCGGGAGAAGGACTGGCCAATTATCTGTATCAGCATCCGGAGACTGCTTTTTATAATATTAAACGTTATCTGCTTGGCAGTGTGGGAGATGATCTTGAAAGTCGTTTTATGACGCCATTTGATGTTGGATGGGATTTCCTTGTGAAATTTAATCATGATTTTACCGGAAAAGATGCTCTTTTGAAACTTGCTGAAGAAAAACGCAGAACAGCAGTAACTCTTGAATGGAATGGAGAGGATGTAGGAAAAATTTTTACTACGAAACTGATTCCGGGAGAGGAACCTTGTGAAGATATTTCCGTACAGAGTGATGTATTCTGGAATGAACAGCCGGAAGAACCAGGATTCACTTATAGAGCAGATAAGGTATTTGCCGGAGAAAACCAGATTGGCATTTCATCTGGAAGAATAATTTCCTATAATTACAATAGTATGATTTCTCTTGGATTTATTAATCCTAAATATGCAAAAGAAGGAACGAAACTGGAAATTTTGTGGGGGACTCCTGGTACGCGTCAGATGAAAGTACGTGCAACAGTAAAAAAACTTCCTTATAATAGCGAGTTTATCCGCAATGAAAACAAAGATGTAGAAGAAATTCCTCATTTATTCTAAGGTTTAACAGGGGGCGGCTGTTTTACGACAGCCGCTTTTCATATATTGTTTGGAAGGAGATACATATTGAATAAAAAACAGAAATATACATTTATAAGTCTTATGCTGGCATCTACTGTTGCTGCTTATGCTCAATATCAGATGAATGTGTTTTCGATTGATCTGATAACAGCGTATCAAATATCTGCTTCTCGTTTTGCGTTTTTATTTACTGCACCAATGCTTCCGGCAATTTTTCTGAGCATTCCATTGGGAAAATTGTCTGATAAAATTGGCTATAGAAATGCAATACAGTTGGGACTTGCTTTTACTATATTAGGACTTACAGGTCGTATTTTTGCAGAAAGTTATTCTACACTATGGATTTGCATGGCATTTAGTGGCGCATCTTCTATTACACTGTTTGTTAATAGCGCAAGAGTATTGGAAGAAGTAGTTCCTGCAGAAAAATCAGTTTTATTTATGGGAATATATACTACGGCCGGTATGCTTGCGCAGACTTTTGCAACTGCAACATCTGCAGTTTTGTATTCAACATTACAAAAAGCTTATGTTGGAGCATTAGTATACGCAGTTGTAATTACTGTTATATGGGCAGGGAACTATTGTATAGAGAAAGAAAATGCTGAAAATACAGAATTCAGAAATGCAGATAGATCTTCAGAGCAAAAAGGAAAATTTTCGGACGTTCTGAGCTGCAAAGGTATCTGGTTTACTGCAGTCAGTTTATTCTGTATTCTGGGAGCGACTATTACATTAAATACATTTCTTCCAGCTGCACTTATGGAAATTCATGGATTTTCTAAATCGCAGGCAGGTACTGTTGCATCTATGATATCATTTGGAAATATGGTTGGTGCAGTTATAGGGCCCGTTTTGTATCGAAAGTTAAAGAAATTTTCAAGACTTATCTTTTTATTTGGAGGAATTTCTATTATAGGATGTATTGGGGGATGGATGCTTCATGAACAAATCCTTATGATAATTATATATTTTATTACAGGGATTGCTATTGGAGGTGCAATGCCAATTTATTTCACAATGCCGATTAGATTAAGAGAAATTTCATCTGATAATATTTCTACAGCAGGAGGGTTGATTACAACATTTCAGTTAGGTGGAGCGGTAATAGTTCCATCTTATATTATTGCTCCAATTGCAGGAAATAATTATTCAGAAATTTTTATCCTGACTGCAGTTGTGATTGCAATTGCTGTTGGATTGGGTGTATTGCTTGAAAAAGAACTGGTTAAATTGTAGTAGAAAGGAAGTACTGATTATGAAAAAAATATTGCTTAATGGTGTTGATGGAAATTTCGGAGGAAAATCTGCCGGAATACTTCTGGAAAAATATCCTCATGAGGATTTGATTTTTACTGCACCAAGAGAAAAAGCACTTAAAAAGTACAAAGAAATGGGAATTGAAACAAGGGTGGCTGATTTTAATAATGCAGAAACTCTTGTGGAAACATTTAAAGGAGCAGATACTGTTGTATTGATTTCCATGCCTTTTGTAGGACCTAAAAGAAGAGCTGCACATAAAACTGCAATTGATGCAGCAGTACGTGCCGGTGTCAAAAAGCTGGTGTATACTTCTATTGTAGGTGCTGGTGAAAAAGATATTAATACATATGAGGTAAATGATCATGTCTGGACAGAAAATTATATCAAAGAACAACCGATACATTATCTGATTCTTCGTGATTCGCAGTATGCCGAGGCAATGGTTTCTTCTTTTGTAGAAGCATATGAGCGAACTAATGGAGTTCTGGCAAATAATATGGGTGAAGGAAAGATGGCGTTTATATCTCGTGACGATTGCGCAACAGCTGCAGCATATGCGGCAATGTCTGAAGATATTGATAAAGTTTTGAATATTAATGGAGCAGAGCTGTTAACAATTGCTGATTTTCTCGAAATTGCCTCAGAAGTAACAGGGAAGAAAGTGGTATATAAATATATTACGGATGATGAGATGTATGCATATTTTGATTCAATCGGAGTGCCCAGAACAACAGAAGAAATGTGGGCTGATACGGCAAAGAATTTTCCGTTTTGTTCTGATGGAATGGTTACTTTCGGGAAAGCAATCCGTCAAAATCAGATGAGTGTTTATACGAATGATTTTGAAAAACTGACAGGCAGAAAACCATTGTTTGTTAGACAGATTTTTGAAGATTTTTCGAATCATCTTATCGGTAACAGGACTTCAACAGATAATTAATGGAAAGTATAAGAAGCCTTTATTATTGTGCATGAAATAGACAGGAATATCTTTTTTTAATAAAGAATTTTCACCACTTTACAACTTTTTCTGTTTCGACAGCAGATACCTTATTTCTGCTGATATTATCCATACTGACCTTAGAATCCGTACATTCCATCCGGTTTCTGTATCAGCATTTTTATCCGGAATAACGGAGAAATCACTGAATGTATTTTATTATGCATGTTCCTATGCAAAGGGATTGAAATGCTGGTCAATCTGATTAATATCAGTTACTGTGCCATGAAGATTCTGCCCTATCAGAACGAACATTTTTCTGAGTACCATCAGGTTTTTACCGTGTGAAATAGCTTTACCCTAAAATAGATTTATGATATTATTTAACAAATACATTAAAATGAAATGTTAAACTGAACTGCGAGGCAGTTATTGGTTATGAATCAGTAAACAACGAAGCACATGATTTTTTGCTTGGGTAAATATTATAGATTTATTTTATGGAGGAAAACAGATGAAAAGAATTGGCCTTGTAGTTGCATATGACGGCACAAACTACTGCGGCTGGCAGACACAGCCAAACGGAATTACCGTGCAGGGGGTATTAAATGATACACTGTCTGAGCTTCTGGGAGAGAAAATAGAAACTATCGGTGCAAGCCGTACAGATGCAGGTGTTCATGCCATGGGAAATGTGGCAGTATTTGACACTGACACACGCATCCCGGGAGAAAAGATTTCTTATGCACTGAACCAGCGGCTTCCGGAAGATATCCGTATTCAGCTCTCCGAAGAAGTAGAACCGGATTTCCATCCCCGCTACTGCGACAGCGAAAAAACATATGAATACCGCATCCTGAACCGCAAATTCCCGGTTCCGACAGAGCGCTTATACACCTATTTCTATCACTATAAACTGGATGTAGATAAGATGAAAGCTGCAACCTCATACCTGATTGGACAGCATGATTTTGCTTCTTTTTGCGGTGCAAAAGCGCAGGTAAAAACAACCATTCGTACAGTAACAGGAATTGATGTATGGCGTGACGGAGACATCGTAACTATCCGCGTAACAGGAACAGGATTCCTTTACAACATGGTTCGTATTATCGCAGGAACGTTGATAGAAGTAGGAAACGGTCAATATCCACCGGAGAGAGTAAAGGCAATCCTGGAAGCCTGCAACCGCGAAACGGCAGGCCCGACAGCTCCGGCACAGGGATTAACATTGATGGGAATTGAATTTTTTGACTGATCTATAAAATGTAAAAATTATTGCATGCTACATTTTTTCAGACTGAATGACTGAAATGTAGCATGCAATTTTTTTACAACAATGAGTATGGAAAACAAAAAACGGGGGAGTAACGAAAAAAGTTGAAAAAACGACACAAAACCTATTGACAGAACAGGTCCCTTATAATATAATAACCCAATGTGACGTAGTGCGAAATGCTTAAGCCAAATAGCCCAGGCGAAAGTATTTATCAGCGGTTTCGGACATTTCCGCGTTTCTTAGCACCGGCGTTTCCAATAACTTATTTTCGCGGGAAATTCCGCGGTTAATTAAACTATCGTTGATAAATAACAGGAGGTAAAACCATGCAGACTTATATGGCTAATCCAGATAAAATCGAAAGAAAATGGTATGTAGTTGACGCTGATGGATGTACTCTTGGCCGTCTGGCTTCCGGAGTAGCAAGCGTTTTAAGAGGAAAGAATAAACCACAGTTTACACCACACGTAGACACAGGTGATTATGTAATCATCGTAAACGCTGACAAGATCAAAGTTACAGGTAAGAAATTAGAGCAGAAAATCTACTACAATCACTCCGATTATGTAGGTGGAATGAGAGAAACCACATTAAAAGAAATGTTAGCAAAGAAACCTGAGAGAGTTATCGAGCTCGCAGTTAAAGGTATGCTTCCAAAAGGACCTTTAGGAAGAAGCATGTACAAGAAACTTTTCGTATATGCAGGACCGGAACACAAACATGAAGCTCAGAAACCAGAAGCTTTAACATTTTAATTAGGAGGTAGAAAACATTGGCTAGCGCAAAATTCTACGGAACAGGAAGAAGAAAAAAATCAATCGCAAGAGTTTATCTTGTACCTGGAACCGGTAAGATCACAATCAATAAAAGAGATATCGATGAATATTTTGGATTAGATACACTGAAAGTTATCGTTCGTCAGCCTTTAACTGCAACAGAAACAGAAGGCAAATTTGACGTATTAGTTAACGTTCATGGTGGTGGATACACAGGACAGGCTGGTGCCATCAGACATGGTGTTGCAAGAGCACTTCTTCAGGCAGACAACGACTACAGACCAGTTCTGAAAGCTGCTGGATTCTTAACACGTGATCCACGTATGAAAGAACGTAAGAAATACGGTCTCAAAGCAGCTCGTAGAGCACCACAGTTCTCCAAACGATAATTCCAATCGAATACAGAAATTTATTAAAACCTCGGAAAACCTTGATTTTCCGGGGTTTTTCTTATATCTGAAATTCCTAAAATTTTCTAAAAAAGTGGTTAATTTTGATGCGTAGCACACAAATTTGCTTGATATATTTGGAAAAGCCTGATAAAATGCGGACAATCTCATATTAGAGTTTTCTGTAGGGCTACCGGGAAAGATTTAAGGGCTAAAAATCAGACTGGAACAGAGGACGATAATAAAAGGGTATCAGTAATATTGACACCCCTCTTGTAATGTAATTTTAAAGAAAGGAATTTATATGACAGAAGAATACAAGAGATACATGCGTAGTCGAGAGTGGGACGCAAAGAGGGACAGCTTGATAAGATGACACCAGAGCTTCAGGAGGATATTGAAAAGTTTCTTTCAGATCGCAGCATAAAACAAATAGATTTAATGAATAAATATCATATAAGTAGAAATACGATTAAAAAATATATTGGGTATATTGCAAATGAAAATTGCATATGATATAATGCCAATAGGCGAAAAGAAATGATGAGTCCATGTGGACGAAAAAGATAGAAGCCCTCAGTACTGCGAATACTGGGGGCTTCGTCTTGCTTTTTATAGCGGACAAGAAACCGCTAGGCTAGTGTTGCCCTACTTGTCACCGTCTAACCATTTGCAAACATAATAGGCGGCTATGCTTGCCATGCAGGAGACAATAAAAGAAATGATGATTTCCATGTAGACTCACCTCCTCCCGTTGCCGGGTATCGGGTGGACAACAAGGACATTATATCATAGAACAATGAGTACGAAAAGCCCGTACTTAAAATATATACCGGGGTAGGGGGTATAGTATAAACATGTGGGGTGGTCTGGTAATGTGCGGAATCACCCAAAAGAAAACAAAAAGGCTTTTACAGAACAGGGTATCATGTTTTTTCGTAACACACATGTAGCACACAAAATACTCAAAAAGCCTTATTTTACGGGATGTGTAGTTCTCCAAACGTTAATTTTAGTTACCAAAGAGATAATTATCTCGCAAGAGAAATACAATTCAAAGAGATCACAAACCTCAGAACTTCGGTTCTGGGGTTTTTCTTAACTAAATCTGAAAAAATCTATTATTCAAAATTTAATGTAAATTAAAATAACAACAAGAAATCAAGTAAAAATCCAAACAAAATTTCAGAACTTCAAAATCAATCACGTAGCTGGATGGATGCTTCTTGAGCTGATAAAATGCAGGAAAATTATCAGCTAATAGTGGTTTCTCTTAGTATTTTTGTGTTATTATGAAAACAAAAGTGTCACAAGAGAAAACCGTGAGGGAGAAGATATATGGGCACACTATATACAAGACTATCATCAATAACTGGTGAGATGTCACCAGAATCAATAGAACATCATATTGCTCGAGTTATGCTGGAACATATTCATCAATTGAATAACATTTCCATAGGTGCTATGGCTGATTTATGTTCTGTTTCTAAATCTACAATCTCTAAATTCGTTAAGCAATTAGGATTTGAGGATTACAAAGAATTTAAAGCAGAAGCATACAGTAGAGGGAAAAGAGAAGTTTACATAAAAGATCTAAATACGATAAATATTACAGATTATATATTGAAAAAAGGAACGGAAGAATATCTGGATGTGCTGTTTTCAGATATTCGCTATTTATTTTTCAATACTGACTCTAAAAAACAGAACACTTGGTCACGTTAATTCATGATTATGAAGAAGTAGCTGCATTTGGAGAAGGATATTCAGAGACTGCTGCATTGAATTTTCAACATAAAATGTCTTTTTACCAGAAGTTCATTTACACAACTACAAATGACAGAAAGCAAGTGGCGTATATTAGCCGTGCAAAAGAAAATACACTACTGCTTATTTTTTCAAATTCCGGAAGGTATATTAGTGAGTATGCGGTGGGGAATTGAAACTTCATTCAGAGATTTAAAATATACTGTGGGACTGCTTCATTTTCATTCCAAAAAGGTGGAATATATTCTCCAGGAAATCTTTGCTGGACTAATAATGCACAACTTTTCTGAACTGATTACCTCGCATGTAGTCATAGAAAAAGGAAACAGAAAATATGAATATAAAGTAAATTTTTCTGTCTCGGTACGTATATGCCGTGAATTCCTATTTAAAGAAATATTTCCACCTAATATTGAATTACTTATTGCAAGATACATAACGCCTATCCGTCCAGGGCGTTCAAGACTTCGTAATATGAAAGGCAAGCAATAAGCTTCATGTATAGAGTAGCATAAAATTTAAAAAAGTGAACTCTTTTTTAGCGCCACATGTACAAAAATTTATCTGCAATACGAAAAGAAAAGAGAAGTTAATATCCCAAAATGATACTAACTTCTCTTTTCTTTATGGACTTTAGTCTGTTGAGTCCATTGGAGTTTTTCGTTGATCCGAAAAATGTAGATGGACGAAACAATAAACCACCCGCTATGTTAGAGCAGTGTTATGAAGAGGGACATGTAAATGTACATAATATTGTGAATGAAGAACGGGCGATTATGACTGCTGACCTCATACAAGAATGTTTTGAAAAACGAAATACTGGGATTCGAGAAGCGGCATGTCAACACAGAATTGATCGTTTGGCAGAGGAGATGAATTTCTTATATAAAACGTTGGAAAAGCATAAAAAAGATCCAGAAATGCAACGTTGTAAGAGAACCCTAAAGGCAACATTGAGTAGAAGCAGCATATTTTCAGCATTTAAAAGAAACTATGTAAGAAAACATATTAAGGATTATCCAGATTTAGAAGAATTTTTAGTATGATTTGAGGTGTGGTGAGGAGTAACGAGAAGCCCTGCATTTGTAACGTGTTTGCAACATCACATTCCAAGAACCCAGTAAAATCAAGCGTTCCCAGTTACCAAAACGATAATTTTAATCGAGTACAGAAAACTATTAAAACCTCGGAAAGCCTTGATTTTCCGGGGTTTTGTTGTAGCTAAACGGGTAACCAAATATGTTATAATTAAGTCTGTAATTATTATTAATCTTTGACATTCCCGCATCTTTTTGATACTATAGAATCAGTAAAAAACTAGCAGACCTCCCATGGGAGAAATCCTATGGGAGGTTTTTGTAACGAGGTGAGGTGTATAATGAAAAAAGAAAACAATTCTGCACATAACCATAACAGAGGAAGCTTTTCCGGAAGGATTGGTTATGTGCTGGCAGTTGCAGGTTCTGCAGTAGGACTGGGAAATATCTGGAGATTTCCGTATCTTGCAGCGAAATATGGAGGCGGAATTTTCCTGCTGATCTATATTCTTCTGACTGCATCATTTGGTTATGTGCTGATCATGTCAGAAACAGCTCTTGGACGAATGACCAGAAAGAGTCCGGTAGGTGCATTTGAGCATTTTGGAAAAACGAAATCATTCAAAATCGGCGGATGGTTAAATGCAGTGATTCCAATGCTGATTGTTCCTTATTACAGTACGATTGGCGGATGGGTAATTAAGTATCTTGTGGAATATTTCAAAGGAAATGTCCAGGCAGTAGCGGAAGACGGATATTTTGGAAACTTTATTTCCGATTCCTGGCAGGTGGAACTCTGGTTTCTGGTATTTGCGGCGCTTGTATTCATCATCATTCTCGGTGGTGTACAGAACGGTGTAGAGAGAATGTCAAAGATCATGATGCCGGTTCTAGTAGTTCTGGCAGTCGTAGTTACAATCTATTCTGTCACACGTCCGGGCGCTGTTGAAGGTGTGAAATATTTCCTGATCCCGAATGTGAAAAATTTCTCCTGGATGACAGTAGTAGCAGCGATGGGACAGATGTTTTATTCTTTGTCCATTGCAATGGGAATCCTGTATACTTACGGTTCCTATGTCCGTAAAGATATGGATATTGAGAGATCTACCACACAGGTTGAGATTTTCGATACAGGTATCGCAATCCTTGCAGGACTGATGATCATTCCGGCGGTATTTGCATTCTCCGGTGGAAATCCTGAAACACTTCAGGCAGGACCATCTCTGATGTTTATCACATTGCCAAAAGTATTTGCAAGTATGGGATTTGGTACTGCAACAGGAATCGTATTCTTCATACTTGTATTACTTGCAGCTCTGACAAGTGCAGTTTCCCTGATGGAAACCAGTGTTTCCACATTCATGGACGAACTTCACTGGAGCCGTAAGAAATGCTGCGGTCTGATGGTTGTGATCATGATTGTACTTGGAACCGCATCTTCCATGGGATATGGACTTCTGGATTTCATTCGTATCTTTGGAATGAACTTCCTTGATTTCTTCGATTTTATGACAAACTCAGTAATGATGCCGTTGGCAGCACTTGCAACCTGTATTCTGATTCTTCGTGTTGTTGGTATTGATGGAATGGAAAAAGAAATTGAACAGTCTTCTCCATTCCGCAGAAAGAAACTGTACAGGGTATTTATCAAATACTTTGCAACGATTTGTCTGATTATTATTTTGCTGAGTTCTATTGCAAACGTTTTGGGAATTATCAGTATGTAAGAAAACTTATAACTTCTTCTAAGTGGATTGAGTAAATAATCTGAAATCTGCTTAGGAGAAGTTTTTCTTATATTTGAGGTATTATTTTTATGATGTAGAATATTGTCCAAAATGGGAGATACGGGAGAATAATGCATTGGAGTGTGGTCATAGATCATTGAAAAAATAAAATCAGGAAATTATGATAATGTAGGGGAATGCCAGTATGCGATTCCATCACATTGGGATATGGGAAAGGTATATAAGAGATTTTTTGCAGACATGCAATGGAAATTGATAAAATTTTCCGCTATAATAGAATAGTTAACCGGAATATGAGTGGAAATCGTATTCTGGTAATTTCAGAAAGTAAGGAGGTCTTCACATGGCTTATTTAGGAGAAAGCATCAAGAAACTTGGATTTGGCCTGATGCGTCTGCCGAAATTGGAAGGCGACGTGATCGATATTGAGCAGACCAAAAAGATGGTAGACCTGTTTATGGATGCAGGATTTACTTATTTTGATACAGCCTGGGCCTATGCAGGCAGCGAGGATGCCATCCGCCAGGCACTGGTAGAGCGTTATCCAAGAGAGAAATTCCAGCTTGCTACAAAGAACGCAGCATGGATCAACTGCAAGACAAGAGAAGAAGCAACTGCACAGTTTGACACTTCTCTGAAACAGACAGGAGCAGGATATTTCGACTTTTATCTGTTACATAATCTCGGAGAAGCACGTACCAGATACTTCGACGATTTCGGTCTCTGGGACTGGGTTCAGGAGAAAAAAGCACAGGGTCTGATCAAACATGCAGGTTTCTCTTTCCATTCCACACCGGAAGAACTGGATGCAATCCTGAACGCACATCCGGAAATGGAATTTGTACAGCTTCAGATCAACTACGCTGACTGGGAAAATCCGGCAATCCAGGCCAGAGGATGTTATGAAGTGGCACGTAAACATGGCAAACCGATTGTAATTATGGAGCCTGTGAAAGGCGGTATGCTTGCAACTCCTCCGAAGAGTGTGGAAGAAATCCTGAAAGCAGCAGAACCGGAATCTTCCGCAGCATCCTGGGCGATCCGTTTTGCTGCAAATCTGGAAGGCGTGATCACTGTTCTGTCCGGTATGAGCAATGTCGAGCAGATGCAGGACAATCTTTCTTATATGAAGGATTTCAACGGACTGACAGAGAAAGAACAGGAAACTCTGAAAAAGGCACAGGAAGAATTAAAGAAAATTCCGCTGATCCCATGTACAACCTGTAATTACTGTGCGAAAGTCTGTCCGATGGAAATCGGAGTTTCCGGTTCTTTTACAGCAATGAATTATCTGACCTTATACGGAAGCAAAGATCAGGCACTTCATCAGGAAGAATGGCTGGTAGGCAAACATGGCAGGAAATCTGCCAATGAATGTGTGAAATGTGGTAAGTGCGAAGAAGTATGTCCGCAGCATATTAAGATCAGAGATGAGCTGGAGAAAGTTGCAGCAAAACTTCTTGGAAAATAACATATAATTGTGAGTTGTATTAAGCCTTCTAGATGAATTTCAGGGGGCTTTTAAAGATTACAGGTTTGACATTTTCATTCAAGGTGTTAAAATATGTTCTAAATAATTTGTTTTTCAAATGAAATGAGTAAAAATACAATTGACTGTCTTAAATGCATTATTTACGAGGATTGCTATAGGACATTAAGAAAAAGACGAAAGTGAGAAAAACTATGGAGGACAATAAAAGGAAAGGCCTTGGAATGGTTCTGGAAGGTGGAGGTATGCGGGGGCTGTATACAGCCGGAGTTCTGGATGAGCTGATGGAGCAGGGGATTTATGCAGATTCTACAGTTGGCGTTTCCGCCGGTGCAATTTTTGGATGTAATTATAAGTCCCGCCAGATTGGACGAACCCTTCGTTATAATACCAGATTCTGCAAGGATAAACGATATATGGGATTGAAAAGCTGGATCACTACCGGCGATCTTTACAGCAAAGATTTTGCATATGGGGAGGTGCCCTGGAAGCTGGATGTTTTTGACACAGAGACATTTGCCAGATCACCCATGAAGTTTACGGTTGTATGTACAGATATTGAAACAGGAAAACCCTGCTATCAGGAATGCAGAATGGGAGACAGGTTGGATGTGGAATGGATGCGTGCATCAGCTTCCCTGCCACTGGCCGCCAGGCCGGTAAAGCTGAATGGAAGAATGTATCTGGACGGTGGTATCTCAGATCCGATTCCTGTAAACTGGATGCTTTCACAGGGGTATGAGAAAAATGTGGTAGTCTGTACCCGTCATCCGGGATACAGAAAAGCACATAATAAGCTGATGCCGCTGCTCAGACTGAAGTTCAGGGAGTATCCGGAGCTTGTAAAGCTTCTGGATGAACGTCATATTCAGTATAACCGTATACTGGATAAAATCGCATATCTGGAAAAAGAGGGCAGGATCCATGTTATCCGCCCGGACAGAGACATCAGTGCAAAACCGGTTGAGCGTGATCCGGCCCATTTAAAGGAGATTTATGAGGTGGGACGGAGAGTAATGAAAGCTGATATGGAGAAACTGAAGGCATATTTGGCAGAATAATATAAAAGGGATATTTTCAGAAACGTTATGTGACTGAAGATATCCTTTTTTCTTTAAACAGATGAAATATAACAGTATAAAACAGTTGACAACAGTTATATGCTGTTATATACTGTTTGTAGATGGAGGAGAAACATATGCATATTATAATCAATAATTCATCCATGGTACCTATTTATGAACAGATCATAGACCAGATTAAGTCTGCGATTATCAGAGGAGAGTTACAGCCGGACACTGTATTACCTTCAGTACGCAGTCTGTCAAAGGAGTTGAAGATCAGTGCCCTGACTGTGAAGAAAGCCTACGACAATCTGGAAGAAGAGGGATTTACCGTCACTGTTCATGGAAAAGGAACCTACGTTGCAGCCACAAATAAAAACCTGATGAGGGAAGAACAGCTCAAAGAAGTAGAACATGATCTGGAGCAGGCAATCATGAAGGGCAGAAGATGTGGACTGAACGATGAGGAAATCAGAAATCTTTTTGAAATGATCATGGAGGACTAAGACATGTTGAAAATCAGTCATTTTCAGAAACATTATAGAGGTTTTTCGCTGGACTGTTCTATGGAAGTACAGCCTGGGATGATTACAGGACTTATTGGAAGAAATGGTTCCGGGAAATCCACCACATTTAAAGCTTTGCTTGGCCTGGTTCATCCGGATGGCGGAGAGATAAAGGTCTTTGGGAAAAAAGCAGAAGAGCTTAAGCCGGAGGATAAGCAGAAACTGGGAGTTGTTTTTGCAGATTCAGGCTTCAGTATGTATCTGACAGCAGAGGGCGTGGCAAATATTATGAAAAGCATATATCCAGATTTTGACAGAGAGAAATTTCTGCAGCAGTGCAGGAGATTCAATCTGTCCACAGACAAGAAAATTAAAGAGTTTTCCACTGGTATGAAAGCAAAGTTTAAAGTACTGGCAGCATTAAGCCATAAGGCAGAACTGCTGATTCTGGATGAACCTACAGTTGGTCTGGATGTGATTGCCAGGGATGAGGTGCTGAACATGCTGAGAGAATATATGGAAGAAAATGAAAGCAGTTCGATTCTGATCAGTTCGCATATTTCATCAGATCTGGAGAGTCTTTGTGATGATTTTTATATGATCCATGCCGGAAAAATTATCCTTCATGAGGATACAGATGTACTGCTGTCAGATTATGCAGTTCTTAAGGTTTCAGAAGAAGAGTACGAAAAACTGGATCAGCAATACCTTATTAAGATCCGGAAAGAAGCTTATGGATACAGGTGTCTGACAAACCAGAAACAATTTTATATGGAAAATTACCCGGATGTTGTAATTGAGAATGGAAAGATTGATGATCTGGTAGTGATGATGGAGGAACAGGTATGAAGGGATTATTTGTAAAGGATATAGAACTGATGAAACAGCAGAAACAGTTTTTTATCTTGGTTATTGTAATGGGAGTCATCCTGAATCTGGCAGGAAGCGGAAGTAGCAGTTTTGCTGCAGGATATTTTACGTTTGTCACAGCAATTTTTGCCATTACGACTATAAGTTATGATGAGTTTGATAATGGTCTTGCATTTCTTATGACCTTGCCGGTTACCAGAAAACAATATGTGGCAGAGAAATATCTGCTGGGAGCAGGGCTTACGGCTGCAGCGTGGGGAATTACAACGATAACGGGAGTGATCTGCAAAGGCGTGGCAGAGCTTCAGGGGGACCTGAGTGAGACTATCATCGACAGCCTGATATACATTCCACTGGCACTTCTTATGTTGACGGCATCACTCCCGCTTGTAATACATTTTGGAGCGGAAAAAGGACGTTATATTGCAATGGTCATGTGGGCTATTATAATTGCCGTAGTTTATAGTCTGATAAAAACAATTGGACTTTCAGCAGACGCAGTCGATGCATGGCTGAATGGACTGAACCGGGGAATGGTATTGGCCGGAGCTGTATTGTTTACAGTAATTGTATATATGGGATCTTATGGGGGTAGTGTACGGCTTATGGAGAAGAAAGAATTTTGATGTGTCTCGAATATAGTTGTAATTATAAATGCAGTGTGCTAAAATTATATCAGCGTAATTGAATAGCTGTTAAGTGAACATTATCATATGCAGATTCTGTGTATGATAATGTGAGAGGGAATCAGGTGAAATGCCTGAACGGTTGCGGCCACTGTATACAGAAAAAAGCGGGATTGTAATATGTCATTGCATAAATATGTGAGAAGGCGGAATCCGGCTGCCAGAGAGTATCTGGAAATATTTCTGATACAACATTCATGAACTGCTGAAGCATGGATGTTGTATCAGTTTTTATTTTGTGGAAACTTTTTGTGATCTGTGAGTCAGGAAACCTGCCTGACAGTGTAAAGAAGGAGCTTCCGTAAAAAGTATCCGTTATTTTTATCACTTCTATTTTACTTTTTCTGAAGTCCCATCTTTTCGGTTACACGAACAAGTAAACGACATATACGAAAAGAGAGGAAGTCAAATGAAAAACAGGTATTTATCTACAAAAATTATGGCAATTATGATGGCAGCAGCTATGGTAGTTTCCGCAGCTCCGGCAGCTTTTGCAGCAGAGAGAGCAGACTCTGAGACGATCAAAGAGGACAACCAGCCGGCAGCAGATGCAGATGCAGACGCACAGGATTCAGCAGATGCAGATAAAACAGCAGACGCAGAAGGTACAAAGACAGAATATCCTCTGACCATCACAACCTATGATTATGATGGAAATGAAATTGAAACAACCTATGAAAAGGCACCGGAGAAAGTTCTTGCTGTATATCAGGGAAGCATTGAAACTATGCTGAAACTTGGACTGGAAGACCGCCTTGTAGCTACAGCGGGTCTTGATAATGAAGTTCCGGATGATCTCAAAGAAGCATTCTCTAAAACAAATTATCTTGATGAATTTACCCCATCCCTTGAGACTGTAACGATGTTGGAGCCAGACATGATCTTATCCTGGAGTTCCCTGTTCTCTGATAAAAACCTCGGAAATGTAACAGACTGGATCGACAAAGGCTGCAACACCTATTACAACACAAACACACGCCCTGACGGAGACAGAACTCTGGAAAATGAATTTACAGATATTTTAAACCTTGGAAAGATTTTTGATGTACAGGACAAAGCACAGGCAATCGTAGATGATGCAAAGGCAGTGATCGATAAAACTCTTACAGCAACAGCAGATGTAGAAGAGAAACCAAGCGTAATGGTTTTGGAACCTCTTGGAGAAGATATCACAAACTATGGTGCAAAGAGCCTTGGTGGAGATATGGTAACACAGTTAGGTGCGACTCTGGCAAACCTGGATGCTTCTACAGTTGGAAAAGAAGATATTATTGCAGCAAATCCTGACGTAATTTTCGTAGTATATATGCCATATGCAGGAGATGATCCAGAAACAGTTAAGAATGACCAGCTTGCAGTTATTCAGGATGACGAAGCACTTCAGAGTCTTGACGCTGTAAAGAACGGTCGTGTTTATCCGATCATGCTCAGCGAGATGTATGCAAGTGCAACACGTACACAGGATGGAATCGAAACATTTGCAAAAGGATTATATCCAGACGTTAATCTTGACTGATTGAGGAAAATACAGTGAAAGAACAGGTTTCACAGACAAAAAAAGGCAATGTGTTCAGAGCATCCATGTATGTGGCAGTCCTCATCGGGCTTGCCGGATTTCTTATTTTTTCCATACTTGCGGCGATTACTTTTGGTAATGCTGATCTGTCGCTGAAGGATGTGTACAGTGTCATTGTTTATAAATTATTTCATATAAAAAGTCTGTCTGCCTATGCAGAAGGTGCAATTCACGATGTTGTATGGCTGATCCGACTGCCCAGAGTCCTGCTGGCTCTGGCAGTTGGAATGGCTCTTTCTGTATGCGGCGTAGTAATGCAGGCGATCGTGCAGAACCCGCTGGCAGATCCTTATGTACTGGGTATTTCATCCGGTGCATCTCTTGGCGCAACGCTGGCAATCATGCTTGGAATTGGAAGCTTTCTTGGCGGAAATTCTGTTGGAGTTACTGCTTTTATTGGCGCAATGATTACCTCCTTTGCAGTTATTGCTATTGCAAATATGGGAGGAAAGGCAACATCAGCTAAGCTGATCCTTGCCGGAATGGCGGTCAGTGCGGTGTGCTCTGCTTTTTCAAATTTTGTTATTTACATTACGAATGACAAAAATGCAGCTACGGAAGTTATGAAATGGAGCATGGGAAGTCTTGCAGGGGCAAGCTGGGCCAGAGTAGGTGTGATGCTTCCGGTTACTCTGATATGTGTGGTCATCTTCTGGACGCAGTATCGAAACCTGAATCTGATGCTTTTGGGAGATGAAGTTTCTATCACACTTGGAACAGATTTACACAGATTGAGAACATTTTACCTGATCGTTGCTTCTGTAATGATTGGATTTGCAGTATATTGTGCTGGCGTGATTGGATTTGTAGGACTTGTGATTCCTCATGTAGTCAGGATTCTGTTTGGAACTGACCACAGAAGATTACTTCCACTGAGCGCACTTCTTGGCGCGTCTTTTCTGATCTGGTGTGATGTGGCATGTCGTGTGATCCTGAAGAATTCTGAGATGCCGATTGGTGTGCTGGTATCAATTATCGGTGCTCCATGCTTTATTTATCTGCTTGTGCGGAAATCCTATGGATTTGGAGGTAGCAAGTAATGAAGATTACTACAAAAGATATTCAGGTTGGATTTCACGCCAGACAGATACTGAAGGGAATTTCCATAGAGTCAAAGGATAAGGAACTGGTAGGAATCATCGGACCAAACGGAAGCGGAAAATCTACATTATTAAAATGCATCTACCGTATCCTGAAACCAGATGCAGGTGCCGTTTATCTGGACGGCGAAGAACTCCATTCCATGAGCGTAAAAAGCTCCGCCAGAAAAATGGCAGTTGTGGCACAGCACAATTACTACAACTTTGATTTTACCGTACGGGAAGTCGTGTTGATGGGACGTGCACCTCATAAGAAAGCATTGGAACGGGATAATGCAAAAGATTACCGGATTGTTGAAGAAGCACTGAAAACGGTACAGATGGATGCATTTGCGGATCGCACATTTTCTACGCTGTCAGGTGGAGAGCAGCAGAGGGTTATTCTGGCAAGAGCACTTGCACAGCAGACACCTGCACTGATCCTTGATGAGCCGACTAACCATCTGGATATCACACATCAGATCATGCTGATGGAACTGGTAAAGAAACTTAACGTAACTGTAATATCAGCTATCCATGATCTGAATATTGCGGCGGCATACTGCGATAAGATTTATGTATTGAAAGATGGTGTGCTGGAAGGATATGGAACTCCACAGGAAGTACTCACTCCGGAGCTGATCAAAAGGATTTACCAGGTAGATTCGGAAGTGGTAAATGACAGCCGCGGGAAGATGCATATTTTATTTTTATAATATGAGAATTGACAGGCCAGAGTCAGGAAAATTTTTGACTCTGGCCTGCTATATATGGAGGAAAAAGATGAATAAAATAGGAATTTTGACGTGTATTCATTCTAATAATGTATGCGCCAGAGTCGGATGCCTGACAGCATTTCAGAACAGAACTGATTTCTTTCAGGATTATCCGGAAGATACCTGTCTGGCAGCAATGATGACCTGCAATGGATGCAAAGACGCCAACCCGACAGACCCCATAGAAGACAAAGGAATCCTGGAAAAGATAGACAGACTGGTCAGTGAAAAAATCAGTACCATCCACGTTGGTGTCTGTCGTCTCCCGGATGGAAAGCATGAATGTCCAAGGATGACACAGATCTGTAATATGATAGAAGAACGTGGAATCAAAGTAGTCAGAGGGACACATAAGGAATAAAAAAGTTTCTATACAATTTATAAAATAAAAAAATATAAAATGCCTTGAATATGGAGCTTAAAATTAATTGTGATATGAAATAAATGAACGTATAATAGCAGAACTCTATTGGATTTCTCTATATCAGTATGTTAAAATAATTAACTGATAAAGCTGACAGATAGAACGTTAAAAAATATATACTGATTATTCATAAGAAAAAAGGAGTTCTAAATATACTATGGAGAAACTTGTTGTAGGTATCCTTGCCCACGTAGATGCAGGTAAGACTACGTTGTCGGAGGGAATTTTATATTTAACGGGAAAAATCCGTAAGCTGGGGCGTGTGGATCATAAGGATGCGTATCTGGACACTTATAACCTGGAGCGGGAGCGCGGAATCACGATTTTTTCCAAACAGGCAGAGTTTGAACTGGGGAACAGGGGGATAACTCTTTTGGATACGCCGGGACATGTGGATTTCTCGGCAGAGATGGAGAGGACACTGCAGGTTCTGGATTATGCAATTCTTGTGATCAATGGTGCAGATGGTGTGCAGGGGCATACCATGACCTTATGGAGACTTCTGGCAAGATACCAGATCCCTACATTTCTGTTTATCAATAAAATGGATCAGGACGGAACTGATAAAGAGAAACTTCTGGCAGAATTAAAGAAGCGATTAAGTGATAATTGCGTTGATTTCACCTGGGAAAAATCAGATCTGCAGTCTCAGTTTCTGGAAGATGTTTCTGTCTGTGATGAGGAACTGCTTGAAAAATACCTGGAAACGGAAGAGATTTCAACAGAAGATATCCAAAAAGTGATCAGGGAGCGAAAACTTTTCCCATGTTTCTTTGGTTCTGCTCTGAAAATGACAGGGGTAGAAGAATTCCTTCATGGGTTGGAAAAATACTGTGAGACACCAGAATATCCTTCAGAGTTTGGTGCAAAAGTATTCAAGATTGCCAGAGACGATCAGGGCAATCGTTTAAGCTATATGAAAATCACCGGAGGAACATTGAAGGTAAAGGAACTTCTTACAGATACAGAGAAAGCGGATCAGATCCGTATCTATTCCGGTGCGAAATTTGAGCTTGCAAAGGAGGCACCTGCAGGAACTATCTGTGCAGTGACAGGTCTTTCCCAGACACATCCAGGACAGGGATTTGGAATAGAGCAGGAATCCGAGATGCCGGTTCTGGAACCTGTTCTTAACTACAGAATTCTGCTTCCTGAGGACTGTGATGTACACCAGATGCTAAAGAAACTCAAAGAGCTGGAAGAGGAGGAACCGGAACTTCATATTGTATGGAACGAGCAGCTTGGAGAAATCCATGCGATGCTGATGGGAGAGGTACAGATTGAGATATTAAAGCATCTGATCTGGGAGCGTTTCCATGTAGCAGTAGAATTTGGAACAGGAAATATCGTGTACAAAGAAACTATTGCGGAACCGGTAGAAGGTGTGGGACATTTTGAACCATTGCGCCATTATGCTGAGGTACATCTGCTCATGGAACCGGGAGAACCGGGAAGCGGTCTCCAGTTTTTTACTGCATGCAGTGAGGATGTGCTGGACCGTAACTGGCAGCGACTGATCCTGACTCATCTGGAAGAACGGGAGCACCCGGGAGTACTGACCGGTTCTCCAATCACAGATATGCAGATCACACTGATCACAGGGCGTGCCCATCTGAAACACACAGAGGGAGGCGATTTCCGGCAGGCGACGTACAGGGCTGTGCGTCAGGGATTAAAGAAAGCAAAAAGTGTACTGCTTGAGCCATATTATGAGTTCAGACTTGAGATTCCGGGAGATATGATCGGGCGTGCTATGACTGACATTCAGAAAATGAATGGAATCTTCCAGCAGCCGGAAGCAGATGAGGATGATATGATGGTTTTGAAAGGCAGTGCACCTGTATCAATGATGCGAGATTATCAAACCCAGGTAACCTCCTATACAAAGGGACGTGGCAGATTATTCTGTTCATTGAAGGGCTATGCACCATGTCAGAATCAGGATGAGATTGTAGCGGAGATTGGATATGATTCCGAACGTGACCTGGACAATCCCACAGGTTCTGTATTCTGTGCTCATGGAGCAGGATTTGTGGTGCCATGGTATGAAGTAGAGGATTATATGCACCTGGAAGGGGTTGACGAGTCTGAGCTGGGAAGTACCATATCGGATAGTGAAGAAAGTATAGCAGGAAACAGGAATAGTAACAATCAGACAGATTCGGGTTATCGTCCACCCAGGAATGCCGGCGTAGGAAGCTATGAGGATGAAGAAGAGCTGAAAGCCATTTTCGAGCGTACATTCGGACCGGTCAAGCGTTACAAAGAACCACAGTTTAAACGAACATTTTCTTCAAAATCTGACAGCGGTAGTTATTATCGTAACAGTTCTTCTGCTAAGAAGAAAGAAAAAGAATATCTTCTTGTAGACGGTTACAATATCATCTATGCCTGGGAAGATTTAAAAGAGTTGGCAGATGCAAATCTCCATGCAGCTCAGACAAAACTGATGGATATTCTGAGCAACTATCAGGGCTTTAAGAAATGTACGTTAATTCTTGTATTTGATGCTTATAAGATAGAAGGCCATGCAGAGGAAGTGATCACTTATCATAACATCCATGTAGTCTACACCAAAGAAGCTGAGACAGCGGATCAGTACATTGAGAAAACGGTCCATAAGATTGGCCGGGAAAATCAGGTAACTGTAGCAACATCCGATGGACTGGAGCAGATCATTATCATGGGACAGGGTGCTCACCGTATGTCTGCCAGAGGTCTTCGTGACGAAATAAAAGCTACAGAAAACCAGATCCGCCAGCAATGGCATGAGAAACGTCAGAGCAGTAAGAATTATCTGATTGACAATATTTCTGATGAGATGGCACAATATATGAAAGAGAAACGACTTGAAAAACAGTAAAAGGGAGATGCAGTCATGAGAGAAAAGCTTACACAGAAGGATGTTGAGAAAATTCAGCAGGAGATCGACCACCGCAAGCTGGTTGTACGAAAAGAGGCAATAGAAGCTGTAAAGGAAGCCAGAGCCCAGGGGGACCTGAGTGAGAACTTTGAGTATTATGCGGCTAAGAAGCATAAGAATCAGAATGAAAGCCGTATCCGCTACCTTGAGAATATGCTGAAAACAGCGACCATTGTTTCTGATGATTCCAAAGACGATGAAGTTGGAATGGACGATATTGTAGAGGTATATTTCGAGGAAGACGATGAGATTGAGAAATATAAGCTGGTAACTTCCATAAGAGGAAACTCCATGGAAAACCGCATCAGCATTGAATCTCCCATTGGTATGGCATTAAAAGGTCATAAGGTTGGAGACAGAGTGGAAGTAAAGGTAAATGATAACTACAGTTACTTCCTGGAAATCCGTTCTATTGATAAGACCGGTTCCGAAGATGAAGAAATCCGAGGATTCTGATAATAATACTGTCGAAATACAGAATCCAGATTGATAAAAGAACTATTGTAAGAGATGAACACCGGTTAGTGTCATATCTCTTGCAATGGTTCTTTTTATTTTTATATTAACAATGCGGATGGATTTATGGGAACTTTGCATAGAATGAATAGGATGACTGGAAATTTTACATGGATTTAACATTCTCATGGGGATGATTTTACAAAGTATGGTTATGATGAGAAACAAGTCAGGGATATGTATCACAAAAAACATATATATACCTGCATATGTCTGAGACTGCCAGCAGATGGCAGAAAGTAAATAACCGTATACTTATGAAAAGGGAAAAGGAGAATAATCATGGATTTATTCAGTATATTAACATTGATCGGAGGCCTTGCATTATTTTTGTATGGTATGAATGCAATGGGAGATGGTCTTGCGAAGGTTTCCGGCGGAAAGCTGGAGAAGATTCTTGAAAATCTTACTTCAAATCCGATAAAAGCAGTACTTTTGGGAGCGGGAGTAACAGCAGTGATCCAGTCATCTTCAGCTACGACTGTTATGGTAGTAGGTTTTGTAAATTCAGGGATCATGAAATTATCACAGGCAGTAGGAGTGATCATGGGTGCCAATATCGGTACCACGATCACTTCCTGGATCTTAAGCCTGACAGGAATACAGAGTGACAATTTTATCATTCAGATGTTTAAACCAACATCATTTTCCCCTGTGCTTGCGATCATTGGTGTGATTTTCATTCTGTTTATCAATGATTCAAAGAAGAAAGATATCGGAACAATTTTTATTGGTTTTGCAATCCTGATGTACGGTATGGATATGATGAGTTCTGCTGTAAAACCCCTTGCAGAAGTACCGGAATTTACAAATCTGTTACTTAAATTCTCAAATCCGTTGTTAGGTGTTGTAGCAGGTGCCCTTCTTACTGCAGTGATCCAGTCCTCTTCTGCATCCGTAGGTATTCTGCAGGCCCTGTGTCTTACAGGTGCAGTACCGTTCAGTGCAGCAATCCCGATCATTATGGGACAGAACATCGGAACCTGTATTACTGCGATCCTTTCTGCAATCGGAGCCAAGAAGAATGCAAAACGTGCAGCAGCAGTACATCTGTATTTCAACCTGATCGGTACAGTTATCTTTATGACTGTTTTCTATCTTATAAATGCAGTTGTTGGATTTTCTTTCTTCCATCAGGCAGCAACACCGGCAGGAATTGCTGTTATCCACAGTGTATTTAATGTTACTGCAACGATCATTCTTCTTCCTTTTGCAAAGGGACTGGAGAAACTTGCCTGTCTTACGATTCGGGATAAAAAAGAGGACGTTGCTGTTTCGGCAGAGGACAGAGAATTTATGATTCTGGAACCACGTTTCCTGGAGAAACCGGCATTTGCAGTAGAGCAGAGCCGCAATGCAGCCAGAAAAATGGCAGAAGAATCCCACAATGCACTGTTTACAGCGCTGAGTCTGGTGGACAAATACAGTGAAGAAGGCGTAGAACGTGTGGAAAACATGGAATCCAAGGTTGATCGCTATGAAGATGAACTGGGAACTTATCTGGTGAAGCTGAGCCACAAAGATATTTCAGAAGCAGACAGTCACAGCCTTTCCATTATGCTTCACTGTATCGGGGATTTTGAACGTATTTCTGACCATGCTGTAAATATTATGGAATCAGCACAGGAGCTTTATGAAAAAGGACTGAAGTTTTCCGAAAATGCAAAGAAAGATCTGGAAGTGCTGGGACAGGCAGTAGAAGATATCGTAAATACGGCATATGAAGTTTTTGACAAACAGGATATGAAACTTGCGGAGAAAATTGAACCGCTGGAAGAAGTGATTGATGAACTTTCCAAAGAAGTGAAACGTCGTCATGTACAGAGACTGAGAAACGGTGAATGTACAATAGAGATGGGATTTATCCTTTCAGACATTACAACCTGTCTGGAACGTGTGGCAGACCATTGTTCCAATATTGGAGTCTGTGTGACGCAGGTGAATGAAGATCTGTATGATACTCACAGTCATCTGAATATTGTCAAGAGCCATCCGGACGAAACATTTTATCATGAACTGGAAGACGCACGAATCAAATATCAGCTTTCATAAAAATAAACAGATGGATGATGGTTACTGTACACATGCCATTATCCCGCGAGGTGTTTTGGCATGAATATGCCAAAATCCCGAGACATACAAGCCAAAATTCCATTGCCGTAGGCAATTTGGAATGAATTTTGGCAACGTTACTGAGAACGAAATGAACAGTAACGGATGATGTTATTTGCATGATCAGGAAATCCGGGCACTCTGAAGTATCTGAGAGATATTTCAGAGAAAATGGCCGGATTTTTGCTTTAAAGAAATGAAGCAGATGCCGGATATCTACTTGTACAGGGATAAAAAAATAAGTATACTGAAAAAAGAAATACACTTGTGACGACAAAGCAGGTGATAAATAAAGGGGAGGCAAAGCAGAATGATCTATTGTGTAGAAGATGAGCGGAATATCAGGGAGCTTCTTATTTATACACTGGAAACAACAGGATTTAAAGCCAGGGGGTTTGGTAATGGCAATGAACTGATGAAAGCGCTGAAAGAAGAGATACCGGAGCTGATCCTGCTGGATATCATGCTTCCGGGAGATGATGGCTATACCATTCTGGAACAGCTGAAAAGTATGCCGTCTGTAAAGGATGTGCCGGTGATTATGGTTACTGCAAAAGAAGCGGAATTTGACAAAGTAAAAGGTTTGGAAGGCGGAGCCGATGATTACATTACCAAGCCTTTCGGTATGATGGAATTTGTTGCCAGAGTAAAAGCAGTTCTCAGACGAAGTACCCGTCAGAATGAAGACAGGGAACTGCATTACGACGAGCTTTATCTGAATGTAGGACGTCATGAGGTGCGTTACCGGGAAGAAAAGATCGATCTTACCCGAAAAGAATTTGAACTTCTTCAGTATCTGTTGGAAAATAAAGGACTTGTTATGACAAGAAATCAGATTCTTTGTCATGTATGGGGATATGATTTTGACGGTGAAACCAGAACTGTGGATGTCCATGTGAGAACCCTGCGCCAGAAACTTGGCGAGGCAGGAAATCTGATCGAAACGATCCGGGGTGTGGGATACAGGATCGGTGCATAACAGATAAAACAGACGAAAAACAGGAGTGGAAAAATGAAGCATAAAATATTCAGTCACACCAGTTTACTTATTATCTTATCCGTAGTACTTACATTCCTGGCAGCAGGAACTGTCATGTATAACAGATATGATATTTATATGAAACAAGGTGTCAGAGACGAAGCTGCATACATTAAAACAGGACTGGAAGAAGATGGAAGGGACTTTCTTACAGATAAGATAGGGGATGCCACCAGCAGCCGCATCACTCTTCTGGGAAAAGATGGTGATGTGTTGTTTGACAGCATTGAGAATCCTTCTGAAATGGAAAACCACAGCAACAGACCAGAGTTTATTGAAGCTGAGAAAAAGGGATTCGGTGAAATGGTCAGATATTCTGATACCCTGTCAAAACAGACTTTCTATTATGCGATAAAATTAAAAGATGATCAGGTTCTTCGTGTGGCCAGGACCACAGACAGTCTTTTGATGACTATGTTATCCAGTTTTCTACTGCTTGGAGGACTGGTATGTGTGATCTTTGTGATCGAGTTTTTTCTGGTACAGAACCAGACACAAAAGCTCATCGAACCGATTAATCAGATTAATCTGGAAAAGCCGCTGGACAATGTCTGTTATGAAGAACTGAGGCCGTTACTGTTTCGGCTGGATCAGCAGAACCGGCAGATCAAGAAACAAATGGAAGATCTGAAGAACGCAGAGAGTGCAAGAAAAGAATTTACCGCAAATGTTTCTCATGAATTAAAAACGCCGTTAATGTCCATTTCCGGATATGCTGAGCTTATGATGAATGGAATGGTACCGCCGGACAAGATACAGGATTTTTCCGGCAGGATTTTTCATGAGTCCGAGCGTTTATCCAATCTGGTTGCAGATATTATTCAGCTTTCCAGACTGGATGAGAAGAACGGAGAAACTATGTTTGAACAGGTTGATATCGGAGAACTTGGGGAAGATGTGATTAACAATCTGCAGAACAGGGCAGCAAAGAAAAAGATTAATCTGGAATATACAGGCGAATCTGCACAGATGCAGGGAGTACGCCATGTACTATATGAAATGTTCTACAATATTACAGATAATGCCATCCGCTATACCCAGGATGGTGGAGACGTAAAGGTTTTTGTGGGAAAACTCAATGGGAAACCGTACTTTCGTGTGGAGGATAACGGAATAGGTATTCCGGAAAGCGAACAACAGAGAATCTTCGAGCGTTTTTACAGAGTGGACAAGAGTCATTCACGTGAAACCGGAGGTACAGGCCTGGGGCTTTCTATTGTAAAACATGGTGCAGTTTTGCATCATGCGAAGATTCTTCTGGACAGTGAGCCGGGTAAGGGAACGAAAATGGAAATCCTGTTTGATCAAACTATAGCAATTCCATAAAATAATGCAATCAAGACAGTTCAGCAGAATGCGAAGGACAAGGAAGATATCTGCAGGCGTGCTGACGCACAGCAAAGATATCTGACGCAGGACTTCACGCTATGATGGACTGGATTGTTTGCAGTAATTTATGGAATTGCTATAAGTAAAACTCTTGTTTCCATTGCTTTCAGGTGAATTTTGGGGATTGACAGACAAGTGATTATTAGAGAAAATAAAGTCAGACAGTTCCTCTATAGAAGCAGGTACAAAAATAAATTCATGTGGACAAGTCTGAGAGACAATGGAGGGTATTTTCAGTATGGAAAAATGGAGAAGCATTGCAGCGGGTATGAGCTGTTTGTCAATGCTGTTCGCAACAGGAGCGGTTACTGTATCAGCATCAGATGAAATCACAGAAATTCCGGAACAGAGTATTGTATACTGGTCCATGTGGGAAGAAGATGAACCACAGGCAGATGTGATCAGAGAAGCAGCAGAAGCTTATGAAGAAGCAACAGGTATTTCTGTAGAGATTCAGTGGAAGGGCAGAGGAATCCGGTCTCTGATAGAACCTGCCCTGGATGCCGGAGAACAGATTGACCTTTTTGATGATGATTATCAGAGGATGGCTCAGGAACACAGGGATTATCTGGCAGAATTAAAAGGAATGGCAGATACTGTGGATTATGAGAAGCATATTATGCCGGTACTGTTGGAACAGGTGAAGAACTGGGGAAATGGAGAATTGCTTGCAATGCCGTATCAGCCTTATATCACAGGCGTCTGGTATAATAAGGATTTATGGGAAGAGGCTGGACTTACAGAACAGGATATCCCGGATACCTGGGAGAAACTGATCAGAGTATGCCGTAAGATTAAAAACAGTGACAGTGGCCTTAGTGCCATGACCTGCGATGAAGAGTATGTGAATCTTCTGTATGGATATCAGCTTGCCAGATACCTTGGACAGGAGAAAGTGCAGCAGCTGATCCGTAACTGTACCTGGTCACAGATTCCACAGGCAAAAGAGGCGGCAGATGATATCAGAATTTTGTTTTTTGCGGGATATATGAGTCAGAGTGCACCGGCACAGCATCCGGAAGGTCAGGATGAAGTGGGAGATGGCGAGGCAGTCATGGTGCTGCAGGGCTCCTGGGTTCCGAATGAAGTGACAGAAGCTACAGAATCTGATGATTCCTGGGGTTTTTTTCCATGGCCTGCAGTAAAGGCCGGAACAGACGGCACAGAAGGTGTTATGGTGGGAGCACAGGGATTTGGAGTCACGAAGGATTCGCAGATGAAACAGGAAGCTTTTGATTTTGCATATTCCATCTGTACCGGGGAAACAGATATGAAAATGACAGATGCGGTTAATTCCATCCCGGCAGATACGGACAATACACAATGGCCGGAAGTGCTGGCAGATGCAGTACCGTATATGAAAGAGATGTCAAAGCCGTACATGTGGGCTGCAGGTCTGGAGGCAGATCCGGATTATAAAGAACAGATACAAAGCGAACTTCTGAAGCTTACAAGATTAGAAGAAACATCGGATGAATTTATAGAGAATCTCAGCAATATGAAATAAGAAAAAGGCTGTTCAACATTATGAAAATATTGGTCTGGTATTACTGGCGCTCTCGTTCTGAGAGCGCCTTTATTGATGTGATATATTCTGTGGGTGTCATTCCGGAAATTTTTTTAAACTGTCTGGAAAAGTAATGGATGGAAGAGTATCCCAGAAATTCCGAAATCTGTGTGAAGTTCATCTGGTTCTCGCGGATCAGCTGTCTGGCATAGGCGATCTTTAACCGGGAAAAGAAATCCATAGCGCCGCACTGATGCTGTTCCTGAAATATTTTCTGAAGCTGGGAGCGTCCGATCATATTGTCATGGCACAGATCGCAGAGCGTAATATTTTCCCGGATGTGGTCCTCCATATAAGCAATGACACGTTTATAGACAGCGGAATTATTTTTCAGATTCACAAATTGGCTGACAGGTACAGTCATGGGAGGAGAAGAATTTCTCCGGATCATGTAGATCAGCATCTGCTCAAGGTAAATACGGATAAGCTGCTGAGAACCAAACAAAAAATCTTCTTTCTTTTCCATCTTTTCTGTATAAGGATCATCCAGAGGGGTTTTGATACAGCGGCGTGCCTCGGCAATCAGCATTCCCATGAGATTTCTCTCAGAATCAGAAAGTTTCAGCAATTTTTTCTCAAAGAATTTCATACATGGAGAATCGCATTCAAAAGAAACTACCACAATATTAGGTGCGGTATTTCCTATGGCAATAAGGTTATGAAATTCATTTGGTCTGTGAAAGATGAGCTGTCCGCTTGTCAGATGGTAGATACCGTTATCTGTCTCTATTTCTGCCTTTCCCTTATCTACACATTGAAATTCCCAGAAATTATGGCGTTCTCCTGCAAAGTGAAAATCGCTTTTGTATTCAAAATAGTGGATTGTATAAATCCGGTCAATATGAATATCTTCTTCCAGATACATACTCTCAAAAGCCATTACTGCCACCTCCCTCAGCCTGTCCGAAAACTGCAATATGGTTGTTGTGTACAAGTATACAACAAAAACAGATGAAAAACCAGTTAAAAATGAATTTTTGTACAAAAGAAATGGACGTTTGTGCAAATACTATTTGTGCAAAAATGATAAAATAAGAACTACCAAAAGAAATAATTGTTGAAATTCAACAAAAGAGCGAAAAGAGAGAAAAAGAAGACAAAATGTCAAAACTGACCAAGGAGGAAAAAAGGTTATGGGTATGAAGAAAAAGATGCTTAGTGCAACATTATGTGCGGTTATGGTTGGTTCACTTGCAGCACCGGCTTTCACTGTTCAGGCAGCAGATGATACATTAGTTTACTGGTCAATGTGGGAAGCTACAGAGCCACAGGGACAGGTGATTCAGGAAGCAGTTGACGCTTATACAGAACAGACAGGAGTTAAGGTAGACCTTCAGTTTAAGGGACGTACCGGAAACCGTGAAGCACTTCAGCCTGCACTGGACGGCGGCACACAGATTGATATTTTTGACGAAGATATCGACCGTGTAAACGGAATGTACGGTAAATATCTTCTGGATCTGGAAGATCTTGCGAAAGACAATGACTATGAAGCAACTGCAAACGCAGGTCTGATGGCAGCATGCCGTGATGCCGGCGGCGGCACATTAAAAACAATTCCATATCAGCCAAACGTATTTGCCTTCTTCTATAACAAAGATCTGTTTGAGCAGGCAGGAATCACAGAAGAACCGAAGACATGGGATGAATTCAAAGATGTATGCCAGAAATTAAAAGATGCAGGAATCACACCAATGACTATGGATGATGCCTATGCAACATGTGTGATCGGATATCATCTTGCAAGACTGGTTGGCGAAGATAAAGTAAAAGAAATCGTAACTGAAGGTGAATGGGATGATCCTGCAGTTCTTCAGATGGCACAGGATATCGAAGAACTTGCATCTAACGGATATTATTCAGAGATGGTTGGTTCCAACGTATGGCCTGCAGGTCAGAACACAGAGCTTGCACTTGGAACAGCTGCAATGTATCTGAATGGCTCCTGGTTACCAAACGAAGTAAAAGAGATGGCAGGTCCTGACTTCCACTGGGGATGCTTCGCATATCCGGCACTTACAGACGGAGCAAACGGAATCGAAACAAACAACTTCGGCGCACAGGTATTTGGTATTAACAAAGATACAAAACTTGCAAAAGAAGCATTTGATCTGATCACATTCCTTACAAAAGGTGAATACGACCAGAAACTTGCAGATGAAACTGTAGGTATCCCGGCTGATACAACAAACACAGAATGGCCGGCAATGGTTGAGTGTGCAAAACCTGTTATTGAGCAGAGCACAAACCGTTTCACATGGGCATGCGGTGTAGAATCCAACGTAGATATGACTCCGGTTATCAAAGAAAACTTTATCAAATTAATGGCAGGTTCCATTACAGCAGATGAATTTGTTTCCACTATGCAGGACGCAGCGAAATAAATAAAGAATTTATAGAGATGGTGGCATCGTATCTACGCTGCCGCCATCTGTCTTTTTGAATATCCAGGTTTCAAAGGCAAAAAGTCGTTCGTGCTTGCACGATAAGACTTTTAGACTTGGAAACCGCCAGACATGAGGAAGTAGCGATTTACGAAGTAAATCAGCGGATTCCGAATGGCTGGAGGATTGCGGCAGCGAAGCGTAGCAATCCGTAGATATGGTATAACTTACAAAGGAGGTATTTATTTGAAGAAGAATAAAACGATGATCGTTGTATTTCTGACTCCGGCAGTTTTGCTGTTTCTGGGAATCTTTCTGTATCCGATCATCAGAACAGTGATCATGAGCTTTTTCAAGATCGACGGAGTTACAGATTCCATGGATTTATGGAAATTTGTAGGATTTGGCAACTATACAAAGCTGATGAGTACCAGCTTATTTAAGACTTCATTTTTTAACCTGTTTCGTATCTGGCTGATCGGCGGTCTGGTGGTAATGAGCCTGTCTCTTTTATTTGCAGTTATTCTTACCAGTGGAATCAGAGGAAAGAAATTTTTCCGCGCGATCATTTATATGCCAAATATTGTCAGTGCAGTAGCGCTTGCTACTATGTGGCTGCAGTATGTATACAGTCCAAGATATGGCTTGCTGAAAGATCTTTTTACAGCACTGCATCTGGATAATCTGGCAAAGATCCAGTTCCTGGATAATGACCACAAATTCTGGGCACTGTTGTTTGCATATTGTTTCGGAATGGTTGGATACCATATGCTGATCTGGCTCAGCGGTATTGAGCGTATCAGCCCTGAATATTATGAGGCGGCAACCATTGACGGAGCTACCAAACCGGCACAGTTCCGTTACATGACACTTCCATTGTTAAAGGGAGTATTTAAAACAAACATTACCATGTGGTCTGTAAGCAGTGTAGGCTTTTTTGTATGGTCACAGCTTTTCTCCACAGTAACTGCAGACACACAGACAATTACCCCTTATGTTTATATGTATATGCAGATTTTTGGCGGCGGCAATACAGTTACAGAACGAAATGCAGGTCTGGGAGCTGCCATCGGTGTACTGCTCAGTGTCTGCGTAGTCATTGTATTTACAATCTGTAACAGAGTGATCAAAGATGATGATCTGGAATTTTAAGGAGGGATGAGAAATGGCAAAAGAAAAAGAGGCACGCAGACCCTTTAATCTGAAAAAAGAAGTCAAACTCCTGCCGGGATACATCATCCTGCTGCTCTGGGTAATCTTTACCATTGCGCTTCTGGGATGGGTATTCGGGGCAAGTTTTTCAACAACAGCAGAAATCTTCCAGGGAAAAGCCCTGAAGTTTGAGTCCGGATTACATTTTGAAAATTATGCAAAAGCATGGAACGGGGCCGGAGTTGCAGGCTTCTTCGGAAACTCTCTGATCTATTCAGTAATTTCCTGCACAATACTGATTCTGGTGTGTGCACCTGCAGCTTATGTACTGTCCAGATTTGATTTTATTGCAAACAAATTTATCCAGACCAGCTTCGTATCTGCCATGGGTGTTCCGGCAATCATGGTTGTTCTTCCCCTTTTCAGCATTATTTCCGGTATGGGAATCCTGAATAATGTGGCTGCAGGAAGAACTGTACTGATCATATTGTATGTAGGAATTAATGTACCTTATACGACCATTTTCCTGCTTACATTTTTCAGCAATATTTCCAGGACCTATGAGGAAGCGGCAGCAATCGACGGATGCCCTCCCATGCGTACTTTCTGGAAAATCATGTTTCCCATGGCACAGTCAGGAATCGTAACAGTAACAATCTTTAACTTTATTAATATTTGGAACGAGTATTTCCTGTCACTGATCTTCGCAAGCTCGGATAAGCTGAAACCTGTTGCACCCGGACTTTATGGAATGATTAACTCCATGAAATATACAGGTGACTGGGCCGGAATGTTTGCAGCGGTGATCATTGTATTCCTGCCGACATTTATTCTGTATATTTTCCTGTCAGAGAAGATTATCGGCGGTGTTACCGGTGGTATTAAGGGATAATAGAGGACAGCAGGGCAGTAACAATTGTGAAAGGTATTATGTAACACGTTTTGACCTCAAAATCATAGTATGATAAGATGAATGTAAAAAAGTTACCAGGCAGTCTGAGAGTAACGAAAAACATTTAAAGAAAAGAGGAAAAAAATCATGAAGAAACCAGTATTAGTAGTTATGGCAGCAGGTATGGGAAGCCGTTACGGCGGTCTGAAACAGATCGATCCGGTGGATAAAGAGGGACACATCATCATGGATTTCTCCATTTATGATGCAGTACAGGCCGGATTCCAAAAAGTAGTATTTATTATCAAAAAAGAAAATGAAGCAGACTTCAGAAGCGCCATCGGTGACCGCCTCAGCAATCAGCTGGAAGTATCATATGTTTTCCAGGATCTTCACAATATTCCGGAAGGCTATGAAGTACCGGAAGGACGTGTGAAACCATGGGGAACCGGACATGCCGTATTAAGCTGTATCAATGAAATCGACGGACCATTCGTTGTGATCAATGCAGATGACTATTATGGAAGCCATGCATTTAAGATGGCATATGATTTCCTGACAGAGAACGAAGATACCGCAGATACTTACAGATATATGATGGTCGGCTATAAACTGGAAAATACTTTGACAGAGAATGGCCATGTGGCAAGAGGTGTGTGCGTTACAGATGAAGAAGGACATCTTCTTAAGATCAACGAGCGTACCCATATCGAAAAGCATGACGGCGGCACAGCTTATACAGAAGACGATGGAAAAACATGGACTATGCTTCCGGAAGGCAGTACAGTATCCATGAATATGTGGGGATTTTCAGCAAGCATTCTGAAAGAGCTGAAAGACAGATTCCCTAAATTCCTGGATGAGAATCTGAAAGTAAACCCGCTGAAATGCGAATATTTCCTGCCATTTGTAGTAGATGAACTTCTCGGTGAGAAGAGAGCAACTGTAAAAGTTCTGAAATCTATGGATAAATGGTATGGTGTAACCTACAAAGAAGATAAACCTGTGGTAGTAGCTGCCATTCAGAATTTAAAAGATGGAGGGCTGTATCCACAGAGATTATGGGAGGAATAATTGAGTGGAAATTAACCGGGAAATAAAGAATATCACCAGTGCATTTGTTCTGGAAGATAATCTGACAGAATGTATTCCTTATGGAAGCGGACATATCAATGATACTTACCGACTGACTTACGGTACAGGCAAACATTATATTCTTCAGAAAATGAACAGGAGTATTTTTACCAAACCTGTGGAACTGATGGAGAATGTCAGCGGTGTTACTGCCTGGCTGAAGAAAAAGATCCAGGAAAACGGTGGAGATGTGGAGAGAGAGACTCTGAATCTTGTGATGACAAAGGATGGACTTCCTTATTATGTAGATGAGGACGGGGAATACTGGAGAGTATATTTGTTCATTGAAGATGCCACATGCTATGACATGGTAAAAGATGAGGAAGATTTTTACCAGAGTGCAGTTGCTTTCGGACATTTCCAGAGGCTGCTTGCAGACTATCCGGCAGAAACTCTTCATGAGACTATCGTAAATTTTCATAATACGGTGGACAGGCTGGATAAGTTTAAAACTGCTGTGGAAAAAGATATATGTCACAGAGCAGCAGATGTGGAAAAAGAGATTCAGTTTGTGCTGGACCGCACAGAACTGGCACATGTCCTGTGCGATATGCAGGATCAGGGAAAACTGCCGTTACGTGTTACACATAATGATACCAAGCTGAATAACATTATGATCGATAATGCAACGGGAAAAGCCATCTGTGTGATTGACCTTGATACTGTAATGCCGGGGCTTTCCGTAAATGATTTCGGTGATTCTATCCGCTTTGGCGCAAGTACCGGAGCAGAGGATGAGAAAGACCTGACGAAGGTGTCCTGCGATCTTCACTTGTATGAAGTTTATGTTAAAGGCTTCATTGAAGGCTGTGGCGGTGCGTTGACTGAGACAGAATTGGATATGCTTCCCATGGGAGCAATCCTTATGACTTTTGAATGTGGAATGCGTTTTCTCACAGACTATCTGGAGGGAGATCATTATTTCAAGATTCACAGAGAGGGACATAATCTGGATCGCTGCAGAACACAGTTTAAACTGGTGAAAGACATGGAAGAAAAACTTTCCCGGATGAAAGAGATTGTAAATAAGTATAAACAGGTATAAAAAAACGTAAATGTCCATAAAGACTTGTGTTTATGAACTGATTCGGATAGAATTATCCTGCGGGGATATGAGAGAAATCATATTTTCGCAGGATTTTCTACAATACATGATTTTTCAGACACGCTCTAGGCAACGGTATTTTACAGTTCTGAATATAGGGTGCTGTAAAATACAGAAGTAAATTTTGCAGATGTGAAACAGGATATTCGCAGAATTTTATAGATTACACTCAGAATTATCAAGGATATTTCTGACGCTGTGAACTAATATAGGTATTGTTGAAAGAGAAAAAAACAGAAATTGCAAAAAACAGGTATTGTAGCAGGAAGACAGGTTAGGAGGAATTATTATGGCAATTTTAGTTACAGGTGGAGCAGGCTATATTGGAAGCCATACAGTTGTAGAATTGCAGAACGCAGGATATGATGTTGTAGTTCTGGATAACTTAAGCAATGCAAGTGAGAAATCTCTGGACAGAGTTTCCAAGATCACAGGCAAACCAGTGAAATTCTACAAAGCAGATATTCTGGACCGTGATGCTTTAAATGAAGTTTTTGATAAAGAAGACATTGATTCCTGCATTCATTTCGCAGGTCTGAAAGCAGTAGGAGAATCTGTTGTAAAACCTTGGGAATATTACGAAAATAACATTGCAGGAACCTTAACACTGGTAGATGTAATGAGAAAACATAATGTAAAGAACATTATTTTCTCTTCATCTGCAACTGTATACGGAGATCCGGCCATCATCCCGATCACAGAAGAGTGCCCGAAAGGACAGTGCACAAACCCATATGGATGGACAAAATCCATGCTTGAACAGATCCTGACAGACATCCAGAAAGCAGATCCGGAATGGAACGTAGTTCTTCTTCGTTACTTCAACCCGATCGGTGCTCACAAGAGTGGAACTATCGGAGAGAATCCAAACGGAATCCCGAACAATCTGATGCCATACATCACACAGGTTGCAGTTGGAAAACTGAAAGAACTTGGTGTATTCGGAAACGACTACGATACACCAGACGGAACAGGTGTAAGAGATTACATCCATGTAGTTGACCTTGCAAAAGGACATGTAAAAGCCCTTAAGAAAATCGAAGACAACTCCGGATTAAGCATCTACAACCTTGGTACAGGAAAAGGTTACAGCGTTCTTGATATCGTAAAGAATTTCGAAGCAGCTACAGGCGTTAAGATTCCATACGTGATCAAACCACGCCGTGCAGGAGATATCGCTACATGCTACTCCGACGCTTCCAAAGCAGAAAGAGAACTCGGATGGAAAGCAGAAAACGACATCAAAGAAATGTGCGCCGACTCCTGGAGATGGCAGTCCAATAACCCGAATGGTTATGATGACTAATTAATACAGAATACAAACATCCCCCACACATGGGAAGAATAGCTCATGTGTGGGGGATATTTTGAATGTAAATATGAAAATTACAAATTAAGTTCTTTCATTAGTTCTTCCTGAGAAATAAATTCATGACAGTCAGGATTGTTTTCAATTTCTTTTAACATCATTAAATCTACTTCATCAGGTTCTACTTCCTCAATATTTGTAAATAAATCAGGAGCTGTAAAATGTTTTTGGATGATATGCCAGAAGATATCAGCGTCCCTATCGCTCATAATGGATACAGCACCTATAATACGTTCTTTAACAGCTGTCATAAAGTCACACCCCTTTATATACTTGTCCACGATTATCAATAATTTGGATAAAGATAATGTTTTCTACATTATCAAAAATTACGCGATAATCACCTATGCGTAATCGACGACCATTCCTGTTCTGTAATTTCTTTACATCGCCCTTAGGTAAATTAGAAATTGCGTTGATAATACGTTTTTGAGTTACAATCTCTTGTTTCTTTAAAAATTTAAGGGCTTGTTTTGAATATTTGATTTCCAGTTTTCTCACTCCTTTACGAAATTATGATAAAAATTGCTATTTTTTATCTTTCGTAAAGCAGAAATTATTCTGGTATTTTTAATATAGCATATAAAAATGATGGAATCAACTTTATCTAACATGATTGCTACTGTATTTTTTATTGCTATAATATAGGTAGAAAACTATGTCATTAATACAGAAAGGACAGGATACAAATGAAAGTAGCAGCAATCCAGATGCCCACAGTAAAAGATAAATTGCAGAATATCCGCACTGCAGGCACTTATATAGAAAAAATAAAAGCAGAAAATCCGGACTTCGTGATTCTCCCGGAAATGTTCTGCTGTCCATATCAGACTGAAAACTTCCCAATTTATGCAGAAAAAGAAGGCGGCCCATCCTGGCAGGCAATGTCTGATTATGCCAGAAAATACCATATTTATCTGATCGCAGGCTCCATGCCGGAAACAGATGAGTCAGGAAATGTTTATAATACTTCTTATATTTTTGACAGAGCCGGAAAACAGATCGGCAAACACAGAAAAGCCCACCTTTTCGATATCAATGTAAAAAATGGACAGTACTTTAAAGAATCCGATACTTTAACTCCGGGAGACCACGCCACAGTATTTGATACTGAATTCGGAAAAATGGGTGTCATGATCTGTTACGACATCCGCTTCCCTGAATTTGCCCGAACAATGGTGCTGGACGGTGTGAAGATGATTTTCGTCCCGGCAGCATTTAATATGACTACAGGTCCTGCACACTGGGAACTCAGTTTCCGTGCAAGAGCCCTTGATAACCAGATTTACATGCTTGGATGCGCTCCTGCACGAGACACACAGGCAGGCTACATTTCCTGGGGACATTCCATTGTGACCGATCCCTGGGGACAGGTTATGAAACAACTGGATGAGAAAGAAGGCATCTTAATAGAAGAAATAAATCTGGACTGCGAAGACCAGATTCGAGAGCAGCTTCCATTATTAAAGCATCGCAAATGTGAGATGTATCATTTATAAGAAAAATAAGAGGACACATTTTCTTCGTAAACTTACCATAAATCAGACACATTTATCAGATATAGTCATACTATCAACAAAAACAAAAGAAACAGAGAAACTAAAAAAATAAGAATTAGAAAAGTATAAAGAGAGGTATCACTATGAAGTATAAACATCTGGCAATGATTATGGGAGTTATGATCACAGCAACATCTGTTGGATCAGCAGAAACAGCATTTGCAGCAGACAGCAAGACAGAAAGTACTCAGGATGCAGGCGACACCACAGAAGATACAGCAGAGGCATCAGATAAAGAAGAATCAAATGAAATCCTTGGAGAAGTAAAGTCCGTAGAAGATGGAAAAATCACCATCGCAGTAGGAACCAGAAAAGAAATGGGCCAGCCTGGTGAACAGCCGCAGGGCGGCGAAAATGGCGAAGCGCCGGAGAAACCGGACGGAGATGATGCAAAGGCAGATGGTGATGCTAAAGATTCTGAAGATGCAGATGGAAAAAAAACAGACGATGCCAGCACAGACGAGTCAGCAGATACAGATGAAGGAACAGAAGACACAGAATCAACGGACGAAGCATCAGACAGCAACGGTGATGGACAGGGTGCTCCAGATGGAGAAAAACCATCTATGTTAGACTTGACAGGAGAAGAACAGGAAATCACAGTTACAGACAGTACAGTAATCACAAAACAGACCATGGGCGGCGGCCAGGGTGCACCTGGCGGAGAGGCTCCGGAGAAACCAGATGGGGATAACGGAGAAGCACCAGAAAAACCTGATGGCCAGGCTCCAGACGATGCAGGTCAGACTCAAGAAATTACATTAGATGACATTAAAGAAGGTGATGTAGTAGCCATCACATTAGACGATGACGGAAACGCAGCAACCATCACAGTTCAGTCCATGGAAATGGGCGGCGGTCAGGGAGGTCCTGGCAGTCAGGCTTCCGGTGTGGACAGCTATGATGCAGCTAACGAATACAGCTCAGACGAAACAGTTTCCGATACATCTCTGGAATCCACAGGAACAGACGAAAACGCGGCACTTGTTTCCAATGGCGCAGAAGTTACATTTAATAACGACGCAATCTCCAGAACATCTTCCGACAGCCAGGGCGGTGACAACTCCAGTTTCTATGGCGTAGGTGCCGCAGTCCTTGCCACAGACGGAACAGCATATGTCAAAGACAGCACAGTAACAACAGACAGCAAAGGCGGCGCAGGACTTTTTGCATACGGCGATGGAACTGTATACGCAGCAGATACAGATATCACCACACAGCAGGATACCTCAGGTGGAATCCACGCAGCAGGTGGCGGAACGCTTTACGCATGGGATCTGAGTGTAGAGACAAACGGTGAATCTTCAGCAGCTATCCGCAGTGACAGAGGCGGTGGAACAATGGTAGTAGACGGCGGTACTTATACATCTAACGGCGTAGGCTCTCCGGCAGTTTACTGTACCGCAGATATCGCAGTCAACAATGCAGAACTGACAGCAAACGGTTCAGAAGCAGTATGCATCGAGGGATTAAACTCCCTGAGACTCTACAACAGCAACCTGACTGGAAATATGAGCGATGATGACCAGAACGACACAACATGGACAGTCATCCTTTATCAGAGCATGTCCGGTGACTCCGAAGTAGGTAACAGCACATTCCAGATGGATGGCGGTACGATCACATCTAAGAACGGCGGCTTATTCTACACAACCAACACGGAATGCACCATTGCATTAAAAGACGTAGATATCACATACAATGATGACAGTGAATTCTTCCTGCAGTGCACAGGAAACAACAACCAGCGTGGATGGGGTCAGAGTGGTGCCAATGGATCCGACTGCAACTTTACCGCAGACAGCCAGGATATGAAGGGCAATGTAATCTGGGATTCCATCAGCGACCTTGACTTCTACATGACCAACGGCAGCACACTGGAAGGTGCATTCGTCAATGACGAAACTTATGCAGGAAACGGCGGAGACGGTTACTGCAACGTAGTGATCGACAAAGACTCTACTTGGACAGTAACAGGCGATAGCACCATCACATCCCTGTCAAACGAAGGAACCATCACAGATGCAGATGGCAAAACAGTTTCCATCGTAGGTACAGACGGAACTACTTATGTAGAGGGCGACAGTGATTATACGATCACAGTAGGCTCCTATCAGGACAAGGCAGATACCTCAAGTGCCACAGCAATCGATGACTGGTCCAACTATGAAGTAGAAAGACCGGAATCACTGTAAAACAAGAAAATATATATTAGAAGCCTATAAGAATAGTAGGTGAGTTTTGGATAAATATATAAAATCTAAGTAAAGTAGAAAAATGTTTCATCTAAAATGCCTTAACCGGATCAAGTAAACCTCCTGCTTCAATTGTGGAATGCAATAAGCAGTGGGGAGGGACTAAGGCATAAAAGGCAGCTAAGACAATAACAATAAAACAAAAATGTAAAAAAATCACGGCGAACAACCGTGATTTTTTTATATGCATTTAACAATTATTTGACGTAAACAAGATTGTTGGCGACACCAAAAAGTTTTTATAATAATGCCAGTGGTCAAAAACAGCCAGCAGCACAGACAGAAATAAATACACAAAGCTGACTGTCAGTACAGAGAATTAAAAGAGAAAAAGAGGAGACCAATTTAACATGCATCACAATCTTGCATCAATGATAAAAGAAAAAAAGCTGTTTCTTCTGGACATTGACGGAACTGTTGCTTTGGGAAGCGAGCTGCTTCCAGGTGCGGCAGACTTTCTTCAAACAGTAAAAGAAAACGGCGGAATTTTCCGCTTCCTGACAAATAATTCATCTAAAGCCGCCAACGATTATGTAGAACAGTTTCATGACTGGGGAATTGAAACGACAGAAGACGAATTTATCACTGCCGGAACTTATGCCAGAGATTTCATGAAGAAATATTACGGAAATAAAAAAATCCTGGTAGCAGCTACCGAAACCTACTGCAGTGAACTGCGAAAAGCAGGCCTGAACATTACAGATCAGGCAGGGGATGATGTAGACTGTGTACTCTGTGCTTATGATACAGAACTTACTTACGAGAAACTGATTCAGGTCTGTAAACAGCTCACGGAGACAAATGTTCCCTGGTTTGCAACAAATCCGGATCTGCGGTGTCCGATTGATTTTGGAATGGTGCCGGACTGCGGATCTATCTGCCGGATGATCACTGCATCCGTTGGCAGAGAACCGGAATACATCGGCAAACCGGCACCCGGAATGGTGTACGCCTGTCTGGAAGAAACAGGATGCACTCCGAAGCAGACCCTGCTCATCGGTGACAGAATCTACACAGACATGGAATGTGGCAAACGCGCAGGAGTTGACAGTTGCCTGGTATTGACAGGCGAAGCCAGTGCAGAAGAATGGAAAAATGGCTTCCAGTGCCAGTCACTGGGAAAACTTGCCGGATATTTTTCATAAAGATATCTGCAAAGGCATTATGCTGTTAAATCAGCCCGTCACAAGATATCTGATGAAAAATATTGATTGTAAAAGTTGTAAAAGCAGGAGAGGAAATGAAATGTCGGAAATCATATTAAGAGACATCTGTAAAAGCTACGAAAACGGCTTTCAGGCAGTAAAGAATTTTAATCTGGAAATAGAAAAAGGTGAGCTGATAGTATTCGTTGGTCCGTCCGGATGTGGAAAATCAACCACACTCCGAATGATCGCCGGACTGGAAGATATCAGTGATGGTGAATTATGGATAGGAGACAAACTAGTCAATTATCTGGAACCAAAAGAGCGTGACCTGGCAATGGTTTTCCAGAGCTACGCCCTCTATCCACAGATGAACATTTACGATAACATCGCTTTTTCTTTACAGGTAAGAAAAGTACCGAAAAAAGAAATTGATAAAAGAGTTCACCATGTAGCAGAACTTCTGGGACTGGAAAATCTGCTCAGACAAAGGCCAAAGAACCTTTCCGGCGGCCAGCGTCAGCGAGTAGCCATCGGAAATGCCATCATCCGTGAGCCAAAAGTACTTCTCATGGATGAACCGTTATCCAATCTGGATGCCAAGCTTCGTACCCAGATGCGGGTAGAACTTGCAAACATTCACAAAGCTCTTGGAAATACGATCATCTACGTTACCCATGATCAGACAGAAGCAATGACTCTGGGAGACAGGATTGTAGTAATGAATCAGGGCGTGGTACAGCAGGCAGATGCGCCGCAGAACCTGTACGATTACCCGGTAAACCGTTTCGTTGCAGGATTCATTGGTTCTCCATCCATGAACTTTATCAAAGGACTGGTAATAGAAAAAGTAGGAATCCCTACATTCTGCACTGAGAATGACGGAGATATCCCGATCCCGGATTTCTTATGGAAAATCCTGAAGCGTCAGGGTTATGTTGGCAGAAATATCGAACTCGGAATCCGCCCGGAGCATTTTCTGGAAAGACCAGCAGGAGCAGATACCAGAGGCGAGTGGAAAATGGAAGTTACAGTCACAGCCAGAGAACTTCTGGGAGCGGAGGTCATCCTCCATTTCAACCACAACGGGCAGGACTGCTGCGCAAAAGTTTCCGGTGACAGTCTGATTGATAAAGGCGATAAAGTAACGCTCTGGATCGATATGGCATATATTTCTGCGTTTGACCTGGAAACGCAGGAAAATATTACTCTGAGAAAAGGCGTTTTTTCATAAAGGCATAGACAATTACATTTTACAGCCAAAAATGTTTTTATAACTTTGAGAAAGTTTTGCGGTAATGTTTGTTAATTATCACAATTAAAGAAGAGTTTTTCTTTGATATAGCCAAAGTAACAATGTAAAAATGCAGCAGTGTGGTTCTGGAGTTATCTGTAACTCATAAAAAATAAAAAGGAAAGGTGTTCAACACATGAAGAAGTTAAAAAACACAGGTGCCTACGCATACCTGCTCCCAAGTTTCCTGATCTTCGGAATCTTCTTATTCTATCCGTTTTTTAAGACCTTATACTTAAGTCTCTTTAAAACAAATAAGATGGGACAGGCAAAATTATTCGTAGGACTTGGCAATTACAAAGAATTATTACAGTCATCCTCATTCTGGAACAGTCTGGCAGTAACCCTGATCTTTGTTGTGATCGTAGTAGCAGTCAGCATGATCCTGGGACTTACAACAGCAGTTCTCTGCAACAAAACATTCCCTGGAATCCGCTTTTTCAGTACTGCGTATGCACTGCCGATGGCAATCGCATCCAGCTCCGCAGCTATGATCTTCAAGATCATGCTTCATCCGTCCGTGGGAATCATCAACAAGATTTTCCATCTGGATATCAACTGGGTCAGTGATCCGAAATATGCACTGATCTGCGTAGCAGTTCTTACTGCATGGCTCAATAGCGGGATCAACTTCCTGTATTTTTCAGCAGGATTAAGTAACATTGATGAAACTATTTATGAACGGGCTTCTGTAGACGGAGCAAGTTCATTTCAGAAATTCTACCGCCTGACACTTCCGGGACTGGCACCAATGATGTTCTATACATTAGTAGTAAACATCATCCAGGCATTTCAGTCATTCGGACAGGTCAAGATCCTGACACAGGGCGGTCCGGGAGAATCTACAAACCTGATCGTGTACTCTATTTACAGAGATGCATTCTTTAACTACCGTTTTGGAAGTGCAGCAGCCCAGTCAGTTGTACTTTTCCTGATCGTGCTGGTACTTACACTGGTAATGTTTAAAATCGAGAAAAAAGGAGTGAAATATTAATGTCACAGATAGGCAGCATCACTGCTGAAAAAGAAAAACAGATGGCTCTGGAACGCCAGAAGTTTCAGGAAGCAAAGGCAAAAATGCTGGCGCAGCAGAAATATAACCTTGTAAACAAAGGCGGCGCAGGAGAAGCATTATCCATGGGAATCTACGGATGGTTCTTCGAAGAATTCATGTGCAAACAGGGCCTTGAGTATGTAGACAACGGAAACGGACGTGAGGCAGCAGCTGAGAAAGTTGTATTTGACGAAAACGGCGGCGCTCTGAATATCCTCAATGAGTGGAAGAAACTCTATGACGCAGGTTATGCACCAAATGTAGGAAGAGGCGGAGATTCCGGACTTGCTGATTTCTCATCAGGAAAAGCTGCTATCACATTAGGCTCCACAGCATCCCTGAAACAGATCCTGCAGGATGTAAACGGTTCCTTTGAAGTAGGTACTGCATACTTCCCATCCATCACAGATGATGACAAAGGTGGTGTATCCATCGGTGGTGCTTCCCTCTGGATGCTCGACAACCAGGATGACGCAAAGAAAGCTGCAACATGGGAATTCGTAAAATATCTGGTATCTGCAGAATCCCAGGCATACTGGAATGCACAGACAGGATACTTCCCTGTAACAACAGCAGCACATGACGAACAGGTATTCAAAGACAACATCGCAGAATACCCACAGTTCCAGACAGCCATCGACCAGCTCCATGATTCCGCACCGGAATATGCAGGCGCACTCCTCAGCGTATTCCCGGAAGCACGTTCCATCGTAGAAACAGAAATCGAGAACATGCTCAATGGAAAACAGTCCGCAGAAGATGCAGTCAGCAAAATGGCTTCTGATATGAACAAATCTATCGAAGATTATAACTTACTGAATGAATAAAAAATATTGATAACAGTATACCGAGAGGTGTTATAATCATTCACAGGAAAAATATTTATATTTAAATGATGACAGGGAACTGCGTATGCGGTTCCCTGTTTATGAAGATTAAAAAAGAGAGGCAGAAAAAAAATGACAGAAACAGCAAAGAGAACAACAAAAGTATGGGCACACAGAGGTGCCAGCGGATACAAACCGGAGAACACTCTGGAAGCATTTGAACTCGCCATCAAACAAGGCGCAGACGGAATCGAACTGGATGTACATACATCCGCAGACGGTGAACTCATCGTTATGCACGACGAAACCGTAGACCGCGTCACAGATGGAACTGGACTGATCAAAGACATGACCCTGGCGCAGTTAAAAGAATTAAAAGTCAGTACCCCTGCAGAACCAACCGGAATCTACCGCGTCCCAACTCTGGCAGAAGTACTGGATCTCATGCGCACCACAGATATGATGGTAAACATCGAACTAAAGAACAGCATCTGCTTCTATCCAGGAATGGAAGAGAAAATCCTGAAACTGGTAAAAGAAATGAACATGGAAGACCAGCTGATCTATTCCTCTTTTAACCATTACAGCCTGTTACAGTTAAAACAGCTCGACGACCATGTACAGACCGGAATCCTTTTCAGCGACGGATGGGTAAACCCAGCCATGTACGCTAAAAATCTCGGAATCAACGCCGTACACCCGGCAGTTTACCACCTGAAATACCCACAGTTCATGGAAGAAGTTAAACGCGCCGGCCTGAAAATGCACGTATGGACCGCCAACAAACCAGAACACATCCAGCTTGTAAAAGATGCAGGCGCAGAAGCCGTCATCACCAATTATCCGGACAGAGCATTAGAGATTGTAAATAGTTAAGAGGATAAAATCATCCACTTCAGTATTTTCTTGATTCAATCAAATAAAGATATTGACAGATGTGCCTGACAATGATAATTTAAAGATAAATAGAGGTAAATGAAGAAATTTCTGACAAAATCTAAGACGTGAGACATAGGTGAGGTGTCCTATATCTGATGAAGAGGAGAAATGAGTATGCGGTGGAATACAAATGCATTTGTTGGTACAATACTTGTTGTTTCTTTGATTATTATCAGTATCGTAAAACCAGGCGGTATTATTGAAGAAAAAATTACTTCCAATGGAAAACTTGATGCAAGAAAAGCATACAATACCATTGGAATCAGCATGACGATATGCCTTTTAAATGGCGGATTAATATTGTATGCTGGTGATCAGCGCCCGATTTTATTAATCCTCGCAATTATCATTTTTGCGTTGGATATTTTCCTTACGATTAGATATGTAAACAGTGGAAGAATAGACAGAAAATAGTATAATAAAAATCTCCTCCTGTTCATATGAAATAATCATATGTTCAGAGAGGAGATTTTTTATGCTATTGTGAAATTATTTCTGCAGCTTCTTAGCATGCTCAGATTTCGGCTCGCAAGTAAGCTCTACGCCCAGCTTACGGAACTCCAGAATATCCACCTGAGACAGCAGCACAGAAGTATGAACCTGGCAGCCCTTTAATTTCGGGATCTGCTGCAGTGCAAGCTTCGCATCTTCATTATCAGCAGCACTGATAGAAAGCGCGATCAGAGTCTCATCAGAATGCAGTCTCGGGTTCCTGCTTCCAAGATATTCTGTCTTCAGAGTCTGGATCGGTCTTAAAGCTTCCGGAGAGATTACGTGTTTGCTATGGTCAATTCCTGCCAGCTCTTTCAGTGCATTCAGAATCAGAGCAGAGGAAGCACCAAGCAGATCGGAAGTCTTTCCTGTAATGATACGTCCATCATCAAGCTCCATGGCAGCAGCAGGTGCACCGGTTTCTTCCTCGCGCTGCAGTGCAGCCGGGACAACCTTGCGGTCTTCCAATGCAACATGAGCCTGTTTCAGCAGAAGTTCGATCTTATAAACTTCTTCTTCACGTCCGGTTCCGCGAACCAGAGCTTCCATGCTCTTATAATATCTGCGGATGATTTCCTGGCGTGCAGCTTCCTTGCAGGATTCATCATCAACGATACAGTTACCGGCCATATTTACGCCCATATCTGTCGGAGATTTGTAAGGGCACTCGCCCATGATCTTCTCAAACATAGCCTGAAGAACAGGGAAAACTTCAACGTCACGGTTGTAGTTAATAGTAGTCTCACCGTATGCTTCCAGATGGAACGGGTCGATCATATTGACATCATTTAAGTCAGCAGTAGCTGCTTCATATGCCAGGTTTACCGGATGCTTCAGCGGGATATTCCAGATCGGGAAAGTTTCAAATTTCGCATATCCGGCTTTGACACCACGTTTGTATTCATGATAAAGCTGGGAAAGGCAGGTAGCCATTTTTCCGCTTCCCGGTCCGGGAGCAGTGATGACAACCAGCGGTCTTGTTGTTTCGATATAATCATTCTTGCCGTATCCCTCATCGCTTACGATCAGAGAAGTGTTGTTCGGATAACCAGGGATTAGATAAAGCACGTAAACCTTAATTCCAAGCTTCTCCAGACGTTTCTTGAACGCATCTGCGCTTTCCTGGCCTGCATACTGAGTAATGCAGACGCTTCCTACATAAAGACCGCGCTCTGTAAACACTTCCATAAGACGGAGTACGTCTTCATCATAAGTAATACCAAGGTCACCTCTGACTTTGTTCTTGTCAATATCAGCAGCACTGATTACGATGACGATCTCTGCCTGATCAGAAAGCTGCATCAGCATGCGCAGTTTACTGTCCGGCTCAAATCCCGGAAGAACTCTGGAAGCATGGTAGTCATCAAAAAGCTTGCCGCCAAATTCCAGATAAAGTTTGTTTCCAAACTTGCTGATACGTTCCCGAATATGTTCGGACTGCATTTTCAGATACTTGTCGTTGTCAAATCCTATCTTCATTTGTTAATTTCCTTTCCCATCACATTAATCACATAAGTCATATTTTGAGTACTGCCCATTTGGAATATCCCGCGAGGCGTTTTGACATGAATATGCCAAAATCCCGAGACATACAGCGCGAATTTATGCGGTCAGCATAAATTCTGTGCATCGCGGAGCGCATTACTGGGAACGAAGTGAGCAGTAATCACTTTGTCAATAGTATACTACAAATGAAGCCATTTGTAACAGGTGAATTTGTAAAAGTTCAGAGGAATTTTCTCAGATTTATAGAAAGATATGCACAACCGGAATGCATTTTGCGAAATTGAGATACTTGTCCGGGGAGTCTGCTTATCAAAAAATTTTAGAAACTTTTACACAGAAAACAGTGGCTCAGGAAGCGGAAAATGTAAGTAGTAACGCAATTTTCACAATCTCCCGGTTGATTTATACCCAAATTCTCTTTATAATAAGAACGATAACGTTTAGGAGGAATAATCATATGGACAATAATCCGAATGGCAATCGTCCTGATAATAATAAAGGTCCTGGCAAACAGGATCCGAATAAAAATCATCAGTCGATTCTGGCTTTTCTGGTATGCCTCCTGATTACTTTAGTATGTTTCGCCATGTTCACCAATATGCTTAAAGACAATTCCAGTGAGATTACTTACGATGAGTTTATTGAGATGGTAGAGGATGGAGATGTGAAAGAGGTAACTCTTCAGTCAGAGACACTGACCATCACGCCGAAACATCAGTCATCAGGATTTTCAGAAGATGTTTATTATGCCAATCAGATGGAGTCAGTGGATAAACTGACTGAGAGACTTGAGGGAACAGGAATCAAGTTTGAGTATAAGAAACCGGATGCAGCAGGGGAAATTATTTCCATGCTGGTCAGTGTGCTTCTGCCAACGATTCTGCTCTTTGTACTTCTGATGGTATTTATGCGCCGCATGAATAAAGGCGGCGGAATGATGGGCGTTGGCAAGAGCCGTGCGAAAGCCTATATTCAGAAAGACACAGGAATTACGTTCAAGGATGTGGCAGGACAGGATGAAGCGAAAGAATCACTTCAGGAAGTTGTTGATTTCCTGCACAATCCGGGAAAATACACGACGATCGGAGCCAAGCTCCCGAAAGGTGCCCTGCTTGTAGGCCCTCCGGGAACCGGTAAAACACTTTTGGCAAAAGCAGTAGCAGGAGAGGCACATGTGCCGTTCTTCTCCCTGTCAGGTTCTGAGTTTGTGGAGATGTTTGTCGGTGTGGGTGCATCCCGTGTCCGCGACCTGTTTGAGGAAGCGAAGAAGAATGCGCCGTGTATCATCTTTATCGATGAGATCGATGCGATTGGTAAGAGCCGTGATTCCCATTATGGCGGCGGCAATGACGAGCGTGAGCAGACATTGAACCAGCTGCTTGCCGAAATGGATGGTTTTGATACTTCCAAGGGGCTTCTGATCCTGGCAGCTACCAACCGTCCGGAAGTTCTTGACCCAGCACTTCTCCGTCCGGGACGTTTTGACAGACGAGTGATCGTTGACCGTCCGGACCTGAAAGGAAGGATCGAGATCCTGAAAGTACATGCCAGAAATGTACATCTGGATGAAACGGTTGACTTTGAGAATATTGCACTTGCAACTTCCGGAGCAGTGGGATCTGATCTGGCAAATATGATCAATGAAGCTGCAATTCTCGCAGTTAAGAGTGGACGCAGTGCAGTATCCCAGAAAGACCTGCTGGAAGCAGTAGAGGTTGTTCTGGTAGGTAAAGAAAAGAAAGACAGGATCCTCAGTGCGCAGGAGCGCAGGATCGTATCTTACCATGAGGTTGGACATGCACTGGTAAGCGCCCTGCAGAAAGATGCAGAGCCTGTACAGAAGATCACCATTGTACCGAGAACAATGGGCGCACTTGGCTATGTAATGCAGGTGCCGGAAGAGGAGAAATATCTCAATACCAAGAAAGAACTGGAAGCAATGCTTGTGGGATATCTTGGTGGACGTGCCGCAGAGGAGCTGGTATTTGACACAGTAACTACTGGTGCTGCAAATGATATTGAACAGGCTACCAAGGTGGCACGTGCAATGATCACACAGTACGGCATGTCCGAGAAGTTCGGTCTGATGGGACTGGCAACGCAGGAGAATCAGTATCTCAGCGGCAGAACAATATTAAACTGCGGCGATGATACTGCTACAGAGGTTGACCATGAAGTTATGGTACTTCTCCACAATTCCTATGAAGAAGCCAAGAGACTCATCGGCGGCCACAGAGAAGCACTGGATAAGATCGCTGACTATCTGATCCGCAGAGAAACCATCACAGGTAAGGAATTCATGAAGATCTTCCGCGCAGTAGAACGCGGGATCGAGATTCCTGAGAATCTGGATGATCTGGTGATCCCGGAGAAAACAGAAGACAAACCGGAAGGATCTGCAGAGAAATCAACAATGGAACCAACTGTAGATCAGGTCAAAGAAACAGATTTAGATTCAAAAGAGAATACAGTAACGCTGGATAAGACAGAGATTCAGTGATACAATAACAGAGCCGGGAAATATCCCGGCTCTTGTTAGTATATTAGGATCATAAAATGGAGGAAATTTTATGTTTCAGATAGAAGAGGAACTGAAGAAGCTTCCGGGGAAACCGGGAGTTTATATTATGCATGGGGAGAAAGATGAGATCATTTATGTGGGAAAGGCCATCAGCCTGAAAAACAGAGTTCGCCAGTACTTCCAGAGCAGCAGAAATAAAGGGGCAAAGATTGAGCAGATGGTCACTCACATCACCAGATTTGAATACATTATTACGGACTCGGAACTGGAAGCTCTTGTGTTGGAGTGTAATCTGATCAAAGAGCATAGACCAAAGTATAATACCATGCTCAAGGATGACAAGAGTTATCCGTTTATTAAAGTAACAGTCAATGAAGAATATCCCAGAGTTCTTTTTGCCAGAAGAATGAAGAAGGATAAGGCAAAGTATTTCGGACCATATACAAGTGCAGGGGCAGTAAAAGATGTGATCGAGCTGGTTCGCAAGATCTATAAAGTTCGTTCCTGCAATCGTGTGCTGCCGAGAGATTGTGGAAAAGACCGTCCGTGTCTGTATTATCATATGAAGCAGTGCACGGCTCCCTGTCAGGGATATGTAAGCTCAGAAGAATATAAGAAAAATATCACAGAGTTGCTGAAATTTCTCAATGGGGATTTTCAGGATACAATAGATATGCTGACAGACAAAATGATGGCAGCATCAGAGGAAATGCGGTTTGAGGATGCCATGGAATATCGAGACCTGATACGCAGTATTCAGAAGATTGGAGAGCGTCAGAAGATTACAAGCTATGGCGAAGAGGATAAGGATATCATTGCAGTGGCAATGGATGAGAGTCTTGATCTGAGGGAACAGGATGCAGTTGTTCAGGTATTCTTTGTCCGTGATGGCAAGCTGATCGGACGAGAGCATTTCTATCTGCGTGTGGCACGTGGTGATACGAAAGCACAGGTGCTGTCCAGCTTTATGAAACAGTTCTATGCGGGGACGCCGTTTATTCCGCGCGAAATTATGCTGCAGAAAGAAATTGAGGATGCACAGATCATCGAGGAATGGCTTACTGCAAGAAGAAAACAGCGTGTTTATATTCGCGTACCGAAGAAAGGTACGAAAGAGAAACTGGTAGAACTGGCAGAAGAGAACGCAAAGATGGTTCTGGATAAGGACAGAGAGCGGATTAAACGTGAAGAGGGCAGAACTATCGGTGCGGTCCATGAAGTGGAAGACTGGCTTGGTCTGTCAGACATCCGACGAATGGAGGCTTACGATATTTCCAATATCAGCGGTTTCGAATCTGTCGGTTCTATGATTGTCTATGAAAAAGGTAAGCCAAAACGCAGCGATTACCGTAAATTCAAAATTAAATGGGTGCAGGGACCAAATGATTACGCAAGTATGGAGGAGGTACTTACCAGACGTTTCACCCATGAGGGAAAAGACGAGTTCGACAGCTTCTCCATCATGCCGGACCTGATCCTGATGGATGGTGGCCGGGGTCAGGTGAATATCGCTCTGAAAGTACTGGGAGATCTGGGGCTTGATATTCCAGTCTGCGGCATGGTCAAAGATGACCACCACAGAACACGCGGACTGTATTATAATAATCTGGAGATCCCTATTGATACCAATAGCGAAGGCTTCCGGCTGATCACCAGAATCCAGGATGAGGCACACCGCTTTGCAATTGAATTCCACCGTTCTCTGCGAAGCAAAGATCAGGTACATTCTCTGCTGGACGACATCCCGGGAATCGGAGATACGAGAAGAAAAGCACTGATGAGAAAGTTTAAATCCATTGAGAATATCAGAGATGCGTCCCTGGAAGAACTGGCGCAGACAGAAAGCATGAATGCAGGAAGTGCGCAAAAAGTTTATGAGTTTTTCCATGTACCTGCAGAAAATAAATAACGAAAGATTAGTCTGGTTTTGGTGGAGATTTTTTATCTGATGTGGAAAAACAATCAGTAATTTATAAAATATGTAGAAACATTCTCCTAATCTTCTACATGTTACCCAACTACTATCTGCTATTTGCAATTGAAGTTGCGCACAATGATGTGATATAATAAAAATAACGTAAAATTTTGAACTGAAAAGGAGAAACAAATGAAGGGTGTACAGTTGACAAAATTAGTTCAGGAATTGGGACTTCACAATCTGACTCCTGAAATTGACCTGTCTGAGATTGTGATCAAGACAGCCGAGATCAACAGACCGGCGCTGCAGCTGACCGGATATCTGGAGCATTTTGCAAATGAACGTGTACAGATCATCGGATATGTAGAATATACGTATCTGATGCAGCTCAGCGATGAAGAACGGAAATTCAAATATGAGAGATTTATTTCCAGCAAGATCCCTTGCGTAATCTTCAGTACAATGACAAGACCGTCACAGGATATGATCGATCTTGCTGTTAAATATAATGTTCCGACATTTGTGACAGAGCGTACCACATCCAGCTTCATGGCAGAGATCATCCGCTGGCTTGGTGTACAGCTTGCACCGTGTATTTCCATCCATGGCGTACTTGTGGATGTATATGGTGAAGGTGTCCTGATCACAGGTGAGAGCGGGATCGGTAAGAGTGAGGCTGCTCTGGAACTGATCAAACGTGGACACCGTCTTGTCAGTGATGATGTTGTAGAACTTCGTAAAGTCAGTGATGTAACACTGGTAGGTTCTGCTCCTGATATCACACGTCACTTCATTGAACTTCGTGGCATCGGCATCATCGATGTCAAGACTCTGTTCGGTGTTGAGAGTGTTAAGGATACCCAGTCTGTAGACCTTGTTATCAAACTGGAAGAGTGGGACAAAGAAAAAGAATACGACCGTCTGGGACTGCATGAGGAGTACACAGAATATCTTGGAAACAAGATTGTATGCCATTCTCTGCCAATCCGTCCTGGTCGTAACCTTGCCATCATCGTTGAATCTGCGGCAGTCAACCACAGACAGAAGAAGATGGGCTACAATGCGGCAGAAGAACTGTACAAGCGTGTTCAGGCAAACCTTGCTAAGAAACGTGAGGAGAGATAAAATGAAATTTACTGTAAGGAGTAAAAATAGTTACTTTTCACAGATGAAACGGTAACTGATCTTAACAGTAGATAAGTAGCTGCCGTATACAGCGAAGACGGCAGCTGTAATATAGTATAGTAATTTGGAGGTTATCATGGGAAAGTATTGTTTTGGAATTGATGTTGGCGGTACATCTGTAAAATGTGGACTCTTTCAGACAGATGGAGTTTTAGTTGAGAAATGGGAGATTCCAACCCGCAAAGAGAATAAAGGTGAGGCAATTATTCCGGATATTGCGAAAACAATTCTGGACAAGATTGCAGAGCGTAAACTGGATAAAGAAGACATTGACGGTGTAGGAATCGGTGTTCCTGGACCGGTTAATGAAAGAGGTGAAGTGCCATGCGCAGTAAACCTTTACTGGGGATTTAAAGCAGTTACAAAAGAACTGACAGAACTGACAGGCCTTGAATCCAAAGCAGGAAACGATGCCAATGTAGCAGCGCTTGGAGAAGCTTGGAAAGGTGCAGCAGCGGGTTCTAAGAATGTAATCCTTGTAACTCTTGGAACAGGCGTAGGCGGCGGAATTATCGTTGATGGAAAGATCGTAGGCGGCGCTCATGGTGCAGGCGGAGAAATCGGTCATGCAGCAGTAAATCATGAAGAAAAAGAAGCATGCAACTGCGGAAACTGCGGATGCCTGGAGCAGTATGCATCTGCAACTGGTATCGTACGTGTAGCTCAGAGAACTCTGACAGCTACAGAAGAAGATTCTGTACTTCGCAAATGTGCAAAACTTTCAGCAAAGAATGTTTTGGACGCATTTAAGGATGGTGATAAAGTCGCATGCGATGTTATGGCTCAGGTTGGCGAAATGCTTGGCGGAACACTTGCTATGTTTGCATGCGTTACAGACCCTGAAGCAATCGTTATCGGCGGCGGCGTTTCCAAAGCAGGACAGCCATTGATCGACTGTATCCAGAAATATTATAAGAAATATGCATTCTCAGCATGCAAGGAAACACCGATCATTCTTGCAAACCTTGGAAATGATGCAGGTATCTATGGATCCGCACGTATGGTTATTAAAGAAGCATAAAAAGTATATAGATTCAGAAATGATATAATAAAAAATCCACAGTCTCAGCAGATGCAGAGATTGTGGATTTTTTATATTACAAGAAAGAATTCTGCTAACAGGATTTTTTGTCTGCAACGGATGATTCAACGATATAATTCCCCGCCATTGGAATGCAATTTTGCGCAATCTTTTTATTATTGAAACATTGCGGAGCAACAATCTTCTACGACATAAAAATATCCTGCAGCAGGAGTGAACTGCTGCAGGATATAAAATTAATAATCGATTTGGTAGGCATCGTCAGTATCGCCACCACCATTATCGCCATCACCATTGTCGCCGCCATTATTATCATAATCACCGTTATCACCATTATCACCATTATCGGTGTTATCAGTGTTATCACCATTATTGTCGGTTCCATTGTTATCAGTGTCAGTATCAGTATTTCCGTCCTGCTGATCTGAAGAATCAGCGGTATTATCATAGCTATTATCGTACTCATCATAATCACTGTCATAGAAATGCTGATCGCAATATTCAGTTGGCATAGTACCTACATCAAAGTACTCTGTGATCACAGGACAACCGGCTCTTGGAAGAAGTCCGGTTTCGGAGCATACACTTAATTTTTCTACACTTGCAGGTTTCTCGAATTCTTTTGAAGGAAGTCCCTCGTGAATTCGTGTCATAACCTTTTTCCATAAAGCTTTGTGGAAGTTACGTGCGTAATCCGGTAATTTCTCATTGTTGTCGTAACCAGACCATACAGCACATGTGTAATATGGAGTATAACCTACAAACCATAAGTCGTTATATGCTTCGGTTGTACCTGTTTTACCTGCAACTGCCATATTATCAAGCTGGCAGGCAGTACCGGTACCTTTCTTAACAACATCTTCCATTGCGCTGGTAAGAAGATAAGCAGTGCTTTCCTTGATTACGGATCGTTCTGCGGAAGTATTCTCAATCAGGACATTTCCGTTATGGTCAAGGATTTTGGTGTAATAAATCGGTTTGATATAATTTCCACCATTTGCGATTGCTGCATAGGATGCGCACAGTTCTACGTTTGTGACGCCCTTGGTGATACCGCCAAGTGCAGTTGCAAGGTTTGCATCACTCCATACATTACCGTTGGCATCTGTATCTGCCTCGGTTCCGTGAGCAAGAGTTGTAAATCCGAAATTATCGAGATATTTTAATCCAAGTTCAGGAGTTACCTCTTCCAGACATTTAACTGCTACAACGTTGATGGAATTCTGGATTGCTGTACGGATTGTTGTGGTTCCGTTGTAAGAACGGGTCGCATTGTTTACAGGAGAACCATCCGGATATTCATAAGGTTCATCTTCAAAAGTTGTTGCCAGAGACATGCCTTTTTCGTTTAAAGCAGGTGCGTAAGTGGAAACAATTTTAAATGTAGAACCAGGCTGACGGGTAGTATCTGTTGCACGGTTCAAAGTCAGGCTGGCGGTTTTCTCACCGCGTCCGCCGATGAGAGCTTTGACATAGCCGGTATGCTGATCAATGACACTCATGGAAGACTGTGGCTGCGGAGCGAAATTCACACGTTCTGCAACAACTTTGCTTCCGTCTGCAAGAATGCTTGCTTTGTATCTGTCTACATAAGTCTGTCCTTCTTCCGGAGAATCGAAGAGAAGATCGAAACTTGGATCTTCATTCTGGAAATATAGCTGTAGCATTTCTTTACTGTAGTTTACCTGATTTCCGTCCGGGTCTGTAACGGTCAGTGCGTAGTCAAGTTCGTACTGAACCTCGTCCGGGAAATTAGAAGGATTAGAATATTCCTCATCCAGGATATTCTGGATTGTGGAATCCTGTGTTGTATATACTTTAAGTCCACCGCTGTACAGAAGGTTGGTTGCCTGAGTCTTGGTATAACCCTTAATATTCATCAGGTCATTAATGATCTGGTCTGTCAGCTCATCTTCGAAGTAGGTGTAAACTGTATTCTCAGTGCTGGAATTCTTTTCCTGCGCTGCCTGAATACGGGAGTAAACATCATCCGCCAGAGCATCATCGTACTGTTCCTGAGTAATATAGTTCTGATCCAGCATATGCTGGAGAACTTCTTTACGTCTCTTCTGGTTGCTGTCAGGATTGGTGATCGGGTTAAATTTGGTAGGGTTCTGTGTGATACCTGCCAGAGTTGCACATTCGGACAGATTCAGATCCCATACATCTTTGTCGAAATATTGTCGAGCAGCTGCCTGTACACCGTAGGATCCAGCACCAAGGTTAATTGTGTTCAGATAGTTCTCAAGGATAGTATCTTTGCTGGTTTTCTTTTCAACTTGAATGGCAAGGTACTGTTCCTGGAACTTACGTGTGAATCGCTCAAGCTGAGTAGACTCGCTGGTCCAGTTTGTGAATACGTTATTCTTCAGAAGCTGCTGAGTAATTGTACTGGCACCCTCGGAAAAATCTCCGGTGGTGATAGCTTTTACTCCTGCACGGAGAATACCTTTCACATCAATACCATTATGTTCATAAAATCGTTCATCCTCAATGGCGACTACTGCATGCTGCAGATCTACAGGAATTTGATCCAGAGTAACTGGCAGTCGGTTAGAATCCGGTGCGGCCAGCTTACGGATCTGATTTCCGGCGTCGTCGTAAAGAAATGTTGCATAGCCCAAAGGCATAATATCAATATCATTCACATCAGGAGCATTATCGATCACGCCTCTGAATGACCCCACACCCAGGCAGGTTACTGCGATGCAGAGTGCGATCAGTGATACGAACAGGACTCTGATGAAAGAAACTCTTGCTCGTTTTCCCATCATGGAAGAACGGGAAATCAGCGCAGTCCGCTTCTTTGCAGTCGACTTTTTACCGTAGTTCATGTTAAACCTCCTTTATAATCCGTTCTATTATATCAAATAAGAATAAGTAAATAAAGCAGAAAAATAAAAATTCACAATTGCTTTTGTGGCTTTTTAATGGTTATTGTGTTTTTTTACAGGATAAGTATACACTGTGCTGGCACATTTTTGTAATTCATGGTACACTGGGTCAATAAGAGAATGGAAAGAGGAGTATTATATATGCTTGAGAAATATAAGACAGTCTATGAAGGCGGCGAGGGTGAAATCGTGGAAAAAAAGTCCAGATTTATTGCAACTGTACGCCCTGTGGAAACAGAAGAGGAAGCTCTGGCTTTTATAGAGGAAATGAAGAAGAAATACTGGGATGCCAGACATAACTGTTATGTGTATTCTGTGGGAAAGAACCGGGAATATACCAGATGCAGTGACGATGGCGAACCGTCAGGAACAGCGGGCAGACCGATGCTGGATGTGATTCTGGGGGAAGATATTTATAATGTGGCAGCTGTAGTTACCAGATATTTCGGTGGGGTGCTGCTTGGAACTGGCGGACTTGTCAGAGCATATTCAAAGAGTCTTCAGGAAGGACTTGCAGCCAGTACAGTAATAGAGAAAACATATGGGATTTCCATGGAAGTGATCACAGATTATACAGGAATCGGTAAGATTCAGTACATTGCAGGAGAGCAGAAGCTTCCAATCCTGGATTCTGAATACACAGACAGAGTAGTTCTGCATCTGCTGGTTCCGTCAGATCAGATCGCATCTGTAGAGAAAGCAATCACAGAGGGAACAAACGGAAGAGCGAAGATGAAGAAAGAGAAAGACCTTTACTATGCAGTGATCGATGGCGAAGTGAAGGTATTTGCAGACTGAGATGTCCGGGATCTCTGCTAAAGCAGAAAGCCTATAATAGTAATCTGTTAAGATGAAAATCGAAGCAGACAGAACATTATTATGATTATGAGTAAAGAAGATATAAATATACCCCATACAGTGGAAGTGCTGCATGGGGTATAATAATTACTGGGCATTTCTGCTAATTACAGATATACCTATTAATTGTCTGAGCTGATCAGCATTTCTCCGGTTCCGGATAATCAACACCGAAAGTATCGACTGTCATGGATTTGATCTTCTGCTCATCAAGCGGACGGTCACTGTAATCAGTATCTTCTTCTGCGATACGGTTTACAACGTCCATACCTTCTGTGATCTTACCGAATGCAGCATAAGCACCGTCAAGATGTGGAGCGTCTTTATGCATGATAAAGAACTGGCTTCCTGCTGAGTTTGGATGCATAGCACGTGCCATGGAAAGAACACCTGCTGTGTGCTTCAGATCATTCTTAAATCTGTTCTGAGTAAATTCACCCTTAATGCTGTATCCCGGGCCGCCCATACCGGTTCCGTCCGGGCATCCGCCCTGGATCATAAATCCGTTGATAACACGGTGGAAGATCAGTCCGTCATAGAAGCCTTTCTTTACGAGACTGATAAAGTTGTTAACTGTATTCGGTGCGATCTCAGGATATAATTCTGCCTTCATCACATCGCCATTGTCCATGGTAATTGTAACTACTGGATTTGCCATAGTTTCAAGTCTCCTTTTCAAAAAGTATTGTATTTCCCTGTTCGCTCTATTATAATATGCAAAGAACAATTCTGCAAGAAAAAGGTGGAAAAGATGATTATAGAGACAAGAACACCACAGGAAACATTTGATGTGGGAAAGAAGATCGGAGAGAATGCAAAACCGGGTCAGATCTACACTCTGACAGGTGATCTGGGAGTTGGAAAAACTGTATTTACCCAGGGGGTTGCGGCAGGACTTGGAATTACAGAGCCTATCTGCAGTCCGACATTCACGATCATTCAGGAATATGAGAGCGGACGTCTTCCATTATATCATTTCGATGTTTACCGTATCGGTGATATTGAAGAGATGGAAGAGATCGGATATGATGACTATTTCTTCGGACAGGGAATCTGTCTAATCGAATGGGCGAATCTGATCGAAGAGATTCTTCCAGAAAATCTGATCAAAGTAACTATAGAGAAAGATCTGGAAAAAGGTTTTGATTACAGAAGGATCACGGTAACCGGTCTGGAAGAAGCCTGATCCGAGGAAAATGAAAGCACAGCATCTGTACAAAGTAAAAATACAGACAGCAGTGCAGAATACAGCCTGAAAACAAAAGGCTATAGTTTAGAAGACTGTTATTGTAGAAAGACAGTCAGGAGGTAGAAATGAAAATTTTAGCTTTGGACAGCTCAGGGATCGTAGCATCTGTAGCAGTTGTGGAGGATGATACACTACTGGCTGAATATACTGTAAATTATAAGAAAACACATTCTCAGACTTTGCTTCCGATGCTGGATGAGATTGTGAAGATGACAGAACTGGATCTGGAATCCATAGATGCCATCGCAGTGGCAGCAGGTCCGGGATCTTTTACAGGACTCCGTATCGGTTCAGCAACTGCGAAAGGACTGGGACTTGCACTGAAGAAACCACTGGTAGCAGTACCGACAGTAGATGCACTGGCATATAATCTTTATGATGCACAGGGAGTAATCTGCCCGATCATGGATGCCAGAAGAAAACAGGTGTACACAGGAATCTACAGATTTGAGGAACATCAGTTTGTAACATTGAAGGAACAGTGGGCAGCACCGATCGAGGAACTGCTGGAAGAACTGAACCACAGAGGCGAGATGGTTACGTTTTTAGGAGATGGCGTACCTGTATTTCGCGACCTGATCGCAGAGAAACTGCAGGTGCCATATTCCTTTGCACCGGCGCATGTAAATAAACAGAGAGCTGCAGCAGTAGCTGCTCTTGGAAGCATTTATTATAAAGAAGGACGCACAGAGACTGCTATGGAACATGTTCCTGAGTATCTCCGTGTATCTCAGGCAGAACGTGAACGTGCAGAGAGAGAAAGTACAGAAACAGGCGGGTGCAGAGATATGATCCTGAGGGAAATGCTTGTAGATGACCTGGATCAGGTGATGGAGATCGAGCAGGATCTTTTTCATGTGCCATGGACAAAAGAGGGATTCTTTACTTTCCTGACAAGGGATGATGCCATGTTTCTGGTAGTAGAAGAGAAAGAAAAAATTCTGGGTTACTGTGGTCTTTTAATGGTTCTGGATGAGGGAGATATCACGAATGTGGCGGTGCGTAGAGACCGGCAGAGAGAAGGAATCGGTGCTTTTCTGATGCAGAGTCTGATCCGTCTTGCGACAGAACAGGATGTTACAACCATCCATCTGGAAGTCCGCGTAGGAAATGAGACTGCAATCCGTCTCTATGAACGTATGGGATTTACCAGAGACGGGATCCGCAAGGCATATTATAGTGATCCTGTAGAGGACGCACTACTTATGACACGTCATCCTCAATAGATGTTTAACAGGTTCAAAGATCCTGTTATAAAGATAGGATCTTTGAACTTTTAGTTTTAGTATCTGAAAAATTAAAAATCGTAGCAGAAAGAATCAGCTGTCAGAAATATAATGACTGAAAAAGCAGCAGACAGCTGGAAAACAGAGGAAATATATAATATATGTTAGATGTATGTTTAGTTGGAACCGGAGGAATGATGCCTTTGCCGCGCAGGTGGCTGACTGCACTTATGACAAGGTATAACGGAAGCAGTCTGCTTATCGACTGTGGTGAAGGTACTCAGGTAGCAATCAAAGAAAAAGGATGGAGTTTTAAACCTATTGATGTGATCTGTTTTACTCATTATCATGGCGATCACATCAGCGGACTTCCGGGACTTCTTCTTACTATGGGAAATGCCGACCGTACAGAGCCGTTGACTCTTATAGGACCAAAAGGTCTGGAAAGAGTAGTTAATGCGCTCCGCGTGATCGCACCGGAACTTCCATTTGAAATTAAATTTATTGAAATCACACAGCCTGAGCAGGTCATTGAATTAAATGGCTATCGGATCACGGCTTTTAAAGTAAACCATAATGTACTTTGCTATGGCTATACCCTTGAGATCCTGCGTCAGGGAAAATTCTCAGCAGAGAGAGCGAAAGAGCAGGAAATCCCGTTGAAATACTGGAATCCTCTTCAGAAAGGGCAGACCATCGAAGCAGACGGCATTACCTATACACCGGAGATGGTACTTGGCCCTGCAAGAAAGGGAATCAAACTTACTTATACAACAGATACCAGACCGACAGAGTCTATTCTGCGCAACGCAAAGGATTCAGACCTGTTTATCTGCGAAGGAATGTACGGAGAAGATGATAAAGCAGACAAAGCACGCGGATACAAGCATATGACGTTCCGTGAGGCAGCAGTTCTGGCCCGTGATGCACAGGTACAGGAAATGTGGCTGACACATTACAGTCCATCTCTGGTCAGACCGGATGAATTTATGGATAAAGTCCGCGAGATTTTTCCAAATGCATATCCGGGAAAAGATGGCAAGAGTGTTGAATTAAATTTTGAAGAAGAATAAGATGATATCGGAGGTCAGATCTATTGAAACCGAGATTTTTTTGGCTCAGTTTACATTTTTCGGACCTGCGATTTCAGGAGACCAAATCAAAGATAGTGCAGATATTATGAGGAATAAAAAATGAAAGATACATTAATTCTCGCAATTGAGAGTTCCTGTGATGAGACCGCAGCTTCAGTTGTCAAAAACGGCAGAACCATTCTGTCAAATGTGATCTCCTCACAGATCGCTCTCCATACTTTATACGGCGGAGTAGTTCCGGAAATTGCTTCCCGTAAACATATTGAAAAAATCAATCAGGTAATTGAGCAGGCTCTGTCAGATGCAGGAGTAACTCTCGATGATCTGGATGCAATTGGTGTCACCTACGGTCCGGGACTGGTAGGTGCACTTCTGGTGGGCGTGGCAGAAGCAAAAGCAATCGCTTATGCAAAGAAACTTCCATTGGTAGGAGTTCATCATATTGAAGGACACGTGTCTGCAAATTATATTGAACATCCGGATCTGGAACCGCCATTTCTCTGTCTGATCGTATCAGGCGGACATACACACCTTGTAATTGTCAAGGATTATGGCGAATTTGAAATTCTGGGACGTACCCGTGATGATGCTGCAGGAGAAGCTTTTGATAAAGTTGCAAGAGCAATCGGTCTGGGCTATCCGGGAGGACCAAAGGTTGATAAACTTTCAAAAGAGGGAAATCCGGATGCAATCGAATTTCCTAAGGCTAAGATTGGGGACTGCCCATATGATTTCAGCTTCAGCGGTGTGAAATCTGCGGTATTAAATTATATTAATCATGCCCAGATGACAGGAGAAGAAGTTAACAGAGCTGATCTGGCTGCATCTTTCCAGAAAGCAGTTGTTGATGTATTGGTGGAACATACGATGCTTGCTGCAAAAGATTATGGAATGAACAAGATTGCAATCGCAGGTGGAGTGGCTTCCAATGGAACATTAAGAGCAGCGATGGAAGAAGCTTGTAAGAAAAATAACTACAGCTTCTACCGTCCGTCACCGATTTTCTGTACAGATAATGCAGCGATGATCGGCGTAGCGGCTTATTATGAATATATCAAAGGTACACGCCATGGATGGGACCTGAATGCTGTACCGAATCTTAAACTGGGAGAACGCTAGAATGGCGGGGAAAAATACAGCCATTATTCTGGCAGCAGGACAGGGAAAAAGAATGCACAGCAAAATACAGAAACAGTTTCTGGAGATACAGGGCTACCCGGTCTTGTATTATTCCCTGCGCTGTTTTCAGGAGAGTCCGCTGATCCGGGATATCATTCTTGTAACAGGTGAGGAGTCTATATCCTACTGTAAAGAAGAAATCGTACAGAAATATGGATTTACAAAAGTGTCAGCAGTAATTCCGGGTGGAAAAGAACGCTACGACTCTGTCTATGCAGGACTCTGTGAGTGCAGAGACTGTGAGTATGTATTGATCCATGACGGTGCGAGACCTTTTATAACAGAAAAAATCATTGAACGTGGCCTGCAGAAAGTGAAAGAAACAGGTGCATGTGTGATCGGCATGCCGTCCAAAGACACGGTTAAACTTTCTGATGCCGAAGGATATGTAAAAGAAACGCCAGACAGAAAATGCGTATGGACCATTCAGACTCCACAGATTTTTTCTTATTCACTGATCCGTGGGGCACATGACAGTATTCGTCGGAAAGATATGAGTAAGATCACAGATGATGCTATGGTGGTAGAGCAGGAGACAGGAGTAAAGGTTGCTCTGGCAAAAGGTTCTTATCAGAACATTAAGATCACCACACCGGAAGATCTGGATATTGCGGAAGAATTTTTGAAACATTAATGTGTCGGCAAGAAGATTTTTTGATAAAATCACAGGGTTTTCAAAAAAACTGGATCCCTGCAAATGCCGTATTTATGCGGATTTTGCAGGGAAAAACAGAAACTGGAAATAAAAAATGAAAAAAATGTAAAAAAGTTGTTGACAGGTGAATACTTTAGTGCTAAAATATCACTTGCGTCGGCGGTGAGAACACAACGAACGCAAACAACAACATATGGAGAGATATCGAAGTGGTCATAACGAGGCGGTCTTGAAAACCGTTTGTCCGCAAGGGCGCGTGGGTTCGAATCCCACTCTCTCCGCTCGTCAGGTTGCTGAAAAAAAGTTTTTGAAAAAACTAAAAAAGTACTTGACAAACAAAAAGAAAGTGCGATATAATGCACAAGGTTCTTCAGTGAAGAACTTAAAAACTGGATAAAGAGCATGAGAATGCGAAAAGAGTTATTTTGAAAAATAACGAATCTAGGACAATTTGGAGAAGTACCCAAGCTGGCCGAAGGGGCTCCCCTGGAAAGGGAGTAGGTCGTTAATAGCGGCGCGAGGGTTCAAATCCCTCCTTCTCCGTTTCTTTCGAAAAAAGAAAGAAAAAGTTCTTGACAGAACGAAAGAGTTGTGATTAACTCGAAAGGCTGTTGAAAAGAACAAATGTTGAAAATAAAGTTTGAAAAAAAGCTTAAAAAGTTCTTGACAAACTAAAAACAACATGATAAAATAGCAAAGCTGTCGCAAGACAGACAACCTTGATAACTAAACAGTGAAACACATACGATTCTCGAAAATTCTTTACATTTTTAAGAACGGTTGAATAAACCAAAAACAGTAAAAACGAGAGATAACTAAGCTAGTTGGTTG
>NZ_JAHLQG010000049.1 GCF_018919065.1 Blautia sp. MSJ-9 | reverse complement strand
TGTAACATTTCTTTGCATTCTGTATCGATTCCGTTTTTTAAAACCTTTTTTCTGTATTTTGTACACCAGACAAGATGATACTGCAAGGAATAGACATATCCCCTACCATATGAAAGTTTGTTTTTATCTATATTAAATATATCTTTTTCCATATAAATATTATACCATATGTATTGGTTTGTGTAAACATTTGTTCTGTTGTTTTGTAAAAAAATTTGCGCGTCTAACTCATCACTGGAAGTAACGAGAATGCGACGCGCAGTTATTCAAAATATTATCGTCAAAGACGATTTCAATGAATTTAAACTTGTAAATGCACTAAACAATAGGTAGTCTTGCTACTATCAGATCTTGATGACTCCGAGTAGAAGTCCTGCGAGGAGGCAGACGATGCTGACGCCCCAGATCCAGAAGAAGCAGTTCTTGATATGGTCTTTGATCTCTACATCTGCGAGGCCGATACCAAGGAATGTTGCCGGTACAACCGGGCTGATGAAAGTTGCACAGTTACGGCAGACTACCATAACAATAGCGATGTGTGCCGGAAGTACACCGAAGTTTCCTGCGATTTCAATAAGGACTGGCATTAATCCGAAGAAGAAAGAGTCTGTATCGAACATCAGTGTCAGCGGTACTGCAAGAACACCGATGATCAGTGGCAGGAAGCGTCCCATTGACATTGGAACAAAGCCTGCAAGTACAGTTGCCATGTTGTTCATGATTCCTGTTTTCTCCATTACGCCAAGGAATACACCTGCGCAGAGGATAGTTGAGGACATCATGATGGCCGGGCCTGCATGGGATTTGATGATTTTATTCTGTAAAGATGCACCGCGGAAGTTTACCAGTAAGGCAATGGCACATCCAAGCATAAATACATAGTAAGATGGTACTTTTACAACAATCAGACATGCGATGACTGCCAGTGTCAGGATCAGGTTGAACCAGAACAGTTTTGGTCTTGCATATTCTCTTGTTTCTGTATTTCCGGCAGCTTCGATCTCTACGTTATCTACATCTCCTGCACCGTCCAGATGTGCGATCATGGCAATGATACTTGTCATAAGGGTAACACCTACTACATTGTGGCCTACTTTTTTCATTAATGCACCGATAATCTTATCGAACATTCCTACATCCGTCATGATTCCGAAGAATAATACGGAAAAGATAAATAATGCTGCAGTTGCGTGTACACCTTTGACACCTTCTGCAATGAAGTCTCCCATTTCCTGTACGGAAAAGGTTCCTGTGAGCACCAGAACTGCTGAGGAAGCAGTTGCTACGCTGATGAATGCAAGGGATGGAACGGTTACGTTTTTCAGCAACAGTACGATCACGGTGATGATCGTCGCAAATCCCAGAAGCGCAAGCATTGTCTCATTCATTGTGTTTCTCTCCTTTCGTACCCCTCTGCAGACTCTGTTGTTTTTGCTACATCTGCTGTTCTGCAGTTGGTATCTTTCGTACTTTTATTTGATAAACACAGTATATAGGGACAACCTTACATCCTTACGTGATTCACCTTACAGTTTATTAAGAATCAAAAAAATATATTAATACAAGCCCTGCTCTTTCTGGCATTCCCGCACTGATTCCAGCACATTTCTGTCAGATAGCGGTTTCTCTACATATCCGTTAATAATCCCTTTTTTCTTCGCCTCCACAATCTCTCTGCTGATACTTTCAATGCTTACCAGTTTCAGCATCTTCGGATATTTTCCTGCAATGGACATACAGAAATCTACTCCGCTCTGCCCTTCTATACTTTCCTCGACCACCAGAACATCCGCTTCTTTTTCTGCCAGATTTGCGGAAAGTTCTTCTACTGTCATACAGGTCTGTATCTGCATTCCAATCTTGTCAAAGCTGCGCCGCAGAAGTTCCAGAACCTTGGCATTATCATCTGCAAATACCATTCGGATCTCATGGCGTTCTCCTACATGAACCGTCTCCTCTGGCTGCTCTGCCTGCAGTACCGGCAGTCCGATATGGAAACAGCTTCCCACACCCGGCTGGCTTTCTGCAAAAACATAACCTTTATGTGAAGTGACGATCTGCTCTACCAAAGCAAGTCCCAGGCCGGTTCCTTCTCCACCTTTCTTTGTTGTAAAAAACGGATCAAAAATCTGTCGGAGGGTTTCTTTTTCCATTCCGCATCCGTTATCTTTAATGCTGATATAAATATAATCTTTCCATGTATCCGGAAGTTCTTTATCCAAAAATCCTGCAAGGGTTTCTCTGGAAATCACTTCGCACTTTACATGAATGGTTCCTTCTTTTTTACCAATGGCATGGATAGCATTTACACAGATATTCAGTAATACCTGATTGAGCTGCGTTTTGTTTCCAAGGATATTCTCCTGTTCTACCTGGAGTTCACTTTCCAGATGAACCTGAGGCGGACATACAGATGTGATCATCTTTAATGCACGCTGCATCATCTTTTTGACAGGAATACATTTGTATACAGTTTCAACATTCTTGCGGCTGAGAGAAGAAATCTGTTTTACCACATCCATGGCTTTCTCGGATGCTTCCAGGATTTCTTTTGCACTATCCTGTTCATCGGAGCCTTCCGGTAATTCCATCATCAGAAGTTCCGCATGACCCATGATCGGAGTGAGAAAATTATTGAACTCATGGGCGATTCCACCTGTCATGGTTCCCATGATCTGCAGTCGTTCCTGATGTGCGATCGCATCTTCGCTCTTTTGAACATTCTCCAGAAGCGCGTTCAATTCTTTCAGATTTTTAATCTCTCTGGAGGATTTATGTACAGTTCGCAGCATATCCAGAGCTCTCATGACACCTCTTGCGGATTCGATCGCAGCCATGATCAGGACACTTCCTTCCGGACGTCCGAAATCTTTTTCTGCCTGGATTACTTCTTTCTCTACAATATAAACGTCTTTGGCGCTCTCTGTTTTCGGGATACGGATGGAATCACAGCCGCCTGCTACTGCGCAGCGGATATCTTCTTTCCAGTAAGGGGAGTCCAGACCATTGATTCTGACTACTCGTTCGCATCCTCTGTAGTTAATGGTTCTTAATGCATGAAACAGGGAAAATCTTGCAGCATCTTTCTGGTTCTCAGCAACTGCATCTTCCAGGTCCAGCATAATAGAATCTGGTTTGTAAATATAAGGATCTTTGATCAGGCCCGGTTTCTGTGCGTTCAGGAACATCATGGTTCTTCTTAATCTTTTTTTATTTGGATTGATCATCGGATAGCACCTCCCCATGGTAAATCTTCTGTCTGTAAAACGGAACGGTAAACGGCTGCTTCAATTCTTGCTTTGATGGTGCAGTCCAGTGCACCTTTGTCAACCATTGTTACTTTCGCATTGTCTACACCAAGGTTTTTCAGTGTTTCCAGTGCTACCTTTCTGATCTGATTTCCGTACTGGTTAATAACAGAACTCTCCAGTGAAAATTCAACTTTGCCGTCTCCTTCTTCGATCATTACCTGACAGTCACTGGATTCCAGAGTTCCTGCTACAGCAGGTTTTGTGATTTCCATTTGCTTGTCCTCCTTATTTCTTCTGTGCTTTTTTAGGTTTTGGGTTGGCTTTATTTTTGACTTAACTTTTTCATCTGAGGCTATCATAAGATTGTAACCTTACATGATGAACAGGGTTTATCTTAATATTTATTAAGGTAAATAAATTTCGCAATGGAAACAGGAGACTTACCTGATTCGGTTAAAAAGGCAATTACACTGATTGACAGACTGTGTTCTGTCTTTCATAATATTCTTTATAATCCAGATATTTTATAAAAGGAGGCACTTCTCATGCCAACTCCCCCCATTGAAGTCGATGACACCCTGAAAGAACGAAGCTCTCACGGTTCATTTGAACTTCCTGTAGAAACATACACTGACAACTGCGAAATCTTCCATTCTCTCTATAACCACTGGCATGATGAGATGGAACTGATCTATATTGAATCCGGCAGTGGTCTGGTACGTCTGAATAAAGAAATCATCCGTGTCAAGGCCGGTGACCTGATCATTGTGAACCGTGGCGTTCTCCATGGCATAAAAACAGATCTGAAGAATATCCTTTATTTCAGGAGCATTGTCTTTGACCTGAATTTCCTGTCCGGACCGGCGGGAGATTTATGTCAGGAACGTGTCATTTCCCTTCTGATGGAAAATCAGGCGGAATTTACCCATATTATTTCCAGATCTGATGAGAATTACGGAAATATCTGCCAGCTTTTTGACCGGATCCATGCCTGCCATAAAGAAAAAAAGCCATATTATTTCGTAAAATTAAAGGCTCTGTTCTTCAGCTTTTTCTACGAAATGCTCATGGGAAATTACATCACCCCCGCAGATAAGGAAGAGAACAAAAGTCTTGCTTCTATTAAAAAGATCCTGGACTACATCAACCTTAATTATTCACAGTCGCTGACCGCAGCAGAGCTTACTGCTCTCTCTAATTACAGCGAATACTACTTTATGAAACTGTTCAAGCAATATACAGGCAAGACCCTGATTGCCTACATCAATGACCTGCGCATTGAGAAAGCCAAGCCTCTGCTTCTGCACTCTGACTCCTCCGTCACAGAGATCGCACTGGAAGTAGGCTTCAACAACACCAGCTACTTCATTAAGAAATTCCAACAGGTAACCGGAATGTCTCCTCACAAGTTTCGCAGAAACCTGTCATAAAATCGCAATTTTGTTGTATTTTTTTGAATAGACTGCTGATATAGTTATAGATGTCAGCAAGAGAACTTCTCTTACTGATATAACCAAAAAACAATACACTATTCAAAACTAAAAAAATAAGCAATCTAACTCATAAAAAACACATATTCATTTTCAGAAAGGGAGATTACGATGGAAAATTTAGAAAAGCTCATCTATGACCTGTATAAGAAAAACGCACGCCAGTGCACAAACGAAGAAATCTACAATGCATTATTAATTTATACAAAGAACCAGCTCTTCGAAAGAGGCTATCAGGACGGAAAGAAGAAAATCTATTATATTTCCGCAGAATTCCTGATCGGTAAATTATTGTCCAACAACCTGATCAACCTTGGAATCTACGATGACGTTGCTGCTTTCTTAAAAGAGAACGGCAAGGCAATCGCTGATATCGAAGAAGTTGAACCGGAACCATCTCTTGGTAACGGCGGTCTTGGACGTCTGGCAGCATGCTTCCTGGATTCCATCGCAACTCTTGGACTTCCTGGCGAAGGTATCGGTCTGAATTATCACCTCGGACTGTTCAAACAGCTTTTCGAGGACAGACTTCAGAAAGAAACTCCAAACCCATGGATTGAGAAATATAGCTGGCTTACACCTGCAGGTGTTTCCTATACAGTACCGTTCCGCGGATTCTCACTGAAATCTTCCCTGTACGATATCGATGTTGCAGGCTATAATAACAAATCCATTCATCTGCACTTATTTGACATTGATCTGGCAGATGAATCCATGGTTCACGATGGAATTTCCTTTAACAAAAAGGACATCCTTCACAACCTGACACTGTTCCTGTATCCGGATGACAGCGATGATGACGGACGTAAGCTCCGTATCTTCCAGCAGTATTTCATGGTATCCAATGCCGCTCAGTTCATCCTGGACGAAGCAACAAAGAAAGGCTGCAACCTGCATGACCTTGCAGACTATGCAGTGATCCAGATCAACGATACTCACCCAAGTATGATCATTCCGGAGCTGATCCGTCTCCTTACAGAGCGCGGAATCGACTTCGATGAGGCTGCTGAGATCGTATCCAAAGTATGTGCTTACACAAACCATACCATCCTTGCAGAAGCTCTTGAAAAATGGCCGATGGATTATCTCCTTGATGTTGTTCCTCACCTTGTTCCGATCATCGAGAAACTGGATGAAAAGATCAAAGAGAAATATCCACAGGAAAACGTAGCCATCATTGACAAAAACAATCTGGTTCACATGGCACATATGGACATCCACTACGGATTCTCCATCAACGGCGTTGCTGCTCTGCACACAGAGATCCTGAAAACAAGCGAACTGAAAGCTTTCTATGATATCTATCCGGAGAAATTTAACAATAAGACTAACGGCATCACATTCCGCCGTTGGTTAATGCACTGCAACCATCCGCTGACTGATTACATTACAGAGCTGATCGGTGATGAGTTCAAAAAAGATGCAAACGCTCTGGAAAATCTGCTGAAGTATAAAGATGATGAGGCAGTTCTGAATAAGATTCTTGAGATCAAAACAGAAGCCAAGAAAACTCTGAAAGACTTTATCCTGTCCAACACAGGTGTCAAAATCGACGAAAACAGCATTTATGATATCCAGATCAAACGTCTCCATGAGTACAAGCGCCAGCAGTTAAATGCTCTGTACATCATCAGCAAATATCTGGAGATCAAAGGCGGTAAGAAACCGGCTCAGCCTGTAACCTTTATCTTTGGCGCAAAGGCAGCTCCTGCTTATGTGATCGCGAAGGATATCATTCACCTTCTGCTCACACTCCAGGATCTCATCAAAGATGACCCGGAAGTTGCACCATACATGAAACTTGTTATGGTTGAGAACTACAATGTATCTGCGGCAGAGAAACTGATCCCTGCATGTGATATCTCCGAACAGATTTCCCTGGCTTCCAAAGAAGCAAGTGGTACAGGTAACATGAAGTTCATGCTGAACGGTGCTGTTACTCTGGGAACTATGGACGGTGCTAACGTTGAGATCAGCGAACTGGTTGGTGAAGACAATATCTATATCTTCGGTGAATCCAGTGAGAAAGTTATCGAACATTATGAGAAAGCAGACTACTGCTCCAAAGATATCTATGAGAGCGATGAACACATCAAAGAATGCGTTGATTTCATCGTAAGTGAAAAGATGCTGGAACTTGGCCATAAAGAAAATCTGGAAAGACTGCATCACGAACTGGTAAGCAAAGACTGGTTCATGACACTGCTTGACTTCAATGATTACGTTGAAAAGAAAGATCAGGCTCTGTCTGATTATGCAGACAGAAAAGCATGGGCTAAGAAGATGCTGGTTAATATCGCTAAAGCTGGATTCTTCTCATCTGACAGAACGATCGAGCAGTACAACAACGATATCTGGCACCTGACACCAGCTAAATAATTCAGTAAATATAATATAGAAGCAATATAAAAATCCAACAGCAGGCATTGTATATTCGATGGGATATACAGATGTCTGCTGTTTTATGTTCACCGCAGTACAATCTTTCCTGGAGGGTCTATTATGTCATAGGCAATTATGAAGTAGTTTTCTATGATATAATAAAAATCTCCCGATACGTTTATTTTAAAAATGTACCAGGAGATTTCTGTTTTTATTTATCAAATCATTCAAATACAGATTTGAAATACTGTTGCAGACCTTATTTATCTTTATATATCTTTATAATATGCCGGTGAAATCACATCTGCTTCCTTGCAGGAGCAGCCATTTTCATAGCTGTCACAGCAGTCACAGTTTGAACAATACATATGCGTATCCGGAATATAGAACAATCCACCATAAAGCGGTGATGTCCTCAGTTCCTTTGACTCTTTCTTACTGTTCGCAAAGTGGATTCCATTAGAAATCAGCATATTCTCCGGTTCATACTGGGAAAAGTCGAAGTAATGTCCCTGTGTTCCGTGATGCGGTACTTTGATACACCAGTAATGTTCATATAACGGCAGTTTTCCGTCGTAGTTCTCAGCGATCATCTTCATATGCTCCGGCTGGGCATCCCCGGTAAATAACAGGTTCAGTTCTCCGTCATGGGCATTCTGGAAGATAATGCTGATCTTATGTTTAAACTGTCTGAGGTTTACTTTCTTTTCATTCAGATAATTTAGCAGTTCTTTAAATTCCGGAATTGCTTTAATTCTTCTAAATTCTCTGTCATACACATATGCCAGAGAAATTTTCTCCTGTTCTTCTTCAGACTGTACTCTTCCTTCTTCTGTCATAGACCAGACGATCTTACGCAGTTTCTCTGCAAACTCCAGCAGAACAACCATCACCTCAGTGAATCTCTCATCTTTGATGAGCTGATCATATACTTCATCTGTTTCTTTCTGAATGATATCCACATCCGGCCACAATGCCTGATATTTATTCTCAAAAAGTTTCCCTCTACTGAGAAGTTCCACATTCTGTTTGTTCTCCAGAAGCGCATCCACCAGTGCAAACAAACTGACCTGACGACTTGGAAGTCCGGATTCCTTTAACAGATCTGCCAGAAGCAACAATACCAATGTTCTGCTCATTTCCTTCTTTGAGAAAACATCCGGAAGATAAATCCTGCCAAAATCAACAGAAATATCTTTCTTCTTCATCATATAAAGCAGACCTGACAGATGATCCATATGAAAATGTGTCAGGAGCAGATTCTTACTGCTGATCGTTGATAAATCTGAAATGATCAGATCAAATATTTCTCTTCTGGGACGTCCCTCTATCCTGCTGTTGTTGGTTCCGAAATCCACCAACAGACTTTTCTTTCTGTCCCGGAGGCAGAAGCAGTCTCCGAAACCTACATTATACATTCGTACTTTCATTCTTTTCCCTCTTATGTGCTGATAAAATCATTTGCTTCCATTTAATACTTCATTTGGTTATGAGCAAGTAGCAAACCGAATTACGAATATCCGCCTGACGCACTTACTCTCCAGACACAAACAGTTCAAACTGCCTCTCTATTATCCCATATTATCCTTATTTAAAATAAAATGGTTTTTCTTATAACTGATAATGCCCTCTTTCTGCATCTTCGACAATTCTGCAGACAATGCACTTCTGTCTACAGCGAGGTATTCTGCCAGCTGCTGTCTGTTAAATGGGACAATGATATCGTTGCTGTCCTGCTTCCCTGCCTCACTTGACAGATAGGCAAGGACTTTTCCCCGTATCGTCTTCTTACTAATCTGATCAATCTTTCTGGTAAGTGTAAGATTCTTCTTTGCCAGAATTCCTACAAGATTCTCTACCAGTCTGCGATGGAAATCACAGGCGGAAGTACAGGTCTGCAAAACTCTGTGAGCATTCAGCATTAATACCTGTGTTTCTTCTACTGCTACGGCACTGATCAGAAGCGGCATCTTTTCCATACATGCATATGCTTCACCGAATAACTGACCTTTCTCAAATCCTGCAAGGATCTGGCGTTCGCCCCAGTAATCGTCATTGATAACCTGAACTTTTCCCTCCAGGATCATCCCGAAATGCTCCGTCACTTCTCCCACCTGGAAAATATATTCTCCCTTTTGGTATGTCTTAACAGCGGCATTCAGGCACTCCAGCAGGCTCTTTATTTCTTCTTTTGTAAATCCCCGAAACAAACGGGATCTGCACAAAAAGTCTGTATCTATCATAGAATTCCTTTCGGATACTTTTATTACTTTGTTGTAAATACAACAGCTGATTTTATTTTAATATAGGAAAATAGGAAATGCAAGGGATTGTTGTTTATGTTATTATTATAAACAAGGAATTTGAAAAAGCCATGAAATATCCGGCCTTAGCTTTTCCTGCTATTAAATCAAAATAGTGAAACAATTGCCGACAGATTATGAATAACAACTTGAACAAAAAATAATATACAAGAAATGGAGTTAATAAATATATGACAAAACAGGAACTGGCCCTCGAGGTCATTGACAGATTAAAGAAAGAATATCCGGATGCAGACTGTACTCTGGATTATGATAACGCATGGAAATTACTGGTAAGCGTGCGCCTGGCAGCTCAGTGTACAGATGCCAGAGTCAACGTAGTTGTTCAAGATCTTTACGCAAAATATCCTACTGTGGAAGCACTTGCAAATGCAGATGTTGCAGATATCGAGGCAATCGTGCGTCCATGCGGTCTGGGTAAAAGTAAAGCAAGAGATATCAGTGCCTGTATGAAAATTCTGCATGAACAGTATCATGATAACGTACCGGATGATTTCAATGCACTGCTGAAGCTCCCGGGTGTCGGCAGAAAGAGCGCCAATCTGATCATGGGTGACGTATTCGGCAAACCAGCGATTGTTACAGATACACACTGCATCCGTCTCTCCAACCGCATCGGTCTGGTAGATAATATGAAAGAACCTAAGAAAGTAGAGATGGCTTTATGGAAGATCATCCCGCCGGAAGAAGGCAACGATCTCTGCCACCGTCTGGTCAACCACGGACGTGATGTCTGTACTGCCCGTACCAAACCTTATTGTGACAGATGTTGCCTGAATGATATCTGTGCCAAAAACGGCGTAGACTAACCCTGCAAATTCTGCTCCAGACTGGCGAAGAAGAGTTCATAGAAATCGTCTTCGCCGGCCAGTTTCGGAGAGTTCTCTCCACCACCATTGGTGCTTCTTCGCATCGTAGCATAGAATTCTTCTCCGGCTGTTATCAGATCCATCTCATAAATCTGATATCCCAGTTCCCGACACTTTGCACAGAAAGCAGCAAGCGGCTGTTCTGCCTTTCTGGTGTCCATCAGTTCCTGCCAGATGTTGTGGTCTTTCAGTGCCTTTTCTCTTAATTCGTCTAACATTACTCCGATTTCCATAATAACATTCCTCCTTTTACTGTTTTTATCAAATAACTGTTCAACATTTTCACTGAAACAAATCAGACTCCATTGAGAATCGTTTTTAACATTCTCATACAAAATTCCTCGCTAAACAGTTACTTCATCAACTCATAATAAAAAATATACTGCTGCATCACGCCCCGGCAGCCTTTATAACGTCTGTTTGGAAAACCTCGTTTATAATGGGCATCCAGTGCCTGACGGATGTGAGTATCTACAGGAAACGCATCCAGCTGGTGCAGTCCGAAAAGACAGATACAGTCAGCTACTTTCTCACCAACTCCATATAGCCCCAGAAGTTCCTTTCGTGCAGTTTTATAAGTCATATCGTACAGACTGTCAAGAGAAATATCTCCGAAACAGACTTTTCGTGCTGTGTCCAGCACATATTTCGCTCTGTAACCCAGATTACACTCCCGAAGCTGTTCTTCTGTTGCTGAAGCCAGTGCTTCTGCAGTTGGAAACGCATAATATTCTACGCCTGTACTGCTTATTTTTCTTACTCCAAATTCCCGGCTGATATTTTCAATACACTTCTTTATTCTTGTAATATTATTCTGCTGAGAAATCAAAAAGGAAATGATCATCTCCCACAGATCCTGCTGCAGAATGCGGATTCCACTTCCCATCTCTCCTGCTGTTGTCAGGTATTTATCCCTTGGATTAATCTTGTTTATGTATTCGCTGTAATCACAGTCCAGATCAAAATACCGGATCCAGAAGAAGATAAAGTCCTGTTCCGGGCAAAAGAAATTGACAATCCCTCTCTCCTGAGTCAGTTCCAGATATTTATCTCCCGCGATTACCCGGTAGCGGTCATCACCGATCAGATCCATCCGGAAGCACTGTCCGGACCTGCAGATCTGCCCCAGATCAAAATTGTCCATTTCTATTGTCAGCATATCGTAATCCCCTCTGTAAAATTGCAAAACCACCAGCATATCTTCGCAGCTGATCACTTTTTATTCTTGATGTATATATGAATGTATTATATACTATTCTAAGTATAAACGTAAACCAGAATACAGAAAAAATAACATTATACTTACAACCAGAAAGGGGTTCTTACCAATGAAATTTATATATCCTGCGGTTTTCCGCAAAAATGAAGAAGGCAGATACAAAGCATTTTTCCCGGATCTCGCATGCTGCGAAGCAGAAGGCGATACTCTCGACGATGCGATCGATAATGCAAATGAAGCAGCTTATAACTGGATCTATGCAGAAGTAATGGAAGATGAGATGGATCTCCCGGCAATCTCTGATGAATCCGACCTGGATCTCCAGGAAGGAGATGTTGTAAGAAACATTCAGGTCAATATCCGCATGTATGACGGATGGGATGAATAATACTACTTAAAAACATACAAACCAAAATTCCATTGTTGCAGACAATCTGAAATGAATTTGGGCCACGTTACTGAGAATGGAATGAACAATAACGATTACAGAAAAAAAGCTTCGCTATGTTACAATAACAGCAACATCAACGAAGCTTTTTTATTATATTTAAAACTGTTCAGACACGCTTCGGCGTACTATCTGCAAAACAATCTCAGCCTTTGTTTTGCAGCTTCAAAAGGAGGTTTTTACTATGAAAGCAAGAAGTTTTAAAAAGTTTTTTGTAAGCATCGCTCTCAGTGCAGTTCTTACGTTTTCAACCGCAGCTACAGCTTTTGCAGCAACTGCTCAGCTTATGCCTGTCGAACAGTCTGCTGAATTATCTCCGGAGCAAACGGATATTCCTTCTGTCGATGATTCCAATGCCCAGGCTGCTGGTGTTTCTTACCTTACCTCTGATTCAGGTATCAAACAGATTGCCGCTTCTGAGAATTCTGTAACTGTCCAGTGGAATCCGGTCACAAATGCTGCGAAATTTGCGATCAGCATCAGCCCTTTCAGCTCCGGTTCCTACAAACTGCTCGGCTACTTTGACAACAGCCGCAATAAAGCAAAGATCAATAAGTTAAAAGCCGGCACAGCCTACAAAGTAAGGATCACAGCTTTAACCTCATCCGGAACAGCGATTTCATCACGCATAGCCGGATGCACAACCCTTTACTCCAGCGTAACTGTCAAAACCTCTTACGCATCCACAGGCGGTTATACCTTTAACATGAACACTGTAAACCCGGCAAACTCTATCTCAGGTTATAAAGTTATATATCAGAGTTCTGCCGCCCACAAACTTATCACCAAATACTATACCAGACCATCCTTTACCCTACCGTTAAACAAAAACACCTTTTATCAGGTAAAGATTTATCCTTATCTTCTCCTGAATAACAAACGCTACGTAACCACAACCCCGACTACCCGATATATTTCCATGGGCATCGTTCTAAAAAAAGCCGGAAATACCAGCAGTACTATGAGCGTAAAATGGAACAAAGTCGCAGGTGCAAACAACTACTCCGTTTACGTGAAATATCCAAACTCCAGTTCCTACAAGAAAGTAAGAACAACAACAGCTACCTCATTTACCCTTACCAACATGACCAAAAACGTCAAGTACGGAATCAAAGTTATCGCAAACAAAAAAGCCAATGGAAAAACCTGGACCTCTGCATCAAATGCCTATACAATGTCCCTCACAGGGCGTTAAAATGACAGTTTTTTTTCACTAATAACTATTGAATTACTGTTCACTCCATGCACAGTAAATACTATTGCTACATCAATTCAAAAACTGATTTACATATTGACTTTCTCACATCAGAGTGTTACAATGTGGACAATTAAGACAAGGGGAGCTTGTGTAAACAGGCTGAGAGTAAGCTGTATTGCTTTAACCCATAACCTGATTTGGATAATGCCAACGTAGGGAAAGTTATAGTTCTTCCGGACTGCAATATGCTTGTTGGCGTATTGCAGTTTTTCCTTTTTTATTCGAAAATTTCCAGAAGATATCGTATATATTTCTTACTGGATCGAGGAGTTTAACCCTCTCTGATCTCATCAATCCTTCTCTGATCCGGGCTCCCCTTTCTTAATCATACAGACCGGGGGCACCACTCTCTGTTAATCCAGTAGTTTACTTAAGAACTTACGAATATGCGCAGGTGCAAGTCCCTGCTATATGCAGGAGGCGCAGTTCATTTCGCGTTACTGTACCAGCATTTTGTAATGGCTAAATGTGTACAGCAACAGCAGCCCACAGTGCAGGGCAAGGAGGAAAAAATGACACATTACACAACACAGATGGACGCAGCGCGTCACGGAATCATTACACCACAGATGGAGATCGTAGCAGAAAAAGAGCATTTTGATGTGGATGAATTAAGAGAACTGATCGCAAAAGGACAGGTTATCATTCCCTGTAATAAGAATCATAAATGCATCAGTCCAAGTGGAGTCGGTGCAAAACTGACAACAAAAATCAATGTAAATTTAGGTGTTTCCAGAGACTGGAAAGACGTTGATATGGAATATGAAAAGGTACATTCTGCAGTGGAAATGGGTGCAGAAGCGATCATGGATCTCAGTTCCTACGGCGATACCAGAAGTTTCCGCCGCAAGCTTACTTCCGAATGTCCTGCGATGATCGGTACAGTTCCAATCTATGATGCAGTAGTCTATTATCACAAAGCACTTGGCAAAATCACTTCTGAAGAATGGATTGATATTGTACGTATGCATGCAGAAGATGGTGTTGATTTTATGACTATTCACTGCGGTATGAACCGTGCAACTGCAGCACGTTTTAAACAAAATAAGCGTCTCATGAACATTGTTTCCAGAGGTGGTTCTATCATGTTTGCATGGATGGAAATGACCGGACAGGAGAACCCGTTCTATGAGCATTTTGATGAAATTCTGGACATTTGCAGAGAGTATGATATTACTTTAAGTCTGGGTGATGCATGCCGTCCGGGATGCCTGGCAGACGCTACAGATACTGCACAGATTGAAGAACTGATCACTCTGGGCGAGCTCACTAAACGCGCATGGGAAAAAGATGTTCAGGTTATGATCGAAGGTCCTGGACATATGCCGATGAATCAGATCGCTGCTAATATGGAAATTCAGAAAACACTGTGTCATGGTGCTCCTTTCTATGTACTTGGACCTCTTGTAACGGATGTTGCTCCAGGATATGACCACATCACTTCCGCAATTGGAGGTGCAATTGCTGCCTATTCCGGTGCTGCTTTTCTGTGCTATGTAACACCTGCCGAACATCTTCGCCTGCCGAATGCTGCTGATGTAAAAGAGGGAATTATAGCTGCAAAAATTGCTGCTCATGCTGCTGATATTGCCAAGGGAATTCCTGGCGCTGCTGACTGGGATTATAAGATGAGTGAAGCGAGAAAACGTCTTGACTGGGAAGAAATGTTCAAACTCAGCATGGATCCGGAAAAGGCAAGACGCTACCGTGCAGAAGCAAAACCTGAAAAAGAAGATACCTGCAGTATGTGCGGTAATTTCTGCGCTGTTAAGAATACAAACCGTATTCTGGATGGTGAGATTGTTACTATTTTTGATGAATAATACGATGAATAGTTCTGATTATTGTTTACATTGTAAATCATCAGGAATTATATTATCTGATGAAAATATATGAAACAATACTGAATATTACATCTGCTATCATACATATTTCATCTGGTTTATTGCTTTTATAAAGATAATTTTGCCATAGTTTTTATCTCTTTAAGAGCACAAAAAAATCCACAGTTTAACATCTTATTTCAAAGCTCCAGGCGGATAAGATCATCTGCTTCGCTGCTTGCTTAATTTGATTAAACTGTGGATTTTTATTTTCAAATTTTTATTATATCTGCAATGTTACATTCTCAATTTCTTATGAAATTCCCTCAGCGTATCCTTCTGGCAAAAGATAAATAATGCTGCCAGTGTCAGGAAACTGATACCCGCACATACTACTGACGGATAAACAAATTTCACAATTCCCGTCCAGACAAGTATCATAGGGATCACCCCCGCGATTCCTGCCTGTACAAGATAAAACAGATATTCTTCCCTCTCCAGACGGTTCACCTTTGCGATCACCGGAATGGAAAACTGCACTGCCAGAGCTCCAAATGGGAGTACAAAATCTACAGACCATCCCATCCAACCGATAAAGTGATCCCACAGAATCGCGATCACCGATATGATCAATAACTGCCACATTTCATTCTTCAGAATATTCCTCCGTTTGAAATACGCCACCATAACCACCAGCCATGCACAGGCACATCCCGCACCTGCAAACCAGAACCAGTTTAATGTTCCTGCAGTCATGAAATTGATCATTCCACAGATGACAGCAACTGCCAGGCACAAAAAACTGAATGTCTGCACGACTCTCTGGTTTTCTTTTTTCACCAGTTTTTGCTTCTCTCCGTATGCCGGAAATTCATTTTTTAATTCTCTGTGAGAAACTTCTTCCTCACTGAGCATCCTCTGAAAGTTTCTCTGAATACTGTCATCCGGTATCTTGGAAGTAAAGCCAAGTACCATCTCATCTCCGTAAGAACAAGAGCACATCTGCAGAGAATTTGTGCTGGCGAAGATTCCAAAATGCTGAATATATTCTTTATACTCCTCCGGGAAACGGATAATTCCGATATTAGAATAGACCGCTGTAATACTCCGACTCCCCAGATTTGCCCCGATCATAAGAAAATATTTCTTAATTTCCAGAGGAACCGCACGAACAAAAGGATTTTTCTCAATGCGCACATATCCGCTCATATGCATAGCAATCTTTTCTTTTACCAGTTCCTCCTGGAACTGTCTCTTTACATCCATCAATACATCTTCAAACGTTGTTGTATCCGAAAATGTATACCCGACCTCAATCCATCCGAAGAAATTCATCATTGACTGAGACGGAAAATAATTTCTAAGATTTACCGGAATCATCAAAGCTATCGGTCGCTTCTGCTGATTCTTCTCGATCTCTTCACGGATAGAGCACAACATCATCGCAGTCAGCAAAACTGTAATGGAAACACCATAGGAACGTGCTCTCTGATGGATATCTCTTACAGAAAGGGCAAGCTCTGTAATATGCATATCCGAATGCATCAGTTTCTCCCCTTTCAACTTGACTGCAGCCGGTTTCTTCCCCGTATCCTTCGGCGTATCTGAGGAATAATACTGGGAAAAACTGTCCTCTTCCTTATCTCCGTGTGTAATTTCCTCCTCGCTCTCTATCCTCGGCAGATTTGCCTGCGGATGCGCAAGAATCAGATAGTTCTGCACCAGTTCCTGCAGAAAATGCATTGCTCCTGTACCATCTGTCAGAGCATGATATACTTCAAAATTAATCCTGTTTTTGTCATAGCTTACCTGAAATAAAAGGGATTTCTTATCTGGAATATACAGACGGCTGCACGGAGGTTCTGTCTCCTGTTTTACAACTGCTCTGATATCTCTGTGCTCCAGATAGAACCAGAACAATCCCTTTCGCAGGACTGCCTGAAACAACGGATATTTCTCCATCGTCTGATCCAGTGCAGTCTGAAGGATCTCACCACTGACATTCTCCTTTATCTGACAGTAGAAGCGAAACACCCTGGTGTCATTCTTTCCTGTTACCAGTGGAAATGCCAGAGCTGCATTATCCAGTTTTCTCCATTTTGAGTATCCTGTATCCATAGTTTTCCTGCTTTCTTTTTCATCTCGCACATCTTACAGATTATTTATGAATTATAGTATCTGTTCGTAGCTTTTGTTCAGAAACTCGTTAATATATTTAAAACTCTCCTGCACATGCAGAAACTTAATTCCCAAGGCAAAGAAACCGTGAAATGCTCCCCGGATTCTGTGAAGTTCTACCATATTTCCTGCTGCCTGTAACTTTCCTGCATATGCTTCTCCTTCATCACGCAAAGGATCATATTCTGCTGTAAGAACCAATGTTTCCGGCAGATTTTTAAGATTCTTCTCCAGAATCGGCGCAAAGTATGGATTCTGTCTATCCTCTTCCGAGCTCTGATACAGCGTGAGATAATCTTCCATTTTTACTGCCGTAAGGAGATAATCGCTGCCATTCTCCTGCACAGATCTGTACGGAGATTCTTCTGTATAACAGTTTCCAAGTGCCGGATAGATCAAAATCTGACGGCGAGGTGTGAATTCCCCTCTGTCTCTTGCCATCAGACACACTGCTGCTGTCAGATTTCCCCCTGCACTGTCTCCAATGATCGTAATTTTCTCCGGATCTGTATTCAGAAACAACTGATTTGTATAGAGAGCTTTTGCGGCAGCATAGCAGTCCTCCAGCGGTATCGGAAATGTATGCTCTGGTGCCAGTCTGTACTCCACAGAAACCACGATATGTGCAGTCGCCTGTGCCATTCTGGAGCATACACGATCATAATTCTCCACACTCTCGGTTACCCAGCCGCCGCCGTGAAAAAACAGCAGTATCGGAAATGTATTGCCTTCTACAACTCCTGCCTGCATAGCTTCTTCTGTAGGAAAATACACTCTTATCGGAACCTCATAATCTCCGTTATAAACCTTTGCATCAAGTTTCTTCAAAAAAATCCTCATCGCATCCAGTTGTTTCAGATCTGCCAGTTTTCTGGACGATTCCACTTCAATATTTCCGTAGGACAGTGCATGCAGAATTGTTTTCATTGTCTTTGATATCAATATCTCTTATTTCCTTTCAGATTTTAGTCATCGGACAAAATCATCCGCCTTCTGTTAATTGATCGCTCCTGATCAGTCATGACGTTCGTCTTTATTACTGTACATCTCACAGAATCTCGCTGCAAATGCAGGCGGCTCCTCATGCACATATAAATGAGAAATATCACCAAATGCACTGATACGGAAACTTGCAATTCCTTCTCTTCTCTCCTCTGTATTGACAGTTGTCACAGAACTTGGTGCAGCACAAAAACCGTGCCACAGCACCATCGGAGAAGCACCGATCAGATGTGCAAGAAGCACACATTCCAGACCAAAATGGCAAAAGAATACCAATGTATCTTCATTTGGTTTCTCTACTCTGTAATAATGTCCTTCACGCACATATCCATGCTCTGCCAGAAGCTCGTCAAATTTCCCTGTTACATAGTCATAATAACCCTTTGCATCTGATTTCTGTAATCTTTCATTTTCATACCAGTGATCGTACTGATAGAAACGTTCGTCCTGTGTCCAGTCCTGGGGAAGCCAGTCCCATACTCTTTTCTGTCTGTCAGTAACGTCCGGACGATCGATCAGAACATCAAATTCCTGAAGCCAGTCACACTCTATTGCTGTACGGTTCATTTTCTTTAATGTAAGAGATGCCGTATCCTTTGCTCTTCCAAGAGGAGAGACATAGAAGTCTTTGACATCAAGTTTTGACAGTCTTTCCGACAGATATTCTACTTCCTTCCATCCTTTCTCAGTAAGCGAATCAATAGAATAATCCGGGTCTCCATGTCGTACGATCAATAATCTCATTTGTATTGTTTCCTTTCTGTATAAAATAAGACTCTTATTACAGTACAGTGATACTCTTTACTGAATTGTCATGCTATCACTGTTCATTATAATAAGAGTCTTACACATCCCCTCGTACGTGTCAAGTTGATATTTGTCAAAAAAGCTGTTCATGTATTACTGATCAACCGCCCTGCAGTTGATTCGGTCAGATCGTATCCGTAAAATCTGCCCCACTGACAGCTCTCTGCCAGTGATTTTCAATCGCCGGTTTTCCTTCTGCAAAGTACGGGATTCTCTCAGTTTCCAGTTCTTCCAGTTTGTCGATTCTGCCTTCCACATACTTCAAAAGTCTGCGTCTGCTGCTTTCCAGACGGGTGATCACACCACCCATTCTTAGATCGATCAGCTCGTATCCGAACGGCTTTGCATCTGTCATCCACAAATCTTCTCTGAGTTCTTTTAATTTCCACAATTTCTCTGTAAGATGTGGAATGATTTCCTCACAAAGCTGTCTCAATGTGGATAAATCTTGTGCATCATATGCCACTTTTATCTGCACACCAAGTTCCGATTTCTGTGACAGAATTTCTGCCAGACAATGATAATATTCAAAAAATCCTGTGTGATTTTTACAGATCTCTGCACTATTTTTCAGTCCTTCTGCCAACATTTTATAATACTCAGAAGCTCCCGCATTCTTCAAATGATAATCAAAAATTCCAAGCATTGCATCCTGATATAGCAGATATTTAGAAGGATTTTCAGACGCCATATTCACCTGATCACCAAGGAACAGTCTGTCAAATTTATCAAGTTTCAGGAACTCTTTTAGACTACTTTCCACAGCATCTCTGAACTCTTCTTCCAGCGTTGCTTCGTCAAATTCCTGATGAAATCCCAGATATGCAAATAATGCTGCTCCCGGCAGGATCGCATCTACTGGCGTCTCCGCCCCATTGTCCAGCCATGCTGTGCAGAACACTTCCGGTACCTTATATTTTTTACATGCAGAAAGTGCTGATTTTGTACAGGTAAAACTTCTGGAATAGTTTGGTGCGATTCCGTTCCAGATCCAGCATCCACCTGCAAATACAATCTTATCAGAAAGCTGTTTATGTACTTTCAGCATTTTTTCGTAAACACTCTCATCTTTGTTATAATAATCCCAGTACACCAGTCCAAGCTCCGGATCAGGCTTCTTCCAATCACTGCAATCGGCATCTTCCGGTACTTCATAGTAGCTTTTTCCTGTATTGGAAGTGATGTACATATCACTCCAGATCATAGGCTCCAGTCCCAGTTTCTTACAGATTTCCAGTACACGGGTACAATGTTCTTTGATCAGTTCTGAACTGTTTCTGTAGCCATTTTCTTTCAGATAATTTCCCAGGCCAAGCTGGACAGCTTCATCCATTCCCAGATGCACACGTCTTGTATGGAAGCTGTCCTTTACTGCGGTCAGAAGCTTCTCAATAAAAACATAACTCTCTTCTTTTCCCACCTGCAAAATATCCGGTGTGTCCACAATTTCTTCCGCTGACGGCCATTTCAACACATTGTGGAGATGCGCAAGAGTCTGAATGCACGGAATCAGTTCAATCCCGAATATCTGCGCATATGTATCCATTTCCTGTATTTCTTCTTTTGTATATCTTCCTCTGTAAGCTCCGAAATATGGCAGATCCGCTACCTCGTAAGTGTCTTCTGTGTAAAGAAGCAGTCGGTTCAGACCCATTTTTGCCAGTGTACGGATCATTTCTTTTACTTTCTCTACCGTAAATACTGCGTTGCGGGAACAGTCCAGCATCAGACCGTTTCCTGTGAAATATGCAGTTTCCCTTTTCTCAGATTTGCCTTCTGTATCTTTCAGATGTTTCTGCACCCAATTCAATGCTCTGAAAAAATGCGCCGGTTCATGGCAGCAAATTTCCACATCTTCATTCACCTGTTTTATTTCAAGTTCCATCCCTTCATGGAAACTCACATTTACCTTAATATCAGAAAAAACAGTCCCTTTTTTCTGACTTTCGACATTCCATTCTTCCTGCAGAATTTTTGTTCCCTTCTCAATCCTGCTGATATCCTCTTCTGCCCCCTGCAATATAAAATTCACACCCATCTTCTTCTCCTTTTACTTTACCCATTCCATTTCGACCTTCAATATCAAGCTGATAAAATCATCCATCCTTTCTCTTAATGAGAGTTATGAACTCTTTGACGAAGAAAGTATGACCAGAGCAGTTTCTATTCTTTCCAAAGCCCGCAGGGTTTACTGTTTCGGGTACAGTGCGGATGCAATGAAAGTCCTCTGCAATCCGGGTCAGTTGCTGCAAAAGTCGGTCAGTTATTTATCATTGACTGTCTGTTTTATGGATTCTGCTGCCAGAAGCCTGAGAGCAGATCCGCAGCACGTTCTGCAACAGCACAGGCTATCACAAATAAACTGTTATAATTTCGGCAGGCAGGTAAAAGCATACACTTCGCTGCCTGCTCATAACCAAACAACTTCACCGTTTATCTGGTAAAAAAAGGGATGTTCATCTGACACATCCCTTTTTTGGTTCCCGTTTTATTTACTTGCTTCAATTGCCTTCTGGAATCTCTGTGCGATCTCCAGCGGACGTGTGATCGCTCCGCCCACTACAATTGCCCATACACCTGTCTGAAGTGCTTTTACAGCTTGATCCGGATAATGGATCTTGCCTTCTCCGATAACCGGAATGTCTGTATCTTTTGCAAGCCTCTCCATCAGTTCATAATCTGGTTCATCCTTTTTGGATGTGTAATCCGTATATCCACTCATGGTTGTTCCAACGATATCTACGCCGCATTTCCATGCATTGATACCTTCTTCATAATTAGAAATATCAGCCATCAGGATAATGTCCGGATATTTCTCTTTGATCTGGGCGATAAATTCATTAACAGTTGTTCCATCCCCACGTTTACGAAGTGTACAGTCCAGCGCCACAACATCAGAACCTGCTGCTACCAGATCGTCAACTTCTTTCATGGTAGGTGTAATATATCCTTCATATCCAGGATACTGAATCTTCACCAGACCGATAACAGGAAGTCCTGTCTCTTCTTTGATCGCAATAACATCACGGATGCTGCTGGTACGGATCGCAGGTGTACCTGCCTGTTTTGCAGCACGGGCCATTAAATACATAATGGATTTCTCTTCTACATATAATGGTTCACCTTCTACTGCCTGACAGGAAATGATCATCTGTCCATGAATCGCATCCAGAATTTCTTTTTTGGTCATATTCTTTCCCCTTTTCTTTACATAGCTATGATCAGTTTCATACACTTCTGATACTGCTTTCATTTATGAGCTCATTATAGCATAAAGAAAATTATTTTCATGGTGATTAATATTTAAAAATTATTATTATTTTTAGTTCTGTTTCTATAATACTTTTACAATATTCAGTTCTTCATCTGTCAGCACAATATCTGCTCTTTTTCCAGGGGTAAGGGAACCAACTTTATCATAAATCCCGATACTTCTTGCAGGGTTTGCCGTTGCTGCCAGAATGGCTTCTCTTTCCGGAACGCCCATAGAAATAACACACTTCATGCAGTCAAAAAGGCAGGTTGCTGAACCGGCGATCGTACCATCCGCCAGAGTTGCTTTTCTGTCTTTCATCGTTACTTCCTGTCCACCCAGTTCATACAGTCCGTTCTCCATACCGGTTGCCATCATGGAATCACTGATAAGAATGACTCTGCTGTCTCCAAATAAACGGAAAGTATTGCGCACTGTTACCGGATGGATATGAATCCCGTCTCCGATCATTTCTACCATACAGTCCTGATCATCTGCTGCTGCACCGATCACACCAGGTTCTCTGTGCCCCATCGGGTTCATGGCATTATAAAGATGAGTCACATGAAGCGCTCCCTCTTTCATTGCTTCTGCCGCACAGTCATAATCTGCTGCTGTATGTCCGATAGAAATAACCACTTCGTTATGTAATTCTCTGATAAATTCCCTGGAACCTTCCATGTTTGGTGCAAGAGTTACTAGTTTGATCAGTCCACCTGCCGCTTCATTACATGCTCTGAAAAATTCAACGTCCGGTTTACGGATGTAGCCTTCTACATGTGCTCCCTTTTTTGCAGGATCAAGAAAAGGTCCTTCCATATTGATACCTACAATACGGGCACAGGTTTCATCCTGCTTTACATCCTTTGCTGTCTGGAAAATCTTAAGCAGTTCTTCTTTCGGAAGTGTCATGGATGTCGGACAGTAGGATGTGATTCCCTGAGACTTTTCATACTGAAGGATTGTTCTTAATCCTTCAACATCTGCGTCTGAAAAATCATGGCGGACTGCTCCATGACTGTGGATATCTACCAGACCAGGTAAAACCTTCATTCCTGCTGCGTTCAGTTCTGTTTTATCTGTCACTTCTTCTTCAGAAGCCACGATCCTGCCGTTTTCTATATACAAGTCTGTTATTTTATAGCTTCCGTCTTCCTGAAAAACTTTTCCATTCTTTATAATCATCTGATTTTTCCTCTTTTCTCCCTGAATTCCTGCTGTCAAGGCAGTTTACTGTTTATTTCAGAAACAGTGATCTGCCCGGTGCAGCCATATATTCTCATTATCTCACAGGAGTAAAAGTTACAAAAGTCCTTTTTCTTTAATAAGACTTAAAGCATCTTCATCTGCTACTACAGTTACATCCTGATGAAGCTGAAGAATAGATGCCGGTACATTTGGTGTGATCGGTCCGTACAGGGATTTGTACAGTGCATCTGCTTTGGCACTTCCTGTTGCTACAAGAAGGATTTTCTTAGCCGCCATGATATTCTTGATTCCCATGGTATATGCCTGTTTCGGCACTTCATCCATACTCTCGAAGAATCTTGCATTTGCCTTGATCGTGCTTTCTGTAAGATCTACACAGTGAGTTTCTTTCTCAAAAGCTTCGCCAGGCTCGTTGAATCCGATATGTCCGTTTCCACCGATTCCCAGAAGCTGGATATCGATTCCGCCTACGCTGCGGATGATCTCATTGTAATCGGCACATGCTTTGTCGCTGTCTTCTTCCAGTCCGTTTGGTACATAAGTTCTGGTTTTATCAATGTTTACATGATCAAACAGGTTTGTGTTCATGAAATAACGGTAACTCTGATCGTTATCACCGGAGAGTCCTTTATACTCATCCAGGTTTACAGATGTGATCTGAGAGAAATCAAGGTCACCTTTGTTGTACCATTCGATGAGCTGTTTATACAATCCAACCGGTGTGGATCCTGTTGCCAGTCCGAGAACTGCGTTTGGTTTCATAATAATCTGGGCAGACATGATATTTGCTGCTTTTCTGCTTACGTCCTGATAGTCTTTGCCTACATAAATGATCATAGTTTTTCTCCTTCTTCTGCGTGTCATCTGACACTTCCGATTTGTTATGGATTCATTATAATTCGCTCTGGTTCTATTTTCAACGAAAGTGTTATCTTTAGAATCTTCTTTCAATTTTTATCATTTTATTCTCTTCAACGGATTTGTTTTACCAACAGGATTGAAATTACTTTCTTTACTATTGTTTTTTTTGAAAATATTTACATTTCTCCTTGAGAAAAAAATTATGTGATGATATAGTAATTTCAGGATTATTTTTATCGCCGAAAACGAGACAAACGTTACTGTCCCCTCCGGGTCCAGTAACAAATAAACAGCAATATTTGCATACTACAGAAAGGACTGATTCCGCATGTCATTAAATAAGCATAAGATCATCCCTTTGATTGAATCTTATTATCATACATTTACTCCTCTGGAGAGAACGATCGCTGATTTCTTTATCCACAATACAGAAGAACAGGATTTCTCTTCCAAAAATATTTCAGGACTTCTGTATGTGTCGGAGGCTTCCCTTTCACGTTTCGCCCAGAAATGCGGATTTCACGGATACCGGGAGTTTATTTATGAATACAAACAGAGCCTGACTCCGGGTCCCGAAGAGAACATCCCGAATTTCGAAGTATCGGAATTTAATACTTATCAGGAACTTCTGAATAAATCCAACGCTCTGCTGGACAAAGCACAGATCGCACGGATCACAAATCTGCTGGTTTCCAAACCTCGTGTTTATGTCTACGGCAGAGGCAGTTCCGGACTCGTAGCGCAGGAGATGAAGCTACGTTTTATGCGGATCGGACTGAATATCGAAGCTGTCACAGACAGTCATATTATGAAGGTAAATTCTGTCATTCTGGATGAAAACTGTCTGGTCATCGGGATCAGTGTCAGCGGACAGACAGACGATATTATTTCTTCCCTGAAAGCAGCTCACCAGAGAGGTGCCTATACCCTTCTTATGACCGCAAGACAGGATAAATCTTATCAGGAGTTCTGCGATGAAACTCTGATCTTTGCAAGTATGGAACATCTGGAATATGGAAACATTATTTCCCCGCAGTTCCCGATCCTGCTGGTTCTGGATGTACTTTATGCGCATTATCTGCAGATTGACAGAAGTAAAAAAGAAGCACTGCATGAATACACGATACAGACACTTCAGCCTTTTCTGATCAAATAGTTCTGATATATAAGAAATATTCCCGACACTATCCATTGTCAAAACAGACATAAAAAAGTCCCCCTTAAGTAGATCTTGGTTATTTACCTTGTCCACTTAAGAGGGATCATTTTTATTTATTATCTTTTACAAGACGGATCACATTCCAGGATGCTTTATGAAGCATACTTGTCAGTTCACCATTATCCATGGTTGTCTGCTCTGTTGTTTTTGGTTTTACGTTTTCCTGTCCAAATGCATTGACTACCTTCAGGTCATCGCTTTCAAGTACGATATGCTCAGCAACTCTGTAGCCTTCGAAGCTTCTTACGTCTGTATTCAGAACAACATCTTCTTTCAGATTTCTATTTACTGCGAAGATAGTAACTTCTTCTTTTTCTTCATTGTAAACAGCAACTGCCTCGATATCTGTGATGCTTCCATGTCCGCTTGTCTCATGCTCTGTGGAAGAGATTACCGGCTGAAGTGCAACACCACGGCCATATTTGGATGCATGCATGAACGGATAGAAAATAGTCTGTTTCCAGGAACCGCCACCGTTCGGGTCTGTCATGATCGGAGCGATAACGTTGATGAGCTGTGCAAGGCATGCTACTTTTACTCTGTCAGAATGACGGATCAGAACGATCAGCATCAGACCTACCAGCAGAGCATCTTCGAAGTTGTAGATATCCTCAAGAAGCGGCGGTGCCACCTGCCATGGATGATTCTCTGTGATATCATTGTCAGCATCATTGGAATGATACCATACATTCCACTCATCAAAGCTGAGGTACATGTTCTTTTTGCTGCGTTTTTTCGCTTTTACATAGTCGCAGGTTGCGATGATGGTGCGGATAAATTCATCCATGTCATCGGATTTTGCAAGGAAGTCGTTGCTGTCGTCAGAACGGTTTCCGTAGTATGTATGAAGGGATAAATAATCTACATAATCATAAGTGTGACTCAGTACATGATCTTCCCAAAGCGCGAAGGTCGGCATATCTTTGTTAGAACTTCCGCATACAACGAACTCAATAGACGGATCAATGAGTTTCATTGCTTTGGCTGTCTCTTCTGCCAGTCTTCCGTACTCATCCATAGTCTTGTGGCCAATCTGCCATGGGCCGTCCATTTCATTTCCAAGGCACCAGGTTTTGAATCCGTATGGATCTTTCTGTCCGTGTTTGATACGGAGATCACTGTATTTGGTTCCACCTGGATGGTTGCAGTATTCCAGAAGGTTGCATGCATCTGTGATTCCTCTTGTTCCAAGATTGACTGCCATCATTACTTCTGAATTAGCTGCATCTGCCCATTTCTTAAATTCATGAAGTCCTACTTCGTTCTTCTCCAGACTTCTCCATGCAAGCTCCAGTCTGTGAGGTCTTTCCTCAACCGGTCCTACACTGTCTTCCCAGTAAAAGTTAGATACAAAGTTTCCGCCCGGATAACGTACGATCGGCACGTCCAGCTCTTTTACCAGATCAATGACATCCTTACGGAATCCGTCAGCATTGGAAAGTGGATGTCCTGGCTGATAAATTCCATCGTATACAGCTCTTCCCAGATGTTCAATAAAGGAACCATAAATTCTTTTGTCGATCTTGGAAATGGAGAATGCTTTGTCCACTACCATTTTTGCCTGTTTTGCCATAATGTTTTTTGAACCTCCGTTCTTAGTAATTGGTTTGAAAAATTAGTTTACCATTATGTTATTTGAGCTGCCTCATAAGTAATGTTAAATGATCACCAGTTACAGTAACATTAATTTCAAAACTCAATGGGACAGCTCATTTTTTATCATATCAGTAAGTTATAATTCAAATACTTACAACTTTTGATCAACCCTTAACAGCACCGGATGTCATACCATCGATCAGGTATCTCTGGAAGATCAGGTAGATAATCAGGATTGGAAGAATACCGAACATGGAACCTGCGATCAGAAGGTTGTAGTTATTTCCATAAGGTGTAAGCAATGTATTCAGACCGATCTGCAGTGTAAATTTGTTTGTATCACGGAATACCAGCATCGGCCATAACATGTTGTTCCAGGAACCCATCGCACAGAGGATTGCCATGGATGCAAATGCCGGTTTGGTTATCGGCATCATAATCTTAACACTGATACCATACTCTGTGCATCCGTCGATTCTTCCTGCATCCAGAAGTTCTTTCGGAAGACTCTGCATGTACTGTTTAAAGAAGAAAATCGTCGACGCACCACATAGTCCGGGGAGAATAACACCGGCTCTTGTATTGATGATCCCAAGAGATGTAACCTCGTTGTACAGAGGAAGCATCAAGATTTCAAAAGGAACACACATAGTTGCGATTACCAGGAAGAATAAAAATCCCTGAAGTTTAAATTTGTACATGGTCAGACCGTATGCGATGAAGTAGCATACCAGCAGTGTCAGAACTACTGTGATCAGTGTCAGGATCAGACTGTTTTTATACCACATAAAATATTTTCGGGAATCCTCATTTCCGGAAAACAGGTATTTGTAGTTATCCAGATGCATCTTGGAAAAATCAAGATTCAGGGACATACCTTTCATAACCACTTCACGGCCTTCCTGGAAGGAAGCGAAGAAACCTGCAAGAAGCGGGAATGCGATCAGCACACAGAGGATAGCGAAAAGCCCTGTGGATAATACAGACGCAACTTTATGATTTGATTCCATTGTCTTTGGCTGAGCTGCTGTTTTTGCCATATCACTTTTCCTCCTTCTTGAATGTTCCTGTTGCCACAAGCTGGACAACATTGATAGCCAGGGCAATGACCAGAAGCACCATACCTACGGCACACGCATAACCCATATCATTTTTCTCAATACCACGTTTATACAGATATCCTACGATAGTAAGACCAATGTTCTTCGGTGATGAGTTACCGTTCCACAGCATAAAACTCTCAAGGAACATGGACAGACCGGCATATACGGAAATTGTAATAACATAGATGGTTGTCGGTTTCAGAAGCGGCAGTGTCACATACCAGAATTTCTGTTTTGCGTTGGCACCGTCGATGTCTGCTGATTCATAAAGAGATGTATCAATACTCTTTAAACCGGAAATAAAATACAGCATGTTAACACCTGTCCATCTCCACATACAGAGTAATAACAGAGCTATCCATCCGGTAGTCTTTGCTTTCAGCCATGGAATACTTGCATTTCCAAGCAAATGCATTAACTGGTTCATCTGTCCGTTATCACCTTCTGAGAACATCAGTCGGAATAACATACCGGAAATAACTACAGATGTAAGTGCCGGAATGTACATGATCACTTTCCATACGCCTTTGGCTTTGGTAAGACGGCTTTCCATCAGTACTGCAAGCATCATTGGGATTGGAATCAGCAGGAGCAGTGTCAGAAGCATGTATTCCACACTGTTAAATACAGCCGTCTTGAAGAACTTATCGGAAGCCAGTTTCTGGTAATGCTTCAGACCAACCCACTGAGAACCGCCAAATGAAATATCCTGAAAACTCATTACAATACCACTGATGAGCGGATATAACCAGAATACCAGAAGGCTGATAACAAACGGAAGTACGAATACGTAGGGTGCCACCTTCTGAGAATAGAGCATCTTTTTCACTTTATTCACAATGAATTCCTCCTCTTCTAAAAATAGAGGTAACTTTTCAGTATCTCACAGAATCATGATTTACTGGACAGTTACAGTTAATTTCTTTTTTCTTATTACTGTTATCCTGAAAAGAAATCAGACTCCACATCCTGTGAAAATCTCATTTCTCACCAGGATAGCAGTAAAGGAGGTCAGGGAATGCGGTTCCCTGGCCTCCCATATCATTTCGGTCACTGCAGTAACCGTTCTTTATTCACTTGATCAGTGAACCATTATCATTTTATTATTCACACTCGAAATCAAGATAATCCTGTGCATCCTGAAGCGCTTCTTCTACATCCATGCCATCCTCTAATACATTGTTCAGAGTTGTTGTACACATGTAATCGTTCAATGTCGGAGAGTTCTTTGTTGTGTAAATAGTTCCGATCGCATCATTTTCAGCAAGTTCATTCAGCACTTCGTATGGTTTTACACGGAAGAATGTATTATATGTATTGGACTCATCATAAGCAAACGCTTCGTCAGACCATAATGCTGTGTTGCAGACATCAAATCCAAGTTCGTTCCAGATCAGGTTTTCACCTTCTTCAGAGCATTTAGCCCATGCAAGCCATTCAGCTGCAAGTTCAGGATTCTCACACTGATTGGTTACAACAGTACCTGTACCACCGATACCAACGGAGCATTTCTGTCCTTCTTCAAATACAGGGCATGTTGTGATGTCATATTTGCCTTCCATCTCCGGCATGTAATCTTTGAAACGGCTCATGTACCACATAGCTTTCGGGAAGGAAGCAATCTTGCCATCCATGATGTTAGAGAAACCAGCTTCAAGGTCAACATGTCCGTCTGTGGATACCATTGCGATTCCATCGTTTAACCAGTTCTGCTGCATTGTGAGCATTTCTTTTACAGAATCAAGCTGTACGTTTACAGTTCCGTCCGGACCGCCTGTCCAATCTTCACCGTTCTCAGCCATTGCAAGCCACATCCAGTCAACACCGCCTGTATCAACAGAAGTTAAGTACACTTCACCGTTGGAAGCTTCTTTTAACTCTTCACCAAGTTTGGTATAATCATCCCATGTCTTTACAGATTTGTAATCTAATCCGTAAGATTCAAGAAGATCCGCGTTCCAGTACATAACAGTTGCACCTACATGGAAAGGAACACCAAGTCTTGTTCCGTCAGCTTTGGAATAAACATCAAGTCTGGACTGTACCATTGTGTCTTCATATGGAGCAAGTGCATCATTCATGGAATACAGAGGGCTGTCATCGCCGGAATAGTTCGGAAACTGTCCGATCTCGATATCGCAGAGGTCAGGAGCACCGGATCCTGCCTGTAAGGACATCATTAATTTGTTATGCATATCAGAGTATGGATATGTACTGAATGTAATCTGGATCTGTTTGTCCGGATTCTCTTCATTCCATTTCTCTACCATTTTTCCGTAAAATTCGTTATGCAGGTCTACAAATGACCACATCTCATACTTTGTTCCATCATCAGGACCTACGGTTGTTACTGCTGTAGGCTCTCCTTCAGCCGGTTCTTCGCTCTCAGCAGCTTCCTCTGTTGTGTCTTCTTCTGCAAAGACATTCACTGCCATGCCCATACTGGACACTGCCATAGCCGCAGTCATAAATAACGCGAACAATTTTCTTCTCTTCATAAAAAGATCCTCCTTTTTTTGCATTTCTTTGCGCTCTTCCGGTTTCAATGATGCCATTGTACAAACCCCATAATTATTTCGTATTTTTTTAAAATATATAGTCCATCTTTTATTATGGTCATTTTGCACAACTTTTTTATTTTCAGCTCCGGTTTATGTTGATATTATATAATTTATTCCTGTAAATGTCAATATATTTTTGATTTATTTTTATTATTTTAGTTTTATCTAAAATAAATGCCTGTTATTTATTCGTCAATCTATCTATTTTTTTGCTATTTCCCTATGTTTTTTTAACTAATTTTATGGTAAAATAACTAATCAAAACGTATTTTTCTAAAATTACTTATTTAGCATTATATACCGTAAATACAGCTAAAAGGAGGTTTTTTACATGAAATCCTGTTCTGTTTCCGATGGTCTTTCCATCTTCAAAGCTCTCGGTTCCCCTGTCCGTGTACAGATCCTGCGTCTGATCCAGCAAAAAGAAGGGCTGAACATTAAGCAGATTGCACAAAGCCTGAAGATTCCCGTTACAACCCTGTCCCCTCACCTTAATCTTCTGGCCGAAGCCGGGCTGATAGAATTCAGGGATGAATCTCTCACGCACGGAACACAGAAACGCTGCTATTTTATAAAAGACTGGGATCAGCTTCTGGTAAATATGGCGCTTTCCGGTCCTGATCTGCAGATTTACAGTGCAGAAATTGGTGTGGGACATTTTTCTGATTTCTCAGTAACTCCCACCTGTGGTATGGCAACTTCTACTTCTTTTGTAGGACAGTTGGATCAGCCACGGTATTTTATACACCCCGTCAGCCGCCAGGCAAGGATCGTCTGGTTCACCACCGGATATCTGGAGTATATACTGCCCAATTTCATCCCTGAGCACAGCGTGATCGAAGAACTGACAGTTTCCTTTGAGATCAGTTCCGAAGCACCCCGATTCTGTGATGTATGGCCTTCGGACATTACCTTTTCCCTGAACGGTGTGATCCTTGGCACCTGGATCAGTCCTGGAGATTACGGAAACCGCAGAGGGAAATACAATCCTTCCTGGTGGTTTTCTTTTCTGAATCAGTATGGTTTGCTAAAAAAACTGACGATCACTCCTGAAGGCACTTTTCTGGACGCAGAAAAGCTGTCCGATGTTTCCACCAGACAGCTTGCACTCACTGATCAGTCCGTTATGAAATTGCGCTTTTCTGTTCTTCCGGGCGCTGAGCATCCCGGCGGGTGTACTCTTTTTGGTGCAGGTTTCGGAGATTATAACCAACATATACGGATTACCATAGGATATCATCCCGAAAACATCTGATTTCTCCGCCTGACTTCAGATCTATATACTGCCCGGATACTCCCACAATCATTTATGGCAACAGATATTTTACGCCCCATATGGTTTCATTATTGTCCCCCTTAGCGCTGAAGCACATCGTATCATTGCCTGCCTCATCGGTCATTTCCAGGACAACTCCTGTATAAGTTTTTTCACCGAGAGTCACATCAATATATGGTGTGCCTTCTTCTGCTTCCCATGCACCTTCCAGTTCTTCTCCGGTAACTGTTCCGTCTGCATTAAGCTGAATCCTCTGCGGTTTATGTACCTTGTCCGAAATATCCGTACCATGATTTACCAGATAAAAAGTACCCTGGATTTCATCTCCGGAATATCCATCCTCTTTCAATGTCTCGCCGTCTGTGGCAAATGGCGCAGCAACCAGCCATCCGTCTTTTGTGCGGAACAACTGATGTACACGAGGCTCATGAAGTTCTCCGGTTTTAGCAAAACGCTGATGATAGACCAGATATAATTTACCATCTTCATCTTCAAATGCAGTCTGACCGCCTGGTGCCATATAGGTCTGGGTAAGACTTGGGAATGTATAATTTCCCATCATTTTCAGTCCATGATCCTTATGCTCCACAAATAAATACATATCCTTTCCTGCTGCATCTGTATAAGTTCCGTCCACAGTATCACAGCGGAAAAGACGCATCTGATAACCTCCTTTTGCCTGCAGATTTCCATAGGACAAAAACAGATAATAATATCCACTGGTCTCATCATACATAATATGCGGGCCTTCGATGGAGTTGTGATAACCACCGAGAAGTTTCTTGCCATAATAACTGTCCACATGATTTGCTTCGTCTGCTTCCGGATAAATCGGATAGCCTGTCTCTTCATCAATCTCAATCAGAAAAATACCACCGGACCAGGAGCCATAGACCATCCACATACGCCCGTCTTCATCATAAAAAACATCCGGGTCAATACAGTTTGGCCAGTTATTGTTGTCATAAGACGCTGCTGTATATGGCCTCGGGTCTGTTCCCATCAGTTCTTCGATATTACTTTCCTTAACATCATGATAGCTATAACCAGAGTACAGGAATGTATCCTCATAGTGATACGGACCTTCAATGTCGTCTGCTGTTGCAAAGCAGATATTGGATTTCACATAAGAGGATGTGGTGCAGAAATACATCACATATTTTCCCATTTTTTTGTTATAGATGACATCCGGCGCCCACACGGAATAACCACCTTCTTCGTTCTTTCCTACATAAGTAAACGCTGCCGGATCGCCGTCTTCTTCTCCGTCAAAAAGATTGTCAAACAGCTTATTCTCTGCGTTGACCCCGGAGGAAAAACCGGTCCAGTTTCTCAGATCTGTGGACTTCGCAGATTCCATATGGGAGCCAAAGATATAGTAAGTGTCATTGTCTTTGATGACAGATGGATCATGCACAGAAACTCCGGCAGTGAATCCGCCTTTCTTAATCCGGCTCTCAATATCATCTGTGCCTGCTGTTTCTTTTTCGTTTGCCACATCTGTTGTCTCTGCTGTGCCATCAGCAGCTTCCGCAGCATATATACTCTGTGATCCGAGAAGCATCATTCCTGTCAGCCCCAGAATTATTCCCCATTTTTTTCTCATACCAGTTCTCCTGTTTTCCAAATATTATCCCATCTCAGGTTTCGTTAATCTTCGTAAGAAAATATCGGTGCGCCTGTTTTTTCATCCCAGCGGATTTTCATCAGCATGGCATGACGGTTTGGATTGTACAGCGGATTCCCTTCAATCTCTGCTTCTGTTCTCGCATGATAAACCATGATCGGGTTTCCTTCTTCGTCTTCAGTAAAGGAATTATGCCCCGGTCCATAGATTCCTCTGGACTCATCTGTACGAAGAACCGGATAACGTTCTTTTGTCCAGGATTTCGGGTCAAGAAGATCAGAATCTTCATCTGCTGCAAGCATTCCCATGCAGTATGCAGCGCCTGTCTCAGATGCAGAATAAGTAAGATAAATCCTGCCGTCATGATGAATGACTGCCGGTCCTTCATTCACCCAGAACCCAACTCTTTCCCAGTCATAATCCGGCGAAGTAAGAAGTACCTGAACGGTTTTCAGTTTATACGGAGTTTCCATTTCACCAATATAAAGGTTGGAAATCTGTTTGCCGACTCCTACCTTCTCAGCCCATACATAGTAATGTTTTCCCTTGTTTTCAAATACTGTTGCATCCAGAGAGAAAGCTTCAAAAGAAAATTCATCTGCATCCGCACGTCCCATCTTACCTTTCTCTGTCCAGACTCCTGTAAGCGGATCTGTATCTGCACATTCCAACACATATGGGCGGATTGCCCAGACATCATCTTTGTCCCCGCCTGCAAAATAGATATACCATTTACCATCCAGATAATGAAGCTCCGGCGCCCAGATATGTTCGCTCATGATTCCTTCTTTGTGTTTCTCCCAGACTGTCACTTCTTCCGCATCTTTCAGTCCTGCCAGAGTTTCGCTTCTTCTCAGCACAATCCGGTCATAGGCCGGTATGGATGCTGTAAAATAATAGTTTCCATCTGTGTGGCGGTAAACATATGGATCTGCTCTCTGCAGAATCCATGGCTCATTGTACTTAAGTTCTTCACTCATTGTATGTCCTCCTGTTCGCTTTTTATTTTAGATTTATATAAATTATTTTTTATGTATTTAAAATTGTACTGCATTTTTCAGAAAATATCAACTATATTTTTTTCTTTTCGTTGCACATTTTTTGCAGATTCGTTATAATTTACCGTAAACGTTGCAAAATCATTTTTAACAGAAAGGGAAATCCGTTATGTTATATATTAAAAGTCTGGAGCAGGCGGTCCCTGTCTTCAAAGCTCTTGGTTCTGACATCCGCATACGGCTGATCCAGACTCTCCTTGAGCATCAGGAAATGAATATGAATGAACTGGCTTCCAGTCTGGGGATTACCAACGGTGCCCTGACCAGCCATGTAAAGAAACTCGAAGAATCTGGAATTCTCGCAATTCTTCCAGAGCATTCCGGCCACGGAAACCAAAAGGTCTGTCGCATTAATGTTGACAAGATTCTGGTTGATATTGCATCTAACAATGACAGCCCGGCTGAAGACAGTTACTCTATTGACATTCCGATCGGCAACTACTTTAATTATTCTGTTTATCCGACCTGTGGACTGTCTACTACCGATAATCTCATCGGTGAGGTAGATGATCCTCGTTATTTTGCTCATCCGAGCCATGTAGATGCAAAGATTTTATGGTTTGGACGGGGATTTATTGATTACCGCATTCCAAATATGCTCCCTCCGGGACAGAAGATCGATCGTCTGACACTCTCCTTTGAGATCAGCTCAGAAGCTCCCGGAGTCAACAGTGACTGGCCTTCTGATATTTCCTTTTTCCTGAACAATACAAAGGTCGGAACCTGGACAAGCCCCGGAGATTTCGGTGATGTCCACGGTATGTTCACTCCTGACTGGTGGTTCCCGAACTGGAATCAGTATGGGCTGCTGAAGATGCTTGTCATTGACCGTCATGGTACTTTTATCGATGGATTAAAGATTTCTGATGTGAATACACAGCAGCTCACTTTTACCTCTCAGGATGATATGGTATTCCGTTTCCAGGTGGATGAACCATCTCTGAATATTGGCGGTCTGACACTCTTCGGAAAAGATTTCGGAAACTATAATCAGGATATTAATGTGAAAGTGCATTATACTCCAAATGTATAATTTTACAGAATATCTGAAAACAGCAAAAGCAAGGAACCCATGTGTTTTGCCACATAATTCCTTGCTTTTGTTTTATATTTCATCTGATTCTCCGATTATTCTCCGCGCATCCAGACTCTCATCTGATTTTCTCCGCGGTTGCCCCATGTGTAATACGGCACTGCTGTCAGTGTTGTCAGCGTTCTCACCGGTGCAACTTCACTGTACAGAGAATCTCCCACTGTTTCCAGCTTACGTGCTTTGATCTTAAGCAGGACGCAGCCTTCCAGCAGGCCCTCTTTGCAGACTTCCTCTTCCATCTTTGCATCTTCAAAGATGTGGTAAGACTGAAGCAGACCCAGATTATCCACACCCTCGAAACAATAAACCATCGGCCCGCGCATAAACGCTACACAGCCAGCATCTTCTCTTACTTTAAGGTTTGCATAAATCTTGCGGATCTTCATCGGGAAAACAAGTTCTACTTCATCATTTTCCCACACTCTCTTAAGGATCAGATATCCCTTTTCCACATCTGTCGTGATATCTTTCACTTTTCCATTTATACGCACCTGAACAGAACCCGGGCGTACCCAGGATGGGATATGGATTCCCAGGATAGTCTCTTCCTCTGTTTTTCCGGTTATATGATAGGTCACTCTGCCATCCCACGGATAGTTGCTCTCTACAGTTACATCCATCTTATCAAAGTGTGCTTCTGTGCCTGCCGGGATATGAGAATAAACCCCATCTTCTGTCTCACTCCACAGATATTTACCAAGAGACATCAGCAGACGGACTACATTGGGAGGACAGCATGCACATGTATACCAGCCCGGACGCTCCGGCAGAACATGCTTATATCCGTATAATTTCCCGCTGACTCCAGGTTCTGTTTCCAGTGGATTCACATAGAAAAACCGCTTTCCGTCAAGCTGCATTCCGCTGATGATTCCATTATAAAGTGCACGTTCCATCACATCTGCATAACGTCCATCCATCACATTATCAAGCATCTTTCTTGCAAAAAATACCAATCCGATAGATGCGCAGGTTTCCGCATAAACGGTGTCATTCGGCAGATCATAATCAATGGTAAATGCTTCTCCGTCTACGGTACTGCCGATTCCTCCGGTGATATACATTCTCTTCTGAGTCATGTTCTCCCAGAGATCACAGCATGCCTGATAGAGTTTTTCATCTTTGTAAAGAGAAGCCAGTTCTGCCATGGCAGTATACATATAAACTGCACGGACACTATGTCCTACTGCTTCTTTCTGCTCATAGACAGTAGCATGTGCCTGATTGTATTCTCTGTTATTCACATCCATATCGAAGTGAACCCAGCCTCTTTTTTCTTTTTCTTTGACAAAGTAATCCGGATCTTTTCCACGCTGTTCGATGAAATATCTGGCAAGATCTTTGTAGTTTTCTTTTCCGGTTACTTCATAGAGACGCAGAAGCCCCAGCTCAATTTCCTGATGTCCCGGGATGCCCGGTTCTTTGCCTTCTTCTGTTCCGAAACGTTTCTCGATATGTTCTGCCATACGCTCCATCACATGAAGCAGACGGTCTTTTCCTGTCACTTCATAGTAAGCGGCTGCTGCCTCCATCATATGTCCGGCACAGTATAATTCATGGCATTCCTGTAAATTCTGCCAACGGTGTTCCGGCTCTTTGATAGTAAAAAATGTATTCAGATAGCCATCATCCTGCTGTGCTTTTTCAATGATCTCAATAACCTTATCTGCCCGTTCTTCCAGCTCCGGGTCTGGACGGACTTTCAATGCATATGCCACACCTTCCAGCCATTTGGCAACATCACTGTCCTGGAAAACCATGCCATAAAACTCGCCCTCTTCCAGTCCTGCTGCAATACGGAAGTTTGCCAGTGCATGGCTTTTCTCTACTCCCGGAATCTCATCATTTAGTATTTTCTCCTGATAAGGAATAACTGTATCCATTACCAGTTCCTGGTATCCGTGCCAGAATTTATCGGTCACTTTTACCTTGTTTAATAACCCTTCTTTTAAACCGTCTTTCATTTCTGCGCCTCCCATTTTGCCGGAAGATCCGGACATTTTCGCACCTTCTGTACAGCCCGCAGTTCTACAAAGCATCCGCAGAGTCTGCACATCCCATTCATTAAGCGGTCACAGGTGCTGCATATGTTAAGCCTTTTTTCGTAAGTCTGCTGGTCTACTTTCAGATCCTCATCCATGCGCTGAATGTAGCGTGACAGATCCTCGTAAAAAGCCTCTTCATTATTCTGTCCGGGCAGACATTTTCTGCACACACGCAGCTTCCCGTTCATATCATACTCCTTTTTTACCCGTAATTATCTTACTTCCAGATGAAGAACACTGCATTTAGGAATTGTGAATCTGATTCCTTCTGCTGTTTTTTCTACTTCGTTAAATTCTTTTACACGTACCTGGTCCGGTGTTTCGAAGGTGTTCATTTCATGCATTTCGCCGTGTACGATCTCACCTTTGACTTCATTTACCTGATAGTCTGTAAGGATAGTTCTGATCTCATAATCTTTATCCAGAGACAGGTTTGTCAATGTGATATGTACAGCTCCATCTTCTGCTACAGATACAGATTCTGTCAGGTTCGGTACCTGCCACTCTTCTTCCACACCGATGGTTTCTGTTTCGATAGAACTGTCTACAAGCATTGCATCCTGATGATATTTGTACATATCAAATACATGATAGGTTGGTGTCAGGATCATATCAGCACCATCTGTAAGGATAACGGACTGAAGCACATTTACGATCTGCGCAAGGTTTGCCATCTTTACTCTGTCACTGTGTTTGTTAAAGATATTCAGAGTGATACCTGCGATCAGGGCATCTCTCATTGTGTTCTGCTGATACAGGAAGCCAGGGTTTGTGCCTGGTTCCACTGTATACCATGCGCCCCACTCGTCAACGATCATACCAATCTTTTTCTCAGGATCATATTCGTCCATGATGTGTCCATGGCGCTCGATCAGAGTTTCCATGAAGAGTGCTTTGTTCAGACTCTTATACCATACTTTATCATCGAAATCTGTAGCACTTCCCTTGATCTCCCATCCTTCCGGATGTACATAATAATGAAGGGAAAGTCCGTCCATGTTTCCGTGAAGTTCTTTCAGGCAGTGGTTATGTGTTGTCTTTAATACTTCAGATGTCCATTCATAATCATCTACGTTTGCACCACAGCAGATCTTCTGAACCAGATGATCCGGATGATAGTTGCGGACATAAGTCTGGTAACGACGGTATTCGTTTGCGTAGAAATCAGGATTCATGTTTCCACCGCAGCCCCAGTTCTCATTACCTACACCAAAGAAATCCAATTTCCATGGTTTCTCATGTCCGTTTTTCTTACGGAGGTCAGCCATCGGAGAAACGCCTTCAAATGTAATGTACTCAACCCACTCAGACATTTCCTGTACAGTTCCGCTTCCCAGGTTTCCGTTGACATATGCTTCGCATCCAAGCTGCTCACAGAGTTCAAAGAATTCATGTGTACCAAAGCTGTTGTCTTCTACAACACCGCCCCAGTGTGTGTTGATCATTTTCTTACGTGTTTCTTTCGGACCGATACCATCTTTCCAGTGGTATTCATCTGCGAAACATCCACCCGGCCAGCGAAGTACCGGAATCCTGATATGCTTCAGTGCTTCTACTACGTCTGTACGCATTCCGTTCTTATTCGGGATCGGGGAATCTTCGCCTACATAGATTCCTTCATAGATACATCTTCCCAGATGCTCTGAGAAATGTCCGTAGATCTCTTTGTTGATTTTGCTCTGCTTCTTTGATGGATTGATTACAAGATTAGTCATTTTTACCTCCATAGTTGGTGATTTTTGGTTTTTATTTTACTTTTATCTAAAATAATATACTTTATTTTGTGGTTTCATTATACACAACTTCTATATGATATTCAATATGTTTTCTGTAAAATTGTTATAGTAATTTTGTGTAAAAAGTATCCTGCAAACAGGATTCTTCATCTGCAGCGAGTTACTTCTGCGATGAAATTCTTTTCTGCTACAATGCGCTCCTGCCCAGAGAACCTTATAATTATAGGAACATTACGGAGTAATTTTCTATAACACATAAAAAGAGCCACAACAGATTTCATCTCAATCTATTGTGACTCTCTCGGTCCAGTCAGATTTTACAATCCTACATTTCCACTGTTCAGCCCTTCTTTGCTGTCTTTATCCAGCGGCAGCCAGTCCAGAACTTTCTTAATATAGCGGTTCCAGAAATCCCACTCATGTGCTCCCGGGCCTTCTTCGTAAGTTACATCTACTCCAAGTTCACGCATCGTATCTCTGAACTTACGGTTTGGAGGAAGAAGCGGATCATCCAGTCCGCAAGCAAGATACATATGTGGAAATGGAATTCCGTCTTTTTTCATATTTTCCGCGATCCATTCCGGATTGATCTCGCAGTCTTTGATCTGTGACAGATCTCCAAATACACCTTCCAAAAAACTCTTTTTCTCAAAGAACATCGGGGAACTGTCATCTGCTACATCCATTTTCTCAAGGATCATGGCAGAGGAAAGACCTGCGATATATCCGAATGTGTCATGATATTTCAGACCATTTCGGATCGCGCCATATCCTCCCATGGATAATCCGGCGATGAAAGTATCTTCTTTTTTATGTGACAACGGGAACATTCTTCGTGTAATCTTTACCAGCTCTTTTCCGATAAATTCACTGTAATTTTCGTTCACGTTCGGATGATCCAGATAGAACATATTTGCTCCGGATGGCATCACTACCGCCAGATTCTTCTCCTCTGCCCATCTCTTAATACATGTTCCAGTTACCCAGTCTGTATAATTTCCCATTACCCCGTGAAGCAGATACAGAGTCTTAAATGGTTTGTTGTCTTCCTCTGTTTCCTCCTCAAAAAACACTTTATCTGCCGGCAGGATCACATTCATTGTTACCGGGCGCATCAGTGCTTTTGAAAAGAAGTTCACTTCTATTAATGCCATCTTCTTGTCCTCCTTATGCATACAAAAACAAAAAATCATAAAATGTCTGAATTTATTATACAAAAATTGCATAAAAAAAGCTACTGCCGCATACGACAATAGCCTCTTTTTATGTTTAATGCTGATGTAAATATTTTTCTCTGGTAGCGAGCCCGCCCCTGATATGCCGTTCCTGCTTGTTCACATCAAGAACCTGTCTCACTTCACATGCAAGACCCGGATTGAGCTGGCTGAGACGGTCAGTGCAGTCTTTATGTACCGTACTCTTACTAATTCCGAATTTCTTAGCTGCCTGACGCACCGTTGCCTTTGTCTCAATAATATAATTTGCAATTTCCACTGCCCGCTCCTCGATATAATCTTTCACGGATAAGCCTCCGAAGACGCTGTTTTTACAGTGTATGCACAAGAAATATCATATATGAGGCAATCTCTCACAAGAAAAATCCTGCTTGCAAGATTCTCTAAACTTATTTAAATTTAATCTCTTTCCCTTCCAGTCTCCACTGTCTGAATTCTGCTGAAGCAGATAACAGGAGGTCTGAAGAGGAGTTCAGGGCTGTTTCTACGGAGTCCTGAATAACACCGATGATGAAACCAACTGCAACAACCTGCATGGAAATGTCATCGGAGATTCCGAACAGGGAACATGCCATCGGGATCAGAAGAAGTGATCCACCAGCTACACCGGAAGCACCACATGCTGACAGAGCAGCAAGTAAACTCAGAATGATCGCTGTCGGGATATCTACATGAATACCAAGCGTAAATGCAGTTGCCATTGTCATAACTGTAATGGTGATAGCCGCACCATCCATGTTAATTGTCGCACCAAGTGGAATAGTTACGGAATAAGTATCTCTGTCCAGTCCCATCTCTTCGCAGACTTTCATATTTACCGGAATATTCGCTGCGGAACTTCTGGTAAAGAATGCTGTCAGCGCACTTCTCTTCAGGCAATGGAAGATCAGCGGATATGGATTCTGGCGAATACACCAGTAAACCAGGATCGGGTTTGTTACAAAATAGATAAACAACATACATCCAACAAGCAGAAGAAGCAGTTTTCCATAAGTTGTAAAAATCTCCAGACCGTTTGTAGATACTGTATTAAATACAAGACCAAAGATTCCGACAGGTGCAAGATTGATGATCCATGTTACGACCATGGAAATTCCATCTGCAACATCAGCCAGAACTTCCTTTGTCATTTTATCTGCTGCACGGAATGCAAGTCCCAACAGGACTGCCCACATCAGAATACCTACGTAGTTTGCATTTACCAGAGAAGATACCGGATTGGCAACTACATTCAGAAGAAGATTATTTAACACTTCTGCGATACCCTGTGGTGCACTCGTATCTGTTGCTGCATTTGCAAGTGTCATCTCTACAGGAAATGCCATACTTGCAAATACTGCGATCACTGCTGCCAGCACTGTACTGAACATATACAGAATGATAACTGTCTTGATAACTCCTCCGTGAGATTTTCCTGCATTACACAGAGAACTGATAACCAGGAAGAATACCAGTAATGGCGCGATAGCCTTTAACGCGCTTACAAAGACATCTCCCAGGATTGAGATTCCTGTTGCACCCGGAACTGCGATTCCAAGGATTGCACCGAGGATCAGGCCAACCAGAATTCTCTTTACCAGAGCAATCTCTGTCCATTTTTCCCAAAATTTCTTCATTTCTTTGTTCCTCTTTCCCTTTAATTTGATAAAACACTGATACGGTACATTATAAAGGAATTCCCTGGAATATGCAAGGGGATGTTACATTATCTTACTAATACAACATCCCCTGACAAAAGTAATTTTGGCAATTCACTTAAAACAATTTCAACAGTTCTTTCTCCGGCAATGGTCTGGAGAAGTAATATCCCTGTACCATATCCACGCCCCATGACCTTAACAGATTCACTTCTTCCTCTGTCTCAGCACCTTCTGCTACGATCATATAACCCATATTCTGCATTACCATTACAATACTGCGATAAAAAATCGCTGCCTGTTCATCACAGGTAATTCCGGTCAAAAGCGAACGGTCCATTTTTACTACATCAAATGGCAGTTTCAAAACGGCATTCAGATTTGCATATCCTGATCCGAAATCATCCAGACATAGCCCAATTCCTGCATTCTGAAAATCCTCTACTGCCTTGCAGAAACTTTCACTGTACTCCGTTGCCACAGTTTCTGTAATTTCAAACTGAAAATATGCCGGAGAGAGTCCGAATTCTTTTATGATATCAATAAGTACCTGACTATGTCCCGGTTTCAGCAGTTCCGACGGCGACAAATTGAACTTTACATTTCGGATACTGTCCATTATATGTTCATTTTCTTTAATAAAACGACACACTCTTCGAAGCTGCAGAAGTCCGATCTGTGCGATCAGTCCCTGTCTCTCCGCAATGCCGATAAATACATCTGGCGGGATCATTCCCATATTCGGATGCTTCAGTCTGCTCAATGCCTCCAGCGTAATATAGCGCTCCTCTTTTATCCAGTAAACTGGCTGATAATAAACTTCAAACAAATCTTTCTCTACTGCATTCTTAAGAAAATGTTCCACTTCTTTCTCATAGCGGAAACCTTCCAGAATCCTGTCATCAGACTGGATCACCACTGTCTCATCTGTATGTTTCACAAGTGATACCAGATATTCCACATAAGCAAGCAATACATCTTCCTGCTCCATTTTCTCACTATTGATAATCCCACAGATAACTGCCGGAAAATCAATTTTCTCTCCGTCAACTATAAACGGTTCTCTGAAATACTCTTCTATCTGCTGTCTGTTTCTCTCATACTCAGTAAGAGAATCCATGATCACAAGGAAACAATTACCAGTAGTTCTGAAAACCTGTACAGATCCCGTGATATTCTGTAGCTCCCTTGCGATCTGAACCAGCAGCTGATCTCCTACACTGCTTCCATAAACTTTATTGATCTGCTTCAGCATAAATGCCTCCACGGCAATCAGATGAAACTCTGTCCTTTTGTCCAGTTTCTCCTGAATCCAGTTATCAAAATACTGCTTGTCAAAAACACCTGTGGTACTGTCTATGAAATCTCCCGGATTATTCATAGTGAGATAAAGAAATACCAGACCAAGTGCCAGGCCAAATCCTGAGAGCATAACGTGCTGTGTATACAATTCAACACCCATACACAACCCTTCAATCACCACAATCTCAGTCAGAACCCCCATTTTATGAACATTTAAATCTTCTCTTTTTTTCAGAGTCTGATGGATAACCAGAACAATATATAGCAGTGCATAAATATAAAGCATTACATAGCCGCTGCCTCTATGATAGCCTGTACTTTGATCAAAATAAAAGAACCATCCACTGGTCAGATTGATCAGCATAAGGATCAGCATGATCACTGTAACAACTGTACAGATCATAGAAACCCCATCTATCTTCTTTCCCTGCCCCCGCGAAACAACCGCACAGCAGTACAGAATATAAGGCAGCATAATATCAAACAGATAAACCACTGTAAGTATTATAAGCGCCATATTCTCACATGCTGGCTCATAACTCATGATTGCCAGTGTACTGATCAGATCAAACAGAATATATATTCCACTCAGGATAAGAACATAAGTAAATATCTTTGTATTTGCATTATGTAATTTTTTCCGTGTCACAAAATGATGCAAAAGCAACACGACGATAATTAAGGCCGATATCTGGAAGTTAATATTATACCTCATGTGCTTTGCCCTCCTCTGCTTTATTCTGATACATATTCGTATCTGCCTCGTATTTCCATTCTCCGGTTGTCTTAATATTTCCTTTTTCGTCGCGGATCGAACTGAATCCACGAGCTATAGATAAACGATATCTGCTGTTTCTGTTATAATTTCGGATTTCTTTATCCAATCGTTCAGACAAAGCCGCTTTGTCCATATCTGGATCATATACTACTGCAGCAAACTCATCTCCTCCTGTGCGATAGCATTTGCCTAACGATCCAAATGCATTCTCAATACATCTGGCGGCTGCTACAACAACCTCATCTCCTGCTACTCTTCCACAGTCATTGTTAATGCGTCTCAGATGATTAATGTCCATGAGGATCAACAATACATCTTTATACTGATTTACTGTCTTCGGCAATTCTGCGATCATATTTTCAAAAGGTTCTCTGTTCTGCATTCCAGTCATCCAGTCTTCTCTTACCAGACGTTCATATGCCTGCATCTCCGTTCTGTAACGGACTTTCTCGGCCAAACTGATCACCATATTTGCAATGATCAGAATTAAAAACAGCAAAATTCCCAGTTCAAATATTGCACCATAATAAGAGATCTTAAACAACCAGTACAAAAGCAATGCCAGAATTCCACTGGCAGATATGATGGAGTATGCAATCATAACAATGCGGACATCTCTTTGAGGATTCTTCTTATACTCTCTCCAGAGAAGAAATGTTGACAACAGTACCCACATCCACAAAAGAATATGTGTCACAAACAACATATCCACAAATTCAAAAATATCAAAATAATTCAGAAGTCCCTGGATAAATGCATTCACATAAAACATGACGATTCCCAGATCCAGAATCCTCTCATTCTTCAATTTACCAATCTTCTGTGCAAAATGAAGCATCGGTATTGCCAGCATCATAAACATATAGAAAGATATCGTGCACACCATATCCGGATGACTGCTGTATGTCTGGACTACAGAAGAATCCGTAATCAGCCATATTCCGCAAATAAGCAAAAACAGGGCAACATCCCGAAATCTGTTATCTGTCATCTGACGGCATCTCAGATAAACAGCTGTCAGCAGAGAAATCACACTCAGAACAATAAAGCAGGCTGCAATTCCTATGATCAATGCAGAATCCCATACATGGCATGCAGTCACTGCACTTCCACTTCCAATAAAAACTTCTGAAATCTTATATTTTCCCTGCTGCGGTGTAGAATAAGTCAACGTCAGGGTTCCTTTCCGAATATCTGTCGGAATCTCTCCGTCACAATCCAGTTTGGATTTCATCTGTGCATTTCTTACAAAAGCAGAATCCTGATACTCATAGAGAACCTCTCCATTCAGACTGATCTTCAGATCATATTCTGCACCTTTTGTGGTAATAACCATGCCTGCATTAAAACTATTAATATTATCATTATACAATATCAGAGGCTTTTCATTTTCTGCCTTTATTTCCTTCGGAAGTGTGATCTCCGTCCGCCTCCCGTCATCGAAATAATACCATCCAGATGACAACTGCCGGATTTCATTCACTGGCTGCCATTTCTCTCCCAATGCCATAATTCCCAAAACAGCGGCAAAAACAGCCAGTACCATAATAAACAAAAGTATTTCTATACTTTCGTTTCTCTTTCTCTGGTTATGTTTCAACTTTTTTTCTCCTTCTTAAAGCTAACGTTACAACACGGTACAGCGTTATACATCACTGATATTATACTAACATTCCATCCTCAAAAAAACAAGCCAGCCCCCTGTTTAATCCACGAAAAAAGAAGAACCTCCACCTTTTACAGTGGTGGCTCTCCTTTCGTTCTGGCAGATATTCGTTCCTGTTGATGATCTGTCTCATTATACTGTTCAAACCGGCTCTCAATTTCTACCAGCATATTTGCATACTCTCTTAATTCATCACGAAGCTGTTCCTTATCTGTCCGTTTCTTTTTATATGAAATTCTGTGTTCCATGCTAGCCCAGAAATCCATGGACATGGTCCGAAACTGTATCTCCACCGGAAAATACTCCATTCCGTCCAGACAATATACCGGCACACCCACGACCACATGATAACTTCGGTATCCATTCGGTTTGGGACTGCCGATATAGTCACGCTCTTTGATCACGATCAGATCGCCCTGACTCTTCAGAATCTCTGTCAGATTGTAAATATCATCCACAAAATAGCAGATCACTCTGACTCCGGCAATATCCTGCAGATAATCTTTCGCATTCATCACCGTAGGTTCTTTTCCCTTTCGGTGTAATTTCTCTTCAATACTCTGTTTCTTCTTGATCCTGCATTGAATATTGTGAATAGGCCTTGCAGATGCTTCCCCGTACAGGTTGTGATTCAGCACATCCAGACGGGTAAGGAGCATTTGCTTGGCATCCTCGTATGGCTGTATAAATTCATAGTATTCTTCATCTGTCATATTTTCATTTCTCCTGTAAATACCCTCTGCAGTTATTTTTTTGTCCTTTACGTTTCTTATATCGTATTTTTGTGTGAATTTCCCTGCTTTTCCACACTCAAGCTGTAAAATAACTGCTTTTTTCCCCATTACATTTCTATCATACAGGAAAAATGTGTTTAATTGATGTTCCAATTCTAATCATTTTATAAACTATACCAATACTATTTCTTTTACAAATTCAGCCCAATATGCACCATATCAGATATTTTCGCCTGTATGTACACGCATTCTTCTCCTATAGATCAATCCCGTCAGATCAGCCAGAATCCATCCGATCGGCACTGCCGCCCAGATTCCTTTCACGCCAATAGCCGGAACTGCAGACAGCACATATGCCAGCACCACTCGGGTTCCAAGAGAAATCACTGTAAGCACCACTGACATTGCAGGTTTGTTGACCGCCCTGTAATATCCGTATAGCAGAAACAGAATTCCAATTCCGAAATAAAAACTTCCCTCAATACGCAGATACCCAACCCCGATCTCAATAATATCCTGTCTGGATGCCTCAATAAATATCCTCATAAGCGGTGCTGCAAAGATAAATACCAGTGCACTCACTACAAAACAGAACACACAGGAAAGCTTCACAGCACTTGCAGTCCCCTGTCTGATCCTGTCTTTCTTTCCTGCACCATAATTCTGCGCTACAAACGTCGAGAACGCATTTCCGAAATCCTGCACCGGCATATAGGCAAAAGAATCTATCTTCACTGCTGCCGCAAATGCTGCCATAACCGCAGTCCCGAAACTGTTGACCAGTCCCTGCACCATCAAAATTCCCAGATTCATGATAGACTGCTGCATACAGGTCAGTACAGAAAGTCCTGTAATCTCTTTCAGAATAGAAGTATCCCATTTCATATGACATTTATTCACACGCAAATGCGGGAATTTCACATAATAATAGATCATGATCCCCACGCCTGAAACATACTGGGAAAAAACTGTCGCGCCTGCCGCACCTTTCACTCCCCAATGGAAAACCAGCACAAACACCAGATCCAATACAATATTCAACACTGCGGAAAAAGCCAGAAACATCAATGGCACTACGGAATTTCCCACTGCTCTGAGCAGATTTGCAAAGTAATTATATAAAAAGGTAGCCACCATTCCCATAAAGATAATCCAGAGATAGTCTCTCATCAACCTTTGGATCTCCGCCGGGATCTGTAGCAGCCGGATGATCAGCCTCAGTTTCCACACTACCAGCAGATTTAAAGTCAAAGTGATTGCTCCGATCAGCACAAAAGACAGAAAGAAACTCTTCTTCAGCCTGTCTGTATCACCAGCACCATACTGCATGGAGAAAAAAGCACTGCTTCCCATACACAGCCCCAATATAATAGAAGTAAGAAACACCATCAAAGTATAGGCAGATCCCACTGCTGCCAGTGCATCTGCCCCCAAAAAGCGGCCTACGATCAGCGTGTCCGCGATATTATAACATTGCTGCAAAAGATTTCCTATCATAAGAGGGAATGCAAACTTCAACAGTTTTCCTGTAATGCTGCCCTCTGTCAAATTGTATTCCATAGGGCTAAATACTCTCCCCTTTCCCATTGCTCTGTCTAAAACCTGAATGCTATCTGAATATGCAGAAAACAGCCAAAACACTACGTTGAAATTAATCCCGTAATATTTCGACTGTTCTTGTTTTAAACGAATAATTTTTCTTCGCTTAATTTCCAAGAATATATTTCTTTAACGCAGTTGTAAATTCCTGGATTCTCTCCTCTGCAATCTCTTTCAACGTAACATCCTGCATACTCTGGACATAACCTTGTTCCTGTTTATATAACCATTTATTTACAGATGGGCTGATCTTTTCATAATGGTTTGCTTTCACCCAGTCTTCAAATGTGATCGGTGTCGCATAGCCAAGTTTCTCATCCAGTAATGCCTTGAAATCAATCTTGTCTGCACGTGCCAGCATTTCTTTCCAGAATTCCAGAACTTCCTCTACATGCTCATGGATCTCATAACGTCTTGCACCACCATCATAAATGATACATTTCTCAAACAGAGGATTTCTCATAGATAAAGTCTCTCTTCTGAATTCCGGTGCAATGATGCCGTCTTTCCAGTAGAAGTCTACATCCGGGAGATTGATGCCGGATACACCTTTATCCTGATATGTGCTGAAGATTCCTTCATAATATACAGTGATAAATCCCTCGAATTCCGGCCAGAACTCACGAATCTCTTTTGTCAGACGTTCAAGGATCGTAATTCCTGTAGTTCCACCGATCGTAAAGATAATAATATTGCGAAGTCTTGCGCCATGTTCTCTGTAGAAATCTGTCACATAACGTAAACAGTGGATCAGAGTCTCACCTGTTGCAATGATATCACCGATCAGAAGTGTACTGTCCGGCACCATTGTCAGCTTGCTGTATTTGATCTCCAGACCTGCAATCTCATCCTCATTGAACACACGCTCGCTGGAAAGGAAGCTGATATCGTGAACACGGATGTGTTCTCTGTAACAGCTCTCTTCAAGCGGATAGTTTAATGCGCCACGCAGGATTGAAAGAATATTCGCAGTTGTAACTTTCTTCTGTTCCTTGAAGTAATAAAGCATCTGAGAAGTGGACGGGATCAGGCAATGATAAACCTCGTATCCAACTACCTCCGGTGTATTCAGAAGCTTCCTCGTCTCTGCTTCAGAAACCACATAATATTCGTTCTCGTAGTTTCCGCCTTCCAGACGATAACAGTCTACGCCCTGCTCTGAAAACTCCGGCACAAGTTTCACATCATTCCAGTTTTCCATTTATTTATCCTCCATCTTCTCTTATGTGTCTCCGGACAATCCCCATACAAAATTATCTCTGTCCGGTAAGCTACCCTCCAGTATCTATGTACCATATCAGTAAAACAGCCAGCTTTTCCATTTTCAAAAGCCAGCTCCTGTTAGAGATAATAGTAGGCTAAACTCCTGTTATTGTCAACCCTGTAATCAGTTTTATTATGCAAAGGGAAAAGAGGAAGTTACTGTTCACTCCGTTCCCAGCAACACGCTTCGCGATGCACAGAATTTATGCTAATCGCATAAATTCGCGCAGTATGTCTCGGGTTTTCTGTGACCTTCGCTCACAAAAAACACCTCGCGGGATATTACCAGTGAACAGTAACAAGAGGAAATCCTGATCCGCAAAGGCAATGGCCAGAGCGTGTTTGCGAGGGATTTTCTTATTTTTACATTCCTTTTTAGAATAAGTTACATCATTTACGTTTAACAAAATTTTGCTTATAATTACAGAAAATACTACTTTTATTTTGAATTAAATCTGCAGGAGTAAAACTTATGTCGAACTATAATATAGCAAAAATATATCCTAATGACCGCTTTGCCAATACTCAGATTGAGAAACTGCTTCAAGAAGAAGGTATCCGGAGAGATCCTAATCTGGATTATACATGTGGAATGTATGATGAAGATATGAATATCATTGCCACCGGCAGTCTTTTCGGTAATACTCTGCGATGTATGGCAGTCAGTCATCTGCATCAGGGCGAGGGGCTTATGAATGAGATTGTAACTCATCTGATCGAGATTCAGTTTGAACGCGGGAATACGCATTTGTTTCTTTATACGAAATGCGATACTGCGAAATTCTTCGGAGATCTTGGGTTCTCGGAGATTGCAAGGGTGTCTGATCAGCTTGTGTTTATGGAAAACAGGCGGACTGGATTTTCTGATTATCTGAAAAAGCTCCAGAATAGCTGTACTAAAAACACTCCATCTTCTGATAATAATATAGAATATTCCCGGAACACTCAAAATATCGCCGCCCTTGTCATGAATGCCAATCCATTCACCCACGGACATTTATATCTGGTAGAAAAGGCTGCCGCCGAAAATGATATTCTGCATCTGTTTATGGTCAGTGAGGATGCAAGTCTGGTGCCATATTCTGTACGTAAGAGGCTCATTATGGAAGCAACTTCACATTTGCCGAATATCTGCTATCATGACAGCGGTCCTTATATCATCAGCAATGCAACCTTTCCAAGTTATTTTCAAAAAGACGAATCTTCTGTTATCACCGGACATGCTTTGCTGGATCTTACCATCTTTAAATCTATCGCACAGACACTGCATATCAACCGCAGATATGTAGGCAAAGAACCGACCAGTCAGGTGACAGGAATTTACAACCAGATTATGGCAGAGGAACTGCCGAAATCAGATATTGAATGTATTATTATACCGCGTCTGGAACATGACGGAACTGCTATCAGCGCCTCGACTGTACGGCAGGCGATCCATGATGGAAAAATTGAATCTATTAAACCACTCGTTCCGGAAGCCACATACCAATTCTTTATAAGTTCTGAAGCAGACGAGATTATTAAAAAAATTCAGGAACATGAAAACGTAATTCATTACTGATAAGTCAGGCGGATAAAATCATTCGCTTTGCTACTTACTCATAAGTCAAGCAGATATTCGCAATTGAAGCAATGGATTTACTTGATTTGGTTAAAATAAAGGAAAATAGCTTATGTTACATGGAGAAACCGTAATACTTACAGATATGCTGAATTGCCGCGAACGACGTGCCAGAAAACAGGATGAGTATCGGGAAAAATATCACACTACTATTATTTCTTTCTGCATGAATATTCCTGGTCCAATTAAGACAAACGAGGATATTACAAAAGTGTTCCACAGCGGTGTTCACGATATTCTTCAATACCTGGAAGACAATCATATCGCAATTCTGGAATCTGTAGAACATAATGAAAAAACAGGCAATGAACTAATCCTTGCAGTCGACTGTAAAGACAGCAAACGTATCAAAGATGCCATGACCCATATCGAAGAAACCCATCCGATCGGCAGACTTTTCGATATTGATGTCCTTGATCCCGCCGGAAATAAAATGTCACGAAATACATTCCGGAAATGCTTTATCTGCAACTGCCAGGCACAGGAATGTGCATCCAGACGCAGGCACAGCGTCCCGGAAATGCAGGAATTCATTGATTCAAAGATACAGGAATATCTCTCTTCTGAAAAATAATTATGGTAATAAAAAGCACGATTCACAACGTTTCTCCTAATCAGGAAATCTGCCGTTATGAATCGTGCTTTTTTATATTTGCTTAACTTTCAGTTGAGTCAAATTACATAATCTTACGAAACAGATCTTTCAGATCTTCTACGCTTGCGTCTTTCGGGTTTCCTGGTGCGCATGCATCTGCGTGGGCGGATTCTGCCAGGAACTGGAGGTCTTCTTCTTTGATTGCTTCCAGTTTAGTCGGGATTCCTACATCAACAGAGAGTTTCTTAACAGCTTCGATTGCTGCTTTTCTGTATTCATCCTGAGACATTTCATCTACACCTTTGACACCCATTGCTCTGGCGATCTCACAGTATTTTTCACCTGTGCATTCCTGGTTGTATTCCATAACGATCGGAAGCATCATAGCGCATGCAACACCATGTGGTGTATCATAAACAGCGCCAAGTGTATGAGCCATGGAATGAGCGATTCCAAGACCTACGTTAGAGAAGCCCATACCTGCGATGTACTGTCCAAGAGCCATTCCTTCACGTCCTTCTTTGGTGTTTTCAACAGCACCGCGGAGAGATTTGGAGATCAGCTCGATTGCTTTTAAGTGGAACATATCTGTCATTTCCCATGCAGCTTTTGTTGTGTAACCTTCGATTGCATGAGTCAGGGCATCCATACCTGTGGAAGCTGTCAGTCCTTTTGGCATGGAGGACATCATTTCCGGATCAATAATTGCGATGATTGGCATGTCATGTGGGTCAACGCATACAAATTTACGTTTTCTTTCTACATCAGTGATAACGTAGTTGATAGTAACCTCTGCTGCTGTACCTGCAGTTGTCGGAACTGCGATGATCGGTACACAAGGTTTCTTAGTCGGAGCTGTACCTTCCAGACTTCTTACATCTTCGAATTCAGGGTTTGCAATAATGATACCGATTGCTTTGGAAGTATCCATGGAAGAACCACCGCCGATTGCGATCAGATAATCAGCTTCAGAATCTTTAAATGCCTGAACACCGTGCTGTACGTTCTCGATTGTCGGATTTGGTTTGATATCTGAATACAGTTCATATGCAAGTCCGTTCTTCTCAAGAATATCTGTAACTTTGCTTGTTACATGGAATTTTACAAGATCAGGGTCAGAACATACAAAAGCTTTCTTAAAGCCATGTGCTTTTGCTTCGTTTGCGATCTCCTCGATTGCTCCTGCTCCATGATAAGATGTCTGATTTAAGTTAATTCTGTTTGCCATAATGATTTCCATTCCTTTCAGTATTCTGTAGTATTGATGTATCACAGAATACAATTTATTTTGTCTTTGGTAAGCTTCCGCATTGCTTATCTTTGTTATTATCTTAACAATATAAATTCAAAAAAGAAAGTTACACTTTCACTCAAGTGTAACTTTCTTACAAAATTTGTGCAATAATTACGAAAAAGCAGGTGCAAAATTATGCACTAATATTGTTATGTTTATGACAATATTTCAAGTTTTTCAAACAACTCCGAGAGTTTCCCAGGCATACCGTCAACCAGAATTTTTGTCAGACCCTCCGGTGTACATTCCAGTTCTCCCAGTACCCATTTTACAGTCATATAAATCGAACTCTGGCAGTACATTTCCAGAATGCAATGTATCGTCTCATCCGGAATTCTTCCTGTTTTCTCACGGATCAGATTCTCATAGAAAGCCAAAATCAGTTCAAAGTCATGCTGACGCAGACTATTCTGGCTGTCGTACTTAAACGCCGCAGCAAAGAAAATATGCTCCTCCTGAATATAGGTGAATTTCTTTACCAGAGCATCATAAACCGTTTTTCCCATTCCCATGTGCTCAAAAGATTTCACCAGAAGCTTATCAAAATACCAGTTGATCAGATCAAACTTGTCCATAAAATTCCGATAGAAAGTCTGTCTGGTAACACCACAGTTTTCTGTGATCTGTTTTACCGTAATATTATCTACAGATGTTGTTTTCATACACTCTTTCATCGACTGCGCAAGACGATATTTCGTTTTCTCTCCCTTACCTGCTTCATTTATCATATCCATCCAAATCCCTCTCACAGATAAAACTTAATGCGTTTATTATACCAATTTCTATCCTGTATTTCCAGCATGATCTCCGTTTGAAGCATATATATTACTGCTCACTTCGTGTACAATGACACGTATATTTCAGAATCTGTATTTTTATCTCCATGACTCTGTCTTTATTCATCTTAAAATGTTATAATCATGACAGATTGAAGACAGACAATCCAACTTAAGAAGGGAGACTTTTTTATGGATTTAATAAAGGAAGCACTTTCCATGGGATTTGCAAATGCAGCGATCATGGATACGAAAGACCTGGTATTTGTACCGGAGTACAGGCAGTTCTGTGAGGATAATCTCTGCGGAAATTATAATCTGGTTCCAGCATGTCCGCCTGCCTGCGGTACTGTTGAAGAAATGCATGAGAAGGCATTAAAATACGAGAAAGCACTGGTTCTCCAGACTGTCCTGAAAGATCCGGTCATGGACCCGGTTCTTTTCAAACAGGCAAAACATGCTCAGAATATTCTTACGGAACAGCTTGCAAAATGGATGCAGGAAAATGGAAAAGAAGATGTCCTGATCATGAGCGCAGGACCGTATAAGAATTGTTCCTGTATGTCTGCCTACAGTGTGGATGCACAAAAAATGGCAGATGCAGTAGGTATGGTCTGTTGGGCGGATGATTCAGATGTGAGATTCTTTACACAGATTCTGTTTCATGAAGATTAACTCCCATCTGGCTTAGTTCTTACAATCTTTTATCCTTATGTGCCAGCTTCATAAGCTATAAAAAAACAAATACGGCTACACTGTATCTGAAATTACTTTACAGATATACCGTAACCGTATTTTTATATTCTATCTTTATACTTATGTCGAACTAACAAACTCATTTTCTTTACTGTCCACTTAAGTTGGTTGAATCCTATTTCTGTCTTACTTAAATATTATTCATCCTCATGATGCTTATGATGTTCATGCCGTTTATGATGCTTGTCATCTGACTTATGATGATGGTGTCCATGCTTATGTTTCGCATTCCCGCACACCTCACATCCAACCTCGATCTTACCCTGTGTATCCTCATCCCAGGTTCCATAGGATATCTTTCATAATACACAGACTGATGGTCTGGTAAAGAATAATGCCGCCCATTTTGGCTCTGTATACAAACAGTTCGCGTCCAAAATAATCACAGATCCTTCCCAGTACTTCTCCTTCTTTGAATGTCTCGCCCGGCTGTTTCGCAGGGTACCAGCATCCTGATACAGGTGCATCCTCATAGATAACAGGACTTACTTCTACCGGTGGTTTGCCGTGCATATGGGATTTTCCGCGAAGAACTCCCAGATGTCTGAGGATATTCTTCACATCGTGAACATCTTCTGCGACCAGGTCTTCACACCAGCGGGAACTGTGTCCACGTTCCAGAAGGATACTTGGGATTCCCATGCTTCCGGCATAATTGTAAGCTCCGCCTGTTCCGTACATGGAAGTTACCAGATAATCTACATGCGCAATCTCTGCCATCTCACGACTCTTTGCAGCTACTTCCGGTGCTGCTGCCCCTGTACAGTATACATAAGATACCAAACCCTCAAATCCATCACCGCAGTGCAGATCTACATAGTAATCTGCTTTCGGGAAAAATTCTGTTACAACCGTATAGGCGATTCTGTCACTGAGTGTACCATTCGGATTTCCAGGGAAAACTCTGTTCAGATTTTTTCCATCCTCATAAGTAAGACTCATGGTACGGTGCTCGAATCCGGTTCTGTTCATCAGACGGATCACAATGATATTTCCTGCGATCTTCTTCGGATCAAGTTCGTCTGCAAGCTGCATGGCAGCCTGTATTCCTACATATTCTGCATTATGTACCCCACCGGAGATCAGAACAGTCTCCCCCTCTTTTTCTCCACAGATCAGTGTTACCGGAATTCCAAATTCTGCCCCGATGATGTGCACAAATCCTGATACTTTCTCACCCGGTTTTGCTTCCAGGTCTGCTACTCGTAATGTTCGCATCAAATCTTCTCCTTCCACTCATTCCATCTCTGCCAGATCTTATCATCCACTGGCAGGCTCTTATTTCATTCTGTAAATTCCACTTTCAATAGTTAGTTCTATAAAACTTTTATATTTTCAAACAGGGAGCCAATACTTGAAATATCAACTCCCTGCTTTTTACTTTTACCATACGTTCACATCGGATTAATTTTCTTCTATATGCTCTCTTCCCTGATTGATAATCGTCCGCACATGATCATCTGCCAGAGAATAAAAAATGGACTTTCCCTCTCGTCGGTTCTTCACCAGTTTGTTTTGCTTCAGGATTCTAAGCTGATGGGAAATTGCAGACTGTGTCATATTCAGTGCTTTCGCAAGGTCGCATACACATACCTCTGTTTCGAAAAGCACAAACAGAATACGGATTCTTGTAGAATCTCCGAAAATCTTAAACAAATCTGCCAAATCCTCAAGTTCCGTCTCTTCTGGCATTGTTTTATTTATAATTTCCATTGAATCTTCATGAATTTCATAATAGTCACAAGCCTCGTCTTTATGTTTTTCCACGCTTTCACCATTTTCCTTCCTGTCTGCAACTGTCTGTTATTCTATAAATTTTTGTAACTGTTCAGTACCTTCACAGTTACAGGTTTTTTACAAATAAAGTACGAATCGCATTTAATACCGCAATGATCATAACACCTACATCTGCAAAAATAGCCATCCACATATTTGCAATTCCCAGCGCACCAAGAATCAGACATAAAATCTTAATGCCAATCGCAAAATAAATATTCTCATATACAATATGAATACATTTTCTGGCAATCTTGATTGCTTTGGAAATTTTCAACGGATCGTCATCCATCAGCACGATATCTGCTGCCTCAATCGCTGCATCAGAACCAAGTGCACCCATGGCAATACCAATATCTGCTCTGGACAGTACCGGCGCATCGTTGATACCGTCACCCACAAATGCAAGTTTCTCTTTTTCAGATTTCTGATGAAGTAATTCTTCTACTTTGCTTACTTTATCTGCCGGAAGAAGTTCACTGTAAACTTCCCCAATTCCCAGTTCTTTTGCTACCTGGTCTGCAACACGTTTAGAATCGCCGGTAAGCATAACTGTTTTCTTGATGCCTGCTTTCTTCAATTCTGCAATTGCTTCTTTTGCATGAGGTTTCAGAATATCAGAAATAAGAATATGACCTTCATATTTTCCATCTACAGCCATATGAATTACTGTACCCACATGATGACATTCCTGATAGGAAATTCCAAGACGTTTCATTAATTTCGCATTTCCTGCTGCTACAGATATACCATCCACTTTTGCAGTCACACCGTTACCACTGATTTCCTCAATATCAGTGACTCTGTTTCTGTCAATTGGTTTTCCATATGCTTTCTGAAGACTCTTACTGATCGGGTGGGAAGAAGAACATTCTGCAAGAGCTGCATATTCCAGCAGTTTTTCATCTGAAATCTCATTATGATGAACTCCGCTTACTTCAAAAACACCCTGTGTCATTGTACCGGTTTTATCAAATACCACATAGCTGGTCTGTGCAAGTGTTTCCAGATAGTTGGAACCTTTAACCAGAACGCCCTGATTACTTGCTCCACCGATTCCTGCAAAGAAGCTTAAAGGAATACTGATCACCAGTGCGCATGGACAGCTGATTACCAGGAAAGTAAGTGCTCGGTAAATCCAATCACCCCACATAGTCGGTTTTCCCATGATCAAAAGTACGATCGGGGGAATAAAAGCAAGTGCAAGTGCTCCGTAGCATACAACCGGAGTATAATATTTGGCAAATTTTGAAATAAAATTCTCTGATTTTGATTTTCTGGAACTGGAATTCTCCACAAGTTCCAGAATCTTGGATACGGTAGATTCTCCGAATTCTCTGATCGTACGGATTTTCAGAACACCTGTCATATTGATACATCCGCTGATTACTTCATCCCCGGCTTTTGCATCTCTTGGAAGGCTTTCTCCGGTCAGAGCGCTGGTATTTAAAGTAGAAACACCATCAATGATCACACCATCAATCGGAACTTTTTCTCCTGGCTGTACAACAATTACAGTACCAATTTCAACTTCATCCGGGTCTACCTGTTCAAGTTTTCCATCTACTTCAATATTGGCATAATCCGGACGGATATCCATCAGTTCACTGATGTTACGTCTGCTCTTTCCTACTGCATAACTCTGGAAAAGTTCTCCGATCTGGTAGAACAACATAACCGCAACACCTTCGGAATAATCTCCAAGCAGGATTGCTCCCACAGTAGCTACTGCCATCAGGAAATTCTCATCGAATACCTGTTTATTTCTGATACCTTTAAATGCTTTCTGAAGAATATCATAGCCAATTACCAGATATGGAATCATAAACAGTCCAAATCTGACATATCCATCTATCGGCAATTTAGAAAAAAGCACGATTAATACCGCCGCTACGATGATTCTGATCAGCATCTTCTTTTGCTTCTTATTCATCTTAATACCTCACTTCTTATAAAACAGGACCGCCGCCAGAATATATATCAGTGGATAACCATAACCGCCTGATATATCTCTGTGCCGCAGTCCCTCTCTGCTAATTTACGACAATTCCCGTAAATATATTATCAACAGAAATCGTTCCTGAATTAAAGATAGATTTCGCAGTCGTCTTCTACTTTCTTGCAGTTTGCCAGAACATCTTTCATAACTGCTTTCGGATCCTGTCCTTCTTCAAATTCAACGATCATTTTCAGCATCATGAAGTTTACAGTTGCATCCTTAACACCTGCTGTATTCTTAGCAGCTTCCTCCATTTTATTTGCACAGTTTGCGCAGTCTACGTCGATTTTGTAAGTCTTTTTCATAGTATTTTTTCCTTTCCGTCTTATGAATATTTTTTCACATTATCATATGAGCACTTGTTCATTTGTTTATTTTATTATAACAGATTTTCGTCCTCTGTCAATAGCTTAATATTAGAAAAATAGCAAATATATAAAAACAGAGGATACCGCCTGATCATTCTTCCTGCCATATCCTCTGTGTCATCTATCATTTACAAAATGATTGCAATCTTTTTATTTAATTTTCTTATGGTAGAGTTTCCTGACTTTTGCCAGATATAAAACAGCAAAAGTAACACCGGACACAACCCATGATCCAATATAGATCCATACAATACATTCCATTGTTTTAAATGACGGTAAAACAAGCAAAATGCATACTACTCGAAACAGGCAAATTGTAAGTAATGTAGTAATCATCGGTACCAGCGTTTCACCCAGACCACAGCAGGCTCCTGAAAGCGCCTCTGCAACTGCATAAAATACAAAAAAAGGTGCCATCATCTGCATATATCTTACAACCAGCGGGATCAGTGTCGGAACGTCTTTCTGATCAATAAATAACGGTCCGATCAGTCCTGAACCGAAGTAAAGAACAAGACTGATAATTCCTACTGCGATTACAGATAACCCAGTACCGATCAGTGCTCCTTTCTTTACTCTCTTCGTCTTACCGGCACCGAGATTCTGTGCGGTATATGTCGTCAGTACAGGTCCCATAGAATCCGCGATCAGCCAGATCAGTAAATCCAGTTTATCACAGATTCCCCATGCCGCAATACTGTCAGTTCCCATTGTGTTGACACTTGCCTGAACAATAGAATTGGCAATCGGAAACAGCATAGACTGAAGAGCCAATGGAAAACCTTTGTTTAGCATCATTCCCATATGCTCTTTGCAGATTCTCATTGTTCTGATTCCTATCTTTTCTTCCAGGAAATCAGAAGTTCTGAGAAAATGCATAGTAAGTACCACACTTACAATCTGCGAAAGTACAGTAGCCGCTGCCGCACCTCCAACACCGGTATGCAAAAGCCCTACCATCATGAGGTCTGCAACAATATTTACCACGCTGCATACTACCAGTACATATAAAGGATTTTTAGAGTCTCCAAATGCCCGCAGGACTCCTGCCATCATGTTATAAAGGATCATTGCCCATATTCCGCCAAAATAAATGCGGCAGTAGATCAGTGATCCTGCACGGACTTCTTCCGGAACAGACATGATATCAAGCAGCCATGGAGAAAAAATTACACCGGCTACAGCACAGACAATTCCCAGAATACCGGCGAGTAAAAGAGCTGTCCGCACTGCACAATGCAGTCCTTCTTTATCTTTTGCTCCAAAATATCTGGAGATCATAATCGTTGCACCTGTTGCAAGTCCGTTCATAAAGTTAAGCGGAAACTTAAAAAGTGTATGCACAGAGTCAATTGCTGCAAGTCCGATTTTTCCGGTAAACTGACCAACAATAACCGCATCAACCGTTGTGTACAACTGCTGAATCAAACTTCCCGCAATCAGTGGAAGTACAAAAAGTAATAATGCTTTTCCTATATTTCCAGAAATCAGACTATCTTTTTTCATTATCTGCCACCTTTTTTGAACAAATGGCAGGCAACACTGTGACCGTCTTCTACTTCTATAAGATGTGGATTCTCCTTTTTACAGATATCCATGCAATGTTCACATCTTCCCTGGAACGGGCATCCCTGTGGAAGATCCAACGGGCTCGGAGCTTCACTTTCAATACTCTCAATTGGTTTGGAAAAGTCCATATTAATATCAAATACTGCACCCATCAGTGCTCTTGTATATGGATGCATCGCTTTCATATCGAGGTCTTTTCCAGGAAGAACCTCTACGAGGTTTCCAAGATACATAACAGCCACCTGATGTGCCACCAGCTGAACCAGTGCAATATCATGACAGATAAAACCAAATGTAATATTCTTTTCTCTCTGAAGCTTTGTAATCAGTTCAATTACGGTTTTCTGAACAGAAACATCGAGAGCTGAAGTTGCTTCATCCAGAACAACGATCTCCGGTTCCAGTGCCAGTGCTCTCGCGATCGCAACACGCTGACGCTGTCCACCACTCATATTGTGAGGATAACGATCTGCAAAATCTCCTGGTAATTCTACCATTTCAAGAAGTTTTCTGCAGACAGCATCCTTCTCCGATTTCTTAATCTTTTTGAAATTCATCAAAGGCTCACACACAATATCACGAATGTTCATTTTCGGATTAAAAGATAAGGTCGGGTCCTGAAATACCATCTGAATGTTCTGACGGTTATTTCTCAGTTCTTCTCCCTTTAATTTCGTGATATCTGTACCGCGGTACAGAATCTCACCCTCTGAAGGTGTATCAAGAGAAACCAGAAATCTCATAAATGTACTCTTACCACATCCGGATTCTCCTACCAGACCCAGTGTTTCACCTTTATACATTTTCAGATTAATATCATTGTTCGCCAGCAGAGTACGTCCATGTGATGCCGCAAATCTTCTGGTTACATGTTTCGCTTCCAGTATTACTTCTCTTTTTTCAGACATATCGTTCACCTCCCCGGGATGGAACTGCCTCCAGAAGTTTTCTGGTATATTCATTCTTTGATTCTTTCAGAATATACTCTCTTGTTCCCTGGTCTTCCATTTTTCCGTTCTTCATTACAACAATATAATCTGACATGTAGGCAGCTACACCCAGATTATGGGTTACTACAATAATGCCTGTATGATAATCATCTCTGAGCTTCATCATCTGACGCACGATCTGTGCCTGCGTTGTTACATCCAGTGCAGAAGTCGGTTCATCTGCAAGAAGAAGCTTCGGCTGATAAGTCATTCCCATCGCAATACCAACTCGCTGTCTCATACCACCGGATAACTGGAAAGGATAAGATTCCATAATATTATCCGGAGACGGAAGTCTCATTCGCTCCAGCATTGCGATTCCCTTACTCCATGCCTCTTTTTTGGAAATTTTCTCATGAGTAAGAATATATTCTGTGAATACTTTTCCGACTTTACGTGTCGGATTCATCATTGCACCACTGTCCTGAAAAATCATGGAAATATCAGAACCACGAAGTTTTCTCCACTGTTCCGGTGTATAGGATAAGAGGTCTTCTCCTTCAAATGTAATACTTCCTTCTGTGACCTTACCGCCACCTGCAAGAAGTCCCAGAACAGCACGGATAACAGTGGTTTTTCCACTTCCGGATTCTCCTACCAGAGAAACGATCTGTCCCTCTTTCATATCCAGATTAAAATTCTGAACAGTTGGAACATTTTTGTAGGAGATTGTCACATTATCTAATTTCAGCATGTTTATTCCTCCTACTCATTTCTTGGATCGAGGATATCACGGATGGAATCCCCAAGCATATTAAATACAACAACTACTACAAAAATAGCAAGACCCGGGAAGATCATCAGCCACGGAGCAGACTGCATACACGCTCTTCCTTCATTCAGCATATAACCCCATTCCGGTGCCGGCGGCTTCGCGCCAAATCCCAGGAAGGACATTGCTGCCAGTTCCAGCATCATGGAACCTATATCTGTCGCAGCAGTAATGATCAGTGTAGGAAGTGCATTTGGAAGCATATATCGAAACAGCATATACGGTGTTTTGGAACCGGTAACGATCGCTGCTGATACATAATCCCTGTCACGGATCTTCATAACCAGGCTTCGTGCCAGACGCGCATATTTGGTCCAGCTTACTACTACAATAGCGATGATCGCATTTTTGATACTTGCGCCCATAATACCTGCAACAGCAAGAGCAAGTACCAGTCCTGGGAAAGCAAGCATCATATCTGCAATTCGCATAATAACAGCATCAATGACACCTCCGAAATATCCTGCAAGGACTCCGGTAACAGTTCCCACCAGAAAGATCAGGGCAACAACACCAAAGGTTGCTGACAGAGATGCACGTGCTCCATAAATAACTCTTGAAAAAATATCCCTGCCCATTTTGTCGGTTCCAAAAATATGTTCCTTGCATGGCGGAAGCAGTGCATCTACCAGAGAACCTTTTAACGGGTCAACCCCTCTGGTTACCACCGGTGCAAATACTGCTGTCAGAATAATACAGACTGCAAGAATAGAAAACACGACAAAAGTTTTATTTGCTAAAAATCTGTTTTTCTTTTTCATGATTCTACTCCTTTAAACGCATACGTGGATCAATATAAACATAAGATGCATCAACGATCAGGTTAATGACCATATAAATCAGGGCAAGCCATAATACATATCCCTGGATCAGATTGTAATCACTGGATGTGATTGCTGAAACTGCAAGGTTTCCAAGACCCGGATAAGAGAAGATTACTTCTACAACACTGGTTCCTCCAAGAAGTGATCCTATGGAAAGACCAAACATTGTGATCAGCGGAAGCAATGAATTTGGAAATACATTGCCCCAGATAATCTTTGATTTCTTTACTCCTCTTGCCTGTGCACCGATCACATAATCCTGACTCAGTTCATCCAGCACCGCTGTTCTTACCTGTCTGGTATATTTGGAAGACATTGCAATCGCAAGTGTCAAAGCCGGAAGAAACAGACTCTTAAAGTCTCCCGCAGAACTGATAACCGGAAATGCATTGATATAAACACAGAATGCCAGCATTAACAGAAGTCCAACCCAGAAGTTAGGCATCGCACATCCGAGGAATGTAATTCCCCGGACGAGATAATCGATCCATTTATCTTTATATATGGCAGACAACATACCTAAAGGTACAGAAATAACCAGCATAAGGATCATGGCCATTAATGTAAGTTTCAAAGTCGGCCATAATCTGGCTGCAAGAAGTTCTGTAACTGGTTTATTTAAGCTGTATGATTTGCCAAAGTCACCTTTCAGACAGTTCTTAAGCCATCTGGTATACTGCACCAGAAACGGATCATTCAGACCAAGTTCCTCGCGTGTCTCCTGAACCATTTCTTCAGTAGGCATTACACCGGTTGCCGTGTACATGTTTCGTACAGGGTCACCTGGTGACATAAAGGTCAGTGCAAATGTAATAAAGCTGATACCGATCAATACGATCACAATCTGTAATAAACGCTTGATTATTTGCTTTTTACTCAAAAAAGACACCTCTTTTTATTTCTGTTTGTAACTATTCAGTAACTTCACAATTCGCAGACTTTTCTTATTCTGCAGGAGTAATTTCTGTTGACAGCCAGTAGTAATCTGCTGTATGGATATGTGCAGAACCAACTTTCTTACTGTAGATCATAGATGAGTTGTAGTATCCATCAATCAGAACCGCTGCATCATCTACCAGAATCTGCTGCATCTGGAAGATCAGATCTTTTCTCTTTTCCGGATCCATTTCACCTTTTAATTCTTCATATAACTTGTCATAGTCCGGGTTGGAGTATGCGCAGTAGCTGGTATCAGTTGCCCAGTTAGCCATATATGCCAGAGGATCTCCGGTACCAACAGTGATCCAGTTATTGTTATTAAAGTCATAATCCAGTGCTGCAAGTTTACTCCACTGATCATCTGAGCTTCCGTATTCAGGAACAACACCAATACCGATTTCTGCAAGATACTGTGCCTGAGCATCTGCAAAGTCATTCAGAAGACGGTTTTCATAAGAAATATATCTGAGGTTGATATTCTGACCATCCAGTTCACGGATTCCATCTCCGTCTGTATCAACGATTCCTGCATCATCCAGAATCTGTTTTGCTTTTTCCGGATCATAGGTATATGGATTTTCCAGTTTGTCATAGTCATAGTTCAGAGTAGAAGGCAGTACGGAGAATCCTGGTGTATAAAGTCCACCGATTGTTCTGGAATTACAGATTGTATCATTATCAATTGCCATCAGGATTGCCTGACGAAGTGTTTTGTTTCCAAGAACACCATCAAAGTTCATCCATGCAAATCCGCAGCGTACACCGGATGCAATATCAACAGTAAAGTCATCACTGTCCTGGAAATCCTGAATATCTGCTACATTTGTGATATTCTCAACCAAGTCTACCTGACCACTCTGGAGAGCCATTGTTTTTGCGGAGTTATCTCCCATGAACAGCAGATTGATCTTATCGTATGGAACATCTTCACGATAATACTCATTTGCAGCTAATGTATAACCAACACCTACACCATTGAATTCTTCAATCTTGTATGGACCTGTTCCAATAATTCCATTATCGTAGTTTTCAATATGTTCTACATCTGTGATTCCCATAGTTGGGTGGCAGAGCTGTCCTACAAGGTTTGCATATGGTTTGCTTGTTTTGATGTTAATAGTATTTGCATCATCATCTACAGTAACTTCTGCTTCAAATTCCAGATATTTCTCCGGTTTGGCAGATCCGGAAGGTCCTACCTCTTTCATGTGATCAAAATACTCTTTTACCTTTGTCGGAGTTAAATCACATCCGTCAGAGAATTTAATTCCGTCTTTCAGCTTGATCGTCCATTCTGTATGCTCGTCATTTACTTCATAACTCTCAGCAAGCCACGGGATAACTTCCATATTGTCATCGAATTTAAATAATGCTTCAGCAATACCATATCTCATAGCATTCCATCCACCGTTTTCATCATTTGCACTGTTTACACATCCATCTGTGTACATCTGACATCCGAAGTTTAAAACCTTCTCATCACCCTTCGCCTGTACAGTAACTCCCATTAATAATGCAACTGTTGTTGCCGCTGCTAACACAAGTAATTCTCTTTTTGTTTTTTTCATCCTTTACTTCCTTTCTTTTTTTGTTTCTTCGTTGTTTTTCTTCCTTCTCATACTGTCCATTCCTGTGATTTTGAACGAAAAAAAAGACAGATGCTCCCACATCCGTCACGAAATCTTACCATTAAAGAATCAAACATATATATGCAACACATGAAGTTGTAACTCTTAATCAGGATTTCTCGTCGTCCGCAAGAATCTCTTTTACCAGAAATAAGCAGGTCTCCTGACTTAAGCTTACCCATTTTCAGCACCTTCCCAGAAAAATATCTTCCAGTGGCATTCAGCTGAAAACCAACTATCACAGTGACGGGATCGTACCGGATTTACACCGGTTTCCCTTTTAATCAGACCAGCAGGACGCTTCTGCTGGTCTGAACTTATCTCTAAAATCATTAAATGACCGTATGAATACTCATTTATCATAACATACCATCATGTATACGTCAATTATTTTAGACTCTTATTTTCTATCTATTTTTCCGTAAATTTCCGGAATTTCTCAAAATTTGTTTCCGGTGTATAGGATTTCAGAACTTCCATCATATCCTCTACACTATATGTATTATCATACATTCCAATAGATAACGCATACTGCTTATTAAACTCATCTACTGAATCCGCTGTCCAGAATGACTGCTGCAGCCGGAAAGCACTTCCATCTTCACGGTAATCTTCTGCAAAGCCTTCCAGAGCATTTTTCATGGCAACAAATGATGGTGCAACGATAGCACCGTATTTTCCTACAAGATAGTCGATTCTTTCCTTGCCGTTATATCCCTTTTTATTAAACATTTCGTATGTATCTTCTGTAAAACAGTCAATGGAACCCAACAATACATCTGTACTGTTCTCTTCTTCATAAGCATCAATTATCTTGATAAAATCACTTGCGCTCACTACACTCAGAATAACATTATACTCTCCTGTATTCAGCGAATCAGCCAGCTTTTCATCCAGGTGATCTTTTGGATACCCCGGAACCAGAGTAATCTTAATGTCACTGCCTGTTTCAATTTCTTCAGTATCCTGCGTATTCACCAGTTCTTCTACAGACTTCTCATATGACAGGCCATATGCTTCCTGAAGCTTATTCAGAATACCAATCGTTCTCAGACGATGCATCTCATTACCGATAGCAGATCCTCCACATGCTATTATGTAATGATTCTGGTTATTCTGATCCTCTGAAACAAAATACTCCGCCATATTGGCAGCCGCATCCATTTCTGTTTCAACAGATGTTCCTATTGTTCCCAGAAAATAAGGATTATCCTTTACTTTCTCATACATTTCATCACTGATCGTTCCTGAGCCACGTACATAATACATACCATATTCTTCACATACCGGAAGAACTTCTTCAAGATCTGAGGAAAGGAAAGAAATAATTCCCTTTACATTTCTTTCATGAAGCTCGTTGATAAAGCTGATTTCTTCTTCTGCTGTACTTATACTGGAAGAATATAAAAACTCGACATCAAAAGCCATACCGACATAATTTTCAAAATAATTTCTAAATGCTCTTACTTCTGCATCATTCAGATTATATACGGACACTCCTATTGTCATTTTTCCGTCCTGATTTGTTGTATCACTCTGAGTGTCAGCTGCCATAACTGAAATACTGGTGCAGGTAAGCAGCATAATCATTGTCAATATAAAACTTATTATCTTTTTCATTCCTTTTTTACCTTTCTGTCGTATTTGTATAAAAATTCAAGTTTTCTTTTCTCACATCCTTTCCTGAAATAAAAAAGATCCTTTTCTTAAAATGTATTTTAGGTATAAAAATAAAGCCTTTCTTATACACCGTAAGAAATAACCTTTTTTAATGCAAGCAGGTCTCCTGACTTAAGTTCATCGCATTTTATCGTCTTCCCGCCTCTTAAGCAGTGACATATATGATAAAAAGCTCCCTTTTACAGTGGCGGGACCGTACCGGACTTGCACCGGTTTCCCTTTTAATTCCATATTACTGGAAACATGCATTATTTTTATAATATGATATCAGGGGCTAAAAGTCAAAAACTATTTTTACTCCGCGCTAAGGCTTTTCCCCAACTTCATTATATTTTTATTATATAATTCCATTTGGTTAACGTCAATAATTTACATCTAATATTTATATGTTTTTTTATTCACTTTTACTATGGTCTTGAATATTCAGATTCCAGTATCTATTCCATAATAAGGGTCTCTTTGCAGCACTACCTTCTCTTGTGGCATTTCTTTGTTTATGCTAAAATATTTTTACTACTATAAATGAGCAAATATCTAAAAGTGCACAAAATTCATAGCTGGTTGTGCACATTACGCGAACATTCAACTGCTTTATACTTTTTGCTATCCGCATACCGTGGATTCAATTGTACAGTTTTTCAAATTTGCTCATTTATAGTTTACTATATAATAAAAACTTACAGTATATCATTTTACAAAATCAGGAAAGAGGCGAAATAAATTGAACATTGAAGATTCCTGTATTTCCTGCATTGACACAGACTGGTCCTACCAGCTTGCCAGACGCATGGAAAAAGAGAAAACAAACCCTGTTCTGGGCTATCGTACTGCAGGTTCCGCTGCAGAAACAGCTACAGGAGATATGTTATACAGGGAAATGAAAGCTATCGGACTTACCGATGTAACCAGAGATACATTCTCACTGGACGGATGGGAATTCGAGAAGGCAGTCCTGAAATTTACAGATGATGACGGGCAGGAACACACCTTTCAGATGGGCGGATATCAGACAAATTTCGAGACAGACGGATTTGAAGATTATGAACTCGTTTATCTGGGAAAAGGAACTGCCGCAGATTATGAAGGCATAAACGTAAAAGGAAAGCTGGTTATGGTTGAGATCAACCAACGCGACGAATGGTGGATCAGCTTCCCTGTTTATCAGGCTTATCTGCGCGGCGCTGCTGCCCTGATCGCAGTTCAGGCAAACGGCTACGGAGAAATCGCAGAAACTGCGCTGAATGCACAGGATATCGCAGGTCCTGATTTCGCACCTGCATTCTCCCTGTCTCAGGCAGATGCACGTATCCTGAAGCGTGCCCTCCGGAATAAAATTTCCGCCTGCGAAGACAATACCGCTGATTCAGAAGATATCCGTAACACTCCAGAACAGGATGCTGCTTTATTACGCAGATCCTCATTAAAAGTATCACTGGATGCCCGTTCCAGAGTGATCCCGGACACAACAGCAGGCAATATCACAGGTAAAATACAGGGGACTGAGACAGACTCTATGATCCTGCTGTCCGCACACTATGATTCCTATTTCGATGGATTCCAGGACGATAATGCAGCAGTCGCCATGATGCTCGGCATTGCCCGTGCACTGGTAAAGGGCGGCTATAAACCTGCCCACACTCTCGTCTTCTGTGCAATGGCTGCCGAGGAATGGGGAATCATTGATTCCAAATACGACTGGTCAACAGGAGCCTACAATCAGGTATTCCGCGTACATCCTGACTGGCAGGGTAAAGTGATTGCAGACCTGAACTTTGAACTTCCTGCACACGCACACAATACGCAGGATGCCATCCGCTGTACCTATGAATATGCAGATTTCATCAGACAGTTTACAGACAGCCTGACTGTCCCGAAGGAAGCATATCCTGACGGGATTACAGTTCTCTCTCCCATCGAGACATGGTCTGATGATTTCTCCATGGCGATTGCAGGTATCCCATCCACAGTCAATGACTTCAGTGCCGGACCATTCATGCAGAATTATTATCATTCCCAATATGATAATCAGGATGTTTACCAGGAAGCTGTCTATCAGTTTCATCATGAATGCTATCTGAAACTGATCATGGCCATTGACAGACTTGTCCTGCCACCGATGAATTTCAGCAATACCATGAACGCAGTCGCAGAAAGTATCCACGAAAATGCACTCTCATTTGCTGATCCTGAGCAGAATGTTCTGCTCAGAAACCTGCAGACAATTATAGATTCTGCCGAAAATATTTATGACAAAATCTGCCAGATTAATGCGGAATATGCCACACTTTCAGACTCCGACGCCCGCATTGCTTTCCGCCACAAATGGGAATATGCCGGACTGGAGCTGCTGAAAACTTTCCGCAAGGCACAAGACTATCTGGTACGTCTCAACTGGCAAGATGAAGTAATTTTCCCACAGGAAGCTGCCTCCAAAAATATCCGACAGCTGGAAAAAGCAAGCCGGGCTTTATCCGAGGGAAATATTACAGATGCATTGAAGGCCCTCTATCGAGTAGACAATAATATGTACGCATTTCTCTTCGATGAAGAAGTTTACTATCACTTCACCGAATACATTCTTCACCAGCCAAAAGACCGCCTGATGTGGGGTGCCGGACGTATCATGCATCACGAAAATCTCTACGGGATCGTGCAGAAACTGAAGCAGCGCATGGAAGAAAAAACACCGGAACTCGACAGTGAGATCCGTCGTCTGGAAGCTGCCCTGCGCAGACAGAAGGCTTATTATAAGGACGATATCCGCTACTTAAACACCTCCGTTAATAAGCTGTCTGCAATGTTGGATAACATCTATAATAATCTACTGTCTTTTTAAGAAACATTACCACTCCCGGGAACAGCAATGTTCCCGGCAATAAATAAGGAGATTACTACATACCATGGAAAGTGATAATTTGTACAGAGTACAGGAAGAAGATTTACCACGATTACAGAAACTGTTAACCGTCTGTTTCGCACAGGATCCGCTGTATCATACCCTGATTCCTGATGATGACACCAGAGAAAGACTGCTGCCGGAGCTTTTTTCCTGCGATCTGACGGAATTCTTTCAGACATGCGAGATTTATTCTGACAGCAGCGAACTGAACAGTATCCTGGTTGTTTCTGACGAAAGCGAACCTTACAATTTTCTGCACTACTGTCTCACAGAGGCCAGAGCTGCACTTACCACTGACGGATGGCTGATCAAAGAAGATCCAAGCCTGAAAACCTTCTGGAATTTCATTCAGGGCAAAGACTACCTGAACTCAAGCTGGACTGATCAGCTTCACCAGACAGAACGTCTCCATGTGATCTACCTTGCGGTAGACCCCGGACACCAACATCATGGGCTGGCAGAACTTCTGATGGATGAAGTGATAAATTACGCCCAGAAACACAAGATGCTGATTTCTCTGGAAACCCATAATCCCAATAACGTTCCTATTTATGAACACTTCGGATTTAAAACATATGGGATAGTGGAAAAACCTCACTTTGATCTGAAACAATATTGCATGATCAGAGAGGCTACTGTATAATTTGTATCTGTACTGCTCTCGCAATTATTAACATAAAGGCTCCGTAATTGATAAATTAACCTATTTTTCACTTACATTTTTGTCTATTTCTACGTCTAGTAATATTTATACTTTTATATTAAAATAAGCATACAGATGTTGGATAAAACTTTTCCACATCTGTTTGTTTATGGTACCATATGTACTTTTCCGCTACTATTCTTAATTACTGTTAACTGTTCAGAGACATTCCATTCAACGGACTGCTGAACATCCACGATTACCAGAAACAAAAGTATTTACCTGGCAATAAAAATTTTAATAACCCCAGAGTACACATCACTACACTGATAAGGAGGACTTATAATAATGGTACGAAATGCAATGAGCGCAACAGAATTTTATATTTTACAATATTTATGGACCAGAGAAACACCTGCAACTTTTTCTGAGATTATGGTTCACTTTAATGAGGAAGAAAAGAAAGCATGGAAGAAACAGACAGTAAACACATTTCTTTCCCGTCTGGCACAGAAGGGCTTTTTGAATGTTGACAAGAGCGGAAAAAGAGCTATCTATATTCCATCTGTCACCTCAAAGAAATTCTATGAAAATTATGCCCAGGAGATTGTAAAGGATTCTTACAACGGAGCCATCAAAGATTTCATCGCTGCATTTACAGCAGGAAATAAATTAAGCGCAGCTGAGAAAGCTGAATTATTATCTTATATACAGACACTTTAATCAAAAATGCTCAATAAAAAGGCTGTCATTAACAACAGCCTTTTTTATTTACAGAATTACTATAAATACCGGATCAGAGAAATTACTCAGACTCTTCTATATTTTCCAACGTAAGCTTATGATATGGCGTGCGCACATATTTTCCGTCGATCAACGGAATATCACTCTTATCTCCATCCGTTGCGATTACAAATGCAAGATTCAGCATTTCACGCGCCTGCCCCTCTTTATCATTATAAACCGTTCCAAGCATTTCCTCATTCTTTACAGCCTCAATCCCCTCATCTGTACCGTCAATCCCCACAACTCCGGGCCAGTTCTCTTTCGGAATATCAGATGCCTTTAACGCATCAATTGCTCCCAGTGCCATATCATCATTATTTGCAATGATCATCTCAATCTTTCCATCGAATTGCGTCAGCAGAGCTGCCATTTTTGTCTGAGCCTGCGCCCTGTTCCAGTTTGCTATGGCATATCCCAGCTTCTCTGTTTCCACTCCTTTTTCAACCATAGTATTCACCGAATACTCCGTTCTTACAATGGAATCCTGATGTCCGGCTTCACCTTCCAGAACCACATACTGGCAGATACCATCACCATTTTTATCAATATCTGCATTTTTCTTAAATGCATCTGCCGCAATTTCTCCTTCCAGCACACCGGACTGAGAAGCATCTGCTCCCACATAATACAGTTCACTCCAACGTTCCAGATCCTCTGTAACCAGTTCACGATTAAAAAATATGATCGGAACCTGATTATTCTCAGCCAGATCTGTGATCGTTGTAGGCTCTGTACGGTCGACCAGATTGACACACACCACATCACATCCTTTATCAATCAGGTTTTTCACCTGTTCATTCTGCGTCAGCTGACTCTGTGATGCATCCAGGATTTCCAGATTGATCGCCACACCGCTGGATTCCTCCTTATCTGCTGCGTATTCTGTAAATTCCGTCATCAATTCTGAGATAAATGTGTCATACTGGCTGTATAAGGTAACTCCTATTTTAATATTTTTGACATCCTTCTCCTCACTGCCCTTACATCCTCCGGCAGTAACAGTTACAAGACTCAGAACACCTGCCAGTGCCAGATATTTTCTGTGCATTTTCTTTTCCCCCATCTGTCTGTCCGGTCATCTTACAGCCGGAAACAAAATTCTGTTTGTTTCTTCATCATAGAGATTATCTTTGGATACCATATAAAATTCAACTTCTGCCTGTTCTGTTTTGTCCGTATAATACCTGATATTCTGCGCTGCAAGGACTATACTCTGATATCCCATATAATACTCATTGGGAACTGCCAGTTCCTGTATCGTCCCCTTATCCAGATAATATATCAGCTTCTCAGAACGACCTTCTCCATAGAGTTTCCATGAGATACGGTCATCATTCAGAATAATATCCACCGCTTTTTCCGTATCATCATTATCAAGAGAAATTACTGTATCTACCGGATGCTCTGCAAAATATTCTACATTTCGCATCTTCTTGTCAAGTTCCTTTTCCGAGAGTATCCAGGAAATCTCTATTCCTGCTTCTTCCAGCTTGTCCTTGACACTCTTTAACCGTTGCCTCATTCCCAGCTGACTCTGGTTTCCGCTCAAGATCCCTACTTTAACTGCTTTGCCCTGAATGACTGCATCAGCCAGACTTTTCCCCAGCTTCCCATGGTCTGTCATTACAGAAGTAAAAAGTCTGTCTGTCTCTATCCCTGTTCCCACAAGTACCACCGGTTTCGCTGATTCTGTTGGAAGGATCACATCTGCCTCACTGGAATAAGGCTCAACGATCACACCGTCTGCCTCTCCATCCAGTTCTCTTTTCACAATTGTGTGTTCTTCCTGTGCGTTCTGAAACGTGCCTGTAGAAACAAGATTCAGATGTACATGATTATCTTCTGCTCCCTGCTCCAGACCGGAACGAAAAGCATCCCACCGGACATTGCTGCTGTCATTTACAACAACAGATACAGATATATAATCTTCATCTTTCCCCTGATTTACCATTTCATGTGCACTGTATCCAATCACAGCCAGGATCACCAGCAGAAAAAGGAGGCCTGATATTCTGTTCTTTTTCATTCCGAACCCTCCTTTCCGGATGCTGACACTGAAGAATAATCCTTTCCACTTTCCAGAAATTTCTGCGTCTCCACTGTATATGGAATATACGGAATATGGATCTGTACCATCATTCCCTCATCTGGGCAACTGTGAATAACCAGACCATAAGCCTCTCCGAAGCGAAGCTTCAGACGGCTGTGGACATTGACCAGACCAACGCCTGAGCCATGCTTATGCGGTCTTTCTTTTCCGTTAAGAAGCTCTGCGGCCTCTTCTTCCGGCATTCCAAGTCCATTATCTTCCACCTCCAGATAAACATCCTTATCCTTGCGGTAACCCCGGACATGGATTTCACCCTCTCCGTCCATAAATTCCATACCATAATAAATAGCATTCTCAAGCAAAGGCTGAAGCACCAGCTTTACAATACACCCATCCAGAATATCTTCCTCTATCTGAAAATCCACTTCAAAGCTGTTCTTATATCTGATCTTCTGGATATTCATGTAATTTCTGGCATGCTTGACTTCATCCTCAATCTTAATCACAGTTTTACCCTTGCTCAGACTGATGCGAAACAGACTGGCAAGCTGCGTGATCATAAATACCGCATCATCATATCTTTCACCTGTAATCATCCAGACAATAGAATCCAGTGTATTATATAAGAAATGCGGGTTGATCTGAGACTGCAGGGCATCCAGTTCACTCTTTCGCTTCTCCTCCTGTTCCACTACAATATCATCCATAAGCTGACGAATCTGCGCAACCGTAGAGCGAAGTGTTTTTCCCAGATGCTCTACTTCCATGGAACCGCCTATATAAATATCCGGATTCATATTTCCGGCTTCCCACTCCTTCACCGAATCATTCAGGCGGCGCAGTGGTTTTGATATTCTGGCAGAAACCATCTGATTCAGCATCACCGCCGCAAGTACTGTCAGAGCTACCAGAAGAACTACCAGATTTCTCATACCTGTCATCCCCATGCTGAAAGATTTCATGGGAACCACACTGATCAGCTTCCAGCCTGTGTAACTGATGGTTTTTACTGTTACCAGTCGCTTTTCACCATGGAAATTCTCTTTTACAGTAGTATCTTCATATCCTGCTGCCTCGGTATTATTTTCCTCATACAGCCCCATGTGGATCAGGTTCTGCTTGGGATGATAGATAATTTCCCCGTCCGGTGCCATCAGATATACATATTCACCGGAAGTGTCTGTGTTTGCCTTCTCAAGAAGCTGCTCAATACTGCTGTAATTCATATCAACCAGAAGAACACCCAGCATGGTATTTCCATTTCTGGTAAGCTCCACCGTACGGCTTAAGGAAACCACCCAGTAATATCTGTAAGATGGGTCATCAAAGAGATTCTGCACATGAGGTGTGGAGAAATGAAAGTTTTCCAGTTCTCCGGCAGCATCCTGAAACCATTTCTGCGATTTTACATCAACTCCTGGTTTCTCTGTGGCAATGGGAGATGCTTCTGTCAGCTTCCCATCATTTGTATAACATGCCACACTGACCAGCTTATCCTTGTTCGCCTCGTACAAAAGATTCATAGAATCCTCCAGACTCTCACTTCCGATGTCTGTATTCTTGATTACCGTATAATACATTGCATCCGAAATACGACGCATATTCCTCAGATAATCCTCCAGATTGATGGTCGTCTGATTAAGAAGCTGCCTTGAATTTTCGACTGTAAGATTCTCTGCTTTTCTGGTAAACTGCTGATAAAGCATAACTCCAAGAAGACACATACAGCATACAGACAGAATTGTAAAAGAAATAGATATTGTCATCTGCATACTTCTTGTTTTTTTGTTCTTATGGGTTAATAATTCTCTGATCTTTTCCACTGATTCTCCTGTCTTTTGTTATTAACTGTTGGCAGTACGATACTTAGACGGCGACATACTGTACTGCTTTTTAAATGCGTAACTGAAATAATTAGGATCTGCATACCCCACTTTTTCCGCAATAATATAAGTCTTATCACTGGTAGTCATGAGAAGCTCCACTGCTTTTTCCATTCTGTAATCTGTCAGAAAACTGATAAATGTTTTACCTGTTTCTTTTTTAAAGATCGTAGAAAAATATGCAGCACTCACACCCAGTTCACGACATACGGATTCTATAGTAATGTTTCTGTCGCTGTAATGTTCCTGCACATATTCCACAGCTCTGGAAACAAAAGATCTGGTACTTGCCTGCCGTTCCTGCTGAACGGTTTCCTGTAACTTCTCACAGACTTTCAGAAGCCACTGCTCCAGTTCCTTCGGGGATTCCATCTGCATGCACTTATCAAAAGCTTCCCCCTTTTCACCGTAAAATTCAACACTGTCCAACTGATTGTTATTGCAGAAACGAAAAAGTTCTGTAAGAAGTCCCATAATAAAAATCTGATATTTCTGCATAGTAGTTCCATCCTGAAGAAACCTGCATACACAGTGACTGATTTCTGTTTCCAGTTCTTCTCTTGTTCCCATACGGATTCTTTTAAGAATCTTCTGTATTTCCTGTTCCTCCCAACGTTCATCCACATTCTCCATAGGATCAATTTCCGCAATATTGATCGCACGCGCATTTCCATAGATCACGCGATAGGAAACAGCACTCCTTGCACCCTGCCATGACAGCCGGATATCCGGCAGATTGTCACATACATATCCGATCCCTGCAGTTACCATTGCTTCACATACATGCTTTGCCAGACGACAGAACTGATCCATAAAATCCGTAAACGCAGTAATCTGTTCCTGTTCTTCAAGCTGTGTGATTACCACAATATCTCCCAGATACATCAGAATCCTTGATTTCCATTCCCCTTCCATATGTTCTTCTGCCAGCTTTTTCACTGATACCCCCAGCAAAAAAGGATTCATATTCTGTGGAATATCTGTAGTGCTGATATGTAAAATAGAAACTACATAACAGGGGCCGGTAAGATCAATCTGATAGTTAGAAAGATATTTTTCAACCTCCCCCTCAGGAATACGTCCGTCAATCAGAGAGGTATAGAAATTTTCCTGAAGAATCGGAAGACTTTCCATGTAATATTCTCTCAGCTTATCCACATTTCTCTTCTCATCCATCTCCCGCCCTATCTTCTCGTGGATACGCCCGAATACCTCTTTCAGGTTTCCGGCATCAATGGGCTTCAAAATATATTCCTCCACTTCAATCTGAATTGCTTCTTTTGCATATTCAAATTCATCAAAACCTGAAAAAATAATAATCTTGACTGTGCGATAAAGTTCTTTTAGCTTACGGCTTAAGGTCAGTCCGTCCATGTACGGCATCTTAATATCTGTCATTACCACATCCGGCTGCAGTTCCTCTGCCATCTCCAGAGCTTCCACACCATTATGCGCATAGCCCGCAATCTGAAACCCCATACTTTCCCAGTCCATCTTTTTCATAATAATCTGGATAACATCTTCCTCATCATCCACAAGCAGTACTGAATACTTCTCCATCTCTACACCTGTCTCTACATTTTTGTTTTTTTGTCTCGTAACCGTTCAGTGCCTTCACAATCAGCACTCTGTCAAATAGTTATCTTATTTCTTCTTATGTGAATTCGGAGTTCCGTATTTATCATTCATACGTTTCCATAAAATACCGAAAACCACAAACCACACCGCAATTTCCACAACTGCCGCATGGACACTGAAGTACATTAAGATTGCCATAACAAAAGAACCTGCCGCAAGAAAAAGTATCAGCTTTCCTGATTCTGCCACATATTTCTCTTTGTCCTTAAGTTTCTTTCCATTATCTTTCCCTGTGATGGATTCTGTATCATGAAAGATCAGCAGACGGGCTGCATAATATCCAAGAACAAGAGTCATCATCAGCGGAATCATTGCATTTGATAAATAACTGTTTCCCATTTTTTATTTCTCCTCTTTTTATTTCGCAGCTGTATATATAAAGAAAGGACCGTCGTACCAAAACGGCGGCCCTATATGTAACATTATATACTTTTTATTATTTTCTTGCAATGTATTTTCTGATATCCAGTGAAATAGCAATGAAGATGATAACACCAAGTGCGATGTACTGAGCGTATGCATTTACTCCCAGGAACTGAAGTGCTGCTTTCAGGAATTCGAATACTGCAACACCGACCAGAGCGGAAGATACTTTACCACGACCACCGGTTACAGATACACCACCGATAGTACAAGCTGCGATAGCTTCCATTTCATAACCATAACCTAACTGAACAGATGCACCGCCGGCTTTTGCACCCATCATAAATCCTGCAAGACCATACATAGCTGCTGCTTTTGCATAGATAATGATAAGAGTTTTCTTAACCGGAACACCGGCAACTTCTGCAGCCTGTGGGTTACCACCGATTGCATACATATATTTTCCATGACGGGTCATGTTGAAGATAAACCATGTGATAACACCAACCAGGATTGCGATCCATACCAGATAGCTCATTCCAAGGAATTTACCTGTAGCAAGTCCTGTATACTCACTTACATATCCTCCAAGAGGCGTTGCATTTGTATAAATACTGCAGATACCATAAACGATTTCCATCATAGCCATTGTGGAAATGAATGGCGGTACGTTCAGGTATGCGATAAAGAAACCTGTTACCAGACCGAATGCTGCACAGATCAGCATAACGACCAGAAGTGCAAGCCAGATGTTTAACGGTTTCATATCCGGATAGAATTTAGCGGAATAGTCCATTTTCTGAAGCAGTGTACCTGCGATACATCCGCCGAAACCAATCATACGACCTGCGGAAAGATCACATCCTGCTGTAATGATACATCCGGCAATACCAAGTGCGATTACCAGACGGAAACTCATAGTTGCAAGAATATTAGTAAGGTTGTTTGTTGTTATAAAGTTTGGTCTTGTGATTCCTGTGAATACGATAAGGCAAACCATGATGATGATAACACCATAATTTGTCATAATCTCTTTAAAGCTTAATTTCTTTTTACCCATTATTTTTCTCCTCCCATCATCAGAATTTTGTAGCATAACTCATAACATGTTCCTGAGTCATTTCATTTTCCTCTGTAAGTTCTCCGCGCATCTTTCCGTTACACATTACATAAACACGGTCAGACATACCAAGCAGCTCTGCCATTTCTGAAGAAATCATAATAATGGCTTTGCCTTCTGCTGCCAGGTCGTTCATGATCTCATAGATCTCGTGTTTTGCACCAACATCGATACCACGGGTAGGCTCGTCCATGATCAGGATATCCGGATCATTTGCCAGCCATCTTGCAACGATAACCTTCTGCTGGTTACCACCGGACAGGTTTGCGATATGCTCCTGCATATTCGGAGTCTTGATACGCAGCTTCTTGATACTGTCGTCTACGATTCCGTTGATCGTCTTATGATCAAGCACAAATCCGGCTTTCAGATGTTTGTTATAAATAGAAACACCTACATTATCCTTGATGGAAAGACATCCAAAAATACCATTTCCACGTCTGTCCTCTGTGATCAGACCGATTCCGGCTTTCATGGCATCTGCCGGATGTTTGATATTTACTTTTTTGCCTTTAATATAAATCTCTCCGGACTGGATCGCTCTCATTCCGAAAACGCCTTCCAGAAGCTCTGTTCTCTGAGCTCCTACCAGACCGCCAAATCCAAGAATTTCACCTTTGCGGAGTGTGAAAGATACATCCTGGAATGATTTCTCATGGATAGAACTTAAATGTTTCACCTCCATGACCACTTCTCCTGGTTTATTCTTTCTTTCCGGATATACATTGGTCAGCTCACGTCCTACCATCTTGGTAATGATATCTTCTGTAGTCATTTCGGCTGCAGGCCAGGTTCCTACATATGTACCGTCTCGCATGATGGTGATATCATCTGCAATACGTTTGATCTCATCCATCTTATGAGAAATGTAAACCATGGCAACACCTTTATCTCTCAGATCATTCATGATCCTGAAAAGAGCTTCTACTTCGTTATCTGATAATGAGGATGTAGGCTCATCAAAGATTACCACCTTCGCATTGTGTGAAACTGCTTTTGCAATTTCTACTGACTGCATCTGTCCGATAGAAAGATCACCCAGAAGAGCCTTCGGATCAAAATCCATCTTAACTTCTTTCAGCCAGTATGCTGTATCTTCATACATCTTTTTATGGTCAATTACCTGTAAAGGACCGTATTTCTTTGTAGGAAAACGTCCAAGGTAAAGATTTTCCGCTACTGTTCTTGCCGGAACCGGCTGTAACTCCTGATGTACCATTGCGATACCATATTTCATTGCTTCATCAGGATTATTAACTACAATTTTCTGTCCATCTAAGTAGACTTCTCCGGCATCCATTTTGTAAATACCGAATAAACATTTCATCAAAGTAGACTTTCCTGCACCATTCTCTCCCATAAGAGCATGTACTGTACCCGGACGGAGTGACAGCTGTACATTATCAAGTGCCTTAACACCTGGGAAAGATTTGCAGACGCCCTTCAGCTGCAGTTTGTACTCAGACATATTTCTCCTCCCTTTCCCTTTTCTCACAGAAAAGTACGGGTGCCTTTTAAGTCACCCGCACCTTTCTGAGCAAGATCAATTAAATTATTTTGTCATTTCTTTAATATCAGCTACGTTGTCTGTAGTTACTTTTACGTAATCACAGCCGATGTAGTGTTCATTTTCTTCGCCTGCAAGATATTTAACAGCTGCATCTGCTGCTGAATGAGACTGAGAAATATGATCGTTAAATACTGTACCTGTCATTTTGCCTTCTTCTACTTTATCAAGAGCCTCGGACAGAGCATCTACACCTACAAGGAAGATGTTATCGCCAACTGTACGTCCGGCAGCTTCGATAGACTGAAGAGCACCAAGTGCCATAGCATCGTTGTTACAGAATACAACTTCTACATCATCACCAAACTGGCTTAAGTCGTTAGCAACAAGCTGCTGAGCTGTAGCCTGATCCCAGTTACCTACCTGATCGTCAAGCTGGTTAACTTCAAGTCCTGCATCCTCAAGAGCTTTTACAGAGAATTCTGTACGATATTTAGCATCAACGTTCTCCGGGTCACCTTCGATCATGATATAATCAACTTTTCCGTTTCCGTTCTTATCAATTGTGTCAAGACCAAGATCAGCAATGATCTCACCCTGCATTGTTCCGGACTGACGAGCGTCGCATCCTACATATGTAACGTTCCAGCCGTTGTCTTCCCATCTCTTCTCTTCATCTTCGCTTGGCTCACGGTTTACATATACAAGCGGGATATTAGCTGCTACTACTTTATCTGTAATACTCTCTGCAGAGGAGGAGTTTACCGGGTTGATGATAAGTAAATCTACACCATCAGCAATGAAAGCGTCAATCTGGTTGGACTGTGTAGCCTGGTCATTAGCACCATCCTGGATTGTGATGTTATCTTTAGAGAATCCAAGCTCGATCAGATAGTTTTCCAGTTCTGTACGGAACAGAGTCATGAAGTTATCAGAGAACTGATAAATACAAATGCCAACTTTTTTGTCTGATAAATCTACATCAGGTTTTTCTGTATCATCTGCAGCATCATCTTTCTTCTCGTCAGCTGTTTCCTCTGTTGCTGTGTCATCAGATGCGAATACAGGCATTGCCACCATAGATGATGTGATCATTGCTGTTGCAAGTACTAAGCTCACTAATTTTCTTTTCATTGTAAAAACCCTCCTTGAATTTACGTTTGATTTGTTTATTAAACACGCAGAGCCTTTGTCAACGCTCACTCTCTCGCGTGCCCGTTTGTTTTACTGTGATTGTATTATAACAATGGATTCTTGAAAAAACTATACAAAATACTTCTGTTTTTCTTCGAAATCCTTTGTTTTTTATGCAGAATAACAAGGATTCTTCTAAACTTTTAAAATCTCATTGTCATTTTTATTAATTGCTTCCTATTATATGCCGTTATATATTTACATACTTTGTATATTCTTCTCCCACACCGCTAATTATTTAATTATTCTCTCACCAGTAAATCTGTCCCACTTAAGTCAATAAACAGTCAGAAAAAAGAATGGTTTCCCATGCATTTGCAGGGACCGTAGTAATTCTTAGGGTGTGGGGATCTGCGTTATGAGGAAAAATAGCAACCTGTCTGAGCCCTTTCGCGGCGAGTTTTGCATTTTTCCTCATGCTTTTAGCAGATCTCCAGACCCTTAGAATTCCTAGGTTCCGAAACCGCATGGGAAACCATTCTTTTTTCTGACGTCCCTCTTAGACCTATTTTTAAGCACAAAAAAACCAGCTAACAACTAGCTGGTTTCTACTATATCTTCAAAACTACATACATGCTGACATTTCCCTGAGATCATTACTTCCTGCGATTTCTTGGTCAAGCCCTCACCCGATTAGTAACAGTCAGCTCCATGCATTACTGCACTTCCACCTCTGCCCTATCTACCTCGTCGTCTTCAAGGGGGTTTACTTCTTTCGAATGGGATATCTCATCTTAAGGGGGGCTTCACGCTTAGATGCCTTCAGCGTTTATCCCTTCCGGGCTTGGCTACTCGGCCGTAGACTTGGCAGTCTAACCGATGCACCAGCGGCCCG
>NZ_JAHLQG010000057.1 GCF_018919065.1 Blautia sp. MSJ-9 | reverse complement strand
ATACTTTTTTTCTCAGACCGGCATACTGTGGCGGTCTTATTGAGATACCTATTTTTCAACCTGTATAAAATTTTCAATGTTCATCAAAATAAGCTTGACTTTTTATTTGCAGGCTTGTTGTTTTGAGATAATTATCTGGAATAATATTAACTATAATAGAAGCAAAGGGAATTGTCCAGTTGTGTGATGCAGAACGATGAAGCGTATTATTATAGCTGGAGTAAACAACAACCCTGTAGAGAAAAAATGTCAATATTTTTATTATATGGAAAAATACAGCAGGATGTTTTATAATAAAGAAAACAATACTATGAATGACAGTCATAAAGAAAGGCGGAACATCAGATGGAACGTAGAAATGCATGGCTTTCTTATACAGAAGCAGAAGAAAAAGAATTAGAAAAGGTGGCAGACGCATACCGTAATTTCCTCAATGTTGGTAAAACAGAGCGTGAATGCGTGACACAGATCGTGAAAGAAGCACAGGCGGCTGGCTATGAATCTCTGGAAGAGAAAGCTGCAAAGGGTGAGAAACTGAAAGCCGGAGATAAAGTTTATACAGTAGGAATGAAGAAGATCGTTGCACTTTTCCATATCGGTCAGGAAGATATTGAGAAAGGTATGAATATTCTGGGAGCACATATTGATTCTCCACGTCTTGATATCAAACAGAATCCATTGTACGAGGATACTGATCTGGCATATCTGGATACTCACTATTATGGTGGTGTTAAGAAATACCAGTGGGTAACACTTCCGCTTGCGATCCATGGTGTAATAGTAAAGAAAGACGGAAGTATTGCAGAAGTAAATATTGGTGAGGATGAAGATGATCCGATCGTATATATCACAGATCTTCTGATCCATCTTGCGGGAAAACAGATGCAGAAGAAGGCTACTGAAGTGATCGAAGGTGAGAATCTTGACATCCTGATCGGCAGCAGACCGCTGAAAGATCTCCCGGATGATAAGAAGAAAGATGCAGTTAAACAGAATGTACTGAAAATCCTGAAAGAGAAATACGATATGGAAGAAGAGGATTTCCTCTCCGCAGAACTTGAGATCGTACCGGCAGGCAGGGCAAGAGAATGCGGTCTGGACAGAAGTATGATCGCTGCTTATGGACAGGATGACAGAGTATGCGCATACACATCTCTGCTTGCAATGCTGGAGATGGATGCACCGAAACGTACCTCCTGCTGTCTGCTTGTAGACAAGGAGGAGATTGGAAGTGTGGGTGCAACAGGAATGCAGTCCCGTTTCTTCGAGAATGCAGTGGCAGAGCTTCTGGATGCAATGGGAAGCTATAGTGAACTGAAATTAAGAAGAGCACTGAAGAATTCAAGTATGCTTTCTTCTGATGTAAGTGCAGGATATGATCCATCTTATGGCGAAGCATTTGAGAAAAAGAATGCTGCTTATCTCGGTCGTGGTATCGTTCTGAACAAGTTTACCGGAGCAAGAGGCAAATCCGGTTCCAATGATGCAAATGCAGAGTATGTGGCAAGAGTAAGAAATATTTTTGATACACATGAAATTGCATTCCAGACTGCAGAGCTTGGTAAAGTAGATGTTGGTGGCGGTGGAACGATCGCGTATATTGCGGCTCTTTATGGCATGGAAGTAATTGACAGTGGCGTGGCAGTGTTGAGTATGCATGCTCCGTGGGAGATTACAAGTAAGGCAGATGTTTACGAAGCTAAAAAAGCATACAAGGCATTTCTGCTTGACGCATAAAGAGGATTTGCATAAAGCAGATTATGAGCAGGCAGTGAAGCGTATGCTTTTGTCCGCTTGATAAAGGAATTTTTGTGGATCGTCATAATATAAAAAAAGTGAAGGGATTACAGCTTCAGTTTCGTTATGATTAACAGAGACTTGTAGATTCCGCAGATAAGGACAGAGCTTTTGGGGAACCGGGTTCTGTCCTTTTTTGAAGGCTGGCTGAGAATCTTTGATCAATAGGCGGTGATGTGGCTTATGGTTAGACAGATGAGGTTGTGGAGTATGCAAGATGAATGGAGGAGAAAATGGAAGAAGCGCTGATCAGAGTGAAAGATTTGTGTAAGATATATAATCCCGGTGAGAATGAGGTGCGGGCGCTGGATCATATTAATCTGGAAATCGATAAGGGCGAATTTGTTGCCATTATAGGACAGTCAGGTTCAGGAAAGTCTACATTTATGAATATGCTGGGATGTCTGGATGTACCCACTTCAGGGGAATATTTTCTGAATGGCACAGATGTGTCTACGATGGAGGATAATGAACTGTCCGAAGTCCGAAACCGGGAGATTGGATTTATTTTTCAGGGATTTAATCTGATATCCAATCTGACTGCGATTGAGAATGTAGAGCTCCCGCTGGTATACAGAGGAGTGGACAGGAAGACCAGACATAAGCTGGCAGTGGAATCACTGACTATGGTTGGTCTGGAGAAACGTATGGATCATAAACCGAATGAGATGTCCGGAGGACAGCAGCAAAGGGTTGCTATTGCCCGGGCGCTGGCAGCACAGCCGCCGGTTATTCTGGCAGATGAGCCAACCGGAAATCTGGATTCTGCTTCCAGTAAGGAGATTCTGGAGATTCTTAAGAGCATGCATAAGCAGGGGAAGACAGTCATACTGATTACTCATGATAATGGAATTGCGGCACAGGCAAGGCGTGTGGTGAGGATTATTGACGGTAAGATAGAGTCAGATTTCATAAACGAAAACTATGGGAAAGAAGAATATGTAAAGAATCAGCTGGATGCGTAGGCTACAACAGCTGATGTGAAGAATATAGATCTGAAAATAGCAGCAAGTATATACATTTTATAGAGAATATGGTGTGAAAATGGTCTTGAGGAGGAAGAAATAAAGTTATGAAAAAAAAGAAGAGCAAGAAAAAAATTGTGATCGGAGCGGCGGCTGTTCTGGTGATCGCAGGCGGTGTTACAGTAGCAGGACAGAGAAATTCAAAAGAGGAACAGATTCCGCAGGTTCCGGTGGTGACTGCTGAAACGGGAGATGTGGAAGAGATTGTAGATGCCACGGGTACTGTGGGCAGCGAAGAAGAAAAGACGTATTATTCTCCGGTAAATGCAGAGCTGAAGGCAGTTACTTTTTCCCAGGGAGATGTGGTAAAGAAGGGTACAAAACTTATCGAGTTTAATACCAGGGATCTGGAAAAAGATAACCAGAAAGCAGAGTTGAATTTGAAATCAACAAAATACGATACAACGGATACAAGAAAGAAATCCGATAAAGCAGAGAAGAAACAGAAAGATGCCAAAAAGAACGTCCAGGATCTTGAGCAGAAAATCAAGGACAAAAAAGCTTATGTAGCTTCTCTGAAATCACAGATCTCAGCAGCTACGGCAGCGGCTCAGCGTCAGGCAGCAGCACAGGCGTCCGCACAGGCAGCAGCACAGGCCCAGGCCCAGCAGCAGGAAGCACAGGCAAAAGCACAGGCCGAGGCAAAGAAACAGCAGGAGATCCAGAATCAGTATCAGGCAGCACTTTCTACATATCAGACAGAGACGCTTCCACAGTATCAGAAGAAGCTGGCAGATTTAAATATACAGTATAATCAGGCACAGAGTACTTATAATCAGACGGATACTGCGTATCAGATCGCATTTGCAACATGGCAGGCGGATTCTTCAGATGAGAATCTGCAGGCACTGAATGAAGCAGAATCTTACAGAACACAGGCACAGCTGGCTATGCAGCAGGCGAAACAGGATTACGATGATTGCAGGTCGCAGACTCCTCAGATGCCGACACTTGCCGATTTTACAGGAAGTGACTCTGCTTATTCAGGGGGATTCTCAGATGGATCTGACGGAACAGATACAGATGATGAAGAGGATGATTCCTCAGAGGATTATGATTACAGTGGAAGTGATACCAGTACAGCTACTGCAGATACTTCTGCTTTGGAAAGTGCGATGGAGAAAGCAAGTGATGAGCTTGCAGAGCTCCAGTCTGACCTGGCTTCTGAGAAAGCAATCGCAGATGCAGATCCTACAAGCCTGACAAAAGAAGAGAAGGAGAAATTGAAAGTAACGGATAATCTTTCTGAACTGGACGCAAAGTCTGCGAAAGAGCTGGTAGAAGAGGGAAAGAAAGGAATCACTGCAGAATTTAATGGAATTATTTCCAAGGCTGACATTAAAGAAGGGGCAGCAGTTTCACAGGGAATGGAACTCTTTACCATTCAGAATACAGATAAAGCAAGTGTGGATGTGACACTTTCCAAGTATGATTATGATACAGTGAAAGAAGGACAGACTGCGGATATTACAATGGGTGATCAGACATACCAGGGTACCGTGACGAAGATGAGCCATATTGCAGTGCAGAATGAGAAAGGAACACCGGTTATTTCTGCTACTGTAAGTATTGATAATCCGAACGATGATATTTTTCTGGGAGTGGATGCAAAAGTTAAGATTCATGCGGCATCTGCGAAGAATGTGGTGACTCTTCCTGTAGAAGTGGTCAATATCGGCAAGGACGGATCTTTTTGTTATGTGATCGAGGATGGACTGGTGACTAAGAGAAATATTACAACCGGAATCAGTTCAGAGGATTATATAGAAATAAAAGAGGGAATCAAAGAGGGAGAAGAAGTTATTTCTGATCTTGGTGATTATACAGAGGGAATGCAGGTACAGGCAGTTTCCGAGCAGTCAGGAGAGGATGCCAATGAGTAATCTGTATGAATATATTAAAATGGCAGTCCATAATATTATGGCAAATAAAGGCAGATCTTTTTTAACTATGCTTGGTATCATCATCGGTATTGCATCTGTAATTGCTATTGTATCAATTGGTGAGGGAACCAAGAATCAGATGAACAGTGAGATCGATGATATTGGCGGTGGACAGATTGCAATCAGTATGAGCAGTGATGCGCAGACTGCGGAAGAATATATCACTGCAGATGATGTAGAGGCAGTCCGGGAGCTGGATGGGATTGAAGGAGTGAATGTTTCAGATTCTTATGATGGTGAGACGACTACTGGCAAAGGAAACTTTACTCTTATGGTTACAGGTGAGGGACCGGATGCAAAGCTGCTGAATAATGCGACAATGAAACATGGCGTTTACTTTGGCGAGAATGAAGTGCAGGAGGGGAAGAATGTCTGCGTTCTTTCAGACTCTGATGCAAAACGGCTTTTTGGTACGGATGATGTTGTGGGAATGAGTCTGGATGTAAATTGCTACGGTCTGACAAAGAGCCTGAGAATCTGTGGTGTGACGACACAGAAGGAGAATGGAACTTTTGTAAGTTATACTTACGAGGGAATGCCGGTAACTGTGAATGTGCCATATACGACAATGAATGAATTCACCGGAACATCAGATTATTTTTTCTCTATGAGTATACAGGCGGATAAAAGTCTGGATAGTCAGAGTATTGCAGATAAAGTGGTAAATCTGCTGGAGAAAAGGCATCAGTGTTCAGGCGAAGATTATTTCCAGGTACAGAGTTTCCAGGATATCATGAGTTCCATGAATCAGATGTTGGATATGGTGACTGCGTTTATCTCTTTTGTTGCAGGAATTTCTCTGCTGGTTGGAGGTATTGGTGTTATGAATATTATGCTGGTATCTGTAACAGAGCGTACCAGAGAGATTGGTATCCGTAAATCACTGGGGGCAAAGACTTCATCAATTATGCTTCAGTTTCTGGCAGAGGCGGCGATTCTGACAGTGATCGGTGGTCTGATCGGAATTGTGCTGGGAGTAATTGGAGGATATGCGATTTGTTCGATCATAAGCAGCAGTATGGGAATGATCATTACTCCGGGAATCAGTTTGAAGACAATCATGGCGGCAACATTGTTCTCCTGTGCAGTAGGGGTGTTCTTTGGAATCTATCCTGCAAAGAAGGCTGCGAAACTCAGTCCGATTGAGGCGTTAAGACGGAACTAGAATGCTAGAGCCTGTTTGAAAAATCATTCCCGCAATCTGCACGCCCCACTTTGCGGTATATTTTGCCCGAATTCGGTTGTCGTAGCCCGCTACGACGCCCTCATCCGAACAAAATCTCCCACAAATTGTGACGCACATCTTGCAGAAAGCCTTTTTCAAACATGCTCTAGAATTGTTGTAAAATAATAAATTTTACCGATCAAAAGAAAAAATAAAAAAAATTCAAAAAAAGTGTTGACAAATGAACCAGTATAGAGTAGAATACTCATTGTTGTGAGGGACACGAGATAAGAACTTCACAAGGATGTGCGTTTAGCTCAGCTGGATAGAGCGTTTGGCTACGGACCAAAAGGTCGGGGGTTCGAATCCTCTAACGCACGCTAAAACCGCTAGAAATTAAGGTTTCTAGCGGTTCTTTTTTTGTCTTGACAAGGCTATTGATTTTTAAAATACAGCATATAATGTAAATAAACAAGTAAACTTGTTTTAGGCGAGGTCCTGCTTTAGTGGACGATTCAAAATGAAAAGAGTTGATCTTAAAGATTGAGGGTGTCGTTTCATTAGCTGTTTTTGATGAAACGACACCCTCTTTTGATTTAGCAAAACTGTAAATAGTTGTTTAACCAAATCAAGTAATTCCCCTGCTTCAATTGCGAATATCCGCTTGCTTTAGCATTTGTATTTGTTTAATATCAGCATTTCTCCGCAATATCATAAATCAGGCGTTCCGTATCTTCCCATCCAAGGCATGGGTCAGTAATAGAGCAGCCTGGGGTCATGTGGTCACTGATGTCCTGGCGGCCTTCGAGGAGGTAGCTTTCGATCATAACGCCCTTGACCAGTTTCTTAAGATCCGGATTGTAGTTACGGCTGTGAAGCACTTCTGTAACGATACGGATCTGTTCTTTATACTGTTTGTTGGAGTTGGAGTGGTTGGCATCCACAACAACAGCAGGATTCTTGAGATCTTTTTTTGTATATAATGCAGCCAGATGCATCAGATCTTCATAATGATAATTCGGGATCGTCTGTCCGTACTGGTTCACGCCGCCGCGAAGAATGGTATGTGCCAGATCATTTCCGGATGTTTCCACATCAAATCCTCTGTAGATGAAATGATGCGGATGCTGAGCGGCAGTAACAGAGTTCAGCATAACAGAGAGATCACCGCAGGTAGGATTCTTCATACCAACCGGAATATCCATACCGCTGGCTGTGAGACGATGCTGCTGGTTCTCTACAGAACGTGCACCTACCGCTTCATAGGAAAGAATATCATCCAGATAGCTGCGGTTTTCCGGGTAAAGCATTTCATCAGCAGAAGAAAGTCCTGTTTCCTGCATAACTCTCATATGCATCTTACGAATTGCAATGATTCCGGCAAGAAGGTCAGGCGCTTTGTCAGGGTCTGGCTGGTGAAGCATTCCCTTGTAGCCGTCACCGGTAGTACGTGGCTTATTGGTATAAACTCGCGGAATAATCATCAGTTTGTCAGATACTTTATCTGCGACTGTTTTCAGTCTGCGTACATATTCGCAGACAGTATCTTCGTTATCAGCAGAACAAGGTCCCACAAGGACGATAAATTTATCTGATTCGCCGGTGAAGATACGACGGATTTCTTCATCGCGCTGTTTCTTAACTTCTTTCAACTTCGGGCTGAGAGGGTACTGAGATTTCAGAACCTCCGGCAATGGGAGCTCGTGATTGATTTTAATTGACATGATCGGTTTCCTCCATATAAATATCACGTGGATTTTTCTTAGATCACAGAAAATTTCTGAGAGAGATTCCGGTAATCTAAAAAGTCTTTCAAGTATTTTTCATTCTTATCAAGTATAACATGATATCATTTTAAAATCCAGTACTTTAACACTTTAAACCGACAAATTTAAGCGAATATCTTAGTAAAAATTGGTTAAATAGTATAAAACGTATGATAAAAGTGTAGCTGCCAGATTGTAATTAATTTAGCCAAATGTATTTATTAGTGGATTAATCAGGATGCAATCGTTTCTTTCTGAAAGATTGTCTGTTAGAGCACGGAGTGAACAGTAACATTAAAAGAAATGTCAAGAGGGAGTTAACATAGAGAAATATTGCTTACTTAAGTTGTATATTGCTATAATAAGGTCAGAGGTTATATAAATTATTGACCTTGTTTTGCGGTAAGGGATATAATTGATATTTGTTGATTACAAAATTTGAGAGAGTCATGTGATTTTACTAAGGGGGAAAAGAATTGTGGTTACAGACCTGACAAAGGAGCATCCAGATAAAACGCTGTGGCGTTTCCTGCTTCCGATGATGCTTAGTGTAATGTTTCAGCAGATTTATAACATTGCGGACAGCATGATCGCTGGAAAGTTTGCAGGGGAAGATGCACTGGCAGCAGTTGGAGCGTCTTATCCGATCACGGTGATTTTTATGGCATTTGCTGTTGGAATGAATCTGGGAACTTCGGTTATTGTTTCCAGATTGTTTGGTGCTGGTGACAGAAAAGGGGTAAAGAGAGCAGTAACGACTGCATTTGCGGCATCCGGAGCACTTGGAATTGCGTTGACTGTGTTTGGATGTGTGGCATGCAGGAGTATGATGGTGTGGATCCGTACACCGGAGAATATTCTGGCAGATGGAGAGTTGTATCTGAAGATCTACGTGTTCGGATTACTGTTTCTGATGCTTTATAATGTCTGTACAGGTGTCTGTACAGCGCTTGGAGACTCTAAGACTCCGCTGTATTTCCTGCTTGGTTCTTCTGCCGGAAATATCCTGTTGGATTTTCTGTTTGTTGCGAGGTTCCGCTGGGGAGTCAGTGGTGTGGCATGGGCGACATTTATTGCACAGGGGATTTCTGCAATCTTGGTGCTGATCACGGTGATTCGCAGACTTAGTGTGATGACTGCGGAGAAACAGCCACTATTTGATGGAAAATTATGCAGACAGATTCTGGCAATTGCAGTGCCGAGTATTCTGCAGCAGAGCGTGCTCAGTGTGGGAAATCTGGTAGTGCAGGCAATCATCAATCAGTATGGTTCTGCAGTTGTGGCAGGATATTCCGGCGCAATTAAGCTGAATACATTTGCTATCAATATTTTTATGACACTTGGCTCCTGCCTGTCCAGTTATACCGCACAGAATCTTGGGGCAGGAAAACCGGAGAGAATCCCAATGGGATTCAAAACAGGATTAAAATTGTCAGAGCTGACAGTATTGCCGTTCGTAATTTTATACTTCGGCTTCAGCCGCCAGATGATGAGTCTGTTTCTTAATGCAGAGAGTACAGGAGCATTGAATGCTGGCGTGGCATTTTTGCGGATCGTGTCGCCTTGGTATCTGATGATCGTAGTAAAACTTATGACGGATGGCATTATTCGTGGATATGGTGCCATGCTTTATTTTGTACTGGCAACTATCCCGGATCTGATTTTGAGAATTATATTTGCACTTATTTTCTCACAGAAATTCGCAAGTACAGGAATCTGGATGGCATGGCCGTTTGGATGGCTTGCGGCTACGGGACTGACGATTTTCTTTTACAGGAAAGTACTGAAGAAAATGCGATGTAACAATTTCTAAAGCCAATTAAGGAGGTACGTTTGGAGGATGAGTTTATACGCAATCGGTGATTTCCATCTTTCATTTACAGTCCATAAACCAATGGATGTATTTGATAAGAGATGGAAGAATCATGTAGTAAAGATCGAGAAATACTGGAAGAAAAAAGTAACAGCGCAGGATACGGTAGTGATCACAGGAGATCATTCCTGGGGACGGAATCTGGAGGAGTGCCAGGCGGATCTGGATTTTATTATGGCATTGCCGGGGAGAAAGATTCTGCTTCGCGGAAATCATGATATGTTCTGGGATGCGAAGAAAACTGAGAAGTTGAATGAGATGTTCAGAGGAAAACTGGAGTTCCTGCAGAATAATTTTTATACATATGAAGATTATGCATTGGTAGGAACCAAAGGCTACTGCTATGAGGGAAAAGACAGCTATGAACATTTCCTGAAGATCAGAGAACGTGAACTGGAACGTCTGCGCTGTTCTTTTGAAGCGGCTAAGGCAGCAGGATATGAGAAATTTATCATGTTTCTTCACTATCCACCAACAAGCATCGGAGAAATGGAAAGTCCATTCACATTAATAGCGCAGGAGTATGGTGCAGAGAAAGTGATTTATTCTCACTGTCATGGGGAGAAGCGTTATGACGACAGTTTCAAAGGATATGTGGATGGAATTGAGTATAAGCTGGTATCCGGGGATTATCTGAATTTCAAGCCGGAGCTGGTTTTGCGATGACAGTCAATTGTACTTTACGTAAAATAGAAGGAAACTGCCGTTTGGAATTGACAATTTTGAAACGTCCGTACTGTTTCAGAAAATCTTTAAATATGAGCAAGTTGCAGGCGTTTCTGGAAATTGGATGTGATAAATTTATATTATCTGGAAAAAATCCCTGGGAAGTATTATACTTTTCAGGGATGATTTTATTATGTCACAGCAAAATTTTCTGCGCCATAATAAAGTTATTTGAAATAGAAGTCTTTATTATAAATTGTAAATGGGAACATTTTTAAGAAAATGGATTTCCGGGGAGAGAGGAATGAAGATTTATTATAGAGAAAAATCAGGTGGAATTGAAATCCTGCGATGTTATGGGATTGAGAACAGGGTTGAAATTCCGGAGATGATAGATGAAAAAATAGTAATTAGTGCGGCACCATATGTATTTTCCAGTCATATGGATGAGACTGAAGAACTTAAGAATGCCAGTGTCTGGGAGCCGGAGGATGGTTTTGGATTTGGCAGAGAAGAACGGGTTCTGGCAGGAAATGAGGTAGAGGAGATCGTTTTTCCGGACAGCCTGCGAGAGATTGGAAGATATATTTTTTATGGGTGTGGAAATCTGAAGAAACTGGAATTCTCTGACAGTCTTATGCAGATTGGCTGTGGAGCATTCACTGGATGTCATGCATTGGAGAAACTGACTGTACACATGAAGCAGGGAAAGAAGTCTGGCGTTAAGGAAATGTTGGGGGAGATGTGGCAGAGGATTGACGTGACATTTCTTTATGCGGATAAAAAAGAGGCAAGACTTGTTTTTCCAGAGCATTATGATGAGGCAGTTGAGAATACTCCGGCGCGTATTTTATATACGGAATATCATGGTTCAGGAAGTAATTACAGGCAGTGTTTCTATAACAAAGAACTGAATTATCAGGAATACGACAAGCTGTTTGAGATGGCAGTAGTAATGGATAAGCTGGAAGTTCTGGTGGATATGTCATTCGGCAGACTGGAGTTTCCGTATGAGCTGACAGAGAAAGCCGGAGAAGAGTACCGGGGATATATCAGTAAAAATCTGGGAGAGATTGCAGTTTATCTGGTAAAGCAGGAAGATATACACAGACTGGAAGTTTTATCTGCACAAAAACTCTGGACCCTGGAAGGAATCGATGCTGCACTTGACTGTGCATCCCAGAGAAAAGAGACAGAGATTTCCGCATTTCTTATGAATGAGAGAGCGGATTTAGTGGATAAGTCAGTTAGTAATGAGCGTGCAAATGTGGATAATCCAAAAGATTATCGGGAAATAGATGTAACAGCTCAGGAAAAAAATGAACGATCACATACTGTGGAGAAACAGTTGAATGTAAGACGGAAAAAGAGATTTGAATTATAATTATCTGGAACATTTCACTGAAGCAGGCAGTAAAGTGGGATTGCCTGATAATGAATAATAGATGGATAAGATTGTAGAGGAAAATAATTATGCAGCCAGAAGATAAAACACAGGAAATAGTAGAAACAGCAGAGCGTCTGCAGGCAATCGGCAGCAGTATTCTACGGGCGGCACGGGATGAACTATATTTGGGAATGCGCTTCCTGGATGTGGCATTGAGCAGTTTTTCTTATCAGATGGATGGTTCAATTCATAGATTTGGAACGGATGGAAGAGTGATATATTTCCAGCCGCAGATGCTTGGCGGGTTATATAAAGTGAACAGAATTCTGGTAAACAGAGGGTATCTTCATATGGTATTTCACTGTATTTTCAGACATTTCGCATGGCGTGGTGTTGGTAATAATATTATTATTGCCGGAGCTGATCAGTGGAAAAATGCGGAAGATAGAGGAAATGATAGTACTGGAAAAACAAGTGAGGAACGTATGTGTGATTTAAGTTGCGATATCGCAGTGGAACATATCATAGATGGAATGAACTACCGCAGTATCCGTTTTTCCCGCAGTCTCCTGCGCAGAGAAACCTATCGTCTGCTTGAAAAAGAGGGTAAAACTCTTAATGCTCAGCGAATATACAAGATCCTGTCAGGATGGAATTTAAGTGAAAAAGATCTCACAAATCTGGAGCAGGAATTCCGCACAGATGACCACAAATACTGGGAAAGCAAAAAGCCGGATCAGAAGCCGAATCCTATGCTCAGTCGTAAATGGGGTGAGATCAATGATGGAATTGAGACAGATCTGGAAACATTTTCTCAGGAGGCAGGAGAACGTGACGGAGATTTTCTGGAACAGATTAAAACAGAGAACAGAAGTAAATATGATTATAGAGAATTTCTGCGGAAATTTGCAGTTTTCCATGAAGAACTGGCGGTAGATGATGACAGCTTTGATTACAATTTCTATACTTACGGACTTCGTCTTTATGGTAATATGCCGCTGATCGAACCACTGGAGTCCAAAGAAGTTAAAAAAGTAGAAGAATTCGTCATTGTCATCGACACTTCCATGTCCTGCTCCGGAGAACTGGTGCGGAGATTTCTGGAGGAAACCTACGGCGTACTCAGCGAGAATGAGAGCTTTTTTACAAAAATAAATGTACATATCATTCAGTGCGATGAGAAAGTTCACATAGATAAGAAGATTACTTCTCAGGAAGAAATGAAGGATTATATGGAACATCTGGAATTATACGGTGACGGCGGGACAGACTTCAGACCTGCATTTGAATGGGTGGATAAACTGCTGGAACAGCATGAATTTCGTAACCTGAAAGGCCTGATCTATTTCACAGACGGATTCGGAATTTATCCGCATAAAATGCCATCATATAAGACAGCATTTGTGTTTATGCAGGACAATTACCGGGATGTGGATGTGCCGGTATGGGCGATGAAACTGATATTGGATGAGTATGATCTAAATGGATCAGATAGGCAATGAAAGTAATTGTCTGATTTGAAACCTGCAGATAAAAATGATAAGTTATGAAGTGATAAATTAAGAAGTATTGGTCAGATTATGAATAGGCAGATATGTTAAAATAACAGATTAAAATAGAGAACTTTCAGTAACAGGAAAGGATTTACATTATGGATATAAAACGAGCAAAACAGGAGATTAAAGATTCAATAGAAGCATACCTTGCAAAGGATGAATTTGGAAACTATCTGATTCCGGCAATCCGTCAGAGGCCGATCCTTCTGATGGGGGCACCGGGTATTGGAAAAACGCAGATTATGGAGCAAATTGCCAAAGAATGCAAGGTAGGTCTGGTGTCTTACACTATTACCCACCACACCCGCCAAAGTGCAGTAGGACTTCCGTTTATCAAAGAGAAAACCTTTGGAAGTGAGACTTTTTCTGTCACAGAATATACCATGAGTGAGATCATTGCATCCGTCTACGAGAAGATGGAGAAGACAGGCTTAAAAGAAGGAATTCTCTTTATCGATGAGATCAACTGCGTATCAGAAACTCTGGCGCCGATGATGCTGCAGTTTCTTCAGGGAAAGACCTTCGGTAACCAGAAAGTCCCGGAAGGATGGGTGATCGTAACTGCAGGAAACCCTCCGGAATACAATAAATCTGTCCGTGAATTTGATGTAGTAACCCTGGACAGAATTAAGCGAATCGATGTCCAGCCGGACTTTGAAGTATGGAAAGAATATGCTTATGAACAGGGAATCCACCCTGCCGTCATCTCTTATCTGGAGCTTCGCAGAAAGAATTTCTACAGAATGGAGAATACAGTAGATGGTCGTATTTTTGCCACTGCCAGAGGATGGGAAGACCTTTCCAGACTAATTCAGGTGTACGAAACATTGAATAAAGAAGTAGACAGAGAAGTGGTATATCAGTATATACAGCATCCAATGATCGCGAAAGATTTTGCAGCGTATCTGGCACTATATAACAAATACAAGACAGACTATGCGGTAGAAGATCTGCTTCAGGGAAAATGGTCACAGCTTACTATACAAAAGATCAGAAATGCATCTCTGGACGAGCATTTAAGTCTGGTAGGACTTCTGAATGGAAAATTAAGCCAGTTATTTACGGAATGTTATCTTATGGATTCCTATGTAACAAAACTGTACAAATATATGGTATATTATAGAGACAACCTTGCTGATATTTCTCTGAAAGCGATCTGTCAGAAAGCGGCGGATGATCTGGAGACAGCAAGAAAATCCGAACTGCTGACTGCAAACGAGGAGAAAACGCTTCTCAGGGTCAATGCTTTTCTGGAAAAAATCTGGATGGAGCTGGAAGGTCTGACACAGAGCGAGCAGGATATCTATGAGAAAGTAAAAGCAGCTTTTTCCGCAGAAGCAGACAGTCTGGAAGAACAGACAGAAGCTGCTTCACAGACCTTGCAGAATGTTTTTGATTTTATGGAAGCGGCTTTTGGAGACAGCCAGGAAATGGTGGCATTTATTACGGAACTGAATGCAAACTTTTACAGTATCTGGTTCATCCGGGAAAATGGTTCTGATCAGTATTACCGTCACAATAAGGGCTTATTATTTGACGATAGACAGAAACTGATACTGGGACAGATGGAGGAACTGGAGAACACGATGAAACGGGGGATTACGGATGTCTGAGTTAAGATTTGAGACAAAGAAGATCAGGGTAGCCGATTTGGGAAAGGAGAGCTGTGTGCCGGATCTCCTTGGTGAGCTGACCATGCAGAACAGTCTGGAATTTCATCTGGATGAAACGGATGAGATTTATGAGGGGTATGGAAGGGTAAAGAATGCTTATCCATATCGTCAGAGAAACACGTATACAAGAGAACTCAAAGAGCAGGAAGTAAAGACAGCAATTCTGGAGAACCGCTATTTGAAAGCTGTATTTCTTCCTGAATTTGGAGGCAGATTATGGGAACTCTGGGATAAATATACAGGTAGAAATCTGCTTTACACCAATGATGTTCTTCGGTTTAGCAATCTGGCAGTGCGCAATGCGTGGTTCAGTGGTGGTGTAGAGTGGAATATTGGTATTATCGGACATACTCCATTTACAACAGAACCGCTTTATACTGCCCAGACAACGAATGAGAACGGAGAGCCGGTCCTGCGTATGTATGAGTATGAACGGATCCGAAAAGTAACTTATCAGATGGATTTCTGGCTGGAAAAAGACAGCAGCTTTTTGAACTGCAGAATGCGTATTGTGAATGAAGGAAAAGAGGTTGTTCCAATGTATTGGTGGAGCAACATGGCAGTTCCGGAATATAAGAAAGGAAGGGTCATTGTACCGGCAGTACAGGCATTCACGTCCAGTGGAAATCAGGTGACAAAAGTGGATGTCCCGATGGTGAATGGCACAGATATTTCCGATTATACTTCTATAAAGAAGTCCGTAGATTATTTCTTTGACATCCCGGATGGATGCCCGAAATTTATTGCAAATGTAGATGAAACCGGCTATGGTTTGCTTCAGATTTCCACAGATCGTCTGCGCAGTCGTAAACTCTTTTCCTGGGGAAATCAGGAGGCTTCCAATCACTGGCAGGAGTATCTCACAGACAAGGCAGGACGTTATCTGGAAGTGCAGGCCGGACTTGCAAAGACACAGTATGGATGCATTCCGATGGCACCTCATACAGCCTGGGAATGGATGGAACAGTATGGCTCTGTTAATATTTCCGAAGGAGTACTTGAGAAAGAATATAAAGAACGTACAGCGCTGGTAACAGGCAGAATCCTTGAGTCTGGTTTACATGAAAAGCTGAAAGAGAAACTGGAAACTTCTAAAGCAATGTCAAGAAAAGAAGCACAGCTTGTATACATAGGAAGTGTGTATGGTGCTCTTGCAGCGCATGGAGAAGGCACAAAGCATCTGAAATTCTTTGAAGAAAATAAGGATGAAACACAGGGAGAACTTTCAAAACAAGCGGAATCTCTGAAAAATTGGAAACGCTTTTTTGAAACAGGAATTTTACATTGTCCACAGCCGTTGGAAATGCCGGAAGAGTTTCTGATCGATGAGACAAATGTAGATTTCCTGGAAGCTCACATGGAAGAAAATGCACAGAACTGGTACGCTTATTATCAGCTTGGCTTGGGATACTATCGCAAAGAAGACTACGAAAAAGCAGAGAAAGCTTTTGATGCTTCTTTGAAATTAAAGGAGAGTGCATGGGCGTTCCATGGTCTGAGTTGTGTGAAACTGATGCAGAATGACAAAGACCAGGCAGGGGTATATATTCTTCAGGGAATGGCATTTAAACGCAAAGAACTTTCCTATCTGAAAGAAGGATTCCGTATTCTTCTGCTTGCAGAGAAGTACGAAGAACTGAGCCGTTTCTATCGGAAACTGGACAAAGAAGAACAGGAAGACAGCAGACTGAAACTTGGGTATGTGCAGGCACTTCATGGCTTGAAACAAGATAAAAAAGCGCTTGATCTGCTGGAAAGCAAGGGCGGTTTGATACCGGATGATATCCGTGAAGGTGAAGATTCCCTAGGAGAAATCTGGCAGGAACTGTACCAAAGTGTATATAAAAAAGAGGGAAAACTTCCATATAAATTTAATTTTCATGCGAATTAGCATTGGATTTTCAGATAAATCGTGGTATGCTGATTACTAGATAATGATTTAAATGAAGTGTATCGGAAGCACAAGCGAATTTGAAGTTATGTGTGTAATTGATACAGGAATCAGATCAGAAACGAGGAGGAACATAAAATGGAACTTGAAGTATTAAGAAAAGACATGGTCGCAGCTATGAAAGCCAAAGATAAAGTAACAAAGGAAGCAGTATCTTCTCTGATTTCCGCAGTTAAGAAAGTAGCTATCGATGAGGGTTGCCGTGATGAGATCAAGAGTGATCTGGTAGACAGAGTAATCCTGAAAGAGCTGAAAACTGTAAAAGAACAGCTGGATACCTGCCCGGAGAGCCGTGAGGATCTGAAAGCAGAATATCAGGCAAGATATGATGTAATCGCAAAATATGCTCCGAAGCAGATGGATGCTGCAGAGATTAAGGCATATCTGGAAGAGAAATTTGCAGAAGTTCTTGCAACAAAGAACAAAGGACAGATCATGAAAGCTGTTATGGCAGATCTGAAAGGAAAAGCAGATGGTAAGGTGATCAATCAGGTGGTTGCAGAGATCTGTAAATAAGAATTTTGATAAGATGATGACCGCAGTGTGGGTTGAGAGGCCGGATGCTGCGGTTATTTTTCTGCGCTGGATATTGGCTGATAGAAAAAAATTGTGGGGAAAAAGTTGATTTGTAATGGAGAGAGGTGAAGTGATATGGAGTTTCAGCATGAACTGATCATTCCCAATGAGGGACTGCCGTTTAAAGTTTTTTTATTTGAGGGTGGAAATGGAAATTATGTGCGGGAGAAGCACTGGCATACTTCGATTGAGATTTTTGCGGTTCTGGAGGGGCATCTGGAGTTTTTTATGAATAAGGAGGAGTATCCGCTGAAGGCGGGTGAGCAGCTTATTATTAACTCCAATGAGATTCATTCCATACGTGCAGTGGAGAAGAATAAGACGGTAGTGCTTCAGATACCTTTAAAGCAGTTTGAGAATTATTTTACGGCGCAGAGGTTTATCCGGTTCAGGAGTCAGGACGAGACGGCGGATGTGAAGCTGGCTTCTCTGATCAAGAAGTTGTATAAGGTTTATACGGCAAGGGATGTGGGATATGAGTTTCGGACGATGTCTCTGTTTTATGAGATTATGTATATGCTGGTCAAAAATTACCGGTTGACGGAGGTTCAGGAAAAGGAGATAAGGCATAGCAGGAGACTGGATGCTTTGTCAAAAATTACCACTTATATGAGAGAACATTATAATGAAGATCTGAAACTTTCGGACCTGGCATCTACATTTGGTTATTCTGACGCATATTTGTCGCGAATGTTCCAAAAATATGCAAAAGTTAACTATAAAACATATTTGCAGGATATTCGTATGGCATATGCGTACAGAGATCTGTTGAATACGGACCGTACGATTAGTCAGATTGCACTGGATAACGGATTTTGCAGCAGTCGCGGTTTTTCGGGGGAATTTCAAAAAAGATATGGAGTCCTGCCGAGTGAGATGAGAAAACAGATAGGTCAAAAAGGTCAAAAAAACGCCATAGAATAGTCAAGAAAAATGGCGAAAAGACTTCGCCTGTCTGCTATACTCGAAGCACAGTAAAGATAACGTGACACCCCCGAAAGGGGAAAAGGAGGTTTTTCAGGTGAAAATTCAGAATGTAGCAGATGCTTCCTTCCACAAATATGGAAAAGTGCTGGAAGGATATGACTTTAGTGCTCTTCTTAAAGAGATGAAACATACACCGGTTCCGGATGATGTGGTTTATGTTCCTTCTGTAGAAGAACTGGAGGCTCTGGATGTAGCGAAAGCATTGCAGAACAAGGGATTCGGCGGGATTCCGATTGAGATTGGATACTGCAACGGACATAATAAGAAATTAAATGCTGTAGAATATCATCGCAGTTCCGAAATCAATGTAGCAGTAACAGATCTGGTGCTGCTCATCGGAAGTCAGCAGGATATCACTGATGAACTTACATATGACACTTCTAAGATCGAAGCATTCTTTGTACCGGCAGGAACAGGTATTGAAGTGTATGCAACAACACTTCATTATGCACCATGCAATGTACAGGATGGCGGATTCCAGTGTGTAGTCGTACTTCCGGCAGGAACAAACACAGAGCTTACATTTGAAACAGCAAAAACTGGCGAGGACAGCCTGCTGACAGCAAAGAATAAATGGCTCATTGCACATGAGGATGCAGCGATCGAAGGTGCAGTAAACGGACTTCGCGGAGAGAATATTACGATTGACTGATCGCGGGCTCTTTCTGATAAACTGCAGAGCAGTTATTTGAAGATAAGCAGATAGCGAATGTGGGTGCGTTTATCTGTCTGATGCAGTAAATCCTGAATATTTGAGAATGTGATATCTGCATATGAGGGATATTTTAAGACCGCTGTAAATGAAAGTGAAATGACAAAATAATAAAAATAGAAAAGAATATAAAATATGGAGGAATGATACTATGAACAATATACCAGTAGTAAAACTTGGATTAATCGCAGTAAGCCGTGACTGTTTCCCGATTCAGCTTTCTGAAAAGAGACGTGCAGCGATCAAAGCAGCTTACCAGGGTGAACTTTATGAATGTCCGGTAACTGTTGAGAATGAAAAAGATATGGAAAAGGCTCTTGAGGATGTAAACAAAGCAGAGTGTAATGCACTGGTTGTTTTCCTTGGAAACTTCGGACCGGAAACTCCGGAAACACTTATTGCAGAAAGATTTGACGGACCGTGCATGTATGTAGCTGCAGCAGAAGGCGACGGCGACATGATCAATGGCAGAGGTGATGCTTACTGTGGTATGCTTAACTGCTCATACAACCTGAAAATGCGTCATCTTGAAGCATATATCCCGGAATATCCGGTTGGAACAGCTACAGATATTTCCAAAATGATTGCTGACTTCGTACCGATCGCACGTGCAGTTATCGGTGTTCGTAACCTGAAGATCATTACTTTTGGACCACGTCCTCAGGACTTCTTTGCATGTAATGCACCGATTAAGGGACTTTATGAACTGGGTGTTGAAATTGAAGAGAACTCAGAGCTTGACCTTCTTGTTGCGTTTAAAGAGCATGAAAACGATCCTCGTATCCCGGAAGTATGTGCAGATATGGCAAAAGAGATGGGCGAAGGAAAATATTATGCTGACCTTAATGTTAAAATGGCACAGTTCGAGCTTACTCTTCTTGACTGGGCAGAAGCTCATAAGGGAGCAAGAAAATATGTTGCATTTGCTGATAAATGCTGGCCTGCATTCCCGTCACAGTTTGGATTTGAACCTTGCTATGTAAACAGCCGTCTTGGATCAAGAGGAATTCCGGTAGCTTGTGAGGTTGATATCTACGGAGCACTCAGCGAATATATCGGACTTTGCATTTCCAATGATGCAGTTACATTACTTGATATTAATAACTCTGTTCCACAGTATATCTATGATGAAGATATCAAAGGAAAATATGACTATAAACTTACAGACACATTCATGGGATTCCATTGTGGAAATACTCCGGAGTGCAAGATGTGCGAGTCCAGAGCTGTTAAATATCAGCTGATCCAGCACAGACTTCTTGAGCCTGCAGGATCTGAACCAGACTTCACAAGAGGAACTCTTGAAGGCGATATCGCTGCTTCTGATATCACATTCTATCGTTTACAGTGCAACTCTCAGGGTGAACTGGTATCCTATGCTGCAGAGGGTGAAATCCTGGATGTACCTACAAGATCATTCGGTGGTATCGGTATCTTTGCAATCAAAGAAATGGGAAGATTCTACCGTCATGTTCTGATCGAAGGCAACTATCCGCATCACGGAGCTGTTATGTTCGGACATTATGGAAAACTCTTCTATGAAGTACTTAAATTACTTGGAATCGATGTAAATAAGATCGGTTACAACCAGCCGGCAGGCGTAAGATACCCAACAGAAAATCCTTGGGGCTAATCAGAAATTAACAAAACGGAGTGCAGATATCCACGGGATATAGCTGAATCCGAATAAAGAATAAACAGACTGACACGATTATTCATAAAGCATCCCGGGGTTTTGCCCTGGGATGTATTAGATTAGAAGAATATGAGAAATTAAGTCAGTAAAAATTTACAGAGAATAATCTTTGTACAATAAATATATTTTGGAATTGGTTTGCACAGTAATGAATCAGGCTGCTTACTGAAAATGAAATGTACAGCCGCATAAAGAGAAAAGGAGAGAACTATGTATTATATTGGTATTGACCTTGGTACTTCCGCTGTAAAACTTCTTCTTATGGAAGAATCAGGAAAAATCTGCAACATCGTATCCAGAGAATATCCATTATTTTTCCCTCATCCAGGCTGGTCTGAGCAGAAACCGGAAGACTGGTTTGCACAGAGCATGGAAGGTATGAAAGAACTGACAAAGGATATCGACAGAAGTCAGGTAGCCGGAATTGGTTTCGGTGGACAGATGCATGGTCTTGTTACTCTTGATAAAGATGATAACGTAATCCGTCCTGCAATCCTCTGGAATGACGGACGTACAGGTGAAGAGACAGAATATCTGAATACAGTGATCGGAAAAGAGAAACTTTCTGAGTACACAGCAAATATCGCTTTCGCAGGCTTCACAGCACCAAAGATCCTCTGGATGCAGAAAAATGAACCGGAGAATTTTAAGAAAGTAGTAAAGATCATGTTGCCAAAAGATTATCTGGCATATCGTCTGTCTGGCTCCTTCTGCACAGATGTTTCCGATGCTTCCGGTATGCTTCTTCTTGATGTAAAGAACCGCTGCTGGTCAAAAGAAATGTTGGATATCTGCAAAATTACAGAAGAACAGCTTCCGAAACTGTATGAGAGCTGGGAAGTAGTAGGAACTCTGAAACCGGAGATCGCAAAAGAACTTGGATTCAGTGAAAATGTAAAGGTTGTTGCAGGTGCAGGCGACAATGCAGCAGCTGCTGTAGGAACAGGTACAGTTGGTGACGGACAGTGCAATATTTCTCTTGGAACATCCGGAACTGTATTTATTTCCAGCAAAAATTTCGGCGTAGATGAAAATAACGCACTGCATTCTTTTTGCCATGCAGATGGAAGTTATCATCTGATGGGATGTATGCTCAGCGCAGCTTCCTGTAACAAATGGTGGGCAGAAGAAATCCTTCAGACAAAAGATTTTAACGCAGAGCAGGCTCCAATCCAGAAACTCGGTGAGAACAATGTATTTTTCCTTCCATATCTGATGGGAGAGCGTTCTCCGCACAACAATCCTGATGCAAGAGGTGTATTCTTCGGAATGTCCATGGACAGTACAAGAGCTGACATGACCCAGGCTGTTCTGGAAGGTGTTGCGTTTGGACTTCGTGATTCTCTGGAGGTTGCAAGAAGCCTTGGAATCAAGATCGAAAGAACCAAGATCTGCGGTGGCGGAGCTAAGAGTCCACTGTGGAAAAAGATCATTGCAAATGTTATGAACCTGAAAGTTGACGTTCTGGAAAACGAAGAAGGACCATCCATGGGTGGTGCTATGCTTGCAGCAGTAGGCTGCGGCGCTTACCCGGACGTAGAAACGATAGGTAAGAAATTTGCCAAAGTTGTAGATACAGTAGAACCAGATCCGGAACTGGTAGCTAAATATGAAGAAAGATATCAGAAGTTCAGAACTCTGTATCCGGCCATGAAGTCACTGTTCTAAAATCCGGCGGATTTTGCGTATTACATATAGAAACAAAAAGTGAATTCAGAAATGAAGATAAAATGCTGCTGTAGGTAAAAACTATGGCGGCATTTTTAGTGGCAAGTGCTTTAAAGTCTTTTCAAACACGGATATAAAAACAGGCGGGAAATCTTCCCGCCTGTAAAATCGTCTGGACACATATCATATATAAATATGATTTCTATAATATTATCTGAGTTTCTGTAAAATTAGAACAGACCTGTGATCTTACCTGTCTCGTCTACATCGATTCTCTCAGCAGCCGGAACTTTCGGCAGACCTGGCATAGTCATGATCTCGCCTGTAAGGGCTACGATGAATCCTGCACCAGCGGAGATCTTCAGGTTACGTACTGTAACTTCGAAGTCTGTCGGAGCACCAAGTTTGGTCTGATCGTCTGTTAAGCTGTACTGAGTCTTAGCTACACAGATCGGGCAGTTGCCGAATCCAAGAGTCTCTAACTGTTTTGCCTGTTTCTGAGCGTTTGCTGTCAGGACAACTCTCTTGCCGCCGTATACTTTCTGAACGATCTGGTTCAGTTTGTCTTCGATAGAACCTTCCAGTTCATATGCATAAGTAAAGTCGTTTGGTTCTTCAACGAGACGGAGAACTTCTTCTGCAAGTTTGATTCCGCCTTCGCCGCCTTTTGCCCATACTTCAGAAAGAGCAACATTAACGCCGAGTTCTTTACATTTAGCTTCAACAAAGTCAAGTTCAGCTTTTGTATCTGTTGGGAATGCATTGATAGCAACAACACATGGAAGTTTGTATACGTTCTTGATATTGGAAACGTGTTTCAGCAGGTTCGGGATACCTTTCTCAAGTGCTTCCAGGTTCTCGTTGTTGAGGTCGGCTTTCGCAACACCACCGTTGTATTTCAGAGCACGTACAGTAGCTACGATAACAACTGCGCTTGGTTTTAAGCCTGCCATACGGCATTTGATGTCGAGGAATTTCTCTGCACCGAGGTCAGCACCGAATCCGGCTTCTGTGATGGCGTAGTCTGCAAGTTTCATAGCCATCTTTGTAGCTGTTACGGAGTTACATCCGTGAGCGATGTTTGCGAATGGTCCGCCGTGTACAATTGCCGGAACATGTTCCAGAGTCTGTACAAGGTTTGGTTTCAGGGCATCTTTTAACAGGGCTGTCATAGCGCCTTCTGCGTGGAGGTCACCAGCTGTTACCGGTTTCTGCTCGGAAACTTTACCGTATGTATATCCGATGATGATCTTGGATAATCTTTCTTTCAGGTCTTTGATATCGCTTGCAAGACAGAGAACTGCCATGATCTCAGATGCAACAGTGATGTCGTATCCGTCTTCACGAGGCATACCGTTTGTTCTTCCGCCAAGGCCGTCTACTACGTTACGAAGCTGACGGTCATTCATATCTACACATCTTCTCCATGTGATCTTACGTGGGTCAATGTTTAATGCGTTGCCCTGGAAGATATGGTTGTCGATCATAGCGGCAAGTAAGTTATTAGCTGCACCGATTGCATGGAAGTCACCTGTGAAGTGAAGGTTAATATCTTCCATCGGAACTACCTGTGCATATCCGCCGCCGGCAGCACCACCTTTTACACCGAATACCGGTCCCAGGGATGGCTCACGAAGAGCTACCATAACGCTCTTTCCAAGTCGCTGCATACCATCTGCAAGACCTACAGTAGTAGTAGTTTTACCTTCGCCTGCAGGAGTTGGGTTGATAGCTGTAACAAGGATTAATTTTCCATCCTTTTTATCGCTTTCTTTCAGAAGATTGTAGTCGATTTTGGCTTTATATTTTCCGTACTGCTCCAGATATTTGTCATCAATACCTGCCTTCTCTGCAATCTGAGTGATTGGAAGCATTTCGCACTCCTGTGCAATCTCGATGTCTGATTTGAATCCCATAATGTTTTTCTCCTTTCGTCTCCGCATAACATGAAAAACTTATGTTACTGTTCAATTCACGATCAGTAACAGACTTATTCATTGAAGGAAGTGCCTGCCGGTTTATAGAACATGTCATGAAATAATTACTGTTCTACGAGATAAAAAAGGCCAGTATCTGAATGATTCAAATACTGCCCAGACGGTCGGCTCTTACAAACCTCCGACTCCCCGTGGTTTGTAGTCCACTCTTTCCGCCAGTACTCGAAGGTTCCTTCAATTGATGAATACAATATAGCATTTTGAGAAAAAAATGTCAACAAAATTCCATCAAAACGTCAAAAAAATTAGATAATCTGGACGAAAATTATGTAATTTTAATAATAAAGGACAAGAGATAAGCGCCTTGATGAAAGAGTTTCTCATTTAAAACAAAGTGAAAATGTTAAAAAATAAACAGAATGTAGCTATTATAAAGGGGGAGCATTAGGAAATGAGTTTATAAGGATTTCATAAAAAATTAATGATTATATTAGTTGTCATTCAGAAAAAGTATGGTAGAATATAGAACAATAAAGGTAACTCTTCAGCAATAAGGCTGTGAGAAGTTACCAATAGAGGTAACAAAGATTAATAAACGGAGACTGAGGACATGGATAGAAAAGAATTTTTGGACATCCTTAGAGAACAGCTTGCCGGAAATATGCAGGAAGGCAAGGCAGCGGCACATATAAGATATTATGAAGATTATATACAATCTCAGGTGCGTGGTGGAAGACCGGAGAGTGAGGTTCTTGAAGAACTTGGAGACCCGCGACTGATTGCCAAGACCCTGATCGATACAGATGATGGAAGTACACAGGAGGATTACGGAGAATATTCCTCATATGGAGGATATGACAGCACAGCAGAACAGCCACGGCAGCCGGAGAAGCGCTGGAAGAAGGTATTGGATCTTTCTACCTGGCAGGGCAAGGCAGTTGTTATTATCGGGGCAGTTCTTGCCATTATCCTTATTGTTCTGGTGATCGGAGCAGTTCTTCCTTTCTTTATTATTCTTGTAATTATTCTTTCTTTCCTTTCATGGTTAAAGAAACGGAATCACTAATTTAGCGTTTTAGCGTGAATATTTTTCTGGAATCTGTACAGAACTTTTACCAGAGCATGTTTGAAAAATCATTCCCACAAATTGTGACGCACATCTTGCAGAAAGCCTTTTTCAAACATGTTCTAAGGAGTTCTGTGCAGAACTCTCAATTTTTCCAATATTACTATAGTATATATTTTAACTGAATCAAATAAATTCCTGTTTCAATTGCGAATATCTGTTTGCCTTATTCGATCAAAAGAGAGATATCTTTCATTCTGACATTCTTATAAAAATCCCATCTTTCTTTACTCACTAATCCTGCCAGGTGCAGGGAAAAATCCCACATTCATGTTTATATTTTTTATTTGGAAAGGAGCCAGCAAATGAAACACAATTTAAAATGGAAAGAACGCCTTGGGGCCTTGCTGATGGCATTGCTCTTTATTCTGCAGGCAGTTTTGGGTCTTTTGCCTGTTCATACTACGCAGGCAGCATCCATGTCGATTGAGACCTGGGATGAGGATAAGAAGGTAGATTATGGATACCGCTTTAATATGAAGTTTCAGCCCGGAATTACAACATATGAATCTTTTGGCTGTGACAATCTGGACAGGGAAGCTTTTTCTGATAATGGAAAGAGTGAACGTGATACAGAGTGTGTCCGTGTAGGGGCAGACTATAAAGCTGGAAGTGCGGGCATGCGTTACAATAATGTAGGAAAGGATGGAAATGGAAATATCGTAGATGTCCGTCTGATTCTTATGGGAGTGGAGAATGCGGAACCCCGTTATGATCTGCGTACTGCCGAGTCCATTGTACAGAATAAAGGCGGTGCTACTTTTGCGTGGAAAGATAACGAAGCTTATCCTATGGTGGGATTCTCCAAGAACAGTATTGGCGTATTTATCTATTCTGTAGGTTATGCGAAAGTAAAATTTCAGTTTCTGAAACATGGCACAGAGGAGACGATTCCTATCAGTGGGCACGGAACGATCCGCGATATTGATGCAGGACAGGGAGTCAGAATCCCGTCCGACTGCAATCTGGATAATGTCTATGTGCTGAAAGATAATGATTATCTGACAGTAGAGGGAAATTCTGTAACTTCTCCACTGGGGTCTGTAGAACCGAACGATCCGAAGGGATGGCTGAATCTGTTTTACAATACGGATAATTTTACAGTAGAGTTTGTTCATCAGTTCCGTCTGGATAAATGGGATAAGAGCCGTGAGGACGGAATTGCCAAAGCAGGATCACAGGAGAAATGGGCGGAGAATACCAGAAATAAATATCTGGATCCGTCAGGAAGGAGCTACTGTGAGACTTTTAAAGGACAGAAATACTGCAAGGCATATGCGTATTTTGACTTTACTTCTTACTGTTTCGGTGATGTTGAAATGAAGAAAGCACCGGAGAAGCGTGTAGGAGAGAGCGGATGTACCTGGGATCAGGCGTCGGCAGCAACGAAAGATGCACCATTTATGATCAGACAGGGAAAAGAATTTCAGTATATGATCCGTGCAGAGGTAACGCCAAATAAGCTGAAATCTTTTGTTGTGCAGGATGTACTGGAGGACTGCATTTCTATAGAAGATGCATCTAAAGTTAGTATTACAAATGATATTGGGCAGACAGTGACAGATCTGTTTGACATTGCGGTTGAAGGGCAGAAAGTTACCTGCAGTGCGAAAACAGAGAGTCTTCAGGACGAGAATTTTACAGATAATCAGACTTATACATTTACTCTGAAAGTACAAAGGAAACCGGAATCAGAAATAAATATTTCAAAATACCTTGCACAGGATGGATATACGATTCTTGTGCCGAATCATGCCTCTATGAGTTATGAACGTACAAATGGAAGCGGAGATACCATGGATTCAGAAACTGTATGGGTAAAGAGTGTAATTCCGCCGGAGCTTGAGGTGACGAAGAATACTTCTCAGTATGAGTGGAAAATCGGAGATGTGGTGGATTATGAAGTTTCCGTTACACAGACAAAGAAGGACGTGTGTGCGGTCAATGTTGTGATCACTGATGAGATTCCATCCTGTCTGAAGCTTCTGGATGGACAGTATTCTGTACAGACAAGTGAGGGTGCGGAAGTCTGCACTCTTAACAGAATGGGAGAAAATGGATGGAAGGCAGAGTGTCCGATCCTGAAATATGGAGAGAAGATAACGATTCGATTTAAATGCCAGGCACTTGAGAACTCCAATGGTCAGGAATGGGAGAATATTGTTTCTGCTACTGCAGATAATCTGCTTAATCCGGAAAGTGGAGAACAGGAATCCCGCAAGGATATGGCAGAAGTATGGACAAACAGTCCGCAGCTTGAGATTGATAAAACAGCGGATAAGTATGAATGGCAGACTGGTGAACAGGTAGCATACCGGATTGTGGTAAATAACGTGACTGCGGGAACCATTGCCAGAGATGTAAATATCACGGATATCGGCCTGCCGCAGGGACTGGTACTTGCAGATGGTGCTCAGAGTGTAGAAGTGCTGGGAGTTTCACAGCAGATCAATTATCCGTTACCGGATAAAAAGAGTGGACAGGCATTTGAGACCAGACAGGTAGAATCTCGTCTGGATGCGGGCGGAAATGGTTTTGCTTTTTACTGTTCCTATCTGCCGTACAGCCAGCCTGTGACACTTATTTTTCATTGTATCGTACAGGAAGAAGCAAATGGACATGAAAGCGTGAATGCCGCGTCAGTAAAGGCATCTAACGCAGATGAACAGACAGATGATGCGGAAGTGTACGTTAATTCCGGAGAATTTTGGATTGAGAAAACAGCAGACCATTATGAATGGCAGGTGGGTGAACAGGTTCAGTACAATGTTCTTGTGGAGAATAAAAGAGAAGGTACTATCGCCAGAAATGTAACGATCTGGGATACCCAGATGCCGGCAGGCCTTGCTCTGGTTTCAGCAGAGGATGTATCTGTCAGTGGAATCCCACAGACCATCACGCAGCCTGTGACAGGAACAGAAGATGTTCCGAATCAGCTGAATCCGGAATTTTATAATGAAACATCTGAGAAAACGGTAAATTATGAATTCCTTCAGGAAGGAAGCGGATGGAGACTGAATATTTCAGATCTTCCGGCATATACTCCGGTTATGATTTCTTTCCTCTGTACAGTTACGGAGGAGGCAAATGGAATGGAGAGTATCAATGTTGCCAATGTGCAGGCACAGAATGCACCGGCAGCACAGGATGATGCAGAAGTATATGTGAACACGGCTGTTCTTTCAGTGGAGAAAACTTTCCAGAATCCATATCTGGCAGCCGGTGACGGACGTGCAGAGAATGAGTTCCGTGTTGGAGAACAGGTAAACTATCAGGTTACAGTGAACAATCTTCAGAAAGGGTCTATTGCCAGAAATCTTGTGATCAGTGATCTTTCTCTGCCGGAAGGACTTGCACTGGACGGAGAAGAAGGGGCAGTTACAGTCAACGGGGTACCGGCAGTGATCCAGAATCCTGTGGCGGGAACAGATGATGCGGGAAATCAGCTGGATCCGGATAATTATAATGAAACAGTAGAAAAGCCTGTGAACTGTCAGATCACACGTCAGGGAACCGGCTGGATCGTAACTGTTTCAGATCTTCCGTATCAGACACCTGTAACAGTTAACTTCCACTGTACTGTTCAGGAGAGTGTAAATGGTCTGGAAATTGTAAATACTGCACAGGCACGCGCAGACAATGCACAGCCGGTGAAAGATACCACAAAAATCTGGGTAAACTCGCCTGTTCTTAAGGTAGAAAAGTCTGCAGATAAACCGTCCTATAAATATGGAGATATTATTACATACCGCATTATGCTGACACAGGAGCAGACCGGCTGCGTGGCAAGGAATGTGACAGTCTATGATGTGCTGGATACTCCTGGAGTGCGCCTTCTGAAGGATTCTGTAATTCTTATGGATGAGAAGGGAAATGTAACAGATGCAGATGTACAGGTCAACGATGACAATACATTTCTGTTGTCAACGGGAAAAGCACTTATTAAGGATGCAAGATACAGTATTTGTGACAATGACAGAGGTGGAATTGTTGAGCAGGTTATGTACAATCCTCTGGACTGTCAGGAACAGAAGAGTATGATCGTGGAATATCAGGCAGCAGTTATTGACACTGCGCTGGCAGGTCAGACAATCCATAACACTGCAACTGCAGACAGCAATGAGAACATTCCGGCAACAGGTGAGACAGAAGTACAGGTACATAGTCCGGTATTGGAAATTGTCAAAGAATCTGATAAGAAGGAATATGCTTCCGGAGAGAAAGGATATTATAAACTGACAGTAAGGCAGCTTCGGGAAGATATTTCTGATCAGAATATTGTGATTGAAGATACGATTGAAACAAAAGGAGCTTCTCTGGTAAGAGATAATATTTTTGTGAAGAAGAATGGTGTAGAGATAAAAGATATCAAAATAGAAGCGGCAGATACAGGATTTCTGATTGATACAGGAACTTCTCTGTCTGACATGGATAAGATTGAAGTTTGTTATGAAGTGGTATTTGAAACTGAGAGAGCAGAAAACGAGAAAGTTGTAAATACAGCGAAAGCAAGAGGAGATCTTGCACCGGAAGTATCGACACAGCAGGAGGTATATGTAAAGGCAGAACCAAAGCCGACAGAGACACCGGTGCCAACAGAAACACCGAAGCCGACGGAAACACCGAAACCAACGGAAGCACCAAAACCAACAGAAACACCGAAAGCTACACCAACTCCGTCTACGCCGGGAACTTGTCCGAAATTGACACAGGTGCCGACAAAGACACCTTCTGCATCAAATAATGGAAACAACGGCAATTCCGGAAATGGAAGTGGCAACAGTGCCGGCGGTAATTCAGGAACCAGTGGATCTGGAAATTCGGGAGGATATTCTTCAGGAGGTTCCGGATACGGAAGCTATCAGTCCGGCTATACAGCAGGAAGTTCTAAGACAGGAGATACCAGACCATTTAAGGCAATGGCAGTTCTTGGATTGCTTGGACTTATTCTGCTTGGTGCTGGTGTGATGATTTTCAGAAAGTCCGGTTCCGGTAGAAAAGGTATTATGCGGAAATGAGGAAACTCAGAACTTTTGCCATAAGTATGGTCGTGGCGGCAGTAGGACTTCTTGTGTATTGCGGCAGTTTTTATATAAGAAGTTATGAACAGAATCTCGCTGCAAAAAGGGATTATGAAGAAATTTTCCAGATTGCGGAAATACAGAGCGAAGATGCAGAGCATTCTTTTCAGGAAAGAGAAAGAACAACACAAAAAAGCACGAAAGAAAACAACAGGAATAATTCTGAAAATAGGAAACAGAGCAATAAGAAACATAACAGCCATGCAGATAAGATCAGGGAATCCTTTGGGATTTCCTGGGAAAATCTAAGAAAGATCAATTCCCAGGTGGTTTCCTGGATTACCATTCCGGGAGCTGATATTTCTTATCCTGTAGTGCAGGGGGCGGATGATGAATATTATCTGAAACATAATTTTAAGAAAGAAGAGGATTTGTTTGGATGTATTTTTCTGGAACATAATAATAAGAAAGACCTGACAGACTCCCACAGCATATTATATGGGCATAATATAGAAGGAAACATGATGTTTGCCAATTTAAACCGTTATGAACAGCCAGAATTTCTGAAAAAGTGTCCGCAGATAGAGATTACAACTCCGGAAAGGAAGTTTCTGTACAGGATTTTTTCCGTGGAGCAGGCATCGTCTCAGAGTGCAGCATTTGTATGTGGGTACGAATTATCAAGTCCTGCATACAAGTTACAACTGCAGGAATTGAAAAACAATTCCATGTACGATACAGGGATAGAACCGGATGCATCAAGGCCGATAGTAACTCTGATTACCTGCAATTCCCGTCTGGATAAGGAAATACGTATGGCAGTACATGGAACTTGTTATGAAATGCTGGAAACTGAGTGACGAAAATGCCGGTTTATGGGGGAATAAAGCCAATTATCTATCTGGATTTTAATTAAACCAAGTAAGTTTCCTGCTTCAATTGTGAGGCAGATGATTTTATCCACTTTACTATTCCAAGTTATGATTTGGAAAAAAGTAATGAAAACTTCCCTGATATTTTGTATAATTTATGCATAAAAAACAACTTGTTCGTATGACCGTACAAGTTGTATCCTAAGAACAGGAGGGAAGAAGACATGACAGATAATGGAAAGCCTAAATATTTCTCACTGATGGAACAGCTCAGAAATGATATCGTATCAGGAGCTATCCGACCGGGAGAAAAGCTTCCTTCAGAAAACGAACTTTCACAGAAGTATTCTCTGAGCAGACATACAGTCCGCAAAGCACTGGGAATTCTGGAACAGGACGGATATGTGGAGGCATTTCACGGAAAAGGGACTTACTGTTCTGAGAATATGCGCCATATAAAGAAATCAAAGAACATTGCAGTAGTTACCACATATATTTCCGATTATATTTTTCCAAGACTGATACAGGGAATGGATAATGTTCTTTCGGAAAGTGGTTACAGCATTATTCTGAAGAACACTGCAAACAGCAGACAGAAAGAAGCAAGATGTCTGGAAGAACTTCTGAAAAAAGATATCGATGGTCTGATCATTGAGCCGAGTAAAAGTGAGATGGTCTGTAAGCACAGAAATCTTTACCAGAATCTGGACAAGTTTGAGATACCGTATGTATTCATCCAGGGGATTTATTCTGAAATGAGAGAGAAACCTCATATTCTGATGGATGATGCTCAGGGTGGCTATCTTGTGACGAAGTATCTGCTGGATCTGGGGCACCGCAGGATCAAAGGCTTCTTTAAAGCGGATGATATGCAGGGACTGGAAAGACATAAAGGCTATGTCAGGGCACTGCAGGAGGCGGGGATTTCTTACAATCCGGATGATGTTGTCTGGTTTCACACAGAGGACAGAAAAGTAAAACCTGCGTTGATGGCGAAAGAGATGGTACAGAGTGGACAGCTTCCGGATGGAATCGTCTGCTATAATGACCAGATCGCAGTTCAGGTTATGGAGGAGCTGGAGAAACTGGGAGTCAGGATACCGGAAGACATTTCCATCACAGGTTATGATAATTCTCTGTATGCACAGCGTGGAAACGGGATCACTACAATCGCACATCCACAGGAGAAACTGGGAGAGATGGCAGCAGAACTGATCCTGGAAAAGATCAATGGAGTTCCAGAGGAGGAAAGTAAAGTCGAGAGACTGATCCATCCGGAACTGATCATTCGGGGTTCATGCAGAAAAGCAGATTGAGAAGACAATGAGTCAGAGGATAGTCTGAATCAAGAGTCGTAGCAGGTATAACAGGTAAATGTACAGGTCGGAGCATGGCGGGGTCTGTTTAAGACAGCAGATGTGGGATCTGAAAAATAAATAAAAATTCAGGAGGAATTTTATCATGAAAACAGGAAGAAACTATAAGTTTTGGTTTTGCACAGGTTCACAGGATCTTTACGGAGATGAATGCTTAAGAAAAGTTGCAGAGCATTCCAAAATTATTGTTGAAGAATTAAACAAGAGCGGTGTTCTTCCATTTGAACTTGTATGGAAACCAACCCTGATCACAAACGAACTGATCCGTAAAACATTTAATGAGGCAAATGAAGATGAGGACTGCGCAGGTGTTATTACATGGATGCATACTTTCTCACCGGCAAAATCCTGGATCCTTGGTCTGAAAGAATACAGAAAGCCACTTTGCCATCTGCATACACAGTTTAATGAAGAAATTCCTTATGATACCATTGATATGGATTTCATGAACGAGAACCAGTCTGCACACGGCGGCCGTGAATATGGTCACATTGTTACCAGAATGGGAATCGAGAGAAAAGTTATCGTTGGTCACTGGGCAGATAAAGAAGTTCAGGAAAAACTTGCTTCCTGGATGCGTACAGCAGTTGGTATTATGGAAAGCAGCCACATCCGTGTATGCCGTGTAGCTGATAACATGAGAAACGTAGCTGTTACAGAAGGTGATAAAGTAGAGGCACAGATCAAATTCGGATGGGAAGTTGATGCTTATCCTGTAAATGAGATCGCTGATTATGTAAAAGACGTAGCTAAGGGCGATGTTGATGCATTAGTAGATGAATACTACAGCAAATATGATATCATTCTCGAGGGAAGAGATCCGGAAGAATTCAAACGTCACGTAGCAGTTCAGGCTCAGATTGAAATCGGATTTGAGAAATTCCTGGAAGAAAAGAATTATCAGGCAATCGTTACACACTTCGGTGACCTGGGTGTTCTGCAGCAGCTTCCTGGACTTGCAATCCAGAGACTTATGGAAAAAGGTTATGGATTCGGTGCAGAAGGTGACTGGAAGACAGCAGCAATGGTTCGTCTGATGAAGATTATGACAGCCGGAATGAAAGATGCAAAAGGAACTTCCATGATGGAAGATTATACATATAACTTTGTACCTGGAAAAGAAGGAATCCTTCAGTCTCATATGCTTGAGGTTTGCCCGTCTGTTGCAGATGGCAAGATCGGCATTAAAGTTTGCCCACTTTCCATGGGTGACAGAGAAGATCCTGCAAGACTTGTATTCACAAGCAAGACAGGTCCGGCTATCGCAACATCCCTGATCGACCTTGGCGATCGTTTCCGTCTGATCATCAACGATGTAGAGTGTAAGAAAGTTGAGAAACCGATGCCAAAACTTCCTGTAGGAAGCGCATTCTGGACACCACAGCCAAATCTTAAGACAGGTGCAGAAGCATGGATCCTTGCAGGTGGCGCTCATCATACAGCATTTACTTATGACCTGACAGCAGAGCAGATGGGTGACTGGGCAGCAGCAATGGGCATTGAAGCTGTTTACATTGACAAAGATACAAACATCCGTGACTTCAAGAACGAACTGAGATGGAATGAACTTGCATTCAGAAAATAATAAATTTTGCAATTAATATGGAGGCTGCCATATCAGGCTGGGACTGAAACAATGAATTCATTGAACTGCCTGAAATGGCAGCCCTAAAAATGTAAAAAAAGTACGTTAAAACAGTCAAAAATTTCTATGGTAAAACCATAAAAGAAATGCGATAATACTTATTAGGGTATATCGCATAAACGATTACGGTTTATCAGATAATCCGTAATAAAAATGACAGTGAAACAGGGAGGTACATAAAATGGGAGCAGCAGAAGCAAAAGCAGCAATTCTTGCGAACAAAACAGCACTTGGTATTGAATTTGGTTCTACCAGAATCAAAGCAGTACTCGTAGATGACAAAAATCAGCCGATCGCTTCCGGCGCACATGAGTGGGAGAACCGCTATGAGAACGGTGTCTGGACATACAGTCTGGAAGATATCTGGACAGGTATCCAGGACTGCTATCAGGATATGGCGAAAGATGTAAAAGCAAAATATGACGTAGAACTGGAATCCGTAGGTGCATTCGGTGTCAGTGCCATGATGCATGGATATATGCCATTCAACAAAGAGGGAGAACTTCTTGTACCATTCCGTACATGGAGAAATAATATTACAGGCGAAGCAAGCGAGAAACTGATGGAACTGTTTAACTACAATATTCCTCAGAGATGGAGTATTGCTCATCTGTATCAGGCGATCCTTAACGGAGAAGAACATGTAAAAGATATTGATTATATTGCAACTCTGGAAGCTTATGTTCACTGGAAACTGACTGGTAAGAGAGTTCTGGGAATCGGTGATGCAGCAGGTATGTTCCCGATTGACACCACGAAAGCAGATTACAACCAGGAAATGGTTGATAAATTTGATGAACTGGTAGCTCCTTACGGATTTTCATGGAAACTCCGTGACATTATGCCGAAAGCACTTGTTGCAGGTGAAGATGCTGGTGTCCTTACAGAAGAAGGTGCGAAACTTCTCGATGTAACAGGCAAACTGAAAGCCGGAATTCCAATGTGTCCTCCGGAAGGTGATGCTGGAACCGGTATGGTTGCAACAAACAGTGTTGCAGTTCGTACAGGTAATGTTTCCGCAGGTACATCTGTATTTGCGATGATCGTTCTGGAAAAAGAACTTTCCAGACCATATAAAGAAATCGACATGGTTACGACTCCATCCGGACATCTGGTAGCTATGGCTCATTCCAATAACTGTACTTCTGACCTGAATGCATGGGTAAATGTATTTAAGGAATTTGCAGAAGCTATGGGTATGGAAGTAGATATGAACAAACTCTTCGGAACCCTTTATAACAAAGCTCTGGAAGGTGATCCGGATTGCGGCGGGCTTCTGTCTTACTGCTACTTCTCAGGCGAGCATATGACAGGATTCGAAGAAGGCCGTCCGTTATTCGTTCGTTCCCCAGAGAGCAAATTCAACCTTGCAAACTTTATGAGAACCAATCTGTATACATGCCTTGGCGCTATGAGAGTAGGTCTGAATCTTCTGTTTGAGAAAGAGAATGTAAAAGTAGACCGCCTCCTCGGACACGGCGGATTATTTAAGACAAAAGGTGTTGGACAGCAGATCCTTGCAGATGCTGTAAATGCACCGGTATCCGTAATGGCCACTGCAGGTGAAGGCGGTGCATGGGGAATCGCACTTCTGGCTTCTTATCTTGTAAATAAAGAAGAAGGTGAAACTCTGGAAGCATTCCTTGACAAGAAAGTATTTGCAGATCAGGAAAGCAGCACACTGGATCCGAAGCCGGAAGGTGTAGCAGGATTCAATGCATTTATGGATAGCTATATGAAGGGTCTTTCTATCGAAAGGGCAGCAGTAGAATCTAAAATCTGGTAATATGGAAGAGTTTTCTGGCTCTTTGATCTGGTGAAAATATGTGGACAAAAAGTTCGCCACATTTTTTGCCACATATTGAAGAACCATGATAAACACTGTAGAATATCCCTATCAAGTCATACGAGGAGAGTAACAGCAATGTTCGTTGGAAACACCGAGAAGCAAATCGTTCGCTGGCGCGTATGAAACTGAAAGGGAAAAGAAAAATATAACAGATAAAGCAGCATTGTAAGCCATGAGGCCGGCAATGTTGCTTTTTTGCTGTTCAAAGACCCTTCGGGTAGGGTCCTTTTATGAAGACAAAAAGAAAGCCCCGGTAGGGGAGCTACCAGGACTTTCGAGGGGAGTATAAATAATTAAATAAGGGGTTGTATTTGTTGAGGAGTGATGGCACTTAAAGTACCGTAAATACACGAAAAATCGTGGATTATGATTTATAGAAAACCACAACAGGGGAGTGGATTTTGGGTAAAATTTGGGTACAAATTATCTGTTAGAGGATACGAAAAAGGATTATTTTTCGTTATATGAAGTAGTTTCCAGTACATCTGTATCATCCAACAGACTTAAAGTTTTTCCGGTAATATATTTTAAAGGGTTAGGGAAAGTTTCAATGCCGCAATATTCGTATTTCTTTTGAGAAATAGTTATGGGTGAAATATCCAATTTGTTAAAGTATGGCATAGTTTTGGTGATGATGTTTAAATCAAGTCTGTTTTTTTCAGGATCAAGTCCACGTCCTTTTTTAACGGTTTCGAGTATGTTGAGCATTCTTTTTTTTACTTTGACATGATAGTTGCTGTTAAGAATTTTTTCCTTTGCGTCCTCGTATAACAGAAAATCTCCGGAACCATACATGGTATTGAAGATTCTGCAAAGAGTTTCGATGGGACGTGGGTTTGAACCATTCAGCAGTTCAGGCTCACTGAGAGAATATTTCTTTTTATCCGCTAATAATTTAGGTCTACGCTCGCGTAGCTCAATACGCAACTGTCCGCAGGCGTTAGCAAGCTCATCCGGATCGTTTAAATCGCCAGAATCATATTTAGCCCTTAGCTGGGGGTATTTTAAATATATAGATAATTCGTAACTCTTGCAAGCGATAGTAATGGCATAAGGTTCGGTGGTTTTTCGTTTTTGCTTTGGATTGAAATATTTTTTTAATTCAAATGCTTTGGGTATTTTTGCTTGTTTAAGCAAGTATAAATATATTTCAGCGGTTTCCTGCGAGTTAAACCATAGGTTACAACAATAATCAATTCGTCGATATTTCCCATTGTTTGCTATATCTTCAATAAAGCCGCATAATTTGGATAGGATAGAGGTAACAGTATCAGGAAGCGTTTTCAGTTGAGCTTTTTCAACGATGCGAGTATATAGTCGTGTTGATTGTCCAGTTAGGATGTACGGATTGATAAGAAAACTTATATAATATAGGTGTTGGTAATATTGATGTTTATAGTCCATAAATTCGATTCGATTGATTCCCAATGGACTGTAATCGTAAGTTGTATATTTGATATAGGAATCAGTTACATAAGTAATTCTGGTTTTGATTAAAAGTTTAAAAAGTGTAGAATATGTATCACTACTGACTTTGCTTCCCCACAAGAATGTATGTGGTGACATGGATACACTATTATCAATATTTTCTATTTTCATTGTAAAATAATCTCCTTTTTATAAAATATGGTACCGCATTTTTGATTTTTACAATTTGTTCTCCCGATGCGCAGTTCGGCGTTGGGAGAATTTTTTTGCATTTCAAAATTTAAAACTGATAGTACTATATTATGACATTTATGTGGCGTTGAATATACGCCACATTATGCTATGGTTATATATAAAATGATTTTCGATTTATATTTAATGCCATAGTTCAAAAAATATTATGAGGAAATGATATTAAGATTGATATATCGTTAGGAAATATTATAGATTAGTAGCTATATTTGAAATGATTAAAACGAACTGAAGATGTTTAAAATTGGAAAACTGTGAAAATTATTTGGAATATTTAGACAATAATTAGTGCGGATGCAAATTGATATGTTTATATTGCTGTAAAATATTAAAAATTTCAGAAAAGGGGTATACGGTTATATTGATATGAGGTATAATAAATATACAAATTATTGTTAAGAGGAGTGTTGAGAAGGATAAGAAAATCAGTATCAATGCTAATAAGAATTAATTTAGTACCGTAAATAACAAGAAAAATTTAGGTAGGGAGGAAAAAAGAATGTATGCATTTGAGTGTTTAACAAGTGGAAAAGTTCATTGTGAGGAATGTTCTCCTTTTTCAGGTGCATGTTATCCTGAAGTTGAGGGAGTTTGTGGACCTGATTGTTCACCAGAAGGAGGATGTTCACCGGATTGCCCTCCATGGGATGTTGATTGTGGTCCTAAGGTAGATTTTTTATAAATTGAGTTTACAATTAAAAATTTAAAACTAAAACCGTATGCAATCATTTAGATGGTTGGCATACGGTTTTTTGTAAGGGAGAAAAAAGTAGAATGTATTATCAATTAAATAAAAATGTATATTTAGTATCAGGAGCTTCCAATAGTTGCATTTATGATTTAAATTTTTGCAGATTATATACTCTGAATTTTGAATTATTAAAACAATTTAAATTGCTTGATGCGGGTTTTTTAACAGATGAGATTGAAGATATAGAACTCAAAAACTGTCTTAGATATTTTATTGATAATGGAGTGGTAGTACTATCAAAAACTATGGAAAAGCATGACATTAAAGAGATTGCCTATAAAAATTCAAAAATAACATTTGCATGGATTGAAATTACTAATCAATGCAATCTGCGTTGCAGGCACTGTTATAATGAATCAGATGCGAAATGTAATAAAAAAATGTCTATTGAACAGTTTAAGATGGTAGTTGATCTTCTTGTTGCACGGGAGATAAAGAATATCCAAATTATAGGAGGAGAACCATTTTGGGATAAAAAACTTCTCCGTGAAGAATTAGATTATGCTATTGGTAAATTTGATCGTATAGAGATATTTACAAATGGGACTTTGGTTACAGATGAGTGGTTTGAATATCTTGCAAAGAACAAAATATGTGTTGCTTTATCAGTTTACTCATATGATAAAGAGGAACATGATAAAGTAACTGGAATCAAAGGGGCGTGGGAAAAAACTAATAGTACAATAAGCAAATTAAAAGAATATAAAATAAGATATAGAGTGTGTAATGTTTTAATGAAAGATGTTGAATTAAAAAATTCAAATACAGATCTTTATCAATTGAGTACCAGTAAAGATATTGTGCGTATGTCTGGGAGAGGAAATTTTAAACTATTATCAGATGATTTAATAAAAAAGAGATTGATAACAAAACAGACATTTACAGAAACATTCACAGTAGCTTTTTGCAGAAGATTAATAACAGGACATAATTGTTTTGACACAAGGATATATATTTCTGCGGATTTAAATGTATATCCTTGTGTCATGGAAAGAAGATTTAAACATTGTAATATTGCAGAGTGTCAAAATATAATGCTTAATGAGTCTATAAGAAAGCTAAATAAAGACAACATTGAGGATTGCAAAGAATGTGAATTCCGATATGCGTGTTTTGATTGTAGACCAAATTCGTTGAGCAACAAAATGTATGAAAAACCTTGGTATTGTACTTATGATCCTAGAAAAGGAGTTTGGAAAGATGTCGAAGAGTTTGTGCTTGAGTTAAAAGAAAAATGGGACAGGGAGGAAAATGTTTAACTATGAATAAAAGAACAGAATTGTTTCCGATTGATTCTTTACATTTTGAATTAACTAGTCATTGTAATATGAAATGTGCTCATTGTTACAATAATTCAGGCATAAATAATACAATTCAAGATCCAATGACATCACAAAAGTGGATTGATTTCGCAAAATATCTCGTTAATAAGGGAGGGGTTTATGAAACGATATTATCTGGAGGAGAACCGTTTCTTTTGGGAGATACAGTGATAGAAATTATGGATATTTTAAATGAAGTAGGTCAAAAAAGATGGTTTTCGTTGTTGACAAACGGATATTTTTTGACTGATGAAAGAGTATCGAGACTTAGAAAATTTCGATATCATTGGTTGCAAATATCTATAGACGGTTCTACCCCGGAATATCATGATAAATTTAGAAACTTGCAAGGCTCATGGGAAAAAGCTGTAAATGCAGCAAAGAAAGTGTCTATGAGTGGCATTCCTTTAAAAATTGCTCATTGTGTTACTCCGTATAATATAGAAAAAATAGATGATATGTACAGATTGGCGTATTCATTGGGGGCTTCTGAAATAATAACTGGAAGAATTTCATACAGTGGAAGAGCTTCGATAAATACTAAATATCTTTTATCATATGAGGAAGAACAGTATTTAGAAGCAAAGATAAAGGAAAATGCTGCTAAGTATAATAAAAAGATGATTGTAAAAAATGCCAATACAGTAAAAGTTGGGTTGGAAAGACATAGAAAAAATCCCAGATCATGTGCTGTTATTAGACCAAATGGTGATATTCGAATTGATGGTATGGCACCGTTTGTTATAGGAAATATTCTTGTAGATGATTTTGCAGTTATATGGAAAAATAAAATAAAGGATGCATGGAATAACGAGAAAGTGACAAAGTTCATATCAGAATTTGATGAAAACGATATTAACTATGAAAGTGTAAATTATATTATGGATGATATTATAATATAATCAATTACAGTGCTTTTGGGTAAAATAACTATTTTTCCGAATTTATAAAATATAAAGTTCAGCAATTAATAATGTAGAAATCACATTGATGAAGAATAGAAAGAATTTTTGATTTATTATACAGACGTAAAAGCTGTTTTAGAATATAAAATAATGATAGAGTGGTACTTGATCAAAATAGATAAAGTACCACTTTTTTAGAATTTACAACTATGTGTGATAAAAGTAGTAGCCTACACTATGCGTTATAAAAACTTTTGGTATTTCTATTTTCAAAATGAAATTAGATGGTGTTTTTAGAAATTTCTGATAGAAGAGAGTCTAGTAATTCTTGCGTAGTACTTGGCATATTTCGATATATGCGTAAGTGTCGAAGTTCATTTTCTGTGAGTTCTGTTTCAGAATAAATGCCCGGACGTTGCGGATTGTTAGTATTACCAATTAAATAATCAACAGAAGTGTTGAAGTAATCAGCAAGTTTAATTAATGTAGCAATGTCTGGTTCTGTAATTCCATTTTCGTATTTGTATATCGTTTGCTGAGAAAGGTCTAAACGTAAAGCTAACTGTTGTTGGCTTAATTTTTTGGATAGGCGTAGGGCTTTCAAATTTTTCATAGTGATCGTCTCTCCTTTACAATTATTGTACCAATAATAAAAGGATAAAAATAAACTATAACAGCGTTGAAAATAAAACCTAAACAGCGTATAATTAAGATAAAAAATTGGAAGGAGAAACACGAGGATGAAATGTCAAAAGTGCGGACAGGAAGTAAGTGAAAATAATAGATTCTGCCCTCAATGTGGAGCTAAACTAGAAATGTATTTTTTCTGGGACATTGAAGTGGAGTTTAACTCTGAGACCATGGAAAAATCCAAGATTGTTCAAGGAAAGAAAATAGTTTTGGATAGTGAAGCAATGGTAGAGGAATTGAAAAAAGCAGAATCTCAGATAATTTCTTTGTATAGCAGCATGAATATTGAGGATGAAAATAGCATTCGTAATATTCGGGAGCAAATAAAAGAAATCAGTCAAAAGTATAATATTGCATCTACTATTGTAGAAGAGTTGGATTACCGTTTGAAAAAAATTAAAGGAATTTTTGAAAAAGAGGAACAGGATTCGGGAAAAAAAGAAGAGAGTAAAAGAGGAATTTTTATTGATGGTAGTTTTGAGAATCTTAAAAACATGGTTGAGAAGAATGATAAGCGTCATTCTACGGAATCTGTGCTCATATTTTTGGCGTCATTGATAATTTTGTTTTTTGAAGGAAAAGCCTGGATAAGAGAGCTGATGTCAAGTTTTGGAAGCAAATGGGCATTCATGTGGGCAGTATATGATGTAGTGATGTATATTTTCTTCGATGCTCTTATTGCATATGTAGTATGGCGTATTTCAGAAAGGTTCATTTATAAAAACAAACAAAAATTTTCTGAAATGTGTCTGAATATGCTTGTAATAAATGATGTACAGGCACTATATAACGCATTATTGTCTCTTAAAATAAAAGCAATAAAGAAAGTCTATTATAACGAATACGGATGTTTATGCGTGGAAGGAAAACATGGCACATATGGATTTCCAGTAGAAGATCAAAAAATAAAGTATCACTATGATAAAAACAGACCGGAACTTTCAGGTGTAAATGATTTTAAAGGAACTTTAGAGAAAAATACGATTATTGTTTCTTTGCTGAAAGAGTTGTCTTATCAGGCTCCTGTTAATGCTTATAAAGAAAGCAAAAATAATAAGCGCTTGATGAGAGCTGGTAAGGAGATAAAAGCTGTTCTTATATTATCAGTTGTTTTGATAGCAGGTGGGATTTTTGTACAGCATGACATTCAGTATATTTATATGGTACAGAATGTGTGCCCGGAGGCATATCCAGATATTTCCTATAAAAAATCATTTAAAGAATATTTTACAAATGGAAAATGGAAGCATTTTGAATCGACAGAACAAGATAATGTAGTTGAATTTGATGGGAAAGGAATTTATGATGGAAAAGAATCTGAAGTAAAAGTTCAGTTTATATTAACTGAACAGGATGAAAATGTATATGATATAGAATTGGGTGCGATAGTAGTTGACGAAGAAGTATTAAATACATATGAAAAAATAGAGTATATAGCTAATATATTTAATCGCTACGAGAACGTAAAAACAAAATAGATACTTTGAAGTTTATTTATTCGTAAACCGTGGAATATGAATTATATATTATCTTTGCAGAAGGAGGAAAAGCAAAGATAATAGTAACTTATTTATTTGGAGCTGAGACGTGAAAAACGTTTCAGCTCTTTTCAATTTCACACAATCCAAGGAGGAAAAACGATGTTAAACTACGAAATCTTTATGAAAGAACTGAGAAAAGCCATCCTGAATATCAGTGGATGGAAAGCAGAAAATGTACGTTTTGTACCAAAGGAAGAAAACGAACTTGGTGAAGACCGCTTAGAAATCATTTGTATTGAATCAGCGACGCATGTAGGATGTGATTCGTTAGGAACAAATAAATTTTATAAAGAATACTGTGAGGGAAAGAAAATCCAGAGGATAGCAAAGGAACTGGTAACATATGTCAGAGAGAACAGCCGAAAACGTCTGTTTAATGCAATGGTTGAAGTACTTACTTATGACAAAGCAAAATCCCGACTGTTTATTGTACCGGAAAATATTAATAACAAAGAGGCATTGGAACAGAGCACATATAAGACGGTTGGAGATATCGCGTTAAGTATCAGCCTGAATCTCATGGAAAAGGGAGAAAATATGATTGGACTGAAAGTATCTCAGGAAATTTTAGATGTCTGGGAGAAGGGAATGGAAGAGGTTTTCAGCGATGCGCTGAAAAATTCGGCAAGGATCTTCCCGGCACGATATTACAGTATCTTTAGAGCACTTACCATTGGTAAAGATTATAAAGGTGACGATTTTATGGGCGAAGATGCAGAAGAGGTATTGGCAGATATTGTGCCTGAGAAATGTATCAGCACAGAATCTTTTGACCATGGTTCGGTAGCGATATTCTATCCGGGAGTTGGGGATAAACTTTGTGAAGCCCTGCATACAGAAAATCTGTATCTGACATTTACTTCTGTTAATGAGGTTCTGGTACGACCAGCAGATTCAGAGGTATCAGTCAGTAAAATGAAAGAAAGACTGAAAAAAGAGTTAAAACAGAATCGAAACCCGAAAGACAAGCTGACAGAGGAAATCTATTATTATGACGGAAAGAATCATTGCATCCGTCTGGCAAGCGGAGAAGGAAATGTTTTTCCATGCAAGTAAAAGGAAGAAAGGAAAATTTGAAAAATGCAGAAGATTATTATGGCGGTTTTATCAACAGTAGTTGTGATCTGGAATGAGATCATCAGTCGAAAGGGAGGAAAATAATTATGGCAGCAAATGTAGAATCTATGTTTTACACAAGAACAAAGCCGTGGCATGGACTTGGTGTACAGGTACGGGAAGCACCGGAATCAAAGGATGCGTTAAGACTGGCAGGATTGGACTGGAAAGTTTATCAGAGAGAGGTATATACAGACTCCGGTATTAAGATTGAGGGCTATCGTGCAAATGTCAGAAATACAGATAATAAAGTATTGGGCGTTGTGACCGAACGCTACAAAATCGTACAGAATGAAGAGGCATTTTCATTTACAGATGCACTTCTGGGTAAAGGAGTCCGTTATGAAACTGCGGGTAGTTTACAGGAGGGTAAGAAAGTCTGGCTTCTGGCAAGACTCCCGAAAGAGTATATCATTTCCGGTGAACAGATTTCTCCGTATCTGGTGTTCAGTAACAGCCATGATGGAAGTGCGGCAGTGAGGGTTGCAGTGACTCCGATTCGTGTAGTGTGTAATAATACATTGAATCTGGCGCTGAGTACAGCAAAGCGTTCCTGGGCTATGGTACATACCGGAAATATCAAAGGCAAAATTCATGAAGCGCAGGAAACTTTATTTATGGCAGAGAATTATATGAGTAAGCTCGGAAAAGAGTTTGAAGAACTGAAACGCCAGAAATTATCCGAAAGACAGGTGAAGGAATATATTGAACTGCTTCTTCCGTTAGAAAAGACTACCAGTCTGGTAACGGCAAAGAATGTAAAGAAGCTGCGAGATGATCTGCGAGCAAGATATTATGATGCACCGGATTTACAGGATGTGGGTGGAAACAATGCTTACCGTTTTATTAATGCAGTATCAGATTTTGCTACGCATAATGAACCACTGAGACGCACAGCAAACTATAAGGAAAATCTGTTTATGAGAACAATGGACGGCAACCCGATGATTGACCGGGCATATCAGATTGTAAAAGCAGCATGATTTCAAAAATGGGAACTTCTGAATGAAAAAGGAAGTTCCCATATTTTTTCGTAAGAGGAGGCAGACATAATGAAACAAAAAGTTCAGGAAGAATTAAAACAGGAAGTTATTAAGCGTATTTATGGAGAGTTTAAAGATTACAGACAGAATCTGCTGAATGAGAGTTCCACTGATTTGATTGCAGACGCGTATAAGATTGAGACATTCTCATCTTTATATGAGATTCTGCTGGAAAAATCCACACAGCTTAGCGACGTGGCTCTTTTGAATCTTCTCAATATGGGAACCGGAATCCTGGAAGGTCTGTATGAAAAATGGCTTGGAATTAAGGATTCTTCATTCGATGAATTAGATAATTATGTCGAACATGAGCTTGATGAGCTGGAAGGATATGGACTTTACGAGGCAGTTTAAGAATTTAAATACTAAGAAATGATTTCAATAGAAAGGAAATTTTGATATGAAACGACTGATTGGGACAAATAGATTAGAGAAAAAGGAATGGCTGAAATACCGCAAAACAGGGATTACGGGTACAGATGCAGGTGCGATCTGCGGATTAAATCCGTATGTATCAGCATTTCAGGTCTATCAGGATAAAATCACAGATGAAATTGAAGAAAAAGATAATGAAGCTATGCGTCAGGGAAGAGATCTGGAAGAATATGTGGCGCAGAGATTTATGGAAGAAACAGGTTTCAAGGTACGCAGGGCGAATGCGATTTTTCAGAACGAAGAACATCCGATTATGCTGGCGGATTTTGACCGTTTGATTGTAGGGCAGAAAGCCGGATTAGAGTGCAAGACTGTTTCTCCGTATTCTTCAGATAAATGGTCAGAGGGACAGATACCACTTCATTATCAGATGCAGGTACAGCATTATCTGGCGGTCAGTGGTTTTGACTGCTGGTATGTCGCGGCGGTAGTCTTTGGAAAAGATTTTATCGTTCATAAGATAGACAGGGATGAAGAAATGATTCAGAACCTGATTATCATAGAGGAACGTTTCTGGAAAGAACATGTGATGGCACATGTCATGCCTGATCCGGATGGAACTAAAAACTGTTCTGAGCAGATTGCGAAGATGTATTTTAAAGCAGATAAGGAAAAAGTTGTGGAACTGCATGGATATAACGGATTACTGAGCCGTCGTGAGGAACTGGTGGGATTGATTGAAAAAATGGAGAATGAGAAAAACACTATTGACCAGAAGATAAAACTGGAAATGCAGGACGCTTCAAAGGCACTGACAGAAAAGTACCAGGTTAGCTGGACTTCTTACAGTTCATCACGTCTGGACAGCAAAAAGCTGAAAGCTGAGAAACCAGAGATTTATGAGGCATATGTAAATAAAAGCAGTACGAGAAGATTTACAGTAAACCGTGTAGCATAGGAAGGGGGATTAGGAAATGGCAGCAAAACAGATTAGCTTGAAAGAGGAACTGGCAGCACAGGCGCAGGCACAGCCAGCTAAGAAAGATGAGGAAGTTAAACTGACAAAAAATATGACAATTCCGGATATGGTAAAAGTGATGATGCCGGAAATCAAAAAGGCACTTCCAAGTGTGATGTCACCGGAACGCTTTACAAGGATTGCATTATCAGCACTGAATAATACACCGCAGTTGCAGGCGTGTACGCCAATGTCATTTCTGGCGGCTTTATTAAATTCAGCACAGCTCGGACTGGAACCGAATACACCGCTGGGACAGGCATATCTGATTCCATATAAGAATCATGGAAAACTGGAATGCCAGTTTCAGATAGGATATAAGGGATTGATTGACCTTGCCTATCGTAATGGACAAATGCAGACCATACAGGCACAGGCGGTTTATGAAAATGATGAGTTCTTCTATGAATACGGGTTGGATGCAAAATTAAGACATAGACCAGCGTTCTCGGACAGAGGAGATTTGATTTATTTCTATGGAATCTTTAAAACGGTAAATGGTGGATATGGATTCTCAGTAATGTCCAAGAATGACATGGATATTTACGCAAAAACATATTCCAAGGCTTTTGATTCCGACTATTCACCATGGAAGAGCAATTATGAGGAAATGGCGAAGAAAACGGTTATCAAACAGGCTTTGAAGTATGCTCCGATAAAGACCGAGTTCCAGAGAGCACTCAGTACGGACGAAACGATTAAAAGCAGACTGAGTATGGACATGGCAACAGAAGTAGAGAATGAGATGGTTTACGAAAACTCAGAAGAGGAATCGGGTAAATGATTAAAACAGTAAGCAATAATTAAGGGGCATACGTTTTATTGTAGAATTATGAAAAGTATCAAAAGAAACGAGCGTCAGATATAGACCGGAAAAATAATATCTGGAATATATGTAGATGCTCAACTTTTGATACTTTTTTTGTAGAGGGCTCTTTTGGTAGCATTTTCCAAATTTTTAAGAATTTTACATTTTGTTTTAATAGAAATAGAATATAGATTATGGTATATTGATAATAACAACAGACAAGAGGAGGTGTCAAAAACGGTGGAAAAGAACAAAATAAAACCGGATACCATACTAAAGACCTTTTGGAGAGACAATAATCATTTTGCAGATCTGTTTAATGCAGCGTTGTTTGATGGTGAACAGGTATTGAAGCCGGATGATCTTACTGAAGTTGATACAGATGTTTCATCAATGCTGAAATTTAATGGACATGCGGAAACAGTACAGAAGATTCTGGACGTTGTGAAGAAAACAGCGTATGGCGTAGACTTCGTGATATGGGGTCTGGAAAATCAGGCAAAGATACATTATGCAATGCCATTGCGTCATATGGTTGGGGATGCTTTTACATACATGAAGGAATATGATGAGATTGCAGTACAGAACAGGAACGATAAAAATTTTCAGTCGTCAGATGAGTTCCTGTCAAATTTTAGGAAAACAGACCGTCTGCATCCGGTAATCAGCCTTTGTGTATACTATGGCGAACGTGAATGGGATGGACCATTTTCTTTAAAGGATATGTTGGAAATCCCGGAGAAACTGAAACCTCTGGTAGTTGATTACAAAATGAATCTCATTCAAGTAAGAGCCAGCGAATCCCTTAAATTTTGTAACCCGGATGTAAATACGGTATTTGATGTCAGCAGATCTATTTATGCGCGTGATTATCAAAAGATTAATATGGTATATAAAGATCGGGTGATGTCAGCGGAACTTGGTCTTGTGATAGGCGCAATTACAGAGTCACAGAAACTGATTGACCATGCTTTGGAATCGGAACAAAAAGGAGGTCAGATTAATATGTGTAATGCATTGGAAGAACTAAGACAGGAAGGCGTGCAGATTGGAAGGCTTGATGGTATTCGTGCAAATATCAGAACGTGTAAGAACTTTAATGCAAGTCAGGATGTAACGGTTAAGAATCTCATGAAAGAATTTTCTTTATCCGAAGAAGAGGCTGTTGGTTACGTGAAAAAATATTGGTAAGAGACATAATATAAGTAGGCTTTTAGGGCAGAACTTTGGAATATTCTGAGGTTCTGCCCTTTTTCTTGGAGGATTTTGAAAATGATTTATGGATATTGTAGAATTTCTACTCCCAGACAAAATCTGGAGAGACAGGTCAGAAACATCAGGACAGTGTATCCGGATGCGGTTATTGTGCGAGAAATATACACTGGAACCAAGATACATGAACGAAAAGAATTTGAAAAACTTCTCAGAAAGGTTTCTGAGGGTGATACATTGGTGTTTGATTCGGTATCAAGAATGAGCCGTACTTCGCAGGATGGTTATAAAACATATGAAGAACTATATAACCGGGGTGTATCACTGGTATTTCTAAAGGAGCCGCATATTAATACCAGTACTTACCAACAGGCGATGAATAATCAACTATCTGTAAATATAAAGACAGGTGATCTGGCATCAGACGAACTTATGTCTGGAATATTGAATGCAGTCAATGGCTATATGTTGAATCTTGCCAGAAAACAGATTCAGCTTGCATTTGAGCAGTCAGAAAAAGAAGTTGCTGATTTGCATCAGAGAACTCGTGAAGGAATAGAAACTGCCCGATTGAATGGAAAGCAGATTGGGCTGACACGGGGAACTAAGCTGGTTACTAAAAAATCAGTGGATTCAAAGCGATTGATACAGAAGTATAGCCGGGATTTTTCTGGAACTCTGTCAGATAAAGAGTGTATAAAACTTATTGGTATATCTAAAGGAAGTTATTACAAGTATAAACGGGAACTGAAGCAAGAGTGTTCAATGTAAAAACCAGATATATAAGTTGTGTAGTGCTTAAATGGTACTGAATAAACTAAGATAAACCGTAATGGACCGAATATTATTAAACATTCTTCTAAAACAATTATAATTGGAGGTATACAAAATGCTTGATAATATACCTGATACATTGACATTGAAAGAATTACAAACAGTTCTTCAAATTGGAAAAAATACAGCACTGAAGTTGGTTCATGAAGATGTCATTCCAGGACATTGGGTGGGAGGAAAGTGGTTATTTGTAAAAGAAGATATTGAAGAGTATATCTGCAATAGATAAGAAAATAATGCATTTGCTTTTGTGATGAGTAAATGCATTATTTTTGGTGGAAAGGTGGGAATGTTCCCACCTTTCTGCTAAATATTATTGAAGTTATTATATTTTTAATGATTAAAAACAGAATAATTGTTTTTGAAGGTGGATGTGTTAAAATCAAATTATGTTGAAATATTATAATACGAAGGAGAGACTGCAATGAAATATGATAATTTCAAAAGCTATATAAAAGAAAATTATTCAGGATATTTAATAAATCAGGTGAAAAAGTTTTTAAGTAATAAGAATGGCAGTTTAGTGTTGGATGAAGATATAGAAAAGCTTGAAATAGAATCAGTTGGCTGTGTTCCTATAAGGGCGAATAATGTAGATATTTACATATGTATGTTGGTAGATGTAAGAAATAATAAAGCAGACCGATTAGAAGCAAAATATCTCGCACTGCTTTTAAACGCGGACATTAAACCAGAACTGACATTTGAATATGTTGATATGAAAGAATATAAGACTGCTGAAGCTTTTCCACAAGGAACTGTTTTTCAAGAATTTGCGATTCCCCAAATGGAAGAAGAGGATATGGAAGAACTGGCAGAAGACCTTTGGAAATATTTAGGAATTATAGAACCTTCGTATGATTCTTGTAAATTGCCGTATCGGACACTTTTGCGAGGATGGGAGATGCAAATTGCAGAAATTGAACTGCCAGACAATATAATGGGAAGAATGTATTTTGAAAAATATAAAATGGATAATGTAGATAAAGAAAAAATAATAAATCCAGGTACTGTTGTTCTTAATGATAAATGTTTTTTTTTAGAAACTATGGGAAATGACATTCTGACAATTGCACATGAAATTGTGCATTGGATGGCACATCGTAGCTTTGTTGCAATATTAAACTTACTTACAGGTAAATCCGTGCTGAATTGTGACAGTAAACCTAAAAAATATTCAGAGAATTTATCTGATATTGATAAAGCGATATGGATTGCAGAGTGGCAGGCAAATACAATTGGAATGAAATTTGCAATGCCTAGAAATTTATTCCGGAAGATTCTCGAAAATAAGTATCAAAAAGCATTAAATATACCAAGTAAGCACTCTTGGAAAGCAGATGTATGGGAGAAAGCAATTGGAGAAACAGCCAGAGTATTTGGAGTGCCGAAACTTGCGGCTAAGCAAAGAGCTGTTGAGTTAGGCTTTACAGAGGCTTTAGGAACATGGATATACATAAATAAGTGCTATCATTTTCCGTTTTCGTTTAAAAGGAAAGTGATTGAGAGAAAACAAACATTTTTGATTGATAAAAAAAATCTGGAAAAATTGTGTAACCAAAATCAACATTTAAAAGAGCTACTCGAATCGGAGGAATTTATTTATTTAGGCTATGTAGTGTGTTGTAATGATAATATGTATGTGGAGGAAGTAAGGGATGAGAATAATAATGTCACAGGGTACGATTTAACGGATTATGGTAGAGATCATGTTGATGAGTGTTGTTTGATTTTTGGCTGGGAATCATCTTTTGAATTAATGGATAGAAATGATTTTTATGGACAGTGTTATTTGAACAGGGATGTTTCAGAAGATGATTATTTGATGTTCTATAATTATGGTGAAAATAAAAATAATCAGACTTTAGAAGAGAAACAAGATGAGTACATGAAGGTTAGAAAGCAAAGAAGAACAAACAATAAAATTATGGACGAGATAGAAACAAAAGACTTTCCAGAGTTACTTAAATATCTCAGAGAGGAAGTGGCGCATATAACAATCGAAGAACTGGCAGCGCGTTCAGGGTTAAGTAGTACTACTATAAAAAATTATCAATCAGGTAAACGTAAAAATATAAAGCCTTCAAATTTAATGGGACTTTGTGTAGGATTGGGAATTAAAGAGGAACTTTGCCTATTGCTTTTGAGAGAGGGGGGAGTTTTTTTGAACGACAAACGAGAAAAGGATTGGTGTTATCTGGATTTAATACATAATCATACGGGTGAGACGTTGGAAGATTGGCGAGAATTAATTGAGGCTTGGAATTTAGGTGCAAAAGAGGGACAAAAGGTTGAAAATGTTCCTGATCCTGAGAAAAATAAAAAATAAAAAGGCACAAAGTGTTACCTATTGATAAATGTGGGAAAATTAGGGCTTTATACATCTGTGATGATAAACGGATGGGATAAAGCCCTAATTTTTATTGGAAAATAAGGCACATTTTGTTTCCTGACATATCATTTTGAAAAGGATATTATGGACATATAAAAAATCTATTAAAGATGTAACGAAAGGAGCAATATAATAATGAAGAAAAAAGAAAGAGATAAATTTGTAGAAAAATTTTTTGAAGAGTTTCAGAAGAGACAAGATTTAATGGAAGTATCACAATGCCAAAACTACAATCAGAAAATGAATTTAGCTGGAATTATCCAAGATGATATACAAGACACAACAGTTGATGATTCAGACATGTTTGTTCAACAGAAAAATGCAGAGAGTATATACAGCAGACAAGCCTTTACAAATTTGGTTGGAAAAATTGATTTGCTGGAAAAAAGACTGGAAAAACAGGATGATATTATTATTGATCTGAAAGACAGTGTGAAAAAACAGAAGAACAGGATTAAGCAAATGGAGGATTGCTTGAATCAAAATATCAAGGAGACAAATAGAAAAATAATTTCTATTATGGAAATAATAAGAGATATGGGAATTGCTGGCGGTATGTTTGATAGATATATTAAGAAAAAGAATGTACAAAAGGAAGTAAAGAAATGTGCAAATAAAGTGATAAAGCGTAATGGAAAGTGTAAGCAGTTGGGGATGATGGAAAATAATGGTCAGTGGAGAGGGGGCAATGGGAGATGAAGATATATTTCAGGGAAAATGAAGGTTTATATGCGGACGAAAACCTGATTGCAAATTTTGAACCAAGGGTAATTGGAATTAAGAGACATATCCGGTTGCCTGACAGAACAACAAAAATGACATATGAAATTATGGTTCGGAAAATAGATGGCACAGAAACAGAAATAAAGGAAATAGATAATTTATGTCAAATATCATATTTTGATATGTGGAATATTCCTGACTGTGCATTATCAGCCAAGCAAAAAAAGATTTTGCAGTATAAATTGCAACAGGATGTAGCCCAGCTTAATAAAAAGCAGATAGAAAATATTGTACAAGTTGACCAGGGATTATATCACTATAAAGGTTCTGACATTTACAGCTTTGGTGAGAATATATTTATGAGCCATGCACTGGAGCAGGGAATATCTGTTATTAACGAGGCAGGTATTTCATTGCGCAATAATGTGAGTTGTTCGGACTGGCAATTATCATTAAAAAATTACATAAATTTTTTTCCGGGAGTGTCAGAAATGTTGTTTTATGGTGCTTTGTTTGGGGTGGTAAAACCTATTTTATGTGATATGAACGATATAGATGATATGGGAATTAAGCCGGATTTTGCTATATCGTTGGTAGGACCATCGGGACATTTGAAAACCAGCATGGCAAGAAAGTATGCTTTATGGCTTGATGACTCTGAAAAGCAGGAGGTGTCTTTTAGAGATCACAGACGCAATAGTAGTATTATTGCCATGATAGATAAGATTCCCGGACAAAATTTTCTGGTAGATGATTTGCATGAAGCCAGAGCATCCGATGTAGCAGCCAGACAGCAAGAAAAACTGGATTCATGGGTTCGCCACATAGGAGTACATAGAAATTCTGCAAATATTTTTGTTACTGGTGAAACTATGGAGAAAATGGGAATTTTTAGTTGTAAAGACAGAATATTGCAGATAAAAATTCCGAGGAAAAATTCTGAAGAATTGAAAGAATTGAAACGAAAAATTGGCTTGTTGTCATCGGATTATATGAGTGGATTAGCAACATTGTTTCTGGAAAGCCTGATGAAAAATTATGATTCTGTGAAAAAAAGAATCCGTGAATATATGGAACAAAACCTAAACATAGAGGGAGTAAACTATGATACACGTACATATCATCATGGAATATTTATCAGATTAACAGAAGAACTTTTCAGACAATATATGTGTATGGGTTCCTCTGATGTGACAGAAGCTAAGGCTTTGGATGATGCGATAAAGAAAAATTGTATGATTCAACAGGGAGAGCTGCAAAGAGAATGTGATATTGATTATGCCGTGGATGTTTACAAAATGCTGACTGGGAATGATAAATATATAACAGCTGTCGCAAGTGTGCTCGAGTATGTTCCGGGACAGTTAGACAGATGTGTCTGGACAAATAACAGGGTATATATTACAAAAGAGGCATTAGTACAGGGGATGATTAAATATTATGGTCATTTTGTCTCATGGAGAAAAATAATAGATGATTTGGATGAAAAAGCACTATTGGATGAAGATTGCGATAAAAGAGGAAAAAAATTCATGAAAAAACGTCATTATGTAATAATGCTAGATGCATTATGCAGTTACATAAAATGGAAAAAAACTGTGGAATGAAACCGTAATGTTATCTTAAACCCTTATACATTATTTTCATGCCAAGTATATAACGAATAGGAGGAAGAGATTATGGTAAACGATTCAAATGATGAAACTACTGCAAAAGCTGTATGCGTAAGTCGTAAAGAATTGCCTAAACTTTTAGGATGCGGTCAATACACCGCGGACAAAATAGCACGGCGTGCGGGGGCAAGAATAGAGATTGGCAGACGGGTTTTGATATATTTACCAAAACTTGATAAATACTTTGCGAATATGACAGATATGGATTAATGAAATAAAAATGCTCTCCGGACACAATCTGGAGGGCATTTACAGTATCGGAGGAATGAAAATGAGTGTAGATATTAAGGGTAAACCACTACCTAAAGGTATTCGCCAAAGAAAGGATGGACGTTATGAAGGCAGATTTACCTATAAAGGACAGGACTATACTTTGTATAATACAAATTTAAAGATTTTACAAAGTGAAATGGCGGATAAACGTTATGAAGTAGAACATGGCTTGTATGCAAAGGAAACAAATGTAACAGTAGATACCTGGTTTCATACCTGGTTACAGGAATATAAGAAAAATACGGTAAAGTATGGAACGTATAAACTTTATCAGGATGAGTATAGATCTCATATCAAGGAAGTTTTTGGAAAAAGAAAATTAAAAGATATCAGAGGAGAGCATGTGCAGAAACTTTTTAATGATATGGCAGAAAAATATAGTAGAACGACAATTAACCTGACTAAAGTGATATTGAATGGAATGTACAGACAGGCTGTGAAAAACGGTATGGTATTACGAAATCCAGTGGCAAATACATCTATTAAAAAAGAAAAGAGAAAACGACAAATAAGTGCTATGTCTTTGGAGGAACAGAAATTATTTCTGAGATATTCGAAGAATAGTCCGTATTATGGAGTTTATGCAGTAGCATTGGGAACAGGAATGCGTCCGGGCGAATTACAGGCATTACAGTGGAATGATATTGACTTTGAAAATAAAGTAATTCATGTGAAAGGTACGTTGAAGTATATTCCCAGAGCAACTGAAAAATACATAATTGATGAACCCAAAACAACTTCAGGGCGAAGAGATATTCCAATACTGGACTATGTTATGGAAACATTAAAAATTCATAGAAAAGAACAGTTGAGAATGAGAATGTTATTGGGAGATAAGTGGAAGCCACAGGCAGGACTTGAAAATTTGGTGTTTACAGGACGATTTGGACGTTGCATTACGGGTACAGCACTTCATACAGATATGAAGAAGATTATTCAGGAAATTCGGGAGGACGGACATGAGATGAAAATATATCATCCTCATTCATTACGTCATACATTTGCTACTCGCGGATTGGAACAGGGAATACCGCCCAAAGTTATGCAGGAGATATTGGGGCATACATCTATCACTATGACATTGGATATATACTCACATGTTCTTCCTGACAAAAAAGCAGAAGAGATGGATAAACTGGCGACATTATTTTAAGAAGAATAGAAAGCTCTTGGAAAACCGAGGGCTTTTTATTTTTTGACAAAGTTTGGAACGACTATGCCGGGAGAAATGGAAAAAGCCTTAGAAGCAATCTTGGGTAAAATTTGGGTACAAATATAAATGTTACGAAAATATTAACAAAATAGGAGCTATTCCCAAACCTGCAAACCCGTATAAATACAAAATGAAAGCCCCGACAGGGGAGCTGCCGGGACTTTCGAGGGGAGTATAAATAATTAAATAAGGGGTTTATGTAAAAAAAATTTTTGAAGGGTAAATTCTTTTTACAGGTATGATTATAATATAGCTTGGTGAAAAAAGCAACATATTTTGATGAATATTCCCCCGTGTTTTTGGGATAATAGTCAATGTGAAGCACATTCAGTAATGAAGTGCGTTGCAAAAGTGCCTGAATTCTTCTGGGACTTTCAGAAGGTGTGGGCGTACAAAATGCATCAGGAGGAATAAAATAATGGCAAAAAATTACGAATCTGAAAGCAGAAACAGCAAAAATTACACAGAGACATCCAGCAAAAATGCCTATGGAAATGAAATGAACCATACCGATAATCTGAGAAGCAAGAACGAGACAGATTACAAAGATAAGACAAAAAATAAGATGAAAAATAAAACTTCTCAGTCTTATACTTCAGAGGAAAACGAATATTAAGTTTTTTCTGCCAGCGGATTCATTCCGCTGGCAATTTATATTTTTTTACATATGATATAACAAAAAGGAGTCTGCCATGTTTCCGGTGGAAACGATTTCTGCAAAAATGCTGGATTATTATGTGGACCGCAGGGACGCATTGATCATAGATCTGCGCGAAAGAGAATCCTATGTACACAGCCATGTAAAAGGAGCAGTGAATATGCCATACGCAGAGATTGACGAGTATACTTCATTTCCCAGGGGGAAAACACTGGTACTTTACTGTGACAGAGGCGGGGCAAGCCTGCGCCTTGCACGTCAGCTTGCAAAACTTGGATACCGCACCCGGTCAGTGATCGGCGGTTTTGAAGCATATCGGGGAAGAAATCTTGTAATTTCGCCATAAGCATGATAAGGTGTATATAGCTGTTTACAGGCAGATTTTTCTGGTTCTGATAACAGAAACAGATCCTGCAATGCTGAAAAATATTGTGGAATGCAATACGAGACACAGCTATGTTTCATACAGCACCGGGAAACTGCGTGATGTAAGAGAAAAGGCGGCATGCAAATGACAACAAAAAACGTAACTGTTCAGTATCTTCACAGTAGACTGCTGAATAGTTACTAAAATACAAACTATAAAAAAGGAGACACAAAATCATGAAATATATGTTTGCGTCAGATATCCATGGTTCTGCATATTATTGCAGAAAGACGCTGGATGCTTATAAAGAAGAAAAGGCAGAACGCCTGGTACTGCTGGGCGATCTGCTTTATCATGGACCGAGAAATGATCTTCCTAAGGAATATGCACCGAAGGAAGTTATCGCCATGCTCAATGAGAAGAAGAAAGAAATTTATGCGGTACGTGGAAACTGCGAAGCAGAAGTGGATCAGATGGTACTGCAGTTTCCTGTAATGGCAGATTACTGCATCTTAAATCTGGATGGAAGAACTTTCTATGCCACACATGGACATGTCTATAATGAAAACAATCTGCCGCCAATCCAGGAAGGAGATATTCTGATCCATGGCCATACTCATGTGCTCAGAGCAGAGCGGAAAGAAGGCTATGTGATCCTGAATCCAGGCTCTGTATCTATCCCGAAAGAGGGAAACCCGCCTACGTATGCAATTTTTGAGGATGGTGTGTTTACGATTAAGGACTTTGAAGGAAATATCGTAAAGAGTATTGACCTTTAAAAAGAAGGAAAGATATTCAGGTAAGAACAGACAGTGGGGTGTTGAGATCCACCTGAAAGGAAAGTGTCTGGATATTGTCCATATGTTGGAACAGCAGTAGTTCTGGCATATCACTGTATATAATTAGAGAGGATAAAGAATGGAAAAATTTGAACTGATCGCACCCTGCCATTTTGGCATGGAAGCAGTACTGAAACGAGAGATCCTTGATCTGGGATATGAGATCACCAAGGTAGAGGACGGCAAAGTAACTTTTGAGGCAGATGCCCAGGGAATCGCAGATGCGAATGTATTCCTTCGTTCTACAGAACGAATCCTGCTGAAAGTAGCAGAAGTGAAGGCAGAAACCTTTGACGAACTCTTTGAGAAGACCAAAGCCCTTCCGTGGGAGAATTATATTCCGAAAGACGGCAAATTCTGGGTGGCTAAAGCCAATTCTGTGAAGAGTAAACTGTTCAGCCCGTCAGATATTCAGTCTATTATGAAAAAAGCCATTGTAGAGCGTCTGAAGGGCGTATACGGGGTATCCTGGTTTGAGGAAGACGGTGCAAGTTTCCCGATCCGTGTGGCATTTATGAAAGATGTGGCAACTATCGGTATTGATACATCAGGAGTTTCTCTGCACAAGAGAGGTTACCGTAAGATGACTGTAAAGGCACCGATCACAGAGACACTGGCTTCTGCACTGATCATGCTCACTCCATGGAACAAAGACAGAATCCTGGTGGATCCGTTCTGTGGCAGCGGTACTTTCCCGATCGAGGCGGCTATGATGGCAGCGGATATTGCACCTGGAATGAATCGTTCTTTCCTTGCAGAGGACTGGAAGCATCTGGTTCCACGTAAATGCTGGTATGATGCCAATGAAGAAGCACAGGACAGAGTAAACCTTAACATTGATACAGATATCCAGGGCTTTGACATTGATCCGGAGGCACTGAAAGCTGCCCGTGCAAATGCAAAGATGGCAGGAGTAGACAAGCTGATCCATTTCCAGCAGCGCCCGGTAAAAGATCTCCGCCATCCGAAACCATACGGATTTATTATTACAAATCCGCCATACGGGGAACGACTGGAAGAGAAAGAAAATCTGGCACAGCTTTACAGAGAAATCGGGGAAAGCTATGCAAGACTGGACAAATGGTCTATGTATCTGATCACATCTTATGATAAAGCAGAGAACGATATTGGAAGAAAAGCAGACAAGAACCGTAAAATTTATAACGGAATGTTGAAAACCTATTATTATCAGTTCCTTGGACCGCGTCCACCGAAGAAAAACCAGAAATAAACAGCAGATAAAATTCTGGCACAGGAAAATGTAACAACATAAAATTTGTAAAACAGAGGACATAATAGAAATTATGAAAAAAATAATTTTTGCCACTGGAAATCAGGATAAAATGAAAGAAATCCGCGAAATCCTTGCAGATATGGATGTAGAGGTTGTTTCCATGAAAGAAGCAGGGATTCATGCTGATATCGTAGAAGATGGTTCTACATTTGAGGAAAATGCCACGATCAAGGCAAAAACCATCTGTGAAATGACAGGAGAGATCACGTTGGCGGATGATTCCGGTCTTGAGATTGATTATCTGAATAAAGAACCTGGAATCTATTCTGCACGTTATATGGGTGAGGACACCTCCTACCGCATCAAAAATGCAAATCTGATCGAACGCCTGAATGGTGTGCCGGACGAGAAACGCACTGCAAGGTTCGTATGCGCTGTTGCAGCCGCTTTTCCGGACGGAAGTGTAAAAACAGTACGTGGAACAATGGAAGGCCGTATTGGCTACGAAGAGAAGGGTGAGAACGGCTTTGGTTATGATCCGATTTTCTATCTGCCGGAGTATGGATGCACATCAGCCGAACTTTCTATGGAAGAAAAGAATAAGATCAGTCACAGAGGCAAGGCATTACGTGCCATAAAGGAAGAACTGCAATGAAGGTACTGATTGTCAGCGATACTCATGGACGAGATGAGAATCTGGAAGAGGCAGTACTTAGGGAGGCTCCTTTTGATTATCTGATCCATTGTGGAGATGTGGAAGGCAGAGAAATTTTTATTGAATCCCTGGCAGAGTGCCCATGCATCATTGTTGCAGGGAACAATGACTTTTTTACAGATCTTTCACATGAAGAGGAAATTACACTGGAAGGACATAAGATGCTTGTCACACATGGACACTATTATTTTGTGTCCAGAAATCATGACAGACTTGTGGAGAAAGCCAGAGAAGATAACTGTCAGATCGCCATGTACGGCCATACGCATATGCCTGTGATCGAAGAAGAGGACGGAATTCTCGTGATCAATCCCGGAAGTCTTACCTATCCACGCCAGCGCGGCCGCATGCCGAGCTATGCGGTTATGGAGCTGGAACAGGGGAAAGCGCCTCAGGTAGAGATCAGGTATCTATAATAAAACTATTTGAGCATGGATTTTTGCGAGGTTACTGCATATAAGATTGCGGTAACCTTATTTTCTAAACAAAATTAAGGAAAAATATGAAATGATAAGTTGAAAAATAAATATGTATATGTAAATTGACCGGAATTGGGAAGTTTATTCAATATAGTCAACTATAATTGCTTTATACGTTGATCATATTTCTGTTTTCTGTATTTTAGGTCAAGAATACTTCTATTTCTAATTGACTGTTATTGTAATTTCTCTGTTTCAGATCAACAAATTTTCATGTTTAATTGATTGTAATTGTATTTTTCTAAGTTTAAGTCAAAAGTTTCCGCGTTATTATATGACTGTAATTACATTTTTCTAAGATTAGGTCAAGAATCCTCTAAATTTTAGTTGACCGTAATTGGGCTTTTTCTGTTCTAAATCAAAATATTTAAAATGAAAAATAAAAAAAGTAGTACAAATAAAACGATATTTTATTTTGACTCAGAAAAAATATGAGAAAAAAAGTAAAAAAAATTAAGATTTTTTTATTGTGTAAATAAAATATTTTTTTACAAAAAATTATAAAAACCACTCCGAAAACCCATTTTTTATAAAAAAATCTCAACTTTTTTCAAAAAAGTTAAAACCCCGAAAACCCTTGATTTTACTGGCTTTGCGGAATTTTTTTGACCTTGAAAAATCACTTTTTCAAAAAAAATCAAAAAAAATTGAAAAAAAGTGTTGACATTTAGGGTGGGTTACCATATAATATGTCTTGCGTCGGACAACGAAGCACAAATAAATAAAGAAAAACAGCGGGGTGTGGCTCAGTTTGGCTAGAGCGCCTGGTTTGGGACCAGGAGGCCGCAGGTTCGAATCCTGTCACCCCGACTGCTGTAACAACAACATTACCGTTTCAGCGAAATGCGGGTGTAGTTCAATGGTAGAACACTAGCCTTCCAAGCTAGATACGTGGGTTCGATTCCCATCACCCGCTTCTCTGTATGCACAGAGAGATGTGTCTGTAGCTCAGCTGGATAGAGCAACGGCCTTCTAAGCCGTGGGTCGGGGGTTCGAATCCCTTCAGGCACGCTGTGGTGGGTATAGCGCAGTTGGTTAGCGCGCCAGATTGTGGCTCTGGAGGCCCAGGGTTCGAATCCCTGTATCCACCCTTCGCCTTTGGGCTATCGCCAAGCGGTAAGGCACAGCACTTTGACTGCTGCATTCGCTGGTTCGAATCCAGCTAGCCCAGTCTTAATATGGAGCATTAGCTCAGTCGGTAGAGCACTTGACTTTTAATCAAGTTGTCCGGGGTTCGAATCCCCGATGCTTCATTAGCGGAAATCTTAATCATAGGTTTCCGCTATTTTATTTTTCGGAGGTACCGGTAAAGTTATTTTTGAAACCGGAAACTTACGGAATGCTTTTATGAAATAGTAAAAGCATAAAATATTTATAATGAGATGCGGATATGGCGGAATTGGCAGACGCGCTGGTTTTAGGTACCAGTGGGCTTCCCGTGCAGGTTCAAGTCCTGTTATCCGCATTCACAGAAGAAGTACCGGTTAAGACGGTACTTTTTCTGTTTTACAGAGGAAATATTTTGTTGTATATTTAATTTACAATAGCTATTTTGCAGTCTGCTATGAAGGGATTGAATAGTTATAATTTGTGAATGGATTTGATCGAACAGGGAAACGAAATATTTTATCTGCCTGATCAGCAGGTAAAGGATCCCCGGAACTGTCTGGTCGATGTTTAAAACATGAGAATATTAAGAATAAGGAGATCGAAAATATGGATATACAGAAATTTCAGCAGAAACTTACAGAAGTCTGTGAGCTTGGAGAAAAGAACGGCAAGGTACTGAAGCCGGAACAGATAAAAGAGTGTTTCGGAGAACTGGACCTGGACAAATCACAGCTGATTAAGATCCTGCAGTATCTGAAATTAAAAGGAATTTCCATTGAAGGTGCAGAAGCTATTGCAGCAGCACATCAGGAAGAAACGGAAGCTGCGTCTGAACAAGAGGAAACGAAAGTACCTCTTACCCCGGAAGAAGAGGCATATCTGAAAGAATATCTGGAAGGTCTTGATGAACAGGCACAGGGAGAAAGAGGTGCGGAAGAGCTCTTTGCATTGCTCTCTCAGGGCGATGCATTGGCGCAGGCGGAACTTTCACAGAAATATCTGCGCTCAGCGGCCGAAATGGCAGTCGAAATGAACTGTGAGGAGATTTTCATTGCTGATCTGATCCAGGAGGCAAATATAAGCCTTCTGATGGCTCTGGGAGAGGAAGAACCTGCACAGAAGGATGAGACATGGCTTCTCGGCCGTATCCGTGCAGGAATCCGTAACGCTATTGAAGAACAGACCCAGAGAAAATTTGAAGATGATTATCTGGTGGCAAAAGTAGAAAAGCTGGAATCAGCAGTCCGCGAACTTACAGAGGATGAAGATGACGAAAATTCAAAATTCAGTGTAGAGGAACTGGCAATCATTCTTGACATGGATGAAGAAGAAATCAGGGATGTTTTACGTCTTACCGGAGATGACAAATAATTCCTGTTTTGCTGTTTGCTTATAACAAAATAATTGCCTGATTTGAGTAAATCCGATAAGCTCTTTGTTTTATTACTTCGGTAGTGAACAAAGGGCTTATTTTGTTTTCGACATTTTGGGCTATTTTGATTGTAAAAAAATCTGAAAACCTATATAATTGTATGCAAAATAAACAATGTAAAAAATAAATATGAAAAAACAGGAGGAAATGTTTTGAAAAAAACAATTCTTGTGATCGATGCGTGTGTCCGCAGAGAAGAATCCAGAACAAAGAAACTTCTGGATGCAGCGCTGGACACTGTAAGAAAAGAACATCCGGACTGGAATCTGGAGATTTTGAACCTTATGGATCTGGATTTAATGTACTGGAAGACAGAGACATTGAGAGAACGTGATGAGCTTCTGGCAAAGAAAGAGTATGATGCACCGGTATTTAAGTACGGGAATCAGTTCCGTGAGGCAGATGGAATGATCATAGCTGCCCCGTTCTGGGATCTGAGCGTTCCGGCAGTTCTCAAGGTTTACATTGAGAATGTATCCGCAGAGGGCATTACCTTTGGATGCAATGAAGAGGGCCTGTATGGTCTCTGTAAGGCGAAATGGATGCTTTTCCTTACTACACGTGGAGGAATCTGGGCAGACAGCGATATGGAGCAGGGAAGCACCTATATGGAGGCTCTGTGCAAGTTCTTTGGAATTGATGAATATGCCTGCGTATATGCAGATGGGATTGATATCCAGGAACTGGATGGAGAAGAGATTCTGCGTGAAGCTATTGACGAGACAAAAACAGTATGCAGCCGTCTGTGCGCTGAGTAACTAATAGCAATATTAAAAGTGCGAAATTAAGACGGAATTAATGCCATTGAAAAAACTCAGGCATGATAAATGCAGATATTTTCTGTGTGATATTATAGGGAATTGGTCAACAAATATTTGTGATTGAAGTATCAAACTTACTTAATTCAGTTTAAAGAGCATATGAAAAATATATGTGCCGAAGTTAAAACAAAATTTCAAAATAAAACATAAAAAGGAAAGAGAGGACAAGTTATGGTTTATTCAGACAACGGAAGAGCATTTCACATTGATGTAGCACCGGGAGAGGTAGGCAAATATGTACTTATGCCAGGAGATCCGAAGAGATGTGCGGCAATCGCCAAATATTTCGATGATCCGGTACAGATCGCAGATAAGAGAGAATTTGTAACCTACACAGGCTATCTGGACGGAGAGAAAGTCAGCGTAACCTCTACAGGGATCGGTGGTCCGTCCACATCTATCGCACTGGAAGAACTGGTACAGTGCGGCGCAGATACCTTTATCAGAGTAGGAACCTGCGGCGGCATGGACCTTGAGGTAAAAGGCGGCGACATTATCGTGGCAACCGGTTCTATCCGTATGGAGGGAACAAGTAAAGAATACGCACCGATCGAATTTCCGGCAGTGGCAAACCTGGACGTGGTCAATGCTCTGGTAGAATCTGCAAAAGAAATGGGATGCAATTATCATACAGGTGTTGTACAGAGTAAAGATTCTTTCTATGGACAGCATTCACCACAGACAAAACCTGTAAGTTATGAACTTGAAAATAAATGGGAAGCATGGATGAGACTTGGATGCCTTGCATCTGAAATGGAATCAGCTGCTCTTTTCACAGTAGGCAGCTATCTGAGAGTTCGCTGCGGTGCAGCTTTTCTTGCTGTAGGTAATCAGGAGAGAGCGAAGAGAGGAATGGACAACCCGCAGTGCCACGACACAGACATGGCTGTGCGCGTGGGTGTGGGAGCACTGAGACTGCTTATTGCTCAGGACCGTGCGAAATCCGATTGTCCCAGATAATACCTGCGGCAACAAGAACGATGCCAAGGATTTTCTTAAGGCTGATATTCTGGAACATCAGAGCATCGAAGAGAATACCTGCGGTTAACTGACCAACCAGCAGGAGAATGGTGGATTCCATAACCTTGAGGTGTGAGAGGGTGATCATGGAAATGATAAATGCCACGATCCCGAATGCACCTCCAAGGTAAGCCCACCACGGTGCCTGTCCGAAAGAATACAGATCCACGGAGAATCTGGTGGATACCAGCAGAAGAATAAAAGATAACACTGTAGCAACGATGTAGTTTACAAGGGAACCATTATTTGTTCCGAGATATTTGGTACAGCGGTAATTGATCATCTTTGAGATTACAGTTGCGCATCCGTTTACGAATGCCAGAGTAAGTACAAATGCCATATCGAAGCTCCTTTCATGAAAGATTGATGATGATCAGTCCGATCAGGATCAGTGCGAAGCAGGGAAGACGCTTCAGGTTGAACGGGATCTTAGGAACTCCGAACCAGCCGAAGTGGTCGATCACTGCGGAGATCACAAGCTGTCCTGTAACAGAGAGACAGGTCATGACGGATACTCCGAGGGCTCCGATACAGTAACTGGAAGTGACAACCAGAAAGATGCCGAAGAATCCTGCAGAATACAGGTACCATGGCATTCCGGAAATTTTTAATTTTTCATGGCAGTACAGCTTCATGTACAGGATCAGAAGAATACCGCCGACAGCGTGAACTACAAGACTCATGCCGAACATGCCCACATAATCTGTGAGCATGCGGTTCAGACTGCCCATGGCAGACTGGCAGGCACCTGCAAGCAGAGTAAAAAATGCGTACATAAAAAGATTTCCTCCTCCTAAATAGTAAAATGTTACGGGATGACTGTCGTTTATCTGTAACTGACAGAAATCCCCGGGTGATATTTTCATAAAGAAAAATGAAAATATCATATGCAGTTAACATTGTATCACGCTATTATACAGGAAAAAAATGCGGCTTGCCAGTCCTTTGAGAAAATTATCAGACAATTATTTTCGAAAATCGGGAAGATATCTAAATATGAGAGTGAAACTGGCTGAAATGAAAGAAAGTATTTTCAGAATCACCAAAATATATATTTTTTGTCAGAAAAAAGGGTGGAAATTCTTTTGAAAGTAAGTTACAATAGATATATTAAACTAAAATATTGACGAAAACATCAATATTCTGGTCAATAACACCAAAAAAAGGAGACAAACCTATGAAAGCATGGGAGATGGCACAGGAGATTTTTCATAATGCACAGCCCGTGATCCGCAGCGAAGAAGAGCAGACATGGACGGATAACGTAGATGTGTCTGGTTTCTATGATGACAACCTGTCTCTTGACTGGGGCAGCAATGTACCGGGATCCGGAGCACCGGAGAAGATCATGGTGGCAGCGGTCCAGGCGTTGGAGAACAGAGGTTATCTGGTCAGTGAGAAAGGCTATCAGCTTTTACACGAAGGACTTGCGGCACATGAAGCAGGAGACTTTGTGAAACTTCATCAGGTTTCCGCACAGCTTCGAAGAGAACTGGCACATGCAGTGAAAGATGAGACATCGCCTTACTGGAATTACAGGTATTATCACTCCTTTGAGGAGTATGAAGAGCAGGTCATTTTTCCGGAGGCAGTTTCTGTAGACTGTACAACAGAGGAGTTTGCGGACAAGATCCACGCAGGGTGGCTTGCGCAGCTGGTGGGCGGTGCCATGGGAACTATGGTCGAGGGCTATACCAGCGAGAATTTAGTTAAGGCTTTTGGAGATGTAAAGGGATTTTTGAGAGAGCCCAATACATATAATGATGATATAACTTTTGAACTTGCATTTCTGGATGCATTTTCAAAGAAAGGATATGAGGTAACCTCGGAGGATATTGCACTTGCCTGGGTGGGACTGATCCCTTGTGGATGGTCTGCTGAGGAACTGGCGATCCGCAATATCAAGAATGGGATTTTCCCGCCGGAGAGCGGTACACATTGTAATCCGTTCAATGAATGGATCGGGGCTCAGATGAGAGCCGGTGTATGCGGCATGGCGGCACCAGGGAAACCTTATATCGCAGCAATGCTTGCATGGAGGGACGGAGAGGTTTCCCATGCGAACAACGGAATTCTTGGAGAAGTTTTCAACGCAGTGATGACTTCACTGGCATTTGTGGATACGGATATCCGGAATGTGGTGAGAACTTCCATAGATCTGATTCCGAAAGACAGTGAATATTATTCGGTGATCTCTTATGCGTATGACTGCTGTATACGTTATGAGCACTGGCAGGATGCATTAAAGGCATGTATGGACAAGTTCCATAAGTACAACTGGATCCATGCGTACCCGAATGCCTGCTGCGAGATCATCGCATTAATATATGGAAACGGCGATTTCCGTGAGACACTTCATATCATTACCATGTGTGGTGTTGATGTGGACTGCAATGCGGGAATGATCATGCCGCTTCTGGCAATTCAACAGGGAACCAAAGCGATTCCCGCTGAACTGATCCATCCGGCTTTTTCCAGGCTGGACACCTACATGAGGGGAGAATACAGAACCATTTCTCTGGAGGAGTTAGTTCAGAAAACAGTAAAGAGTATCAAAATGGCTGAACAGGCAAAAGGAAAAGGAGGAACGAAATAATGAAGAAAAAATTAGTAGCAGCAACTCTTACCGCATCAATGATCCTGTCCATGGGAGTAGCAGCAGTACCAGTTATGGCCAAAGACGATGGAGAACCATACAAAGTAGCACTTCTGCTTAACGGAACTCTCGGAGACAAATCATTCTTTGACTCTGCAAACTCAGGAATGGAAGCACTGCAGGAAGAACTTGGAGAAGACAAGTTCACATACAAAGTAGAACAGATGGGTGCTACATCTGCAGACGAAGCAAAATGGGAGCCGACAATGTACGACTATTGTGATGACGGTTCTTACGATATGATCATCTGCGGTACTTATCAGATGATGGATGCTCTTACAAATGCAGCAAATGATTATCCGGATCAGAAATTCATCTTCTTTGATGAAGCTTTTGATTTTAGCGCAGGCGGAGAGGACAATGTATACAATGTAATGTACAAACAGAACGAAGTATCTTATCTTCTCGGAGCTATGGCTGCTATGATGACAACAGATGATTCTCTTGAAATGGTTGATCCGTCCAATAAGATCATCGGATTCCTTGGTGGTATGGACAACTCCGTTATCGAGGACTTCCTTGTTGGATACATCCAGGGTGCGAAAGATATCGACGAAGAAACACAGGTTGCGCTTGCTTATGTAGGTAACTTCTATGATTCCGCAGCTGGTAAAGATATGGCTCTTACTCAGTACCAGAATGGCGCAGACGTAGGATTTAACGTAGCAGGTAGTGCAGGTCTTGGACAGATCGAGGCAGCTGTTGATGCAGGCAGATATGCATTCGGTGTTGACTCTGACCAGGCAGCAGTTCTTCCGGATTATGCAGCAAACATTCCGACATCCGCTCTTAAGAACGTAGGTAACTCTCTGGTTCGTGCGATCAAAGAAGACATGGATGGAGAACTTCCATATGGTACTCTTGAATACCTTGGACTTGCAGACGGCGGTGTTGAACTTGTAGAAGACGAACATTACGAAGAAGTAGTTCCGGAAGATATCCGTACAAAAGTTGAAGAACTGAAACAGGATATCATCGATGGAAAGATCACAGTTCCAACAACTCTCGGCGACGATGCAATGAGCCCAGATGATGTTCAGGCGCTGATCGACTCTGCAAAATTAAGCTAATTGAACTGAATATTGAAAAACGACCAAGCCTTAGGCTGGTGATGTGTCTGTATTCTGATATATCAAGATGATAAGCAAAGGTGCGCGTCATGCTGTTTCGCATGATGCGCATTCTTGTTTAGATAAGTATACGTTTTAACACGATACTATATCAGAGATGAGCAATGATATCAGGTTCCAAAAGCTTAGCTGCATAGTGATGAGTGTTTTTGAGTTTTTTGAACCTGATATATGCGACAAATAAGAAACGAGGTGAACGGATTGGATAATCAGACTGTATTACAGATGAACCACATCATGAAAATTTACGGCAATGGTGTGGTAGCCAATGAAGATGTATCCCTTGAGCTTCGTAAGGGCGAGATTCACGCGATGCTCGGTGAGAATGGTGCCGGTAAGAGTACACTGATGAAAGTTCTTTTCGGACTGGAAGCACCGGATCAGGGTGAGATCATTCTCAAGGGACAGCCTACAACTATCAAATCTCCGCAGGATGCTATCAGTAAGGGAATCGGTATGGTACATCAGCACTTCATGCTGGTACCGTCACTGACAGTTGCTGAGAATATCATTCTGGGAGTTGCGCCGAAGAAAGGTCTGTTCATTGATATGGACAAGGCGATCAAGGCAGCAGAGGACATTGCAAAAGAGTACAACTTCGACATTGATGTCCGTCAGAAAGTAGAGGAGATCCCGGTTGGTATCAAACAGAAGGTAGAGATCCTGAAAGCCCTTTACAGAGGTGCTGAGATCCTGATCCTGGATGAGCCGACAGCAGTACTGACTCCACAGGAAACAGACGAGCTTTTCATCCAGCTGATGAAGCTGAGAGAGAAAGGCCATACGATTATCTTTATTTCCCATAAGCTGGATGAGATCAAGAAGATCTGCGACCGTGCAACTATCATGAGAAATGGACGTAGTATGGGAACATACGAGGTAAAGGATATCTCCACACAGGAAATGTCCCGTCTGATGGTGGGAAGAGAAGTTTCCCTGAAATTTGACAAGAAAGAGCAGCATCTTACAGATGACGTATTTATGAGAGTACGGAACCTGACTGTACATAATGCACAGGGTGTCCTGAAAGTTGACGATCTTTCCTTTGACCTGAAAGGCGGTGAGATCCTTGGAATCGCCGGAGTTGAGGGTAACGGACAGAGTGAGCTGATCGACACACTGACAGGTTTGAACAAGAAGTACAAAGGTGAGATCAAGATCAAAGGACAGGATATTACAAATGCTTCTATTGAGGATATCCGAGAGATGAAGCTGGCACATATCCCTGAGGACCGTATGACTTCCGGATGTGCAGGAACCCTGAGTATCATGGAAAATATGTTCTCCAATCAGTATAAAGATAAGAGATTCTCCGGAAAATTCCTGCTGAAACGCAAGGCAATGGAACAGAGAAGTGATGAGCTGATTAAGGAATATATGGTTAAGTGTAAATCCAGAAAGCAGAACGTGGGAATGCTTTCCGGTGGTAATATCCAGAAAGTTATCGTTGCCAGAGAATTCTCAACAGGTCCGGATATTATTATTGCGAACCAGCCGACACGTGGTATCGACGTTGGTGCTGCGGCATTTATCAGAAAGAGACTGCTGGAGTTCCGTGATGCGGGATGTGCGGTTATCCTGATCTCTGCGGACCTTACAGAGATTTTCTCCCTGAGTGACAGACTGGCTGTTATGTACAAAGGCAAATTTGCCGGATTCTTTACAGACGTGGAGAATGTAACAGAGGATGAGCTTGGACAGCATATGCTGGGTATTAAGCATGATGATGTACTGGAGGGAGTATTATATGAATAGTGCAAAGAAATTTGATATGGTGAGGACCGTCTTTTCCGTCCTGATCGCACTTGCCATCTCTTTTGTGATTATCTTCATGGTAAGTGATCAGCCGCTGGAAGCAATCAAATATTTGCTGATCGGTCCTTTTACAAACAAGAGAAGTATGGGAAACGTAGTGGAATCCATGATTCCGCTGATCTTTACAGGTACTGGTGTCTGCATCATGTTCTCTGCAAACCAGATCAACCTGGCTGGTGAGGGTGCATTCCACATTGGTGGTCTGATCGCATCCTGCGTGGCAATTAAATTAACTGCCACTTTTGTATCACCATTTATGGCACTTCTTTGTGCTGGTCTGGTAGGTGCGCTGTTTACAGCAATCCCTGCTATCATGAAAATTACAACAACAGCGTCTGAGATGGTTTCATCCCTGATGATCAACTATCTGGCGTTATATTTTGGAAACTATATGTTAAATAACGTGATCGGTGATCCGAAAGCCAGTGCTGCTTCCTATAAGCTGGCAGACGCTGCAGAGCTTCCGGTACTGATCCCTGGAACCCGTGTACATTTAGGATTTATCATTGCGATCGCAGTAGCTGTTCTCGGATACTTCTTCCTTTACAGAACAAAGACCGGATATGAACTCCGCCTTGCAGGTGAGAATGAAGAATTTGCAAAATATTCCGGAATCAGTATTGTGAAAGTTATCATGATCTCCCAGCTTCTGGGTGGTTTTGTTGCAGGTCTCGGCGGTGGTGTGGAAATGCTCAGCCCGATCTATAACAGATTTACCTGGACCTCCCTTCTTGGATATGGATGGGATGCGATCATCATCTGTACACTTTCCAAAAAGAACCCGTTGTATACACCTTTTGCAGCTTTGTTCCTTGCTTATCTGCGTACAGGAGCTTCTATCATGGCACGTAGAACTGACGTTACACTGGAGATCGTACAGATCACACAGGGTATCATCATTCTGCTTGTAGTTGCTGAACAGTTCCTGAGCAAGTATAAACATAAGATCATTGCCAAAGAAGCAAAAGCAGCACTGAAAGATGAGGAGGCATAGGTATGTGGAGCGCGATTTTATCCCCTGACTTTTTTGCGACAATTTTAAGATCGGCAACTCCGATCCTGTTTGCAACTCTGGCAGCTGCCATTGCTGCAAAAGCCGGAATCTGTAATATGGCCCTCGAGGGAATCATGCTGTTTTCTGCTTTGTTCGGAGTTATTTTTTCATCAATGACACACAGCGCATGGCTGGGACTTCTGATCACAATGGTGATCGGCGGACTGATCGGTATGATCCTTGCGTTCTTTATCCTGAACCTGAAGACAGACGAGATCCTGGCAGCAATCGCTATCAACCTGACGGCTACCGGCGGTACGGTATTACTTCTGGTTGCAGTTTCCGGAGACCGAGGAGTTTCTTCCTCTATCCGAAGCGTGTCTGCACCGTCTGTAACAATTCCGCTTATTGACAAGATTCCGTTTATCGGACAGGTTCTTTCCGGACAGAATATCCTGACATGGTTTTCTATCCTGGCAGTGATCCTGCTTCATCTGTTCCTGTACAAGACTCCTCTGGGACTTGCGATCCGTGCAGTCGGCGAGAACAAGAATGCAGCAGAATCTGTAGGTATCAGTTCCCGTAAGATTCAGTATATCGCACTGATCATCAGTGGTGTGCTGGCAGCTATGGGTGGCTTCTATCTTTCCGGTGGATATATGAACATGTTCACAAAGGATATGGCAGGTGGCCGTGGTTTCATCGCTCTGGCAGCAGCAAGTATGGGTGGAAACACCCCAATCGGAGGATTCCTGGTATCCCTGCTCTTTGGTATCGCACAGGCGGTTGCAAACGTTATGCAGCTTACCTCTGTTATGCCGTATGAGATCATCCTGATGGTACCTTATCTGACTACTCTGATCGGACTTGGTATTTACTATTATGGCCAGAAGAAGAAAAAAGAGTGTCTGAGTGGTAAATAAAAAATAATGCTTTAATTAAAAAAATCCCTGCTTATATTGCAGACAGCAATAGAGCAGGGATGCTTGTATACGAGATAATAAGAATTGAGTGAATCTTATTTCAAACTCCTGAAATTAATTGTACGGATATGAATTTGAGGATTGAAAATTGAGATTGAGTTAAGCTGATATTTGTAACTTGTCTTTTGTTGGTTTATTTACAAATCTAGTTTTGCAAACTCTTCATCTGGCAAAATTGCAGACGGAGTTGCTACAACAGCAGAGGAAACACGGTTTGCTTTTGCGATTGCATCATGTAAACTGTCACCTTTTTTCAGACAGGCAATGACAGAACCGATATGAGAGTCACCAGCACCGATGGTATCTGCCTGAGTGGTCGGTACCGGAGGAACGATTTCTTCGGTGGCTCCGTCGAAATAGTAGCAGCCTTTTTCTCCGAGAGTAATGATCACAGTGTTGTGTGTTTTACCATAGAGATAGGCACCTGCCTCTGAAATGGTGGATTTTCCGCTGGCATCCAGTGCTTCTGTTTCATTGAGATGCAGGATCGGTGAGAGGTTATAAATGCGGTTTACAAGAGTCTGGTCAATGACTGTAAGTCTTGGTCCGGGGGCGAAGAAAACAGTGAGCTGCGGGTTCTTTTCCAGGAACTCTACGACATTGACTCCTGTCACTTCCTCGATCTCCAGACCGCAGATATAGACAGAGTCAATTTCTTCCAGATCAATGCGTTTAAACCAGTCTTTCTGAAACAGGTATTCCGCACCATGATAACAGATGAAAGTGCGCTCACCGCTTTTTTCTACGAAGCAGTAGCAGCATCCGTTATCCATATTCGGGGACGGAATAGGACTGACGATACCTTTTTTCTTTAATTCTTCTCTTACGAAATATCCGTAAACTCCTGTACCTACAGGGGAGAACAGAATGTAAGGAACCTGGAAATGACGGACAGAATCAGAAACATTGTAAGCGCATCCGCCCAGAGACATGTGCTGGCTGCGGACATGAACATCCTCTCCGGTTCTTGGAAGAGAATCAACAAGATTTACGATAACATCTACAACAGTAGAACCAATGATCAGTGCTTTTTTCATGATGGAAACTCCTTCTGATGATGTGAGATTGTGTAATTATGAAAAAATAATTTCTGTTGAAATGCCATAATTTTGCCTGAAAATAAGATGTTTTTGATTCTGATATCTTATTATGTAAATCTGGCAGACAGAAATTGATAATGAACTATTACGAGAAACATGCTATCACAGATAGATTTTACTGGCAATATAGAAAGGGTGAAATTAATGCAGAAAACAATTTTACTGCAGGGTGCAGGAATTCTGGATGAAGAAGCAAAATGCACTCTGAAACAGAATGTATATATTAAAGATGGAAAAATCCTCAAGATTGTAGCAGAGAGTGAAGATGACCATTCCGTAGCTGCAGATGAGAACATTGACTGCAGCAAATACTTTGTAAGTCCGAGTCTGGCGAATCTGCATACACATACAGCTATGAATATCTTTAAGGGAATTGCAGAGGATGTAACTGCAGATGCCTGGTTCAATGAGATGATCTGGCCGTATGAGAGCAAGATGACAGATGATGATGTTTATATCGGAACACTTATGGGAATCTCCGAGATGATCAACAATGGTGTAACAGTTTTTGCAGACCATTATTTCGGAGAGGAACAGGTACTGAAAGCAGTGAAAGAGACAGGAATCCGTGGAGATCTGGCACCGACACTGTTTGGTATGACTCCTGATTTCCATGACCGTCTGGCTCAGGTGAAAGAATTTATCCAGGAGCACAGAAATGATTCTGACAAGATTTCTTTCCACATGGGACCGCATGCTAACTATACCTGCCCGTCACCGACACTGAAAGAGATCGTTGATGTGGCAAAAGAACTGGATCTGCCGATCCATCTGCATGTATCAGAAGAGGATGTACAGGTAGAGAAAGCCAGAAAAGAGACAGGTATGACACCATTTGGAATCCTGCATGAGGCAGGCGGATTTGACTGTAAGGTTTTGATCGGACATGGTTTATGGATCGAGGAGGATGACCTGAAATATCTGAGAGATGATACCTGGTTTGCATTCTGCCCGAAGACTTATATGAAACTGGCATCCGGTAAGGGCGGTTTCTTTGATCATTATAAGAAACTGAATTACGGATTCGGAACAGACGGTGCAGCAAGCTCCAATACACTGAATCCGATGGAACAGGCAAGACTGTTTGGTCTGCTTGGCAAGTATCAGGACAGAAATTCCGCAGAGTATACGGCTGAGGAAATCTGGAAACATCTGATGGCAAGTCACCAGGCATTCCCGTTTGGAAGTGGAAGAATGAAAGAGGGTGCACCGGCAGATCTGGTAATCTGGGATCTGTACCAGCCGGATACTTTCCCATTTTACAGTCCGATCTCATCTATCCTTTACAGCAGCAATAGCCAGAATGTAAAATATACTATGGTAGCAGGTGAGTTCCTGAAATATGATGGTAAGCTGAAGATGGATACGGAGGCGCTGATGAAAGAGGCAATCCGCTTGCAGAAAGAGCTGCTGGCGAGAGGTAAAGGAAAAGCAGAGGTTACTTATTAAATTTATATAAAAACAAAAAGGAGGAAAATTACTATGTGTATTCCAACACCACACAATACCGCGAAGAAAGGTGACATTGCAAAGAAAGTTCTGATGCCGGGAGATCCACTGCGTGCGAAATATATCGCAGAGACATATCTGGAGAATCCGGTATGCTTTAACACAGTGAGAAATATGTTCGGTTATACAGGAACATATAAAGGAGAGCAGGTATCCGTTATGGGTGGCGGTATGGGTATGCCGTCTATGGGTATCTACAGCTATGAGCTTTATAACTTTTATGATGTAGAGAAGATTATCCGTATCGGTTCTGCAGGTGCTTTACAGGATGATGTGAATGTAATGGATGTTGTTATTGCCATGAGTGCATGCACAGATTCTAATTACGGAAGCCAGTATCAGTTACCTGGAACATTTGCTCCGACAGCAAGTTACAGTCTGGTTGAGAGAGCTGTAGAAGTTGCGAAAGAGCAGGGAACTCCGGTTCATGTAGGTACTGTTGTGTCTTCTGATGTGTTCTACAGTGATAATCCGGAGAGTTCCAAGGCATGGAGAAAGATGGGAGTTCTTTGCGCGGAGATGGAGTGTGCGGCATTATTTATGAATGCGGCAAGAGCTGGTAAGGAGGCGCTGGGTATTCTTACTATTTCTGATCATATGTTCAGAGAGGAAGCGATTTCTGCGGAGGCAAGACAGACTTCGTTTAATAAGATGATGGAGATTGCTTTAGGAATTTAAGGGATAAGCTCCCTGACTGGTATGTGGGAATACTGGTCTGGGGGCTTTTTTACTTTCAATAGGGACGCGTCGAAAAATATTTCATTTCATGTGCGGTTTCGGACACTAAGATATTCTAAGCCGTCAAAAATCTGCTAAAAGCATGAGTCATCAAGGACAAACTCGCTTCGCTCAGACAGTGTCCTTGCTGGCTCATAACGCATATTTTTGGTGGCTAAGAATATCTAAGTATCCTGCAAATGCACATGAAATGAAATATTTTTCGACGCTGTTTTTTCATATGGAACCGGAGAGAGGTGGGACTCGCAAGCCCAAATTCCATTGCCGCAGGCAATCCGGAATGAAGTTTGGCTACGTTACTGAGAACGGAGCGAACAGTAATGCAGTAACAGTTAATGACGACTGTTCTCAAGAAGAGCGATTGAAAAATTTTCCATATTGTGTTAATATCAAAACAATATGGGAGGTATTTTGAATGCAGATCAGAAAATCAGCGGAGGATTATTTAGAGGCAATCCTGGTATTGTCCAAACAGGGGGGCGGAGTTCGTTCTATTGATATTGCAACGATGCTTGGGGTATCGAAACCGAGTGTAAGTCATGCGATGAAGCTGCTTCGTGAAGATGGTTACATTGCGATGGACCGTTATGGTACGGTGACACTTCTTGAAAAGGGAAATGAGATTGCGGTTCATATTTATGAGCGACATACAGTACTGAGTACAATGCTCGAACACCTTGGTGTAAGTCCTGAGGTTGCGAGAGAGGATGCCTGCAAGTTAGAGCATGACCTGAGCGATGAGAGCTTTTCTAAGATAAAAGAGCACTTCCACAAAATAATGGGGGAAGTGGAATAGAGTAAGAATAGAAAAAGTAAAGGAGCGGTTGTTTCACAGCATTTTGTGAAACAGCCGCTCTTTAGTAGTAAAACGATAGCACCAGGCAGAGATATTATGCTGTCTGCTTCTGCGGAAGCTGCGCAAGGATAATCGCAGCAAACATGATCACGCATCCAAAGATTTCTTTAGCACTTAGCTGCTGTCCAAGGAGCATCCATCCTGCGAGGACGGAGATGCAGGATTCCAGGCTGAGGATCAGGGATGCGACAGTCGGATTCATGTTTTTCTGACCGATGATCTGCAGGGTGTATGCTACACCGCAGGACATAACTCCGGCATAGAGGATTGGCTGCCATGCTGCCAGAATAGATGAAAACTCCGGATGCTCAAACAGAAGAGCAGGAATTCCGGACAGGATTCCGCAGGTCAGGAACTGGATGCAGGAAAGTTTTACTCCATCTACATTCGGAGAAAAGTGGTCAATGACCAGAATATGTATGGAGAATAAGAACGCACATACCAGTACAAGCAGGTCGCCTTTTCCGATGGAGAATCCGTCTGTAATGCACAGAAGATAAAGTCCGATCAGTGCCATTACAACCGCCGCCCAGATGAATTTGCTGCATTTTTTGCCAAGAAACAGTCCAATGATCGGTACGATCACGATATAACAGGCAGTGATAAATCCGGCTTTTCCGACAGTAGTATATTTAATGCCGAATTGCTGGAAGTTACTTGCCAGACAAAGGCAGATCCCACAGGAAATGCCGCCGATGATGAGATCTTTTCGTTTCCGGATATTGGATATGGTGCTGGCGGATGAGTGGGAGCTGCCAGTTGTTTCTGCTGTTGTAGAGCCACCGGAATTTTTCTGTCCGAGAATAAGAATGAGAGGAATCAGTACCGCAGATCCAATCAGGGAACGGACTGCATTAAATGTAAATCCTCCAACATAATCCATGCCTACGCTTTGAGCCACAAAAGCGATGCCCCAGATAACTGCCGCGAGAAGCAGGAGCAGTGAATTTTTTAAAGGTATCTTTTGTTTTTGCATTTGTAAAAAATCCTTCCTTATAAATAGTAATGTGTAAATGAAATGTATAAAATGTGGATAATACAAAATATTTATTCATACAGTGTGGATAGAAACCGTATAAATTGCAACTATCAAACTGGTTTGTAAAATGAATAAACGCTTTCATAATTATACAACACAGATTAAGAAAGTAAAAGAAGATTGTTAAAGTAATAGATCTGAGAATAAAAAAGAAGCCTCTGCAGGAGGCTTCCTTTTTGCAAATGTGTAGTTGTAAGTGTTTAACCAAATCAAGTAAGTCCCCTGCTTCAATTGCGAAAAGCAATAAGCAGTTGGTGGGGACTTGCTTGTATCAGGAGGAATGCAAACTCCTTCTGATAAACTGCGAAGCAGTTATTTGGTTATGAGCAAGTAGCGAAGCGGATTGCGAATATCCGCTTGACTCTTAATTCTGATATTCGGGTCAGATAAAGATATATTTCAGAATGAACAGTACAGCAAGCACATACATCAGTACGCTGATCTTCTTTTCTTTTGCTTTACCTGTAACAACATTGATGATCACATAGGAGATAACACCCATGGAGATACCTTCGGAAATGCTGTACAGGAACGGCATTGCGATGATCGCGATAAATGCCGGGATTGCTTCGGTCATGTCGTTGAAGTCAATCTTGGTTACTGATGTGAGCATCAGGAATCCAACGATGATCAGAGCCGGTGCTGTGGCAAAGGATGGGATTGCCAGGAAAATCGGGGATAACAGCAGTGATAATCCGAAAAGGATGGCTGCTACCAGGGAAGTAAGTCCTGTACGTCCGCCTTCAGCAACACCGGAAGCACTCTCTACGAAAGTAGTAACTGTAGAAGTACCGCACATAGCACCTACTGTAGTTCCTACTGCGTCAGAAAGAAGAGCACCTTTGATATTTGGAAGTTTGCCTTCTTTATCAAGCATGTCAGCTTTGGAAGCAACACCGATCAATGTTCCAAGTGTATCGAACATATCTACAAACAGGAATGCGAACATGATGACTACGAAATCCAGTGTGAAGACAATGGAGAAATCCATCTTCATAAATGTCGGAGCCATGCTTGGAATAGAGATTCCGTTTGAGAAATCCGGCAGGAGACTGTACCAGCCAGCCGCTGCATCCGGTTTATAAAGTCCGATAAACTGGCAGATGATCCCAAGTCCCCATGTGATCAGGATACCCCAGAGGATATTTCCTTTTACATTCTTTACAAGAAGAATGGCAGTGATCAGAAGTCCGATCAATGCAAGCAGAACAGTGATTCCCTCAGTATTAAATGTTCCGCCGGATACGGAAGATTTAAAGGAAAATACGCTTACCAGAGTAGAGTCATTGTTAACTACAATCTTTGCGTTCTGCAGTCCGATAAAAGCAATGAAAAGACCGATACCGACGGATACTGCATGTTTCAGGTTCATTGGAATAGCGTTAAAAATCGCTTCACGCACATTAGTGAGTGATAAAAGTATAAAAATAATACCTTCTACAAATACGGCTGCCAGTGCCTGCTGCCAGTTGTATCCCATGCCGAGAACAACTGTGTATGCAAAGTAGGCATTTAAGCCCATGCCCGGTGCAAGAACGAACGGGTAGTTAGAAAGTAACGCCATCAGGCAGGTGGCAATAAAGGATGACAGTGCAGTTGCTGTAAAAACCGCTCCTCTGTCCATGCCGGACGCTTCCAGAATGTTCGGATTAACAGCCAGAATGTAGGCCATTGTCATGAATGTGGTAATACCTGCCATGACTTCCGTCTTTACGTCAGTGTGGTTCTCTTTGAGATGAAACAATTTGTCAAGGTTCATAATCCTTCCCCCTTTTGATTTTAAAATTGTCGTTACTGTACATAGTGTGAGCAGTAACAAATTGCCGGTTAATCTGCGGCGATCCAGACGACCATCCCAAAAAAACAGGGTGAAACTCCTAGAATTGATCGTCCTGATAAATCAGAAATCGCCGCCGGAATCTGTATTTCCTGCAGTTACAGAATCTTCTTTCCAGCTACATACTTAGCGGTAATATTGCGGTCATCGGAAAGATAGATCAATCTTTCCAGTCTGTTTTTCGGAGAAAGCTTCAAAGGTGTTGGAATAGTGCTGTCATTAAGCACAACCGCATCAAATTCATAACCCTCCTTAAAGCTTCCGACCTTTCCAAAGAAGGAACCGCCTCCTTCTGTTCCCATATAAAAGGCTTCTTCAACGGTAAGCGGCTTCATGGAAGAATCAACCAGCCGCCAGTACAGCTTGGAAACCTGAATGGCATCAGCCATGGCACGCAGAATAGAAACTGAAGTTCCACCTGCAATATCAGAGCCCAGTCCGATATGTAAGCCTTCATCCAGATAACGTCTCGCAGGAGAGATACCGGAAGAAAGATTGGTGTTAGACTGAGGACAATGAGCAATGTAAACGCCCTGTTTTTTCATAAGGGCAATTTCTTCATCGGAAGAATGAACACAGTGAGCCATGATCGTCGGGCAGTCACCGCCGAAAAGATCAAACTGGCTATATGCTTCTCCATAGAAATGTGTATTCGGACAAAGCTCCTTTACCCATGCGATTTCACCGAAATTCTCTGATAGGTGGGACTGCATCGGCAGATGATATTTCTTCTGAATCTCGGAAAGCTTCTCCATCAATTCATCAGAACAGGATGGCGTAAATCTCGGAGTAAGGATTGGCTTTACATTTTCAAACTTGTCCAGCGTATCTTCAATCCACTGAACCGTAGCATCAGCAGAAGCCTGAGCACTTTCCTCCTGCAATTCCTCAGAACCATTGCGGTCCATATTTACCTTGCCGACCATAGTCTTCATTCCGGTTTTATCCAACATCTCCATCAGAAGCTCCGTAGCCGGAACATGAAGTGTTCCAAACATACATGCTCTTGTATTCGGGCTCTTCTTCATATCTTCAACAAAAATAGAATAAGCCTCTTTTGCAAAATCGATATCTGCATAACGCGCTTCCTGCGGGAACGTATAAGTATTCAGCCAGTCCAGCAGCTCCAGATCCATACCTGAAGAACGGAACGTATACTGCGGAGCATGGAGATGAAGATCCGTCAGACCCGGAATAATAAGCTCATCACCGAAATCTGTACATTCAATTCCTGCATACTTCTCAGGAAACTCGCCAAACACCCCGACACATCGCCCATCTTCACATACCAGATAACCTCTCTCAGTAACAGAAAGCTCTGTCTGAGAACTGCTGTAGCAGATCGTTCCTTTAAGTGCAAATGTCTGTTTTTTGTTGTTCATAATCATTACCTTCTTTCTTCGTAGTTAAGGAAAGGCAAAAAAAAGCTACCGATATTGCCTTTACCTCATGCTTTCTCCTTGGGGAGAGAACTTATAGACAACTATTACGGTAGTTGGTAGAAACATCCAACCGATTATGGACATATATAAGTTTTCTAATATTGTTTACAAAATGATTATAAAATATTTATAGTTGACTGTCAATTCTTTTCTATGATTTAATTTATTATTCTTTTTTGTTAGCTTGCGCTTACTTAAAAATCTAACTTCCACCATTTAATTTCCTTTGGATAAAATATTTTTCTAAGCGTCCCTTTTATAGATAAAATATGATACAATACCCATTAAATAAAAGAGAAGGGAAAAGAAAAAATGGAATTAAACAAAGAAAACATGAAAAAAATCCGCTGGCTCATCGCATTTGCTGTCCTGTTATATCTGGGTGTACAGAACCTCAATATCGTTATCAGCACAGCAAAAGTTTTTTTAGGTTTCCTGTTCCCATTTATCATCGGATTCGGAATTGCCTTCATCCTGAATGTCCCGATGAAATTCATTGAACATCATTTATTCGGAAAAGTCCTGAAACAAAAGAAAAAAGCAGCCCAGAAACTGTCACGTCCGGTCAGTCTTGTGCTGGCCATCTGCTTTGTACTTTGCGTATTTGTGATCGTTATGCTGGTAGTAGTGCCGGAATTGGGAGCAACCTTCGTAAGTGTCGGCAAAAAGATTGAAGAAAACATCCCCGTTTTTCAGAAATGGATAGACAATGCTTTCGGAAACAATCCGGAAATTGTTAAATGGACGCAGTCCCTTGATATTGATCCGGGTAAAATGATCGATTCTGTACTCAGTGTGCTCAAGAGTGGCGTAAATAACATTGTTTCTTCTACAGTGTCCATCACCATGGGACTCCTTAGCACCGCTATGAACGTATCCATCGGCTTTGTTTTTGCCTGCTATATTCTTCTCCAGAAAGAAAAACTTCAGCAGCAGATCAGGAAAGCCATGTACGCGATCTTTCCGGAGAAACCGGTCAGATACATAGAACATGTATGGCACCTGGCAAACAGAATTTTTTCCAGTTTTATTACAGGACAGTGTATCGAGGCCGTCATTCTTGGAAGTATGTTCTTCGTGTCTATGACGATCCTGCGCTTTCCATATGCAATGCTGGTAGGCGTTCTGATCTCATTTACAGCATTGATCCCGGTATTTGGCGGAATCATTGGCTGCTGGATTTCATTTTTCCTGATCCTGATGGTAAGCCCGCTAAAAGCTGTTCTGTTCCTTGCGCTGTTCCTTGTTCTTCAGCAGATAGAAGGAAACCTCATCTATCCGCATGTAGTAGGCGGTTCCGTTGGACTTCCATCTATCTGGGTGCTGGTAGCTGTAACTCTCGGTGGCAGTCTGATGGGAATCGTGGGAATGCTTATTTTTATTCCGATGGTATCTGTAATCTATACCCTCTTCAGAGAGTGGGTATACGACCGGCTGGAAAAGAAACAGCTCGTTTTGTGACGAAATTATCAACTGAATGAGATGAATTTGTAAGAACTCTGTAAATGAGTGTAAGGTCTCTGTAATTGTAATTAATCTGATATTTCTGTATTATAGTGATATCTGGTTAAAAATGGAAGGAGATCTTAAGATGGACATCTTAAAAGGTAAACGTTATGATATTATGAATGTGCTTTGGGAAGAAGGAAGACCATTGTCTGCTTTTGAGATCAATGACATTGCACCGGAACTGAAAATGCCGACAGTAAGAAGATGCCTGGAGCTTCTTTTAAAAGAGAACCTGATCAAAGTTGCAGGAACATCTATGAACGGCAAAGTTTATGCAAGAAATTATACCCCTCTTCTTTCAAGAGAAGACTATTTAAAAGGAAACGCAAAAAGCAGAAAAATCAGTCCAGTGGAGATGATGACCGCACTTCTGGAATCCGATAATATCACATTGGAAGATCTGGAACAGCTCCAGAAACTTATCGATAAGAAACGCAGTGAACTGGAAAGCAGATAAGTGGTTACTGAGAACGGTAAAGATAAGCATAATATATCATACAGAAGGTTACACAGATAATAATGAAAACAATAAGAAGGCTGCCGTATTTACGGCAGCTTTTTTTAAGTTTGCGCGCCATGGGCGCGCTCTAACGGGTGCAAGTCCCGAACACGCCCGGATAGTGGGAAGTGTATAGCCGAACAGCAAGGGTGTCTATCGTGAGGTAGAATCTGAAGGAAGCT
>NZ_JAHLQG010000033.1 GCF_018919065.1 Blautia sp. MSJ-9 | reverse complement strand
CGGCAAATATATATGACAGAGTGTCCAGGATATTTGGATAAAGAAAGCCGATGGTTTTGACTGTTATCAGTCTACACCATCGGTTTTCCTAAGTCCAGCTAACCCTTGAACAGTAACCTGCTATTTCGCAGCATACGCGCAAATCCGTCTGAAATCTTGCATTTTCCCCGTGTTTCTGCTACAATAAAACGATATCAAAGCGGCGGAAATATCGTAAGAATATTTCCTATCAGCAGACAAATAAACAAGAAAGAATGAGGAATATAAAATGAGTGACGAATTTACATTAGGCGGATGTAATCCAAGCGACTGCGCTTCCTGCGGAGGCGGATGCAGCTCTAACAGTGGCTGCGATCCAATTGAAAACCACAAAACCATCACCCTTACCATGGAAGATGATACAGAAGTAGAATGTGCAGTACTTACTGTATTCCCTGTAGATGCAAAAGAATATATCGCACTTCTCCCGCTGGATGAGAACGGACAGAATCAGAGCGGCGAAGTTTATCTTTATACATTCGCACGTACAGAGAACGGTGACCCGATGCTTTCTAATATTGAAAGTGATGAAGAGTATGCAAAAGCTGCAGTTGCTTTTGATACCGTTCTTCAGAATGCCAAAGATCAGATGGGACAGATTGACTGATCTGCCACAGATTTTACCGCAGATTTCATACAGCCAGATATTTTTAGTAAATGCGGATAATCTTATCTGACTGATATAAAAAATAAGAATCACCACTTTTTATGAAATGTGATGATTCTTATTTTTTGTCAAAATGGAGCAGATATCATTATCCGCTCCATTTTATATTTTTTATATCAAAACGCCATTCTGAAAATTATATATCATACACACTGCGTACTTTCAACCCATTCGGTGTTCCATTGAGGATTTTCACTCTGCGCTCTCCTGCGTTCATATCAAAATAGTTATCTTCCAGGATCAGATCATCATTCTCATTCTGAATCTCCACACTCTTTGCATAAGCTTCCGCCTTCACAACAATCTCATCTCCGTCTACACTCACTGTCAGTTTCGGATCCAGATAGCGGAAGTATTTCGGATAGGAGAAGATCACTGTTCCCTGAGAAATGATCTGCTCATTTTCCCATGCTTCGTAACTTACATACTCATTAAAGTAGTCAATCTCCGGAAGTTCCACTTTATCCAGCCATACACTGGAAAGTGCCGGAACCTGTACCCACTGTTCTTCCTGGCACAGAATTTCAGCTTTTGCATTGCGTACTGCATACTTCACCAGAACCTTATGTGGCTCCAACGTTTCATTTGTCACATTCAGATGAATGGATTTTTCAAACTCAAAATGCTGGCGGTTCATATCTGCTTCTGCAGTCATCCAGTTCTGTTCCTCGCAGGAAAGCATTACAGGTGCAAAGAATCTCTTCGCATAATAATGAAGTGCTTTCCATCGTCCATAGTAATCAATAGATGACCAGGAAATTACAGGCCAGCAGTCATTTAACTGCCAGTAGATTGCACCCATGCAGCGTCCACGATTTCTACGGTAATGCTCGACTCCGTAACGGATTCCATCCGCCTGCAGAAGCTGGGATGCATAAACGAAATCGCTGAAATTCTCAGGATAACGATATGCTGCCTGCATGTATTTGGCGATTTTTCCATTTCCGCCATAGTTTCTCTGATGTTTCTCCATTACATAAGAAAATGGATTCAATTCTCTCGGATCATCTGTTACTGTCTCAAGTGTCTTTACAGACGGGAATGACTGGAAGCCAAACTCAGACGCATATCTGAAGAAATATTTTCGGTATTCTGAGAATGGCTTATTGCCGTGCCATACTTCCCAGTAATGCACATCTCCGCGATTTGGATCATTTGGCTCATCAAAGGAACCGCCTGATGACGGGCTTGCCGGCCAGTAGAAGGTATCCGGGTCGTATTCGCTGAGTACTTCTGGAATGATACGCTCATACATGAACAGATAGTCTCTCACTTCTGTTGGCTTAGTCACCCAGGTTCCCTGCTTTACAAACATTTCCATCTCATTGTTTCCACACCACAATGCAAGGGATGCGTGATGGCGGAGACGCTTGATATTGTCAATAAATTCCTGACGGATATTTGCCTCAAATTCCGGTGTCAGTTCGTAGACAGAGCATGCAAACATAAAGTCCTGCCATACCATCAGACCCAGTTCGTCACAAAGATCAAAGAACCAGTCTTCCGGATAATAACCGCCACCCCAGACACGTACAGTATTAAAGTTCGCTCTCTTACACTGGAGAAGCAGTTCTCTGGTACGCTCTCTGGATGTTCTCTGCAGCAGATTATCCTCAGGAATATAGTCCGCACCCATGGCAAATACCTGATAGCCGTTTACTTCATGGGCAAAGCTCTCACCCCACTGATCTTTCTCTATATGCATGGTCAGCGTACGAAGACCGATTTTTCTGCACCAGGTGTCCACAATCTTATCGCCGGCTTTCAGGTCTACCTGTACCTGATATAACGGCTGTTCTCCCAATCCGTTCGGCCACCAGAGCTGTGGATCCTCTATCTCAATTTCATCCGGACAGTCATCCCATGTAGTTTTCGTTCCATCCGGCGCAGTTATCGTTACCTGATATTCCAGTGCTTCTGCATCTTCGTAACCATCTGCTTCGTTCTCTTCCTCATCGACAGTCTCCACATCCACTTCCGGAACCAGCAGGACTTTTCCATCCTCATGTATCTGGCGGATATAAACACTGTCCAGTCTGGCTGTTTCAATTCCCAGAAGCGTTACAGGACGGAAGATTCCTCCATCCGGCAGACATGCACCCCAGTCCCAGCCGCACATATAGTGGGCTTTGCGCAGATGCATAAATCCTTCAACCGTGTCTTCATTTCCTCTGTTTTTATATTTCTGAAATGCTTCTGCCATAAATTTCAGCGGAGAGCGGATGATAACACGTAAGGTATTCTTACCCTCTTCTAGCAGTTCCCCTACCGGAAATTCCCAAGTCCTGTGCATGTTGTCAACTTTTCCCAGACAACATCCATTCAGATAAATATCCGCGATTGTATCGATCCCGTCAAATCTGAGGATCACTTCCTGACAATCTTTAAACTTCGCCTCTTCATAATTGAATACGGTTCTGTATTCGTAATCCTCCTCCATCAGTGCTTTCGCCTGATATTCATTATCCCCAAAGAACGGATCCGGCATCTTTCCCGCCTTAAGAAGTGCCGCATAAATATCCCCCGGAACCTGTGCCGGGATCCAGTCCAGCTGCCTGATATTGCACAACTGCCAGTTTTCATGAAGCTGTAATTTTATCATTTGTTTTATCCCCCTTGTTATAGATTTCTATACCTTCTTTGTATCACGCCTGCATCATCTGCAGATGAATTTTCCTGTGGCAGGCAGATCTTTCTTCACCTGCTCCGGCAGCGCTTTACCGTCTGTAATAAGTTCCATTCACTCTATGGTATTCTTCTTTTTCCTCATACATTGTCATATCCGCAGTCTTTAATATTCCACCCAGATCATCCGTCTCTTCTTTCCAGACAGCTCCAACCGAAACACTGATACCAGACAGTTTCATCTGATTTCTCAGAAGTTCCATCTTGTCAGTGAATTCCTGTTCTGCTGTATCACTGGAAATAACGACAAACTCATCACCGCCGATTCTATATGCCTGTTTTGGAAAAATTTCTGCAATAATCGATGCCGCCCCTTTTATCTGCTTGTCCCCGGCTTCATGGCCTTTCTGGTCATTGATCTGCTTCAGGCCATTTAGGTCAATATATGCCACACCTGTACGGACAGCTTTCTGATTTTTGTAAAAATCCAGAACTTCTATATAACGGTTACGGTTATAAAGATTTGTCAGCATATCCTGATAACTTAAATATTTCAGATATTCTTTCTCCTGCTTTCGATCCAGACTGCTGGTCACAAAGAACTGAATGGATGACAGAAGTGTTGCATCCTCATAATGGCTTCTTGGATTGTCCACCCCAAGAAAACCTATTACTTCACCTTCTTTTATAAGCGGTACTGCCAAAAGTCTGGTTACATCCTGCATTTTCAGGATTTCATAATGAGGCATTCCCTTTTCCTGTTCCAGATCTGAAATGAAATATGCTTCTGATTTTCGGAAGTTCTCCATCCATACAGATATTACCTCCATCGGAACACCCTGCAGATTGTCAATCTGTTGTGTAACCATGCCTTTTACATATTCGTATGTATTAAACAATTCATCTTTCTCGAAATCTATCTCAAAAATATAGGTGCGGTCTGCGTCAAAATATTCATTAATGATCTTCAGAAGGTTATTGATCGCCTGATCATCATCTTTTTCTGAAGAGAGTTCTTTCACACATCGGTTCAGCATTGACGAAATCTGAAGTTTCTCCGCAATTTCTTCCCTGCTTTTCGCAAGCCGTCCCAGTTCTCTGTTCTGCTCTCTGGTTGCTACGATATACATAAGAGTCATAGAACATCCGATTGCAATATTTATCAGTGATCCGCCATAATGCACGGCCTGAAATAATGCCGCAATCACCGGAAGTACGATGTAGGAGCTCATTGCAAAGAAAATCTCCCTGCTCATTCTCTTTCTATAATAAATGAGCAGCACAAAATCAATGATCATAGCTGTCATCGGCAGGATCATAGACAGGATATATGCAGAATTTCTGTGGTAAAAATTCTCAGCATCAAAATAATAATATAAATCTGTAAACTGAGAAATTACTACCAGAAGAATCCCTGCCACTGCGATTATACTGGAAATCCTGATCCACTTATTTTTCCTGCGGTCTTCTCCAAATATATGACATCCTATATACTGCTGAAAGAACAGCAGTGTCAGGTCACTCAGCGCAAACACAAGGAAATTGCTGATCCTTACCATATAAAAGCCAAGCTCTTCCGGATTTCCCCTGAATATCCATGCAAGCGCATCACTCCCAAGAAGTGTCGCAGTTGACAGCTGCATACTCAGCATCCATTTTCTCCGTTCCTTATGGTAATTCTTTCCCAAAAACAGACAAAAAGATGCAATCAGACAAAAAATACAGCCCCACATAAGCATTGCTGTATTCATTAAACGATGAGAATCTGGTAACATATAAAAAATTAAACTCCTGTTTTGTATTTCTGATTCAGTTTCATAATGGTATACACGATACCAGTCAGATTTCTGCCTGTCAGTCTTAATTTTGCAAGTCCCCGCCCACTGCTATTGCTTTTGCAACTGAAGCAAGGGACTCACTTAATTTAGTTAAAACGGACAAATTACCCGATCTGGCCAAACTGAATTAAATATAATATACCATCCATACAGGCTATTATCAACTATTCCAAAAAATCCTCCGGATAAAATGCAAAATTATCGCTGCTCTTTCCGTGAATCATTTCTTCACATAACAACATCCCGGATCACATATATGATCCGGGATGTCAGTTTAGTTTTGGTTATAACTCATATCATATTCCAAAACTTTTCCACCCATAATCTCACGTATTCCTTTCCTGACTACTTCTCTGCCAGCCATTCCCTGATGGTTTCTTCACTTACATTTACTCCCTGTGCAATTTTCTCAACAGGCAATCCCATCTCGGCAAAATTAAGTGCGATTTCTCTGGACTTTTTTACTTCACTCTCCCTGATAAATTTCTCTGCTTTCTGCCTTAATACATCTTCTTCAGAAAGCCCCAGCCATTCCATAACTGTTTTTTCACTTACTTTTATTCCCTGCGCTATCTTATCCACTGGCAAACCCATTTCTGCAAAAGAAGCGGCGACTTCTTTTGACTTTTTCAGTTCCCCTTCCTCCAAAAGTTCTTCTGATTTCAATTTCAACACTCGTCCACGCATAATACCACCAATTCCTTTCCGAACTGCATTTTCATTTCTGAAAATATAATCCGATACTCTTGCTATCCAGTCCATCAGATTTGTATACAGTTCTGATTTTCCTTCTTCTGTCAGTTCCTCGTTCAGCTTCTGGCGGATTTCTTCATATTCATCCAGAAGCTGTTGCATCTTTTCTGGATTTTCACTGATCTCATGTGCATTTTTCTCATATCTCATAACATAAAACGGTAACAGCATAAGCAGATTTTTTTCAAAAATACTGTCTTTCGTATAATTGTCCATTTTTACAGTTGGAATCTGGTACATATATGTGTTTCCGTCCGGGAAAACGACCTCAACTTCCAGTGAATCCGGTGTATTTTTATTACTTCTCAGGTATATTACGCAAGATTTCGGAAATTCAATCCGGTACCTGCGGTTCATCTTTTGTGCGTTCTCTACTGCAATGGCAAAATCATATTCAATCATTCGGATTGCCATCGTAGTGTCATCGATGCTCTGGCATTCGATGTGGTACAGCTTACTTCCAATCTTCAGGCAGGAATCTGTTATAATCTCTCCGTTTTCCTGCTGATGTTCGTTTCTAAGCTGCGTGATCTCCACGTTCTCCGGATAGGAAGTATGAAATACCTCATTGATCAGTGGCACTGCCAGATAAGGCATCTTCTCCATCATTGTCCGGAAAACATCATCAAAAATTGTAGGACTCATTCCTTACTCCTTTCGACATTGATATTATAACATATAGTAACAATGTTTGAATACCCGATCCTTTTGCAAACTTATATATTAACCTGCGCAGATCGCATAAACCTTATCTTCTGTATTTGTTTTTCCATAAAGGGGATCAGATGACCGAACGGTCCAGAAAATTTTCCCAGATATGTAAATTCAGTGTAGCAAACAGAGTATATTCTGTCAATCAAAACTCATCCGTTTCTTATTGCTCCACCTGTGATTCTGTATTTACATAAATTTTAATGCAAGTTAAGGAATGAATAGAACATCAGATATTTAACAAATTACAAACGAGAGGGAAATACTTCCCCTCTCGCCATGATTTCAATTTATTTCACTATTTTACTGTTACAGTGATTGTCTTATATACACCATTTTGCGCATATACCCAAATTGTACAGGTTCCTTTGCCTTTTGCCTGAATCACACCGTCTGGTGTTACGGTTGCTACTTTGGTGTTGCTGCTTTCGTAGCAGATGTTTCTGTGATGTTTGATTGGTTTATCTTTCTTGATCTCTGTTGCAGTGATCTGGGTGGTCTTGCCTTTCTTTAAGGTTGCTTTTGTAACGTTCTTCTTGCTTCCAATCTTTGTAATGGAAACTGCTTTGGCTACACCGTATTTACCGCCGGTTGTGGTTGCATGGACAGATACGGAAGTGTCGGTGATGACTTTCTTACCGTTTACCACCTTGTAGGCTTTTACAATGTATTTGTAATAAGTAGCCTTTTTCAGTTTGATGTGTGTCCATGTTCTGGTCTTGCCGTTGGTGATTGTGGTAATCTTGTTGTATTTGTATGTTTTACCGTTTCCGTTGCAATAGTTTCCATAAATGATATAACCGTCTGCGCCGCTGACTCTTGTCCATTCCAGTTTGATGGAGTTGTTTGTCTGGGTTACGGAACGGGCTTTTAATCGTCCATATCCGGTTGTTTCGTTTACAGTTGGCTCATCTGGGATCTTCACGGTGATGGTTACGGATTCTGTCAGTTTTCCATCCTCGGTTGTGGCAGTGATCGTTGCGGTTCCGGTTCCTACTGCGGTTACTTTTCCGTCAGCGTCAACAATGGCTACTTTCTCATCACTGGATTTCCAGATCAGTTTCTTGTATGCATTATCCGGTTCTACTTTTGCAGTGATCTGCCGGCTGTCACCGATCTTTGTAAGAGTTGTCTTTTCTGCCTTGAGTGTCAGCTTCTCCGGTGCGATCTTTACAGTGATCGTAGTTTTAGCGGTGTATTTACCGTCTGCGGTTGTTACAGTAATGACTGCGGTTCCGTTGGATACTGCGGTTACTTTACCATTCTTATCTACAGTTGCTACTTTTTCATCACTGGATGTCCATGTTACGTTCTTATTGTCTGCGTAAGATGGTGTGATGGTTTCCTTTAACTGTACAGTCTCGCCCTCTTTGGTAAGGGTTGCTTTCTCCGGTGATACAGTAACACCTGTTACCGGGTAGCTTGGTGCATAGTAAGTATCCTTATAGGAAATTGCATAAGTTGAGAACTTATCTGTCTCAAAGGTAAATTCTTTTGTGGAACTGTTGAAAGTTCCGCTGAGAACTTCTGCTTTTCCATCATGCATTCTGATGATCTTATAGTCACGGATGGTATAAGACTGATGGTTCAGCAATTCCTCCGGGATGCGGATGGTGATCTTTATCTTTGTTCCAGGATCTTTGATCTGGGTCTTTTCTCCACCATCAACCTGTTTGAACAGGTTTGCGTTGAAGTAAACAATCTCAGAATCTTTTCCTGTCAGTTTTTCCGCTTCTTTCTCGATCGCAGCTATTTCCTCTGGTGTAAGGTCTGTCTCTTTATTTACAGGTGTTACCTCGATCCATACCCTGGCATTCTTCTTTCCTGCAGAAATATCTTTTTGCTCATCATCAGTAAAGATATCCGGTGCTTCCAGAAGTTCTGTTTTGCTGCTGTCCAGGGATGCCTGATCGATTGGTGAACCCGGTGCTACTTCTGCATCTTTTTCCAGTTTCTTATCATTTGTATCTTCTTTCTCACCAGTTTTCGGGATCATTTCGTATTTCTTCTGTTCACATCCGTCAAATGCACAGGTCTTTTCCTTCTTTCCTTCAGACCAGGAAGTTGCTTCCCTGACTGTTTTCCATTCTCCTGACCAGTCATGGCCACTGATGGTAAATGTTCCTTTTTCCAGGGTGATCTTATAATTGGAGTTTGACGCGTTTTTATCTACGGACGCTGTAATATCATATTTACCAGGATCTTCTCCTTCTTTTCTTGTAACGGTGATACCCTTTAAAGTATCTTTTCCAACAAGTCCGGCTACCTGATAAGTAAATTTCTCCGGGTCATTCTTTCCTACGTGCTTCTCTGCGCTGTATGGTGTTACGGTCACTGCTTTTGGAGCAATGATCACGGTGAACTTACTTTCTTTGGAATCGTTATGATTATCATCACCGATCACCTTGTAGGTAATCTCATAAGTTCCCGCATCCAGCCCGGATGGAATGTTTTCGCTCCATTCGCCGTCATTTACTTTGTAAACAAAAGTTCCATCCTCTGTTTTTCCATCAGAGATCAGATTCTGCGCTTTTCCTGTATAGGTCAGGTCGTAAATGATTTCCGGTGTCTGGGAAACTGCGGTTTCTGCTTTGTTGATGATAAACTTTGTTTCCACATTTTTCGGCAGTTTGTAGTTTGCATTGTCTACGGCTTCCGCTTTGGCAGTATGGGTTCCGGCTTTTGCTGCGGCTCCACTTACAGTGATACTGCAGGTATCACCTTCTACCAGTCCTGTTGCTTTGGCTGTTGGCTGTTTCTTGGTTCCGTCATAGGTGAACTCCAGATTGCTCCATTCGATACCAATTTCTTTTGCACTGATGGTATATTCTGTAGTTGTCTCTGCCGGAAGTTTATAGTTCTGATTGCTTAATTGGGTTGCTGTTGCGGTGTAAGTTCCAGCATTCTTCATAGCTCCGATCACGGTTACTTCGCAGGTGTCGTTTCCTGCCAGTCCGGTTGCGGATGCACTTGGCTGCTGGTCTTTACCACTGTAGGTCAGTTTGGTGTCTGCCCAGGTAAGACCGATCTCTTTCTGGGTGATAGTAAAGATTCTCTTGTTAAATCTCACACTGTAGTTCGGGTTGGCATCTTTTTCTTCGGATGCTGTAATGTCATAAGTTCCAACATCTTCACCCGCAGTTCTTGTCAGTGTGATACCGGAAAGGGTATCGTCTCCTACCAGACCGCTTGCAGTATAAGAAAATTCTTTATCTTTTTCTCCGTAAACTTTGGAAGCATCGTTTGGTGTTACGGTTACTTCTTTTGGTACAACAGTTACAGTCACTTCTTTAGCTACTGTAAGATAGTTCGGGCTTTCGTCCATGGAAACTGTAATCTTTGCGGTTCCCACATTTCCTACGGTTACGGTTCCATCTGCACTTACGGATGCAATATCATTGTTATCACTTGCAAACTTAATGCTTGTCTCTTTGTCTCCTGCACTTGCTGAAATTTTAAATGTCTGATCTCCATAAGTTACTTTATATTCCATGTTTTCAACTGTAAGCTTATGATCAATCTTCTTAACCGTTACGGTAACATTCTTTTCTCCTGCATTGTAGTTTGCACTCTCTGCAATGGATACGGTCAGGGTTGCTGTACCAGCTCCAACGATAGTTACCAGACCATTCTTATCTACCTTTGCGACTTTCTCATCGCTGCTGGTGTAAGATTTCTGTCCGTCACCTTTGTTGGTGCTTTCCAGTTTGAAGGCTTCTTCGCCGTAATTCTTGTCTGCAACTGCGGTTACGGCAAGTGCCGGATCTGCTTTTGCTACAACAAATTCTGCGGATGCTCCTTCTGCTTTCAGGCTGTAATTATCGTCTGTAATGGATGCGGTTACGGTATAAGTTCCGGCATGTGTCGGTACAGTTCCGTCTGCCTCAGTTCCATCGTTTCCAGTTCCGGTATAGGTCAGGGTAATCTTCGGATCATCTGCTCCTGCCAGTCCCTTCAGAATGGCTGTTGCCGGAGTGATGGTTCCTTCGTAAATTCCACCATTTGGTGTGATCACTGCAGTGATCTCTTTTGCATGAATCGTGGCTGCTGTTTCGTTCTGCTGTCCTTTGACTGCAAGCACATAGTTCTTCGCAGATGCCCCATCCAGTACCAGATTGGAAATCTGGACTTTCTTCTTTCCTGCGTTTTTATCTTCAAATACTCCCGATGCTGTAACTGTTAAGGAATCCTCCCCTAAGATTCCATCGAACTGCACCTGATCAAGGTGCAGTGCTGCTGCGGTGTTTCCATCGTATGTCTTATCCTCTGCGGTAATACCTGAAACAACGACTGCTTTCTTTGCGATGGTCACGTTGAGCTGGCCTTCTGTGGAATCTTTATGGTTGTCATCACCAACTACCTTATAGGAAATGGTGTAGGTTCCTGCATCCAGTCCGGTCGGAAGCTGGTCACTCCATTTTCCGTCACCGACTTTGTACATCCAGGTACCGCCAATCGGATCTGTTACAGTGATCATCGCCTGATCTACTCCATTATAGGTCAGGTCTGAAACAGCTTCCGGAATCTGGTACTGGATATCTGCTTTTTCAATGCTCCAGTCTGTTTTCTGGTTAGAGTTTTCTGTCAGTACATAGTTATCATTTCCAAGAGCAGTTACTTCTGCTTTGTAATTTCCTGCATTTGTGGCAGCGTTTCCGGTGTACTCCAGTGTAAAGGTATCGGCGTCAAATGCCGCATTGCTCACCTGTGCGGTGACACTCTGTTCTGCCCCGTTATAGGTCAGGTCTGTCTTGCCCCAGCTCAGGACAGCTTCTTTTGCTGTGATGGTAAACTCTGCTGCGGTTCCATTAAAGTTCACATTGTAGTTGCCGCTTGCATCAGCAAGGCTTCCGATTTCATAAGCGTAAGTGCCTTTGTTCTCGCCTGCGGTTCTTGCCAGTGCACCTGTCAAGATATCATCTGCCTTTTCCCCTTCGACCAGACCGCTTACGCTGTACCGGAACTGCGGATCGGCATTTCCGTATACCTTTGCTGCTTTTTTCGGTGTGATGGTCAGATCCTTTTTCTTAATCGTCAGGGTTCCCGGTTCTGCCGTCAATTTGTAATTGCTGTTTTTACTTGTTACAGTAATTGCGTAAGCTTTAGCGGAAGTTCCTTCTTCACGGCTGTAGGTCAGATCCAGATCATCTCCTTTTACCAGAGTTCCATTAGTGATCTCGGAAGTATATTCCGGTTCTGCGTCGCCGTAAGTAATTTCCTTATCTGCTACTTTTACGGTAATCGGTCTTGGGTTGATCGTTACCGTTGCAGATCCTGTATAATCTTCATAGCCCTCTTTTGTTACCTTATAATATACGGTATAGCCGCCTGCTTTCACATCTTTGCATACAGGCTGTTCTGTGCCATAGGTTTTTCCATCCGCACTGTAGATGATCTCAGCGCCATCCGGCTGACCCGTTACGGTAATTCCATGAGAAGCTCCATCATAGGTTGCTTCCACAGGAGCTGCTGAAATACCAGTCATCACCTTTTTCGTGATCTTCCAGGTCTTTTCTACGTTTCCGGTGAAATTGCCTGTTCCGGAAACTGTGAAGATGTAACCGTCTGTTCCGCTTAAGTCTGTTGCAGCCAGAGTTCCAGATAATGTGTAATCTGTCTCTGGGGTTAATACCTGTTCTGCACCATTTAAGGATACTTTCACAGTAACAACCGGGGCGATCTCAGTTCCTGTCCACTCAAAGATATCTTGATCCAGTGTTACATTTTCTTCTTTGATTTCAAATGGTGAGATGGTAAACTTCTGCTCTGCTCTTGCGTTGCCCAGCGTCACAGTTGCCAGATAATTTCCGGCATTCTTTGGTGCATCGGCAAAACTGTTCTGATCTGTGATGGTTCCCTCTGCATCTGTTTTATAGTAAGCAACAGTTACAGCGTCCCCTGTCAGATTCGTAACTGTATCTGCATTTTCTACAGAAACAGAAGCTGCTGTTCCATCATAGGTCTTGCTGTCAGCCTTTACGGTAAGGGTAACTGCTTTTTCGCTGCCATAATGCTCGCAGACATCTTCGCCGTTTTCTCCGATGCAATATGCTTTGATTTCATTTCCATTGCTTTCATACTTCCAGCTGTGGGAATGGATCACTGCTTCCAGCACTACATCCCCGTTGGCTAATTTATCAACGATAATGGTATCTCCTGCTTTGTAAATGGTATTGTCACCAGCAAGGAGAGATTTTGTGGTGTGTTCACCAAAGGAAGCATCCAGTGTCTGTGCTCCTGTGGTTACTTTCCATCCGCAAAAGCCAGCTGCGTCGCTGGATGGAACTGTGATGACAGATTCTTTTGCAAGATAATAATTCTGTGTTACATTGGAGGAAGCACCAGTGAAAGTAACAGTGTTGTATGGATTCTGACTGTCTGATATATCTGACTTAGAACCAGATCCGTTTGTGCCGGTTCCTCCGTTATTGCCTCGTACGGACTCTGGAGCATATCCTGTTTTATTAGAATAATCATCTTTTGTCCAGCAAGAACCTGAGTCACCTCCGGATCCTCCAGCTCCACCGACACCACCAGTTCCTATGGAAGCTCCGGTTCCGCCGGCTCCACCGCCGCCACCAGACTGGCCATCCTGAACCCAGAAGGTACCTGAATAAGCAGTAGTATCTTTTTTCTTATAATATGTAATACTATGATTATGCTTAGCGACTACCGACTGCCGGCTTCCTGCCTGACCACCTTGTCCGCCTGTTGCATTTACTGTAACATTTCCAATATAAATCTGTCCTGATGAACTGGCAGATATATTCGCTGTAGCAGACTTTCCTGCAACTTTATCTACATAGTTCGCCTCATCCTGGTCAGCATTTCCAATTACACCATTTGCTCCTACATTACCATTTGCTCCATTAGTTCCAATACCAGCACCGCCTCCGGCTGCACCTCCGCCGCCGCTTCCTCCGGCTCCGCCAATAACAAGATTTTCATCTAACCATTTATACGCTATGGTAGTAGTCCCAGAACAAGATGGATTTAAACCAACGTTATTTGTGGTTGAACATAGAGATATACTTGAACCTTTTGTGACACTTACAAAAGACAGCTTGCTGTATATTGTTTTTTGCCCATTCTGTCCATTACCGGCATTACCACCTGTTCCTCCAGTTACATTTAAGGAACCATTTCCTAAAATTGCTATTTTAGAGCCTTCTGGAACATAGATTGCTGCACCACCACCGGTTGCACCGCTGCCACCTGCACCTCCGGTTCCCTTTTCATAAGCTCCGTCTGCTATATGGTTATATGTTATACCATCCTTAGTGATTTTACTAATGTTAGCTTTTGCAGAAGTTCCATTTTTACCATCTGTACCAGCGTAACCTTGACCACCAGCCGCAGTCAATGTCTTGCCATCTGCAATATAGATATAAACGGTTGCTCCATTTGCAATCTTTAATCCATTGCCGCCAGCCTGACTGCTGCTTTTGCTGTCTGCACCCACAAATTCTGGTGTATTCTCAGACACATAATAGATTCCAGTTGTCAGTTCTGTATTGGCATATGCGGATGTCAGTTCATGAATCTCAAACTGTGTTCCTGGATTGAAGGTACTCAGACAATAATAGGAAAAATGTTCTGCCGGTACTTCTGCATAGCCTGCCTCTACATATGCCTCTGTATCAAGTGCCTGCACATTCTCAAGATCATCATCGGCATGATAGATCTGAATGTCCTCGGTACTGTTGTCCGTGTCAATTCCTGAGAATGATACAGTTGCACTTCCCTTGCTGTTATCCGGCTGGATCTCCTCACCGTTTTCATCAGTTATGGTAATATCAAATACCTGCAGGTCATTCTCTTCTTCGGTTCCTACTCCAAAATCGTCCACACCCTGATCTGCCATTTTTTTCAGCTCTTCACGGATTTCTTCCACCATGGCATCCTCAGAAGAGGTTTCCTGCTGTTTTTGTACCACATCCTCAAAAGCATCAATGACAGACTGTTTCTTTACCTTGCGAACATTCAGGCTTGCCCCTTCTGGGAAAACGCCCTTGTCTGCGGTTACAGAAACTTCAATCCCATCTACCGTTTTTGTCTGATTGAAATCTCCCTCCTGTACTTCTTTTGCAGGAACTGATACTTCATCACCTGATGAAAAATCTTCTACTGCATTTTCCGCACTCTCTGCATTCTGCGAACCATCATCAAAGACTGATTCCTCTGATCCTGCCTGCGTATTGTCCTGCAGACTGATCTCTTCTTCTACATCCGGCGAAGTAAATTCTGCCGCAAATGCTGCTGACGGGAGTGTGGAGTTTGCCACCATTGCCGCTGTCAGGGCAACTGCGAATCCACGCCGCCAGTTTTTTCGTAACTGTTCTTTTGTCATATGTAACCTCTTTCCTTAATCATTCATCTGTCATCCTGTTACAGGTGAAATATCTTTTTTATACGCTGAACCGGAGATTCTCCAGCTCATCCAGAACTTTCTCTCTGGTAAGTTCTCCGTGGATGTAACCACTGGTCTTGATATGAAACAGATCCTGTACATATTTCGGCTGGTCCGCCATAGCGATCACATTCAGTCTCGGATTTCTTGCCCGCATCTCCTTTGCCAGAAAGTATCCCTGTCCGCGGCTTTCATCCATACTGATGAAGAATGCTTCTACCTGCTCTTCCCTCATGTGTTCCGCAGCTTCCTGCGCGTTTTTTACACAATAAATGGATGGATCTTCCTCTGTCTGCGTATACAGGTCGTATAAGATATGTTCCAGATTCTTACGCTTTTCTGTATTCTGCTCATAAATCAGCAGACTCACTTTTTGACCACCTCGTTTCTGAAATGATTTTTCAGGCGCAAAAAGGGCGTATTCTGTCTTTAGAAATAACTTTCTAAGGACAGAATACGCCCTTTGCTTATAGCCCCTCCGAAAAAGGATACAATTATCTTCTGAGTTCTGAGTTCTGAGTTCTGAGTTCTGAGTTCTGAGTTCTGAGTTCTGAGTTCTGAGTTCTGACAAATTATCCTTTCTCATCTTCATGGATTGCAACCTCTTTCGTAAATTTCTTTTTAATCGAGGTCATTATAGCATACCCACCTTCACAAAACTTTCACACATTCGCTCTGTTTTGGCGCTCATTTTGTATTTTTTATGTTTTTTTACTGTTTTTTGATGATACTAATTGCGGAGTCTGCTCCTCACCTCAGACTCCGTATATATAATCGTCGGAATTATATTCCATATTCTTTATATAACTGCTTACGAATTTCCGGGTTTGTTACGACAGACTGGATTTCTTTACTTCTTCCATCCAGTATCAGACGATTTATCAAAACGCTCAGACGTTCTTCTCCTTCTGCTGTTCCAACCGCTTTTCCCTCTGCCCAAAGTCGTTCAGATTCCAATTCAAGAACTTTTCCACCCATAACCTCACCAATTCCTTTCCTCACTACTTCCTCACTCTGGCATATGTAGTCTGCTATTTTTATGATAAGTTTGTTTAAATTCATATATAAAACTGCTTTATCTTCCCCTGACAGTTCTTTTACCAGTTTTGCCCTGATTTCTTCATATTCATTCAATAAATTCTGGAATTTTTCCGGGTTCTCATTCATTTCGTGAATGTCCTTTTCATACCGCATGATATAAAACGGCAGAAGCATCAGCAGATTTTTCTCAAAAATACTATCTCGACAGCAATAGAAAAATCATATTCTATCATCCGAATCGCCATAGTTGTATCATCTGTACTCTGACATTCAATATGATACAATTTTCCGCCAATTTTTAAACAGGAATCTGTAATGCTCTCTCCATTTTCCTGTTGGTGTTCGTTGCGAAGCTGTACAATCGGTACATCTGCCGGATATGAAGTATGAAACACTTCATTAATTAACGGAACTGCCAGATATGGCATTTTCTCAATCATTGTACGAAACACATCATCAAATATTGTATTATTCATCTAATACCTCGTTTCTATTATAGCATGTATAGTAACAATATTTGAATACCCAACTTTCGCATAAATTGCGCACAAGTCATGTATTTTTATCTTTCGTACTTGATGTCATAAAGGAGAACAATTAACCGAACGGTTTAGAAATTTTTCAGATCTGTGGATTTAGTGTATCAAATGTATTATCTCATGTCAATCAAATTATTTTTGTACCTTGCTTCTTAAGTTCTTAAAAAATATTTATTTTCCATCTTCTACCAAGATTCCTTTCCCCCTATATTTCACCATAAAATATACGCATCAGCTGTTAAATAGCTGATGCATACTTTCAGTTTTACATTATATCATAGGAACTGTCCTATTCTTCATAAATTGTAGCACTATACCCCCGCTTCTTTTTGCCCTGGTACATTGCTCTGTCAGCTTTTCTGTACAGGTAATCAAAAGAAACTTCTTCGGATTCATGATAGAAACATGCACCCAGGCTTACTTCTATACGTTTTCCCCGCATCTCTGTAATATCAATCTGTCTGATATTTCCAAAAAGTCTGTCAAAAAATTTCTCTGCTGATGTTTTCTGCAGCATTCCCGGCATAAATATCGCGAACTCATCACCTCCGAGCCGCAAAATCACGTCATTGTCCCGACATGATTTCTGTAAAATTTCTGCAATGGCTATGATAACTTTATCTCCTACGGAATGGCCATAAGTATCATTTATTGTTTTAAATTTATCACAATCGATCAGACAAAGCAGACCTCCTGTTCTTTGCTTTAAAAGATCAGAAATTATTTTTTCTCCGCTTCCCCGATTATATAATCCAGTCATAAGATCCGTCTGTGCCAGATAAAGCAAGCGATTTTCACGTTTTTTCTCTTCTTCTATACACTCAATGCAAAAAAGCACATGTAAGAGTTTTCCATTTTCATCGTAATCAACAGGAATAAATCTGCTTCGGCACCAGCCTATTTTTTTATGTATAAATTCATGTATGATACTATTTTTCCCAGAGATTCGTTCTTCCAGCGTACTGATATCTATAAATGCATAAATTTCTTCCAGTTGTGATTCCATACACATTTTCTCTATAATATGTCTGACATGTCCGCAAAAATCGTCCCGAATCTCATATTCTTCCATTTTTGCAGCATCTTTTTCCCAGTTTTCCGTAAGCTGTGATGTTGTCTTTACAATGTGATATTTTTTCGTCTGTACATTAATGAAGTGCATGGACTCATAAATTTTTGCAAGCGATGAGTAACTGCTAAGTTTTGCCAATTTATTGGACTTTATAAATGAATTGCGTAATTTCAAAAATGAAATAAGAAGTGTTCCGATCATATCCATAAAGGTAATAAGTCCTTTAAAATCACCCTTTGGAGGATTATCCACGCCGAAAAATCCCTTGATCTCATCCTTATAGTACAAGGGACATACTACAACATTTTCCACATTTTGTGCTTTTAACATATCATAGGAGACAGGGTGTTCTTCTTTGATCGCTTCTACATCAGCAACAATAACACTCTCACCTTTCGAAAAGGTCTCATACCACCAGTCTATAATATCCATATCAACATTCTGTAATGCATCAATCTCAGGGATTACGCCCTCCGCGCACCATTCATACGTGTTATCGGTACCATGTCTCTCGTCACAATCCTCAAAAATATAGATTCTGTCAGAACCAATATGCCTGCCCAAAAAGCAGATAAACTCATTGATCTGCTCATCCGGTGTATCATAATTGAGTGCTGACCTGAATGCTTCATTTATAACTAACTCATACTTTATTGTTGTTTTCATTCTGAATTTTTCCTTTTTGTATTTTTCATAACCCCCTCCGATTATCACACCCTCATTTCAAAAAACCTTTTAATGTTTCCATCAGCTTTGATATATCAATCGGTTTTGCAATGTATCCATCCATTCCTGCATCAAATGCTTTTTGCTGATCTTCTGCGAATGCATTCGCTGTCATAGCAATAATCGGGATGGTGGCTTTTTGGGGTTCATTCAGTTTTCGGATTTCCCTCGTTGCTTCATATCCATCCATTTTGGGCATCTGTATATCCATTAGAATCAAATCATAGCTTCCTGCATCCGCATAATGCATTCTTTCTACTGCTATTGTGCCGTCTTCGGCTGTTTCCACGGAAAAACCAGCTTCCTGCAGGATCTCTACTGCAATTTCCCGGTTTAATTCGTTATCCTCTACCAACAGAATTTTCTTTCCACTGAAATCTGGAATATTGTCATGATCCTCTTTATTTTCTTCAGGAGAATCGCATACTTTAAACTGCAAAAATACCGTCGTTTCTGTTCCTTTATCAACCTCACTGTTTACCTGGATCGTGCCACCCAGTAAATCTACAATATTTTTTGCAATCGCCATTCCAAGACCTGATCCCTGTATTCCGCTGACGGTTGCAGTTTTTTCTCTTGTAAAGGTTTCAAAAATATGTTTGCTGAATTCCCGACTCATTCCAATCCCGGTATCTTTAATTTCAAAGCAGTAACCTGCATATCCTTTCGGGGCATTTTCTATTTCTTTTACTTTAAAATAAATACTTCCCCCTGGCTTTGTGAATTTCACTGAATTGCCCAGAATATTCAGAAGCACCTGATTCAGTCTCAACTTGTCTGCCAGGATCTTTTTATGTACGATTTCTTCTGCATCAACAATTAATTTCAAATTTTTTTCTGATACACTTGCCTGTATCATTGTTTCTAATTCTTCTATTACCTCCGGGATATATACCGGCAGATCATCCATCTGAATATTACCACTTTCAATCTGGTTCATTTCCAGTACATCATTTACCAGAGCGATCAAATGACTGCCTGCGGTCGTGATCCTTGAAAGATATTTTTTCACTGCATCTTTATCTTCGATATGGGACGATGCCAGGGTCGTATATCCGACGATTGCATTTAACGGAGTCCGAATATCATGAGACATACTGTTCATAAATACACGTTTTGCCTGATTCGACTGCTCTTCTGCTCTCAGTGCCAGCTCTAACTTTTTCTGAACTTCTTTTTCTCTGGTGATCAATGCATCAATGTTCTGGAAACCTGCAATGATATGTTTCGTATTTTCCAGTCTCATGTATTTGAACTGATAATAATGCACTTCTCCATTTACCAGCGTTTTATATGCAGATACATATTCTTTTTTCACTGTCAGTTCCTGCAATACTCTTTCCAGCTTCATCGCATCATGCATCATTTCCTGATCATCCGGGTGAACACGTTCGGAAATATACTGTTCGCAGGTTGCTTTATACGGATAGATACGATCCGGGTTATTTACAAGTCCCGTTGTCACATAACCATCCAATTTCAGTATTCTGGCAGTATCCGCATCTCCATCCACTAAAAATATATTCAGATAATCTTTGCTCAGCGCATTAAAAATGTCAAACTGTTCTTTCATGTGTTTCTCATATGCAAGAAGTTCTTTCTTTTCTTCCGTGATATCCATTCCATAAATAACACACTCCAAATGATCTGTTGACGGATTCATGAAAAATCTTGCAGTAATGCATGCACTTCGGATACTTCCATCATCAAAGTAGGAATCTGTTTCTTTTTTGATCTCTGCTTTTCCTTTTTTGTAGGCATTCAGCAATGATTCTCTGTTGAAAAAAGTAAAAAATTCTTCTTTTCCCTGCTCATCCGGTACAAATGCAGCTACCTGCCTGACGAGATCATTTACGGTTGTCTTATGCTCCATGGTGTCCAGACTCTTGGATGAACCATTAATGCTCAGGCATACATCACTGGTAATATCTAAATGAAAAATCCCCTGTGCTTCCGGAATCGCCCCCAGAAGTGTCTGCATCTGAGTTTCAAAAATTTTCTGTGATCTGCGTACCTCTGTAATGTCCCATGCGTATTCTATAAAAACTTTTTTGCCATTCCATTCTGTTACTTTTGTTTTTACCGCATAAATTTCCTTTCCATTGTCCACTTCAGTTTCCTGGCATTCATTCTGCTCCATCTTACGCATTGGACAAAACGGGCATGGTTTATCCAAACCCATCATATATTTATAACAATATTCTCCCTGGTATGGCTGATTTTCATGTCCTGTATAAATTCTTGCCGCACTATTTGCATATAACATCGTATAGGTCTCAAGATCACTGACCTGTATCATCTGGTTCGAATCATTTAAAATAGATTCCAGGAGCCATTCTTTTTCTATCCCTCCATCAGGTTGTCTATTGTCTGTTCTTTCTCTCATAATTGTCTCCATTTATTTGTAGCGTCATATTTTCTTTATAATTGTATTTGTTTATTTCATCAAACATATTTTCATAAGAAAATTCATATCCGCATAAACTATCGCTATTGATTTTTAATCGCAGAAAGGGCACATCCTATCCTTAGAAATAACTTTCTAAAGACAGAATACGCCCTTTGCTTATTTAACACCTGAAAAAGGATACAAGTCTTCTGGTTCTGATAGATTATCCTTTCTCATCTTCATAAATTACAACCTCTTTCACAAATTTCTTACCAGGCAAATAAAATCATCCGCTTCATTACTTGTCTGATTCGGTTAAAACGAGGTCATTATAGCATACTCACCTTCACAAAACTTTCACACATCCGCCCTGTTTTGGCATTCATTTTGTATTTTTTATGTTTTTTTACTGTTTCGTTGAAATTTCTCCTGCTCTTTTAATGATATTTAGCTGCGCTGTCCGTTCTTCCGCCCATGAATATCTCCTAAGATACATTCCGGCATATGCAGTGATCACTTCTTTGTCACCGTTCAGCATCCGGTAAAGGTCACAATCTATCTGCTTAGAATCTATATCTAAATATTTCGTATTTCCTTTTGCCACAAGGAGCTGGGAGATTCCGGCTTCTTCCAGGATATTTTTCAGGCGGTACAGACAGGTTCCATAGGTACTGTCCGCCAGCTGTTTTCCTTCCCACAAGCAGGCAATGGCATCCTGTTTTGACACTCCAACTTTTCCCCTGTCTACTAAAAGGGCAAATAGTTCTTCGGACTTGCTATGTCCTTTAAATATGTTTTCTCCATTTACCGTTACCAGCAGATCCGGCATGGTCTGGATGCAGATTTTCTTTTTCAAAGTGTTTCCCGTGACGAAGCTGGCATTTTCCAGTTCCTGTTCAATATCTGCTCTATCATAGGGTTTCAACAGATATCCGGCGGGTCTTGCAGTCATAGCTTTAAGTGCATACTGCTCATAGGCAGTTACAAAGATGATGCAGGTTCTGCGGTTGATTTCTTTTAGCTTTTCTGCCAGATGGATTCCATCCATATGGGGCATCTCAATATCAAGAAACGCAACATCCACCGGATGTTCTTTCGCCCATTCATAAGCCTGTCTGCTGTCTGAAAACAGTTTCAAATCTTCCATTCCGTCTATGTCTTTTGCAGTAATCTGAAAATTCTCAAGCTGGATCTCTTCATCGTCTACATAAATGATCTTCATTTTTCTCCTCCTGCCAGCGGTATCCGTATCATGGCTCTGGTACCCTCGCCAGGTGTACTCTCAATCTCTAATGTTGCACCTGCAAGATGTTCCAGACGGTAACGGACATTTTTTAGTCCTATGGATGTACTCTTCTCCAGTTCTTCCGGCGTGAATCCAACTCCATCATCAACCACCTGGATCAGGATCGCATCCGGTTCTCTGCTGGTCATCAGGCAGACGCTGCCCTGTTTTCCCGGTTTGGTCAGTCCGTGTTTCACGGCATTCTCCACCAGTGGCTGTACCGTAAGAGGTGGGATGGCAAAGTCTAACTCATCCAGGTCCTCACCAAATTCAAACCGGTCACCAAAGCGCATCTTTTCCAGGTATACATAGTCTTCTACCTGTTTGAGTTCGTTTTCAAAAGGGATCATGCCATTTTCCTCTAACCAGGACATATTTCTACGCAGATAGCGGGAAAATTTCATCAGAGCGTCATCTGCTTTTGCCGGGTCTATCTTACAATAACCACTAATCGCGCCCAGAGTGTTAAAAATGAAATGGTTGCGGATCTGGCTCATCATGGATGCAATCCGGCTGTCTGTCAGCTCACGTTCCCTCTGGGCAAGCTGGCGGTCCTGCTCTGCAAGTTTGCGCTCCTGTTCTGCCAGAAGACGTTCTTTCTGGGCAGCTTTTTTACTCTGCTCGATCATGGTCTCTACAAACATCAAGATCATGGAAATGCAGATAGCAAGATTAATCCATGAAATCCCGTAATAAAATAACAGAATGACTGCTGCGATAAATGGCAAAACGATATAGGAAACCATCGCTGTCAGAAGTTCCCGGCTGATATTTTTCCTGTACTGAAACAGCAGGGACAGATCTGTCAGCATTCCTGCCATAGGCAGAAGCAGGGAAATAAAGTATGCAGGGTTTCTATGGTAGTAGTTGTCTGCATCTATGTAATAATACAGTTCTGTAAACTGGGACAGGATCACCAGAAAGATGGCTGTCAGGCAGATGAGAACGACCAGCTTTACCCGGATGTTGTTCTTTTTCTCCTGGAGATCTTTTTCAAAAATGCAGCTGCATACATAGACATGGTAGAGTAGCAAAACAATATCACTGAACAGGAAAACAAGGAAATTGCTGATATGAACCATGTAATTTCCAAGTTCTCCGGAACTTCCGCGAAAGGCCCAGGCTGCTGCATCACTAACAAGCAGGATGGCGCAGGAAAGCTGAAGCAGAAACATATATTTCTTCTTTTCACGGTCAATGTCTCTGCTTATGGACATGCAGAACGCTGCCAGCAGACAGAAAATGCATCCCCACAAAAGCAGGGCAATATGGATGGACTGACGGTTGAACATGATGGTACTCCTTTGGTTTTATCCGCTCTATCTTATCACCAAAATTATGAATTTTCAATATCTGCTTATTTATCTCGCAGTAACTATAAAATTTCGCTCTGAATAATTATGTCTTTGTTCTGCTTGACATTCCCATGGATTCTATGCACAATGAAAGAAATAGAAACTATGATCGGAGTATGCAAAGATGAAAGAAAAGTTATATACCATTCCGCTTAATGATGCGGTAAATGCCAATGATGAGTGTCCTTTCTGTTTTATTGAACGGGAGCTTGAGCAGAATTCGCTGGATTTTGTGCTGGGAAACAGTTCTTCTTATATGGAGAGTGATATCCGGGATCAGACGGATAAGGCGGGATTTTGCAGGGTGCATATGAAGAAGATGTTTGATTATGGGAATACTCTTGGGAATGCATTGATTCTTCAGACACATTATCATAAGCTTCGGGAGGAAATGAAAAAGCAGTTTGATTCTTTTACGCCGGGGAAGTCCTCGATTCTTGGGCGTTTCCGCCGTTCAGATTCCGGCGCTGACAGGAATCCGATTGCTGCATGGACTGCTTCTAAGGATTGCAGCTGTTTTATCTGCCAGAATATTGAGGATACGTTTAAGCGGTACGTGGAAACTTTTTTCTGGCTGTATCGGCAGGATAATGAATTTAAGAATAAAATTCTGAATGGTAAAGGATTCTGTCTGCATCACTTCGGGATTTTGTGTGATGGTGCGGATAAGTATCTGAATGATAAAGAAAAGGCTGAGTTTTATCCTGCTATGTTTAAGCTGATGGATGAGAATTTCCAGCGTATGGAAGACGATCTGGTATGGTTGTCTGATAAGTTTGATTACAGGAATAAGGATGCCGATTGGAAGAATTCCAAAGATGCTCTGCAGCGTGGAATGCAGAAGCTTCGCAGCGGATATCCGGCGGATCCGGTACATAAGGCAAAATAAATCAGAAATAAAAAATTCTCTCTTAACTTCTATGTGTGGCTATTAACCGCACTTGTTTGTTAAGAGAGGATTTTTTTATCACATTACAATACCATCAATTTCTACATCAGCATCCACATCCTGAGTATAGTCGATATCTTCATATCGGAATCCAAACATATGATAGAAATCTTCCCAGTAGCCGTCAATATCGCAGTATTCATTTACAGTATCCGTAGTAACTGCTTTCCAGCATTTCTTTACTTCTTCCTGAATCTCTGGGGTCAGTTCGTGGTCATCCATACGAATAAATCCATTTTGATCAGTCTGGAAGCCTGTTGGTGTGTAAAGTTTTTGCGTAAAGAGTCTGGCAATCTGCTGGATACAGTTTTCGTGGGTTCCAGCTTTCTTCATTACTTTATAAAGGATTGCAAAATATAGCGGTACGACCGGGATTGCTGCGCTTGCCTGGGTTACGAGGCCTTTATTTACCGAGATTACCGCACGGACATCCGGATGTGTCTGGTTGATCTCAGACATGGTTTTCTGTAAATGCTGTTTGGCAGTTCCGATGGTTCCATGATAGTAGATCGGATATGTCAGTTCCGGACCGATATAGGAATATGCTACAGTTACTGCATTCTCGGTCAGTACATCAGCATCTTTCAGTGCATCGATCCAGTCTGCCCAGTCTTCGCCTCCCATAACTTTCACTGTGCTTAAAACTTCTTCTTCAGTAGCTGGTCCTACTGTTTTCTCAGTAATTTCATTATTTCGCAGATCAAGGCTCTTCTCTGTGAAAGCTTCACCTGTAGTCTTCAGACAGGAGGACCATGTCTTACCTTCAGCATCTGTACGTCTCGGTGCTGCCAGACTGTAGACTACCAGGTCTACTTTTCCCAGATCTTTTTTGATCAGTTCAATAGCTTTCTCTTTGATTTCTCTGGAGAAAGCATCTCCGTTGATAGTTTTTGCATAAGCACCTTTTTCTGCTGCCAGGCGATGGAATTCAGCTGTATTGTACCATCCCGGTGTTGCTGTTCTTCTGCCGTTTGCCTGGCGTTCAAACATGATTCCCAGTGTGTCTGCACCGCAGTTCTCCAGAGCGCAGATGCGTGATGCAAGACCGTAACCTGTAGAACATCCGATGATCAGTGCTTTTTTTGTTCCGTTTACTGTTCCCTGCTTACAGGCATAATCTGCCTGATTGCGCACACTTTCTGCGCATCCCTGTGGATGTGCAGTTGTACAAATATATTCTCTTACTTTTGGTTCGATGATCATAATTCTTCTCCTGATTATTATATGAATTGCAAATATTTTGATTCTCAAAATATTATAGCAAAGAAAAAGTAGAACGTAAAGTGAAAATCTCCGTTTCTTCTCTATGTTCTACTTTTTAGACATTCTAATTCTGATTTCATTCATAAACTTTGTGAATTATGCTCTTAGATCCGTTTCCATATCCCAGAATCTCAGCTATCAGTCTATCAGTTATTCTCCTCTGTCAGAACGTTATCTTTCTTTTTCTTATTATTTTGCAGTAGTGCTTCCGAATCCACCATTACGAATTTCTGTAGCATCATCATCTACTGTGATTCCATACTCTACGAAAATTCCCTGCATAAATCCTGTGTCTGCCGGAATGGTCAGAGTTTTATTTTCGTTAGAATCGTTTGTAATCTTTGCAAAGATGTGTCCTTCGTTGTCTGAGTAGAAATAATCGCTGTCAATGATGCCGACTGTATTGTTGAGCTGGAGGCGGTATTTAAATCCCAGTCCGCTTCTCGGATAGCATTTCAGCACCCATTCCGGCTGCATTTCTACACGGATTCCTGTTGGGATTTTTACTGTTTCTCCTGGTTTCAGAGTAAATTCTGCCGGTGCGAAGAAGTCATATCCGGCACTTCCTGCTGTTGCTCTCTTTGGCAGGCGGATGGATTCGTATACTTTCTCTGCTTCTTCCTGAGACTGTGCAAAAGTATCGATCCAGTCTGCTGTGAAGCGTTCTTTGCTTACTTTATGGAATTTTGCGATTCGTTTCATTTTCATTTTTCCTCTCTTTAGCAAAACAGACAGTTCAGGTACACCTGAGCATACTTGAACTGCCTGTATATTTCTTATTTATGCAATACGACTTTTCCTTCATGAAGAGTTTTGGGAACATCGATCACTCTCTGATTGCTGGAACCTTTCCATTTCAGGGAAAGTTCTTTCTTGTCCACCTCAAATTCACCGTCTACACAGACATCCAGATAACGCACGATCTCTTCCTTGCAGATTTCCTCCCAGCGGAAGCCTGTATAAAGCCAGATGGTCTTGCCCGGATATCTCTTTCTGATTTCCTTCGCAAAGGCTGTTACCTCAGTGATATTTGCCGGGTGCAGTGGATCTCCGCCGGAAAATGTGATTCCGCTCACATAGTCCTTGTCCAGCTCCTCATAAATCTCTGCACGTTCCGCCTCAGTAAAAGGCAGTCCGCCGTTTGGATCCCAGGTGACCGGATTCTGGCACTCCGGACAGCAGTGATTACATCCAGCTACCCAGAGCACTACGCGAAGTCCGTCGCCATTAAGCATATCGTCCTTGGTAATATTGTGATATCTCATAATTTTTTACGCTTCTTCCGGTACGTCCTTCATGCTGAAGCTGATTCTTCCCATCTTGTCTTTGCCAAGGCATACAACCTTAACTTTATCGCCAAGTGTGAGAACATCTTCAACACGGTTGATTCTTTCTTTACAGATTTTGGAAATGTGTACCATTCCCTCTTTGCCAGGTGCAAATTCGATGAATGCACCAAACTCTTTGATGCTGACAACTTTACCTGTGAAAATCTGTCCTGCTTCGAAGTCAGTTGCAATGATCTTAACCATATTAGCTGCCTCATCCATGCTCTTCTGGTCTACGCCGCAGATAGATACAGCACCTTCATCTGTGATGTCGATCTTAACACCTGTACGCTCGATGATTGTGTTGATAGTCTTTCCTCTCTGGCCTACAACATCACCGATCTTCTGAGGGTCGATCTGGATCTGAATGATCTTCGGAGCATATTCGCCTACAGTTGTACGTGGAGCTGCGATGCATTTCTCCATAACTTCTGTCAGGATGTATTCTCTTGCTTCTTTTGTACGTCTGATTGCTTCTTCTACGATCGGTCTTGTCAGTCCGTGGATCTTGATATCCATCTGGATTGCTGTGATACCGTCATGTGTTCCGGCTACCTTGAAGTCCATATCTCCGAAGAAGTCTTCCAGTCCCTGGATATCTGTCAGAACGATGTAATCATCATCTGTTTCGCCAGTTACCAGCCCGCAGGAAATACCAGCTACCGGTTTCTTGATCGGTACGCCTGCTGCCATCAGAGACATAGTAGATGCGCAGATACTTGCCTGAGAAGTAGAACCGTTGGATTCAAATGTCTCAGATACAGTACGGATCGCATATGGGAATTCCTCTTCGCTTGGAAGTACAGGAACCAGTGCTCTCTCAGCAAGTGCACCATGTCCGATCTCACGACGTCCCGGTCCTCTGGATGGTTTTGTCTCACCTACAGAGTAGGACGGGAAGTTATAATGATGCATATATCTCTTTGTAGTTTCGAACTCATCAAGTCCGTCAAGTCTCTGTGCTTCTGCGAGAGGAGCAAGAGTTGTGATGGTACAGATCTGTGTCTGTCCACGTGTGAACATAGCAGAACCATGTACTCTCGGGATGATATCTGTCTCTGCTGCCAGAGGACGGATCTGTGTGATTGCACGGCCATCCGGACGTTTGTGGTCTTTTAAGATCATCTTACGTACGGTCTTCTTCTGGTACTGATATACAGCTTCGCCCAGAACTGCAAGCCATTCTTCATTGTCAGCAAAAGCTTCTTTCAGCTTCTCTGTTACCTGGCGGATGTTCTCTTCTCTTGTCTGTTTATCGTCAGAGAATACTGCAACTTCCATTTCTTCCGGAGGTACGATCTCTTTCATTGCTGCGAAAAGTTCTTCCGGAACAGCGCATGATTCATAGCTGTGTTTCGGTTTGCCGCATTCTTCTACGATCTTATCGATAAATTTGATGATTTCCTGGTTTACTTCGTGAGCTTTGTAGATAGCTTCGATCATCTTGTCTTCCGGAACTTCTTTTGCACCGGCTTCGATCATGATTACTTTCTCTCTTGTAGAAGCTACTGTAAGCTGAAGATCAGAAACATCTTTCTGTGCCATAGTCGGGTTAATGATATACTCACCATTAATAAGACCTACCTGTGTAGTTGCACATGGACCGTCGAACGGGATATCGGAAATGCAGGTTGCGATAGAAGAACCAAGCATAGCCGGGATCTCCGGATTGCATTCCGGATCAACAGACATAACCATGTTTACTAATGTTACGTCATTTCTGTAATCCTTCGGGAACAGAGGACGCATCGGTCTGTCGATGACACGGGAAGTAAGGATTGCATGTTCGCTTGCTTTTCCCTCTCTCTTATTAAATCCTCCAGGGATTTTGCCTACTGCATACATTTTCTCTTCGTATTCAACGCTTAACGGGAAGAAATCGATTCCTTCTCTTGGCTCTTTAGATGCTGTTGCTGTAGATAAAACTGTAGTATCGCCATAATGCATTAATGCAGCGCCGTTTGCCTGTTTCGCAACACGGTTGATATCTACCGTTAAGGTTCTTCCAGCTAATTCCATGGAATAACTTTTGTACATACGTTCATTCTCCTTTTTTCATATTTGAGTTGTTATATTACTTTGCAAAACTGCCCACATTATCATTGGGGCTTTTCATGAAATCATTACTTATAAAACAGGAGTCCGAAACAACTGAAAAAACTACTTTTCAGATAAAACATGTCTGATCCGCATTCTGCTTCTCCAGTTATCTAATTCTAAAATAATCTTTTCAGTAGTCTCGGAAATAACTCCTGTCACATTGCGCAGTTTCTGAATATGCAGGCACATCCAGAACAACAATTTAACTTACATAAAAAGGGAGGCGGATGGAAATCCGCCCCCTTCCGCATACTAAAAGGCTATTATTTTCTTAAGCCTAATTTTTCAATCAGTGCACGGTATCTTTCGATGTCTGTTTTCTTCAGGTAAGCTAACAGTCCACGTCTCTGACCTACCATTTTCAGAAGACCACGTCTGGAGTGATGATCTTTATGGTTGCTCTGTAAATGCTCTGTAAGTTCCTGAATTCTTGCTGTAAGAACTGCTACCTGTACTTCCGGTGATCCTGTATCTCCTTCAGTTCTTGCATATTCTTTCATGATTGCTGCTTTCTTTTCTTTTGAAATCATTGTGATTTCCTCCTATATTCTTATAATTATTGTTGATTGACCGCCACATATTAAGAGATGGTCGGAGTGTCCTGTCCCTGAACATGGGCTAAATTCATCTTGGTTAGTATAGCACATTGCCCTTGGCGTGTAAACCTCTTTTTTTACAAACTTCCAACAAAATTAAATAGCGCAAACTATTTAATCTGCTGAAAATATTCCTTTCCCTTATCCGCATCTCTCTCCAGCTGTGCTTTCAGTGCTTCCAGCGAAGAGAACTTCTGCTCCGGTCTGAGGAATTTTTTGAAATCTACTTTGCAGTATTCTCCATACAGATTCTCGTCGCAATCAAAAAGGTATGTCTCCACACCGATAAATTTCTCGCCGCCGACTGTAGGCTTATGCCCTACGTTGGTAATTCCCTGGTAGCTTTTGTCTTTGAAATGGGAAACGGTAATGTAAACACCGTTTGGCGGCATCAGTTTCTCTACCGGAGGGATCAGGTTTGTAGTCGGGAGCAGATATTTGTGTCCCATTCCACGTCCGTGTTCGACAATTCCTTCCACTGAGAAGTCTGTTCCCATAAGGTAATGGAATTTCTCCATGTTTCCTCTGTTCAGTTCTTCTCTGACAAATGTGCTGCTGATCTTGCGGCGTCCATCCATTTCTTTTGGCAGGACTTCCGTATGAAATCCATATCTCTTTCCAAACTCTTTCAGCATGGCAGGAGTTCCTTTCCGCTCATAGCCAAAGCGGAAATCCTCTCCAACCGCCACATAGGAGACCTGCAGGTCCCCTATCAATATTTCTTTTATAAAATTCTCTGCTTTCATGTGCCGTATTTTCTCTGTGAGCGGGCACTCTAACAGCACATCCACTCCCATTTCTTCCAGAACACGGCATCTCTCTTCCTTTGTGAGGATTGTTCTTGAGGCAGTTCCAAGTGCAAGTACAACCGCCTGTGCACCTTCCTGTTTCTGCTCAATAATTTTCTCGACCAGTTTCTGATGTCCGCGGTGTATGCCGTCAAACTTCCCAAGTGTTACCGCACTGTGTGAAATTCTGGGAAAATCATTCTCAATCCTTAAATATTCCATCGTGTCTCCTATAGCCACATTACTGTTCTTCTATTGCAAAAAACAAGCAATCTTATTCTTTCATCAGACAGATAAATCATCTGCTTTTATCTATAACCGGATCATAAATCAGGTCAGAACATTTTTACAGGAAAATATCTGTCTCTCTTTTCATCCCACTGATAAACTCCGGCAAAAATTCCTTCACTGTTGCACATCCGAATCCATCCATCTTTCTCCTCTGCATCAACCAGTGCCTGTACAAGAGGATTTCCATTAGCCAGAAGTCTGTCGCCTTCTTTTGTGCAGCATACACGCGGATATTCTGCAAGAATTTCCTCGATACCGAGAACCTTACTTTCTATCTCACCGTTCTGCACTGCTTCTTCTGTCTGTGCCAGAGTAATGGCATCATCCAATGTAAATCTGCCTACTTTTGTGCGCAGAAGAGTTTCCATTGCTGCTCCGCATCCAAGTTTTTCTCCGATATCATGGCACAAAGTACGGATATAGGTTCCCTTGCTGCAGGTCACGCGGAAACGTACAAGAGGCAGCGCAATCTCAAGAATCTCTATTTCATAGAAATGTACAGGTCTTGGTTTGCGCTCTACGGTCTTGCCTTCTCTGGCAAGTTCATAGAGTTTTTTTCCGTTGACTTTCAGTGCGGAATACATCGGAGGAATCTGCATGTAATCTCCTACGAAAGACTCTATTGCAGCTCTCAGTTCCTCTTCTGTGACATGAAGTTCTTCTGCCTGCGAAAGTACAGTTCCGCTCATATCCTGTGTGTCTGTGACAACACCCAGGTGCATCACTGCTTCGTATGTTTTCTCTTTATCCGTGATCATATCCACCAGACGGGTTGCTTTTCCCAGAGCCACCGGGAGTACGCCCTCTGCGTCCGGATCCAGAGTTCCGGTATGTCCGATCTTCTTCATATGAAGAATGCCGCGTAGCTTTGCTACTACATCATGAGAAGTAAAACCTTTTTCCTTGCGGATTACAATTACTCCATCCATCAGACTTCGCACTCCTGGAACTCTTTGCAGATCTGTTCTGTCACATTGTTGATGACATCATATACAGATCCCTGCAGGTCACATCCTGCAGCTCTCATATGACCGCCGCCGCCAAAATATACCGCAATCTTGCTTACATCGACTTTGCCATTGGAACGGAGGGAAACCTTAAAGGACTGTGTTTCCAGTTCATACAGGAACATAGCAACTTCTACGCCTTCTGTAAGGCGAAGCTGGCTGACAATGCCATCCAGATCTTTGCCTTCTACTCCGTAGAATTCCATGTCTTTTTTCTTAAGATATCCAATAATGCATTTGCCATCCAGAAGCAGGATACTTTCTGCGAGAACACGTCCCATAACCTGATTCTGAACATAAGTTTTCTGATAAAAAGACTCATCAATGATCTTGCTGAAATTGAATCCTGTTTTCATCAGCTCACCTGCGATACGCATGGTTTCCGGTGAAGTTGAGGAATACTGAAATACTCCTGTATCATGAACCATTCCTGTATAGATCGGTACAGCGATCGTGCGGGTTACTTTCTCAGGATCAAGCAGTCCATAGAGCACCTCACATGCAGAGCTTACTTCGCCCCTGATGTGATTGGTCTGTGCAAATCCCGGATTGCTGATATGATGGTCAATGCAGGCAGTTTTTTTTGCAGTGTCGAAGTACGGACCTGCAAGAGCAAGTCTGTCTCTGGCGCTTACATCGCAGGTAACAAAAAGATCGTACTCTTTGTCACCGTCCAGCTCTGTTTTGATCTCATCCATACAGTCAATATGTCCGAAAACAGGTTTCGGATTATCCAGATAAACATCTACCTGAATTTCCGGATAATAGGTTTTTACATATAAATACAATGCCATACAGGAACCAACGCAGTCACCATCCGGACGGATGTGTCCGCCGATTCCCACTGTTTTTACTCCTTCCAGTATTTCCGAAATATTCTTCATGCATTCACCCTCTCAAATCTCTTCCTGCTCCTCAGCCTGTCTGTGGGAGTTGTCTTTCTTTGTAACGTCATCAATCAATTTGGACATATTTACGCCGTATTCAATAGATTCGTCCAGAATGAAACGGATCTCCGGTGTGTTTCTCAGATTTAAGTTGCGTGCAAGCTGGCGTCTGATGTAGCCTTCTGCACTCTTGAGACCTTTGATGGTTGCCTCTTTTGCTTCTTTCTCTCCCAGCACACTGATGTATGCTTTACATGTTTTTAGATCAGGAGCCACTTCTACAGCCATGACAGATGTCATTGGATGAATACGCGGGTCCTTGATCTCGTTGCGGATAATGGTGCTGAGTTCTTTCTGAACTTCTCCATTGATCCGTGTATTCTTAATACTGTTTTTTCTCATTTTAATATACTCCTATATTCAGATATAATAATGATTTTCTCACTCCAGCGTCTGTATCTCCGAACCATTACCGTTCACTTCCGCAGTAATGTTATCAAAACACCTCCTGAAAAACAGCAAACAACGACTCAGAAACATCCGTGTCAAATATCAAATTATATCTGTTACAAATAAGGTGCGCGTCACGCTGTCCGTAACACCATGAATCGCGCACCCCATATTTACATTAACTATCTAGGTACTGTTCACTCCGCTCACAGTACAACGCTCCGCGATGCACAGAATTTATGCTAATCGCATAAATTCGCACGGTATGTCTCGGGATTTTGACATATTCATGTCAAAACACCTCGCGGAATAGTGGTATGTGAACAGTAACTATCTAGGTACTTCTACCATGATATAAGCTTCTACTTTATCTTCTTCCTTGACATCGTTAAATCCGTCAAATACAAGACCACACTCGTATCCTGCCTTAACTTCCTTAACATCGTCTTTGAATCTCTTCAGGGATGCAAGTTCGCCTTCGAAGATCTGCTCGCCTTCTCTGGAAATACGAACCTTGCAGTTTCTCTGGAAGATACCATCCAAGATATAGCTTCCTGCGATTGTTCCAACACCGGATGCTTTGAACAGCTGACGTACTTCTGCATGACCAATAACTTTCTCCTCGAATACAGGATCCAGCATACCCTTCATGGCAGCTTCCACATCTTCGATTGCCTGATAGATGACTCTGTACAGACGAAGATCTACACCTTCCTGCTCAGCAAGCTGTTTTGCTGTTGCATCAGGACGAACGTTAAATCCGATGATGATCGCGTTAGATGTAGCTGCAAGACTTACGTCAGATTCATTGACAGCACCAACACCGCCATGGATTACTTTTACAACTACTTCTTCGTTGGAAAGCTTTGTTAAGCTCTGTTTTACGGCTTCTACAGATCCCTGTACGTCTGCTTTGACGATGATCGGCAGCTCTTTCAGATCGCTTGCCTGAATCTGGTCAAAGAGGTTATCCAGAGACAGTTTGCCCTTAGTTTCTTCAAGAAGACGGTTCTTATTCTCAGATACAAATGCACCTGCGAAGTTCTTCGCTTCTTTATCGCTCTCGAATGAAAGGAGAATCTCACCTGCATTCGGAACATCACCAAGTCCGAGGATTTCTACCGGAGTAGACGGACCTGCTTCTTTAATTCTGCGTCCTTTATCGTCCATCATTGCACGAACTTTACCATTACATGCTCCTGCTGCAATGAAGTCTCCTACATGGAGAGTACCTTTCTGAACAAGGATAGTAGCAACCGGACCTTTACCTTTATCAAGCTGAGCCTCAATTACAAGACCTCTTGCTTCACGGTTCGGGTTTGCTTTAAGTTCACATACTTCTGCTGTAAGAAGGATCATCTCAAGAAGAGTGTCAATTCCTTCTCCTGTATGTGCAGATACAGGAACGAAGATTGTGCTTCCGCCCCAGTCTTCCGGAATCAGTTCATACTCGGAAAGTTCCTGTTTTACACGTTCGATATTTGCACTTGGTTTATCAATCTTATTGATGGCTACGATGATCTCAACACCTGCTGCTTTTGCATGGCTGATAGCCTCTACAGTCTGAGGCATTACACCATCATCTGCTGCTACGACCAGAACTGCGATATCTGTGGAGTTTGCACCACGCATACGCATGGCTGTAAAAGCTTCATGTCCAGGTGTATCCAAGAATGTGATCTTCTGACCGTTAACCTCTACTACAGAAGCACCGATATGCTGTGTGATACCGCCGGCCTCGCCGCGTGTTACGTTTGTCTTACGGATTGCATCCAGAAGAGATGTTTTACCATGATCGACATGACCCATAACACAGACTACAGGTGGTCTCGGAACCATATCTTTCTCGTCTTCTTCGCCCTCTTTGAGGAGTTCTTCGATGACGTCCACTTTCTCTTCTTTTTCTGCGATGATATCGTAATCCAGAGCGATCTCCTGAGCTTTCTCAAAGTCGATCTCATGGTTTACAGTAACCATCATACCTTCCATGAAGAGTTTCTTAACGATCACTGACGGCTGCATCTTCATTGCTTCTGCCAGTTCACGGATTGTCATCTTTTCCGGAAGTGTGATTTCTTTAACCTCAGGTTTCTTCTCTTCCTGTTTTGGCTGTGGAGTTGGTTTCTGCAGAGCTTTCGGGATTCTGGAATTCTTGTTGAATCCACCCTGATTTGGTCTGCGTCCGCCGCTCTGGCTCTTATCGAAATCTTTCTTCTTATTCTTGTTTTCTCTATCGCGCTCTCTCTTGCTGTCTTTGGAAGTCTTGGTCAGTTCCGGTGCAAATACCATATCATCATTCTTTCTGGTATTCTGGCGCTGTCCCTGACGTCCCTGACCGCCGCCGAAGCGTCCGTCACGTCCCTCACTTCTGTTTCCATCCGGACGGCCCTGACCATTACCCTGTGGTCTGCCTCCCTGGCGGTTATCGCCCTGAGATCTTCCCTGGCCGCCGAAACGTCCACCCTGACGATTTCCATCGCCCTGGAATCTTCCACCCTGGCGTCCCTGGCCATCACCCTGGGATCTTCCCTGACCGCCGAAACGTCCACCCTGACGATTTCCATCGCCCTGTGGTCTTCCACCCTGGCGTCCCTGACCGTCACCCTGGGATCTTCCCTGACTGCCGAAGCGTCCGCCCTGACGATTTCCATCGCCCTGAGCTCTGCCTTCGCCCTGGAATCTTCCCTGACGGTTTCCGTCTCCCTGCGGTCTTCTGTTACCGGCATTGGAACGGTCTCCATTATTTCTTCTTGGTCTGTCACCATCTGTTCTGTTATCAGAAGATTTTCCTTCTGTATTTCTTGGCGCACCTGTTCTCTCGCCTTCGGCTTTTGCCGGTTTCTTTCTTGTTGTTTTTCCTCCGTCACTTGCATTCTGTGCATGGTAAACACGGATAATATTTTTTTTCTTTTTAGGTGTTTCAGCTTTATCTCCTTCAGATTTTACTGTTACAACCTTTTCTTCTGTCTTGGGAGTATCCAATTTCGCAATATGCTCCTTTCCCCTGTTATTATTTGAAAATCTATTTTTTACCACCGAAATCAGAGGCTCATCCACCATACTCATATGGCTCTTGACTTCAACACCTCTGGATTTCAGAAACTCGATTACTTCTTTGTTCTGTCGTCCAAGCTCTCCTGCCAGCTCATGTACCCGCAATTTAGACAATTGCTATACCTCCTTCATGATTGCTTTCGCAAAGTTCTCATCCTGGACAGCCAGACAGGCACGGTACTCCTTTCCCATTGCTCTGCCTAAACTCTCTTTATCTGAGAGGAAGTAGATCGGAACTTCGTAAAAACTGCACATGTTCCGAAATTTCTTCTTTGTATTCTCGGAGGCATCCTCAGCCACGATCACAAGCAGTCCTTTTCCGGTTTTGACAGATTTCTCTGTAGAAAATTCTCCGCTTACGGTCTTGCCCGCTTTGGTAGCCAGCCCTATCAGCGACAGTACTTTGTTATTTTTCAATATCTTCCAGCTCCTTTTTAAGTCGTTCATATACTTCGTCCGGAACTGCAGTCTTCAGAGAACGCTCAAGTCCGTGATTCTTGATCGCTTTGTCCAGACATTCTCTGGAAAAGCAGAGATACGCGCCTCTGCCGTTCTTCTTGCCGGTAGTGTCAAGTACGATCTCATCTTCAGTGGTCTTAAGGACTCTGATCATTTCTTTCTTGCTTTTCATTTCCCTGCAGCCGGTACACTGGCGCATAGGAATCTTACTCTTCGTCTTCATTCTCTTCTGCTTCCTGAACTTCTTCAGACTCTTCGTCTACAGGAACCTCTTCTGCTGCATCTTCTGTTTCAACATCATCTGTTTCAATATCATCTGCATCAGCATCTGTAATTTCTTCAGAAGCAGTCTCTTCTGTTTCCTCTGCTTCGTCATCATAATCATAGAAATCACCGGACTCTTTTGCCTGAGTCTCGCTCTTGATATCGATCTTGAAGCCAGTAAGTCTTGCCGCAAGACGTGCATTCTGTCCTTCTTTACCGATTGCAAGAGAAAGCTGATAATCAGGAACAACTACTAAAGCTGTCTTCTCATCAGGATCTGCCATAACTGCGATAACTTTTGCAGGGCTTAATGCATTCTCGATCAGGATTGCCGGGTTCTCATCCCAGTTGATGATATCAATCTTCTCACCGCGAAGTTCCTCAACTACTGCATTGACACGGGCACCGTTCATACCTACGCATGCGCCTACTGCATCTACGTCCGGATCGTTGCTCCATACAGCGATCTTTGTACGGGAACCTGCCTCACGGGCAATGCTCTTGATTTCAACAGTTCCGTCTTTTACTTCTGCTACTTCGGATTCGAAGAGACGTTTTACAAGACCCGGATGAGTTCTGGATACAAGGATACGTGGTCCTTTCGGTGTATCCTTAACTTCGAGGATATATACTTTGATTCTCTCAGTCGGCTCGAAAGTCTCACCTTTTACCTGCTCGTTCTCGCTTAATACTGCATCTGCCTTACCAAGGTTGATACTTACATTCTTGCCCATCACACGCTGTACGATACCGGTTACTACTTCTTTCTCTTTTCCATAGTATTCGTCAAACAGTACCTTACGCTCTTCCTCGCGGATCTTCTGCAGAATGACGTTCTTTGCATTCTGTGTTGCGATACGTCCGAATTCCTTGGACTGGATCGGAACCTGTACCATTGCGCCGATCTCAGCTCTGGATGTGATCTTTAATGCATCTGCAAGCGAGATCTCCATTGCAGGATCTTCTACATATTCTACGATGTTTCTGTCGGCATACACTGCGAAGTCACATGTTTCCGGATCAATGGTCACATGTACGTTGTCAGCTTTACCAAAATGGTTCTTGCAAGCCTGGATCAGAGACTGCTCGATTGCTTCAAGCAGTGTATCTTTGCTGATATTTTTTTCCTTTTCAAGGATATCCAGCGCCTCCATTAACTCTCTGTTCATTTTTTTCTTATCCTCCCGAATTTATCAACTAAAACTCTATTGCGAGGCGTATCAGGGCTGTGTCTTTCTTGTCAAAAACACGCTCGGTTCCATCCTCATCGATTGTCACACTGTTACTATCATATGCGGTTAAAACCCCGCAGAACTCTTTTTGTTTCTCGATTGGCCGGTAGGTACGGATCTCCACCTGTTTTCCTAAGTTTCTCTCAAAGTCTTTTTCTTTCTTGAGCGGTCTGTCCAGTCCCGGAGAACTGATCTCCATAATGTAACTGTCTTCGATGAAGTCATTCTCGTCCAGTTTGTCGCTGAATGCTCTGCTGACTACTTCGCAGTCATTTACTGTAATTCCGCCTGGCTTATCAATATATCCTCTCAGATACCAATTGCCTGCTTCCTTCACATATTCTACATCAACCAATTCAAAACCGTTTTGTTCTACGATCGGTGCCAGAAGTTCCTCTGCGCGCTTTTCATATTCTTCCCGTCTGCTCATTTTCCCACCTGCCTTTCTATGCAACAAATAAGAGTGGGCTCACGCCCACTCCCATGTTTACAAGTTCTAATTTAGCTGTATTGTAACACCAATTCTTTACAATTGCAAGGCTTTTCCTGTAAAAACCTTGATTTTACTGGATTTGTTGGTTTTTCAGACCGTAAAATAATATTTTATATCCGCGGTTTCGTTCCTTTACTGTCTCGTTTGGACAGTTTCACCTTGTTGAGAACATAAGGTTTGTCATGATAAGTGATCGTATATTCCTGGCGGCTTTCCAGAAGATATGCATGATCCAGCTTATCTCCTTCTGCCAGCTTCATTCCCCTCACACCGATGGATGTTTTCTTCATAGAAGAAATATCCTGCTTCTGGAATCTGAGGAAGTATCCACCCTCACTCTGGAGGACTACCTGTTCCATCTCATCTGCTGAACCTACGAAGATCAGAGAATCTTCTTCTGCTAATTTCGTGGATACAATTGTTCTCTTCGCCACATCAAACTCCGCACCGCTTACCAGCTTACACATAGAAGCTGCTGTAACAAACAAAAGTGTATTTTCTTTTATGGATGCCAGCGGCGCAACGTAAAGCATTCGCTCCTGTGCACTATCATAATTGCTTAAGTTATCTGCCGGCATTCCTTTATCTCTGAAACGCACCAGCGGAATATCCGCAACTTTGATACTGTGCATCTTCCCGTTATCTGTAAAAATACAGATCTTATCTGTATTCATACAGTTAAATACATATTTGTTCTCTGCATTGGCAGCTTCTTTATTTCTCTCATAAGCAGATTTATCAATAATTCTCATGTATCCGAAGCGGTCCATCAGGAATGTAACTTCCATTTCTTCCATCTTCTTCTCTTCATACACAACTTCCTCTGCATTCTCGATCACTGTACGGCGTTTGGTTCCGTATTCTTTCTTGATCTGGTCCAGATCTTTCATGATTACTTCTGCCATGGAATCATAATTATTCAGGATATCTTCATATAATGCAATGTTCTTCATTGTCTCTGCATAGTCTGCCTGAAGTGCTTCGATCTCCAGACCAATCAGCTTGTACAGACGCATATCCAGGATTGCTGCTGCCTGTTTTTCTGAAAAGCGCAGCTTCTGTGCAGCTTTCTCACTGACTTTGCTCTTGAACTTGATTCCCTCTGTCACACCATCGACCAGGCATTTCTTTACCTGTTCTCTGTTCTTGCTTCCACGCAGGATCTCGATGATCAGGTCTATCACATCACATGCTTTGATGAGACCTTCCTGAATTTCTTTCTTCTCCTGCTCTTTGTTCAGAAGTGTGGTATATTTTCTGGTTGTTACATCGAATACGAAGTCTACATGATGCTCAATCACCTGCTTCAGACTCAGTGTCTCTGGTCTGCCGTCTGCAACTGCCAGCATGTTTACGCCAAAGGTATCTTCCAGCTTGGTCTTCTTATAGAGCATATTTGTAAGATTCTCTACATCTGCATCACGTTTCAGATCGAGAACGATACGGATTCCCTCTTTGGAAGACTGGTTGGAGATATCCACGATATCTGTTGTCTTCTTGTTCTCTACCAGGGATGCGATATCATTCAGGAATTTTCCGATATTTGCACCGATCATCGTGTACGGGATCTCAGTGATTACAAGCTGCTGTCTGCCGCCTTTAAGCTTCACTGTCTCCACTTTACCTCTGACACGGAGTTTACCTGTTCCTGTTTCGTAAATCTTGAGCAGATCATCTTTATTTACTACCAGACCGCCCGTCGGGAAATCCGGTCCCTTGAGATAACGCATCAGACCTTTGACGCTGATGTCGTTATTCTTCATATATGCTTTTACCGCATCTACTACTTCACCCAGATTATGAGGCGGGATGCTGGTCGCCATGCCGACCGCGATGCCGTCTGCTCCGTTTACCAGCAAATTCGGGATTCTGACAGGAAGTACCACCGGCTCTTTCTCTGTTTCGTCAAAGTTCGGCATAAAGTCTACTACATTCTTATCCAGATCTTCGAGAAAGACATCCTGTGTCAGTTTCTCCAGTCTGGCTTCTGTATATCGCATGGCAGCTGCACCGTCACCCTCGATAGAACCGAAGTTTCCATGTCCGTCGACCAATGTTCTGCCTTTCTTAAAATCCTGAGCCATTACTACAAGTGCTTCGTAAATAGAACTGTCACCATGTGGGTGATATTTACCCATGGTATCACCTACGATACGGGCGCATTTTCTATATGGTCTGTCATAGCGGATGCCCAACTCATACATATCATACAGGGTTCTTCTCTGTACCGGCTTCAATCCGTCACGCACATCCGGCAGGGCTCTGGAGATAATAACACTCATGGCATAATCTATATAGGATTTCTGCATGACCTCCGCATAGTCGGTGGGAATCACATTCTCCTGTTTTGTTTCCATTTATTTCATTCCTCCATCTCAGACACATATCCATGTATCTGTCTTAATTTCCATATAACACTCCGGCAAAATCAGATGTCCAGCTCTGCATCCTGTGCATGCTCATAGATAAACTTCTTTCTCGGCGGAACATCGCTTCCCATCAGGATCTCTGTCACGCTTGATGCAAGTCTCGCATCCTCAATCTCCACTCGCTTCATCATTCTTGTCTCCGGATTCAGAGTAGTCTCCCAGAGCTGCTCCGCATCCATCTCGCCCAGACCTTTATATCTCTGAAGAGTAAAGCTTCCCGGTTTATGGGCACGTCTGTATCTCTCCAGTGCCTTATCATCGTACAGGTATTCCTCCTGTCCCTTCTTAGGCATGACTTTATATAATGGCGGCATGGCAATATACACATGTCCCTCAGTGATCAGATCCGGCATGAAACGGTAGAATAAAGTAAGGAGCAGTGTGGAAATATGCGCCCCGTCCACATCGGCATCAGCCATGATCACAATCTTGTCGTAACGAAGCTTTGTAATGTCAAAATCATTTCCGTATCCTTCGGAGAATCCGCATCCGAATGCATTGATCATGGTCTTGATCTCCGCATTGGCAAGCACTTTGTCAATGGTTGCTTTCTCTACATTCAGGATCTTACCTCTGATAGGAAGGATTGCCTGGTAATTACGATTACGGGCAGTCTTTGCGGAACCTCCCGCAGAATCTCCCTCTACGATAAAGATCTCACACTTGGACGGATCCTTTTTCTCACAGTTTGCCAGCTTTCCGTTAGAGTCAAAGGAATATTTCTGCTTTGTCAGAAGATTGGTCTTGGCTCTCTCTTCTGTCTTACGGATTTTGGCAGCTTTCTCCGCGCAGGAAAGGATGGTCTTAAGAGTCTCCAGATTTCTGTCAAAATAGAGTACCATCTGCTCTCCTACAACCTTTCCGGTTGCGCGTGATGCATCCTGATTATCCAGCTTTGTCTTGGTCTGTCCCTCAAAACGTGGTTCCGGATGCTTGATGGAAACAACCGCTGTCATTCCGTTACGGATATCTGCACCTGTGAAGTTCGGATCCTTGTCTTTAAGAACGCCAATCTCTCTCGCATAAGTATTCATGACTGTGGTAAATGTAGTCTTAAATCCGGTCAGATGAGTACCGCCCTCTGCATTGTAAATATTATTACAGAAGCCCAATACATTCTCACGAAATTCATTGGTAAACTGGAATGCCACCTCTACCTGAATGCCGTCTGCTTCCCCTTTCAGGTAAACCGGATCATGCAGGACTTCTGCACTGTGGTTCAGATCCTTGATAAATCCAATGATACCATCCGGCTCATGATAGGTAATATCCTCGACCTCTGCACCTCTTTTATCCTCAAAGCGAATGGTCAGTTCCGGATTCAGGTATGCCGTCTCATGAAGTCTGCTCTTTACTTCTGTTGCCGAGAATCTTGTCTTTTCAAAAATTTCCGGATCCGGCAGGAAATTGATACTGGTTCCGGTCTGTCTGGTCTTACCCAGCTTCGGCAGCAGCCCTTCCTCAAGTTCAATGGTCGGGATTCCCCGTTCATAGTGATCATGATGCACATATCCGTCACGACTGATCTTAATGTCCAGATATGTAGACAGGGCATTCACAACCGAAGAGCCTACTCCATGAAGTCCTCCGCTGGTCTTATAGGCAGAATTATCAAATTTACCGCCTGCATGAAGAGTTGTAAATACAAGTCTCTCTGCCGACACTCCTTTCTCATGCATATCTACCGGAATTCCTCTTCCATTATCCGTAACCGTACAGGAACCATCCTTCTCCAGAATCACATGGATCAGACTGCAGTATCCTGCCAGATGTTCATCTACTGCGTTATCTACGATCTCATAAATGAGATGATTTAATCCTTTTCGTGAAACACTTCCGATGTACATTCCCGGACGCTTCCGAACCGCCTCCAGACCTTCCAGGACAGAGATGCTCCCTGCATCATAGGTGTTTTTCTTTGCCATGTCTGTTACATTTCCTTTCTTTATATCAACCGGATTGCTTACTGTAAATCCGGGAATGATTTTTTTGCACCGCAAACATTTGTTCGTATTATAACCGAATTTTTATTCTTTTTCAAGTGTGAACTTTCCCTTGCCAACGGAATAAAACACAAAAAATAATCAGAACCGAAATTCTGATCCTTCTCTGACTGTAAGCCTGTTCTGTTATAATTTGAGTGCATTTATCTTATCATTGGTTTTTTCAGCTGTCAACTGTTTCATTTGCCCGCAAGGCTGTTTGGCATTATCTTTACAGTAGAAATATCTGTAAGAAACAGAAGATATTTCTTTGTCTTGAATTTCTTCATTGTGGAATATGGACTGTAAACTCTGGATTTAAGGAAGAACAGGAAAATAATCGCCCAAAATGGACTTGATAAATAGCCATAGATGCTGTATAGTAAAAAATGTAAACGATAATCTATACTTTCTTATAAGTGATTTTTCAGGCAATATCTGCCACTGATTCCAAAGATAAAAATACATAATTTTAAAGAAATTAAGTGTTCAATAAAACTCGTCAAAATGTTATAATATAAGTACAAAAAGGAGTGTTATATGAATAATACGATTTTTGATGATGTATTCCGTACAATGATCGAGAAGATGCCATATCTGGCAGTACCGCTGATCAATGAGGTATTCCACACATCATATCCGGAAGATGTGAAGATCACACAGCTTCGCAATGAACATCAACAGGAGGATGGAGAGATCATTACAGATTCCTGTCTGCTGATTGGAAGGAAAATGTACCATATCGAGTGTCAGAGTACAGATGACATGACAATGGTAATAAGGATGATTGAATATGATTTTGCAATTGGCATAGAACATGCTGAAAAGCAGGGGCGCAGATACCGGATAGAATTTCCAAAGTCCTGCGTACTGTTTCTGAGAAGTTCGGAGAACACGCCGGATTATCTGGAAGCAGATGTAGTTTTTCCAGATGGAAATACATATTTATATTCCATACCTGCTATAAAAATGGCTGATTATACAAAAGACAGCATCTTTGAAAAAAACCTGTTAATGCTGTTGCCATTTTATATTATGAGATACGAGAAAAAAGGACATGATTTTAATAACAATCCGGAATTATTCCAGATGCTTTTAAACGAATATGAAGATATCAGGGTAAATTTGGAAAAGGAACTGACGGAGACAGGTAAATCGGAACTGTATACAGATTTGGCAAAGTTAATTGTAAAGGTTGCGGATTATATTTTCCGTAAGGAGGAAGATGTCCGGAAAGGAATAGGTGATATTATGGGCGGAAAAGTTCTGGAACTGGAATCTGAAAGACTTAAAGCTGAGGGACGTACAGAAGGAGAAGCAATTGGACAGGCAAGGGGTGAAACTCGACTTGGAAGCCTGATTACTCGATTACTTCAGGATCAGAGAACTGAAGAAATCCCGATTGTATCAACAAACGCCAAAAGACGTGAGCAGTTATATAAAGAATACAATCTCTAAGAAAAATGGCAGGAGGAAAGGCAGATACCTTTCCTCCTGTTGTCGTCATATATATTTTATTAGCAAATTACAAGTCTCTTTTCAGGTAGATTTCATTCAGAATCCTTTAAGAAACAGAAGCTATTTCTTTGTCTTGAATTTCTTCATTGTGGAGTATGGACTGTAAACTCTGGATTTATCTTTGGAGGTTTGGTTCCATGCCCGTATGGTCACATACCAGGTACCTTTCTTTACGTTTGTAAAGGTTACAGTAGTGGTGTTTCCGGTACGTTTCAGATATTTTTTTACAGGGCATTTCTCACCTGCGGAGGTTTTGTATTTGTTTCCGAGCAGGATTTCATAACCTGTGGCATTTTTGCATTTTGTGTAAGTAACAGTCACAGTGTTTCCTTCTACAGTAATATTCTTGATCTTTGGCTGCTGTGGTGTGACAACAATGATCTTGATCTTCTTGATCTTTGTCCAGGAACCATAGACCTTATTGCCCTGTGCATCCAGAACCCAGCTTCGGGCTGCCACATACCAGGTACCTTTTGAAAGATATCTGAAAGATGCCTGTGGCTTGCCGGATGAGGAAACTGTTTTGCTGAACTTTCCGGTTTTGAGCATATCTGATTTCTTGCTGATCACGAAGTCATAACCCTGAGCGCCGGCACATCCTTTGGAAAGTCTGACAGTGAGCTTGTTTCTGTCAATGGAATAGCTGGAAATCTTTGTGTTTGCAGGTCGCAGGTATGCACCGTTTTCATCTGTGATACTTCCGTCTGTGTGAATGACTCTGCCATTGAGAGATTCTGTACCAAATGCTATGAAATAATCCTGTCCTTTGGAAAGCGTAAAGTCGGCATATGGAATACTGCGCTCAAATGCACCGCCTACAGTTACAGTCTGGATACACTGCAGAACCCCATTCTCAACATCATACCAGAACAGATTTGCCATAAGTCCTGCACAGGAGGCATCTGCCTTTACGGAAAGCACAGCCGGGAAATCGAAAGCTCCGCTTCTTCCAAGATGGAAACCGAAATCATTCTGGTTTGTGGAGATCAGGCTGTATAATGCTGCCGGGATATATTCTGCTGTGTTTGTAACAGAAAGATCTATATCCGCAGGTGTTTCTGATGTAATGGAAGTACCGTTGATTTTCCAGATGAAACCATTTTCCATATCAAGGTTCAGGGAAATATCTTTGCCTTTTATCTCGGATAAGACAGAGGCAGGAAGTATCTTGGCGCCATTCAGGATAATGGAAATGGTATCTTTTTCTTTGGAAGCCTTAATCAGATCATTGACAGCATCCCAGCCTTTCTTCTGGAAACTTCCCTCAATATAAGGTTCCCCGTCACCAAGTTTACCGAGAGTTTTTGTATCCTGATGTTTACACCACTTACAGGTGTAAGTTATGATTCCGTCAGTTTCTGTAGTTGGTTCTGTAGTGATAACGCCATTGTCATAGTCATGACCGTATGCGGAAATGGTATAACCATAGGAAAGTGTTTCATTACAGTCTGTGCAGTAGGTATCTCCGCTATATCCGCTGGAAGTACAGGATGGAGAGGAGTAATAACGTCCGGCGGTGTGTTCGTGCTTGCATTCACTTCTCGTGATTTTGAATTCAACGGATTCATCTAGATAATTACCGGCATCTGCGCCATTATAAACTGCTCTAGCAGAAATTTCCTTTCCTACAGGCAATTCTTTAGAAATATCGGAATTACTCCATTTCCAGTCATCCTCGAAACAGTTCTTAACATCTTCGACTTTCTTGCAGGACCATGGAACGGATATTGTAGTATCGGTTGGCTTGCTTGAAGGTGCTTGTGCTTTTGAAATGACAAATTCCCATTCTGGTGATGCAGATATCTGTTGGGCTGAATTGTAGTATTCACCTGCATTCACATCAATCTTAAAAGTATAAGTACCTGCATCTGTGGGGCTGTTTGTGAGTGAAGTTCCATCTTCTTTTTTAAAATACGTTACATGAGTAATTTCACCATGACCGGTGACATCATCTTTCCATTTAATATAGTTACTAATATCAACAGGGTTATCTTTATTATATGTAAAATTTTGCGGTGTAAAATCTAATTGGGTAGCGGTGGGATCTGTTTTTATACGACTAAATTGCTTGGTATCTTGATTGAAAGAATACTTCCTTTCTTCAGTTCCAACAGTTATAGTGTGCTTTGCTCCAGTTAGCCATGCATACAGGTTGTTCCCGACAGACTCACCATTTACATGATTATATGTTTTCCAGTCAACATTATCTATACTTATTTTTCTTTTTTGGGGATTAGAAACAGTACAGAGATATACTTCTGGATTATTACCAGTGCTATTTAAATTCTGGCGAGGAATGCAGCCAATTCGTGCAGTTACAGAACCGCCATTAATGGCAATGGTATCGCAAGAACCATCATTGCCATAAGCGCCACCGTAGCCACCACCAATTCCGACACCATAATCAGAATTAGCAGTTACAGAACCGCCATTAATGGTAATGGTATCACAAGAGCCACCATTGCTACCATAGCCAGCATAGCCGCCACCAATTCCGGCACCATAATCAGAATTAGCAGTTACAGAACCGCCATTAATGGTAATGGTATCACAAGAGCCACCATTGATACCATAGCCACCATAGCCGCCACCAATTCCAGCACCAAAAACAGAACGAGCAATTACAGAACCACTATTAATGATAATATTACTGCAAGAGCCAAGATTGCCACCACCAATTCCGGCACCATAACGAGAACTAGCATCTACAGAACCGCCATTAATGGTAATATTACTGCAAGAGCCACCATTGTCACCACCAATTCCGGCACCAGAACTAGCACTAGCTTTTAAGATTCCTGTAGTAGTGTCTGGAGCGTTATCTATTGTAAGGTTAGCCTGATTATTTTTCTGTAAGCCTGCGGTATAGCTCCGCGTTGAACAAAGTAAATTTTCATTTTGCAAATATATATAGACTTGAGCTTGAACATTAGATTGAATTTGCAGCGCCGGACCAGCAGATGTATTGATATTTACGTTATCAAGATAAATGTTGATGTTGGCTTGCTTTGAAATATTTGCTCCATCAATTACAATTCTATTTGCTGTTTCCTGACTATTACTGCATGTGAATTTGTAATCTCCTGCCGAAGTTATAGTATAAACTCCGCCCGCAATATCATCAGTTAAATCAATTACTCCATTTTGTGCATTTTCCGCAGCAGCCATTGCCTCATCGGGGGTATCATTGAACTCAGGAACCTCTTCTGAACTGAATACAGACAGTTCCTCATCTGTCTCTCCTGCTGTTTCCTGCTCCTCATTGGTAAAACTCTCCGGAGTTTCTTCCTCAGACACTACATCCTGATTTCCGGAAGTAAATTCTTCCGCAAATATGGTCTGGGGGGGCATATTTGTAGAACACAGTGCAAGTGCCAGAATCCCGGCTAATAACTTTTTCCTCATGCTTTCCACCTTTTCCTTTCTTTATACATGATTTTCTGCATCCTGACTCTTTTGTCCTTTTTTTCTGAATTTGATACATAATGCGGTAATCACGACTGCCACAGTAAAGGAAATGACAGCCACCAACACATAGCCGCCTGCGCCTTCATGCAGCAGAATTGTGCCGTACATTCCCGTGGCGTTTATTGGCCGGCTTTGCATGATCCCCATTGCCCCCACAAGGGACAGGAACAGCAGGGTACACAGAACGGACAGACGGCAGACTGTGCGCCGCTCCTGGCGGCGGTGGTATTCATGCATTCGCTTTTTTACCAATTCGATACGCTTTTCTGTATCGTACATGCCTTCCAACCTCCTTCCACAAAAACAGTCTTAAAAGTCCTTTCACTTATATAGGTACAAAAAAAGCGAAAAACTCTCACCTGAAAATCAAATTTTTTCAAAAAAATTTGAGAGCTGCCGAAACAGCTCCCAAAAGCGGAAAATCAGGTTATATTATTGTATCGAACTGCGGAAGATCAGTTTTCCCGCTGCCAGGATCAGTACAGGCAGCAGATAAGCAATATACTGTGCTGCACCGCCGTAGGCGATCAGGAGATTATAAATTGCATGAAAGGTGATTGCCGCTCCCAGCAGGCCGCAGGTTCCGGCAATCTTCAGCCATGTTCTTTGCCACACATATGCAAGGCCGCCGCCGACAATGGCTCCACAGATCACATGCATGGCTCCAGTCCCAATACCACGGAAGAAAATAAAAGAAAAATGTCCGGCTCCGTTTTGGATCAGATAGCAGACATTCTCAAATGTGGCAAAGGAAAGGGCTGTGATCACAGCGGCATTTTTGATTCGCTCCGCTTTTGGCTCAAATATCAGCAGATAAAAGAGCAATGGCAGAAGTTTCATCACTTCCTCCACCACCGGGGCGATCTCTGTGGTAGCTGCAAAGGTGTCCGCTCTGTAAAGTGCAGCGAAAAAGGTGTTGATGTATGCGGAAAGCAGACATGCACCCATTCCGGCAAAGCAGAACAGAAAGAATTTTCTCTGCCGCTTTCCCATACACAGCGCCGCGATCAGCAGGGGCGAAGCCATGCAAAGAAATACATTTTCAATATATGTCATGCCTGCACCGCCTTTCCTGTGGCTGGCAGCAGCGCAAACAGGCTGCCTGTAAGCAAAAGATCAAACCAGCAATAGGGAGCGGAAATGGAATAGCCCGGCCACAGGCAGCCGGAGATCCAAAGAGCATACTCCACCGCCACATAGCACAGCACCTCAATGTGAAAATACCGCATCTTACACGCTGTTCCTGTCTGTATCTGCGCATAAGCAAGACCCCGGATAGAATGATAAGAAACAACGATCATCATGCCACACCAGAGCAGATTGGAAAGAATATCTCCAAAGGTGCAGTAAAACGCACAAAGCGGAATGCCGATCAGAGGAGCTATCAGAGATTTCCGTGTCGAAAAGTCTCTTTCCTCCGCAGAGGAAAGGGTGTATTGCAGAAGATAAAGGAAAATCACGCTGGCTACCCAGCCAAACTCTGACACATAAAAGACCTGCGGTGTTTCAGAAAACAGAAGCAGATACAACGTCCAGTAAAGAGAGCCGAGGGCAAAGCATCCGTAAAAGCAGGTCAGCAGGAAACAGGTCTGTTTTCGATCTTTCAGATACCAGATACCACTCAGACAAAAGCCCAGCAGGGTAACGGCGAATTGAAAAAAGTTACTGAACAGTTCCATCCCCATTGTCCTCCTTTTGCATCTCCGTCTGCTCCTCTTTGTCCAGCTGGCGGATGCGGAAGCACAGAATAGTCACGCAAACGCCGAGAATAAAAGCCAGCAGTCCGATTACCATATATCCCAATGCGGTGCCGCCGCCTAAAATTGTTGCTGCCGTTTCAAATCCAGAAGAAGTACCGGGCGTAATCTGTCCGACAATACCTGGCATGACAAAGGAAACACCAACGATTACTGCAAGGCATGCCGCTATGCAGAATGCAGAGACAATCCGTCTGTGCCGCAGTCTCTGCTGTCGTTCTTTTTCCTCAATACGCCGTTTTACCTCAGCAATCCGTTCCTCATTTTTCAACATCTGTAATACCCTCCCGTTGCAATAATCCGCGTAAACGCTCTTTTCCCCGGTACACCATATTTGTGATCTGCTTCACACTTTTTCCCATGACCTTAGCAGCCTGTTGGTAGCTCATACCCTCAAAATAGGTCAGATAAAGAGCTTCCCGATAATCTGAATTTAACTCGTCCATGCAGAGATGCAGGATCTGATTCCGTTCCTTTGTGCGGATGACCTCCTCCACCAGTGTCTGCGCCTCCGGTTCTCTGGTCAGGTCGTCAAGACTGAAGAAAATCCGCCGTCTGCTTTTGTGACGCAAAGCCATGTGCCGCGCTGCTTTATAAAGGTAAGCCTTAAAACATCCATCCCGGATGCGGGGCTTTTTCGTAAACAGCCAGGAAAAGGTTTCCATCATTAAATCTTCCGCTTCGTGGACGTCATGCAGATAACCATCAATGTATAAGGTCAGCGGATCACCATATTTTTTTATCAACAGTTCAAGTCCTGTCTCATCACCGCGCAGATATTGCCCATAAAGTTCTTCATCCGTGGCCATATCGTTCTTCCTTTCCAATATTACTCCTCTGTTGTCAGATGAAATCTCCTGGCTTCTTTCCATCCCTCATTAATGATACTTCTTTTTTTATCTTTTAGCATGGTTTTTACATACTCCAGACAGTCCTCTGTATCCTCTGCAGATTTATCCCAGCTTTTTATGATCTTTTCTGAATGCACACTGTCTTTCAGATCATAATATTCCACCATGTAGTTTCCAAAATACTCCGTAAACTTTTTCTGCCCATACAGATTCAGATGATGATTATTATAAAAATCCTCCATCATATTCAGTCCGATCTCATCCTTTTGTGTTTCAAAATCCACATAAGAAAATCCATATTCTCTGATAATCTTTTCCGCTTCATTCGCTCTTTGATAAAACGGATAGCTCTTCTTTGTGATCCTGTGCGGTGCACGCATGAACAAAACATTGTCAATCCCTTCATCTTTTAAATACTGAAGGAGGTCGCGCAGGTAATATTCTGCCTTTTCCGACAAAGGAAGTACTGAAGTATCGCCCGTCACATCTATTACCTTACTTTTGGTTTCTTCTGCTCCGGATATTGTCTGAAATCCCTTCAGCCGGCTGCCACCTTCCAGCCTCATACGTGCCTGAAGATAAAAATCAGCTATGCACAGATCCAGACTCTGCCAGTTTGAATGATACTTTAAAAAAGGTATGAAATACTCTGTCCGCTGATCCTCGGGCACTATATCCATGATCGTGTTTATCTTATTTGCCGACCATGGCATATTATCTATGTATTTTCTCAGTCGTTTTTCATCTGTCTGATATTCATCGTCATCCTGCAATGCCCCATTGATCTCTATCACAATTACTTTCGGATCCTGATTAGCCAGAATCTCCTTTACCTGTGATTTTACTATCGAGATCGGACTTCCGGCCACCGAATAATTATAACTGGTAAATCCGAACTCTTTCCAGAGCAGCCCCGGTGCTATTGACGTATAAGTCTCACTTGCTCCAATGGTCACCATATCCAGACTATCCCCCGATTCCAGATAAAATCCTTTGATACGCACACTATCCGGCAAACTGTTCACCTTAAGAAATCCGGCTGCTCCACTCAGGAATAACATAAATATCAGGACAAAGCAACTTAGTTTTAAAATTCTTTTTTTCATCATATATCCTAGAACTGCATATACACAAAATCTGCTGCATTACATCCGGGTCCATACATTCCAAATATGGCAATGCAGAGAAGTCCTGCAAATAACACGATCCACTGAAATTTTGGATATTTCTCCTCCAAAAGCTTCCGTATTGTTGTATCAGGATGACGTTCCTGTATCAGACTGACATAAAAGATTAAAACAATCATAAATATAAGCAGCATATAATCATACAATGTCATACCGCACGACGTAATCTGCTCTGTGATCTGACTTATATCAAAACTGAAATCCATAACACAACGTCCCAGCATATCCATTGCAGCAGAAAAATTATTGCCTATGTCAAACATATATCCTACCAGTACGATCAGAAATGTCCGTAATATCTGAAAAATATGCCATGACTTCTTTTGAGTCTGAATATGCAGCCCGGCAATTGCTTTATTAAATAATGGCTGCATCAAAACAGACAACAGAATCACGCCACCATTCCAAACACCAAAGGCCACATACTTCATATTTGCTCCATGCCAGATTCCCACAAGCAAAAAAGTGATAAAAGAAGCAATTCCTGCCGGCAGTACTTTTGCAACATGAGCTCCGATTGCATGATCACCGTATTTTTGTTTCAGGTTTTTACCCATTTTAAAAAAGCGTTTTGACATTGCAAGAGAGTAAAACACATAGCTCTTCATCCATGCACCTAATGTAATATGCCAACGCCTCCAATAATCGTTAATGCTTACTGCAAAATATGGTCTGCGGAAGTTTTCCGCCATTTCAATACCCAGGATTTCCGCAAACCCTCTGGATATGTCGATCCCGCCCGAAAAATCTGCATACAATTGTAATGCATAGACCAGAACCGTTATGAAGATAACAGTTCCATTATACTGCGTATAATCCGGTGCAACCATTTGGATCAGGCTGACTGCCCGGTCTGCGATAACCATTTTTTTTAAATATCCCCAAAGCATCAGAAGTGCACCGTGTTTTAGATTTCCATAAGAAAATTTTCGTTCTGCATAAAGCTGATGCGCCAGCTGATCATAAAAGCTGATCGGACCCTGAATGATCTGTGGAAAAAATGATACAAACAATGCATATTTTGCAGGATTTCTTTCCGGTTCAGTTTTTTCTCTGTAAACATCAATCAAATATCCGGCAGACTGAAAAGTATAAAAAGAAATCCCCAGCGGCAATACCAGATGTAAGATTGGAACTGAACCGGTCATTCCAGCTTTTCCAAGAAACCTGTTCATTCCTCCGGCAAACAGATTAAAATATTTTAAAAATATAAGGATTCCAAAATTCAGTACAAGCACCATGATCAGAACTCTTTTTCGCTTCTTCTTCATTTCCTCTTTGTACTGCTTTTTCTGTTCCCGATTCCACTCTCCGTTGTGAAGAACTATCGTTTCTTTCTCTATCCTGCTGTTTTTATACATAATAAGTGCTGCAAAATGGACTGTAAATGTAGTAAATAAAAGAAAAGCAGCATATTTCCAGCTTGCCCATAAATAAAAAACATAACTGGCAACCAGCAATACGGTCCACTGATACTTTTTTACAGGAAACATATAATATGCTGTCGTTACCAGCAGCGTAAATATCATAAATGTAATTGTCGTATATCCCATACCTGCTACCCCGGAAACCAGACAGACGGAGATGCTGCAGCAATTCCTGTAAACATATCCGTCTGATATACCACCCATAATGTCACGTTATGATAAAAAAATAACCAGAGTCGAAACTCTGGTTAAATTCTCACTATTTCGTAGCAGCCAGTACGGGAATCGAACCCGTGTTTTCGCCGTGAGAGGGCGACGTCTTAACCCCTTGACCAACTGGCCATTTATTTGTCTGTCGTTTGCTCTTCGCTGTCGACTCGTTTAATATACACCATCTTTTTCTAAAATGCAAGTACTTTTTTAAAAAAATTTCAATTTTTTTATTTTTCTCGAATTTTTCGTTCAAAAAGCCCTGTATTTATGCGGTTTTTGCCACAAAAAAGTTTTTATTTTTTTGTCCCAGAAAAGAAATGCCATGGCAGCCTCACCGCTTTCCATGGCATTTCCCAGTTATTTATTTCTGTTTCTGACTGTTTCTTGTTTCTTATTCCTCTATATCCTCCGCAGGCTCTGCCGGAATGAATACGCGGGATTTCTTTTCTTCGTGTTTATGAAGTGCTGCTTTCTCAGTTGCCTCAATACAGAATTCCATCTGAGAGTTAATCTGGGCTTTGCCCCGTTTATCCGGCTTCACATAAGTTCCATCCGGCTGCAGGATATGAGCTTTTACATTATCCTTAAATTCCAGATCAAGTACGTGCTCCAGCTCTTTCTTAATCTTCTCATCTTCCACAGGGAAGACAATCTCTACCCTGCGGTCAAGGTTACGTGGCATCCAGTCTGCACTTCCCATATAAATTTCCGGACTTCCACCGTTTTCAAAATAGAAAATACGGCTGTGTTCCAAGAATTCTCCTACAATAGAACGAACATGAATATTCTCACTGACTCCCGGCACTCCCACTTTCAGACAGCAGATGCCTCTTACCAGAAGTTCCACCTGAACTCCGCAGGAAGATGCATAATACAGTCCTTCAATGATCTTCGGATCGCAGAGAGAGTTCATCTTTGCACGAATCAGCGCAGGCAGACCTTTTTTCGCATTCTCTGCCTCACGCTCGATCAGACTCAAGAATCTGTCTTTCATCCAGATCGGAGCCACGATCAGTTTATTCCAGCGTTTCGGCTCAGAATATCCGGAGAGCATGTTAAATACCGCTGTTGCATCCTCGCCAAAACGTTCATCGCAGGTAAAGATACCGCAGTCTGTATAGAGTTTAGCAGTAGAATCATTATAGTTTCCGGTTGCCAGATGCACATAACGGCGGATTCCTGTCTCTTCTCTGCGCACAACCAGCGTGATCTTGCTGTGTGTCTTAAGACCTACCAGGCCGTAGATTACATGGCATCCTGCTTTTTCAAGTTTCTTCGCCCATACGATATTGTTCTCTTCATCAAAACGCGCTTTCAGCTCTACCAGTACAGAAACCTGCTTGCCGTTCTCTGCAGCCTGTGCCAGAGCCGCAATGATCGGAGAATTTCCGCTGACACGGTATAAAGTCTGCTTAATAGCCAGAACATCCGGATCTTTTGCTGCCTGACGCACGAAATTTACAACAGGGTCGAAGCTCATATAAGGATGATGCAGGAATACATCTCCCTCACGGATCACCTGGAAAATATCTTTCTCATTCTGAAATTCCGGTACAGGTGCAGGTTGATACTTCGGTGTCTTGTAAGCATCAAAACCATCTGTGCCATATACTTTCATCAACATGGTAAGATCCAGAGGTCCATTGATCTCGAAAATATCTGCCTCTTTGATATCAAATTCCATCTTCAGGATCTTCAGCAGACGTTCATCCATCTTATCCTCTACTTCCAGACGGATAACTTCGCCCCACTGGCGTTTCTTTAACTGACGCTGAATCTCCACCAGCAGATCCTCTGCCTCATCTTCATCAATGGTAAGATCCGCATTACGCATAATACGGTAAGGATGTGCACATACCACATCATAACTGAGGAAAAGTTTATCAATATTTCTTTCAATGATCTCTTCCAGAAGGATCACTGTGGTATCGCCATCTTTCTTCGACGGGATCTGTACCACTCTTGGGAGCACAGACGGAACCTGTACAGTAGCAAACAGAAGCTCTCCTGCTTTATCTTTCTTGTTGAGTTTATCACTCTTCTCTTTCTTGGAGATCAGAGCGCCGATATTCAATGTTTTATTTCTGATCAGCGGAAACGGTCTGGAAGAGTCCATCGCCATTGGCGTAAGTACCGGATATACATTGTCCTCAAAGTATCTGTCCACAAATGCCATCTGTTCTTCTGTAAGATCTTCATGGGCAGCAACCAGATGCATGCCTGCTTTCTCCAGCGCCGGGATCAGGGAACGGTTCAGGGTATTATACTGTACATGAACCAGTTCATGGGTGCGGGCACTGATTTCTTTTAACTGTTCTTTGGCAGTCATTCCTGCGATGTCTGTCTTATGATATCCTGCATGTACCTGATCCTTAAGGGATGCCACACGCACCATGAAGAATTCATCCAGGTTAGATGCAGTAATACTTAAAAATTTCAGTCTGTCAAATAAAGGAAGATTTTTATCTCTTGCTTCACTCAGAACACGCTCGTCAAATTTGAGCCAGCTCAGCTCACGGTTTACGAAATACTCTTTTTTTTCAAATTTTCCAAGATCCATAAGTTCATCCTCCTTTATGCTCTGCCCCTACGCCTGAGAACCAGACGAATGCCAAATACTTCTTCAAAAAATGCGACTTTATCTTTCAGCAGTCCCAGTTCCAGGGAAATATCCTGTGCGGAATCCACGATCATCTGCAGTTCTCTGTCCTTGAGCGCTGTCTTGATCCCTTTTACTTTCTGATAATGGCTTCTGTCCATGGCATTTGCCAGACGAAGGATCGCAGTCATCTTTGCTACCTTGATATAGCTCTCTCTGTCAATCGCCATTCCCATACTGTAAAGTTCATCGTAGTGAACAAACGCAGAATTATTGAATCTGACCGCACACGCGATCATCTGGCGTTCCAGAGAGGACAGACCGATAATATCTGTGGACATAATGATCTGATAAGAACACTCAGAAACATTTTCCATGCTGATATATTTGCCGCAGTCATGGAGCAGTGCCGCGATCTGCAGTAACAGACGTTCTCTTGAACCCATGCCATGAACTTTTTTCATGCTGTCAAAAATATTCAGGCAGAGATTCATCGTTCCCTGAATGTGACTCTTACTGCTGGAATAGCGTTTCGCGATATTCTTTGAGGTAACCAGAATATCATTCTCGAAATTATGCACACTCTTGATAAATTTCTTTTTCTCTGCAAAATCATATGCAATTCCATCCAACAGAGAAACACCCGGAGCCCAGAGAGATTCTGCGTTAAAAATATCGATAAAGTTTCTGCACACTACCATAGTCGGCACTACAAGGGACGCATACTCCGGATCGATCTCCATTTCCTGAGCCAGCAGATCAACAGATTTTCCTACCGTATCCTCATAGCGTTTCATAAATTCTTCCCTTGTAATGATCTTATCTTCCATTTCCTCCTGGAAGATCATATCTGTGATGAAATCTCCCATCAGGATCACATTCTTGATATCCTTGTCTTTCAGATATAGACGCTGGAAACTCATCAGATCATTTCGGATAAATTCCTCAACCAATTTATCATAATGAATGGTTGTTTTCTCCAGTTCCTGCAGCCGCTGGCGGATTCTTAAACTTCCCATCTTCAGTCCCTGAGTAGTGACCAGCGCATCTTTGTCAAAAAGGGAAACCTGCAGGCTGCCGCCTCCTACATCCAGGATCGCAGTTCCCTTCTGAATCATCTTCTTGAATCCTTTTTCAATGGCAGCAATAGATTTATATCCGAGGAAATGCTGTTCTGCACTGCTCAAAATCTCAATCTTAAGTCCTGTCCGCTGATAGATCTGTTCCAGGATAATCAGCGGATTCGCAAGTTCTCTGAATGCACTGGTACCGCAGGCGCGGTATTCATTTACACCAAAGTCCTGCATCAGACGTTTAAAGTCATTGAGTACCTCACACAGAACATTCAGCATTTCTGAATCGATCTTTCCTCCGGAATAAACGCCCTTGCCCAGTTCCAGACTGTATCTGACATCATTCAGTTCCCGGAACCCGATTCTCTTTGACATCTCAAAGATCTTCATACTCACTTCATAAGACCCGATGTCAATGGCCGCAAATGTCATAACTGCCATATGTGTTCCCCCTTTGCTTTGTTATATTTATTCTTCCGCAACCCCCAGCAGATGGTCGATAAACTGCTGTGCCGTTCTTCCTGTAAGTCCGCCATGAGAAAGTTCCCATTTGTTTGCTTCCAGAAGCAGTTCCTCTTCCGGCATCTTGATCCCATTTCTCTCTGCAAGCGCCTTGACGATAGTCTGGAATTCCTTTTTGCTCGGTGCACCGTAGTAAATGCGGACACCGAAACGGTAAACAAGAGAAAGTTTCTCCTGTACAGTATCGGAGGAATGCAGATCGTCATCATCCATAATCTCCAATTTATCACTGGATTTCTCTCTTACCAGATGTCTGCGGTTACTTGTTGCATAGATCAGGATATTATCCGGTTTCTTCTCCAGACCGCCCTCGATAACAGCTTTGAGATATTTGTATTCAATCTCAAATTCCTCGAATGACAGATCATCCATATAGATAATGAATTTATAATTTCTGTTCTTGATCTGCGCGATCACATCATTCAGATCCTGGAACTGATGCTTGTACACTTCAATGATACGAAGTCCCTCATCATAATAACGGTTCAGGATGCCTTTGATACTTGAGGATTTACCTGTACCTGCATCACCAAAGAGCAGACAGTTGTTTGCTTTTCTGCCCCTTACAAAGGCTTCTGTATTCTCGATCAGCTTCTGCTTCGGAATTTCATATCCTACCAGATCTTCCAGTTTCACATGAGCAATTCTTGTGATCGGCTGGATTTCTACATTGTCATTCTCATCATGTCCAACACGGAACGCCTTATGTAAGCCCAGTTTGCCTACGCCGAAATCTTTGTAGAACTGCACCATATCTTTCATAAATTCTTCAGTAGTTTCTGCTTCTGCCAGAGTCTTGCTCAGGCTGCAGATACGGTCTCTGATACGAGAATTGAACATCTTGCTGTTGCTTCCTGTATTTGTGTAATCTGTCAGTATCTTACAGCAGGAAATGCCAAATGCTTCGTCCAGTACTGTCAGGTCGAAATCATATAATTCTTTGAATACTCCGAAATCATTCAGTGCCAGTTCATTGATACTTCCATTTACCGCACCTCTGATCTCGCAGGCTGTGCTGAATGCATTTTCATTATTTACAAGAAGAAATGTAAGATAACAGTGCCACAAATTCCCGGAAAATCCGTATGATCCGGCAGTTTCCACCAGTCCGTTGGCGCATTCAAAGAACAGTCCTTCTTTTTCTTTCAGATCCGGTGATTTCTGTTCCCAGGCAGTCATTAGCTCTGCCATCTTGTCCAGGATCTCACCATGTTCAAAGTTACGATATAATATACATTCATTTAATCTAGCCATTGTTGTTACTTCCTTTTTATCTTTATCCGTTATCCAGATATCAGGTTTTCTTTCTCTCTTCCCATATCTGATTTCACATTGTTGTCAATACTAATAATTTCCCAGAATTCTCATTCTGCCAGTCTCTGCTTCGATTCCTCTCAGCGCATTCTTCACAGCACTGTCTCTTAAATTTCCCTCAAAATCCAGGAAGAATCTGTACTGCCAGTTCTTTCCCGTGATCGGGCGGGATTCGATTTTTGTCATGTTCAGACCATTGTAAATAATATGGGACAGCATATTGTAAAGTGTACCACTCTCATGAGGCAGTTCAAAGAAAATGCTGATCTTGTGCGCATCTTTCACATAGATTGGTTTCTTACTCACAATAACAAAACGTGTAGCGTTCTGTCCGTTATAACAGATATTCTCTGCCAGGATCTTCAGTCCATAGAGTTCTCCTGCCTGTCTGCTGGCAATAGCTGCCTGTGTTTTATCATTATCCTCTTTAATTCTCTTGGCAGAACCTGCTGTATTCTCCATTTCTTTTTTCTTCCAGTCCGGATGAGTTTCCAGATATTTTCCGCACTGTGCAAGAGCCTGCGGATGAGAACATACTTGTTTGATATCCCCAATTTCCGCATCCGGCAAGCCCAGAAGCACATGCTCCGGACGGATGATCTGCTCTCCAACAATGCTCAGATCATATTCTGTAAGAAGATCATAAATATCTGCCACGATCCCGGCTGTTGTATTCTCGATTGGAAGGACTGCATAATCTGCTCTCTCTGCCACAACCTCTTCCATCGCATCACGCCATGTTTTCACATGATAACTCTCGATATCATCATGGAAATATTCTCTCATGGCAGCATAGCTGTATGCACCTTCTACTCCCTGAAAAACAACGGTAACATCTTTCATCGGAAGTTCATCTACCATTTCCAGTTTCTCATCATCCTCGATGCCATGCTCTGTCAGAAGCTGATACTGCCTTTTACGGCTGATGGCCATGATCTGCTGAAAAAGCTCCTGCGCACCAAGTTCATTAAACTCTCCATGTGCTTTTTTACGCAGTGCTTCCAATTTCTGCCTCTCACGCTCCGGATCCAGAACCTTCTTTCCTGTGCGGATCTTATATTCAGCCACATCTTCGCACACCTTCATTCGCTGTTCAAAGAGACGGATGATCTCGCTGTCAATCTTATCTATTTCATCTCGGCAATCCTGTAAATCTATCATGTATCTTATTCCTTCTACTTTCTTTTATTGGTGTTGTTTCTCCACAATATCAGTCATCTCTCCGATAAAGGAAAGAGAACCAAACGCAATGATCACATCCTGCTCACCAGCTATTGCAAACGCTTTCTCTACTGCGGCCTGAATGGATGGCATAGCCTGAACATTCGGATTATATTCTCTGACAGTCTCTGCCAATTTCTCTGCTGGCAGTGCACGCACATTATCCGGAGTCTGAATCGTAAGGATCTGGTCTGCAAAATGTGCAGTTTTCTGAATCACGCTTCTGTAATCTTTATCAGCAAAAACTCCCATAATATAGATCAGGCGTTTTCCTTTAAAATAATGTTCAATAGAAGCTGCCATCATATCTGCCGCTGCAGGATTATGCGCTCCATCTACTACAAACAACGGTTTCTTACAGATGACTGTAAATCTTCCATTCCAGTGCGCATTCTGAAGTCCCTCTTTCCTCTGCTCTGCAGTAGTTGCAAAACCCAGCTCATTCAGCACTTTCAGGGCATTCAGGGCAACTACTGCATTCTCTTTCTGATATACACCCGCCAGTGGAATTTCATAATCTTCCCCATCATACCGGATAGTCTGCCCCAGACAGCTCTCCTGAAGCACCTGTATCTGTGAAGCATCTGCCACTGTACATTCGGCATGATGTTCTGCACAAACTTTCTCAATTACCTGCATTGCTTCCGGTTTCTGCATGGCAGTTACCACATGGCAGTGATCCTTTATGATGCCGGCTTTCTTCTCGGCAATTTGTGACAGGGTATTTCCAAGAAAAGACATATGGTCCATGCTGATAGAAACCAGCACTGCCAATAATGTGTTCTTAATGATATTTGTGGCGTCCAGATTTCCGCCCATTCCGACTTCTAACAAAACGAGATCACATTTCTCGTCCCTAAAAAACAGAAATGCCACTGCTGTCTCTATCTCAAATGCAGTGGGATGAGGATAGCCATCCTTTGTCATGGCTATAATGGCCTCTGCCACCTGTGTGATATATGCGGCAAAGCTCTCTCTGCTGATCCTGCTGCCTGCTACTTCCATCCTGCCTCTGTAGGAATACAAAGTAGGTGAAACATATCTGCCGATACGGTATCTTGCACCAGATAAAGCAGAATATAAAAAAGCAATGACAGATCCCTTGCCATTGGTACCGGCTACATGCACGTATTTCAGATCATCCTGAGGATTTCCCAGGCGCTTCATCAGTTCGCGCATATGGTCAAGCCCCAGTACGCTTGGAATTTCCCGTGTGATTCTATCTATGTACTCCCGGCTCTCCTGATAATTCATAATAAACTCCTCTGTTTCTATGAGCCCGAAAATTATTTCATTACTGTTCACATGCCACTATTCCAAGCCATACCATACAAAGCATATTATCGGATACGGACTGAACAGTAACATTATTTTCCACAGCTCATTTTCTTCCATAAACAAATCTATATGTTCCTGTCTATATATCGTAAAAACTAATTATTCCAGACAATAACACATGTGTTCTCATTATATCTTACACGTATGTTTTTTTCAAGGCAGGCAATACTAGAATCAGGTAAAATTTACGCGAAAATCGGGAGGTCTTTTATGAAAAAATCATTTCTGCTCTGCGGCTTGGCCGGATGGTGCATAGAGGTTCTCTGGACAGGTCTGCATTCTGCACTCTCCGGGGAACTTACCATGACAGGAAAAACCTCTCTTTTAATGTTTCCCATTTACGGATGCGCAGCTGTCATCCGGCCTCTCTATAAGAAGTTTTCCGCTGTCCCGGTTATGATACGCGGATTCATTTATACTGTTGGTATTTTCTCCGTAGAATTTATCAGCGGCTCTTTTCTGCGCTGTTTTCATATGTGTCCATGGGACTACAGCCAGGCGCCCCTGAACTACAAAGGACTGATTCGTCTGGACTATGCTCCACTCTGGTTCGGAACCGGATTATTTTTTGAAAAAATACTCAAAAAACTCTCTTGAAAAATATACAGGGTTATTATATGATGTTAAGAAGGATTACGAAAAAAGTTCCTGAACCAACAAAATATGGAGGTATAAAATGAGACACTTAATGAGTCCACTTGACCTGTCTGTAGACGAGCTTAACACTCTTCTTGACCTGGCCAGTGATATTGAGAAACACCCTGATAAATACGCGCATGTCTGCGACGATAAGAGACTTGCCACTTTATTCTACGAGCCAAGCACCCGTACCCGCCTCAGCTTTGAAGCTGCTATGATGAATCTCGGCGGTAAAGTTCTTGGTTTTTCATCAGCTGATTCCAGTTCCGCTACAAAGGGCGAAAGTGTTGCTGATACAATTCGTGTTGTATCCTGTTATGCAGATATCTGTGCTATGCGTCACCCGAAAGAGGGCGCTCCGTTAGTAGCTTCTATGGCTTCTTCTATTCCTGTTATCAACGCCGGTGACGGTGGTCATCAACATCCTACCCAGACATTAACTGATCTACTTACCATTCGTTCTCTTAAAGGACGTTTAGACAACCTTACCATCGGTCTGTGCGGTGACCTGAAATTCGGACGTACTGTTCACTCTCTGATCGAAGCACTTGTACGTTACACAAATGTGAAATTCGTACTGATCTCACCGGAAGAACTTCGTATTCCAAGTTACATTCGCGAAGATGTTCTGAAGAAGAACAACATCGAATTCCAGGAAGTTGAAAGACTTGAAGATGCTTTACCAGACCTCGATATCCTGTACATGACACGTGTACAGAAGGAACGTTTCTTCAACGAAGAAGATTATGTCCGCATGAAAGACTTCTATATTCTGGACAAACAGAAAATGGAACTTGCAAAAGAGGATATGTACATTCTCCATCCTCTTCCACGTGTAAATGAAATTGCAACAGAAGTAGATGCAGACCCGAGAGCAGCTTATTTCAAACAGGCTCAGTACGGCGTATATGTACGTATGGCCCTGATTCTCACATTACTGGAGGTAAAATTACCATGTTAAATGTTGGAGCACTTCGTGAAGGTTATGTATTAGACCATATCAAAGCCGGCAAGGCCATGACTATCTATCATGATCTGAAACTTGATAAACTTGACTGTACTGTTGCGATCATCAAGAACGCACGCAGTAACAAAATGGGAAAGAAAGATATCATCAAGGTTGAATGCCCGATCGAGAATCTTGATCTGGACATCCTTGGTTTCATTGACCACAACATCACTGTAAACATCATCAAAGATGAGAAGATCGTTGCAAAGAAAGACCTGAAACTTCCGAAACAGGTCGTAAACGTGATCAGATGCAAAAATCCTCGCTGCATCACTTCTATCGAGCAGGGACTTGACCAGATCTTCGTTCTCGCTGATGAGGAGAAAGAAGTTTACAGATGTAAATACTGCGAAGAGAAATATACCGGTAAGCGTAATAAATAATTTACCTGTATCTCATACGAATCATTACATAACCGGGAGCTATCGTTGTTCCCGGTTATTTTTATACAAAAAATCCCACCAACTGATTTAGATAATTTTCCACATCAGCAGTGAGATTTCAGTTTCTTATTATTTTGTACGCAATCAGACCGATAAGCCGGGTTATGTCATTGGGTAATCATCTGTCTAGGCCTTACGTTGCCATAAGGCTCAAGCGACCCACCTGAAAGCACGACGGGCAGCCGTATCGCTTTCTATTCGGTCTTGCTTCGAATGGAGTTTACATGTGCCCGGCCTGTTACCAGGACGGCGGTAGTCTCTTACACTGCCTTTCCACCCTTACCCCACAAGTGAGGCGGTTTATTTCTGTTGCACTGGTCTGGGAGTCACCTCCACCGGACGTTATCCGGCATCCTGCCCTGCGAAGCCCGGACTTTCCTCGTCTGAACCCTTTCGTCTGTCCAGCCGCGATTACCTGACCTGGTTGCGCAAGTGCTATTCTAGCACGTTTTTTTTTAGTTGTAAAGAAAGATCTTTACATTAGTGTCCAATTTTTATTCCCATGAGTACACGACACATACTTAAATTCTAACATATGCATGTAAAAGCTTACATAAATAGCAATATATGAGCCTCTGTAGCAATTCTATACATTGAAGCAGCTTCCGCCAATAAACTCTCTTAAGATCGAGTTATGCGGCACTGCCTCACTTGGCACCGGAACAAAATATTCAAAGAATTTCAGCAGTCTCTTCGCTTCTGTATACTCCGGCTCATTTTTATCAATCCCAAACAGAAGCGGCTCTGCATATACTTTCAGGCATGCCAGTTCATAGATCAGGGCAGAATTAAACATTACATCTGCCTCCTCCTGAAATGGAAAGATATTCTGCTCTTCTCCTCTGCGTACAGAAGGCCATCTCGCAATCGTCTCCTTCGCAGAAGTTCCTCTTGTACGGGCATCCCTTACGATCCTGCGGATCAGTCGTCCATCAGTGGTAGGAATCCTGTTATGCTCATCAATATTCAGCTGAGTCAAAGCACTGAGATAAATCTTAAATTTGCTCTCCTTTGGAAGTGCATAGCTAAGCTTATCATTCAATCCATGAATCCCCTCAATTACCAGAATATCATCTTTATCCAGCTGCAGAAAATCACCTTTATATTCCCTGGTTCCTGTTTTGAAATTGAAAACCGGCATCTCCACCCTTTTTCCTTCCAGAAGATCAAGCATATCTTTATTAAACTGCTCAACATCAATCGCTTCCAGACACTCAAAATTCTTTTCTCCAAACTCATCTACGGGAGTGAGATGTCTGTCTACAAAATAGTTATCAACTGCGATCGGATGCGGTTTCATTCCATGGGCAGCAAGCTGAATGGACAATCTGTGTGAAAATGTAGTCTTTCCGGAAGAAGACGGGCCAGCGATCATAACAAACTTCTTATTTCCAGCTGCCGCGATCTTAGATGCGATTTCTGAGATCTTTGCCTCCTGCATCGCTTCCTGGATCAACAAAATGTCCTGAATACCGCCTCTGGTAACTTTTTCATTGAGATCCCCAACTGTCGCAATATCCAGTTTATCTCCCCATTCCTGAGATTCCCTCTGCACATGGAAAATCTTCTCCTGAGGTTTAAATTCAGGTATCCGATCCGGTTCATTCTGAGTCGGAAGCTGCAGCACAAAACCGCCCTCATACAGAAACAGATCAAACGTCTTGATATACCCTGTATGATTTGCCATAAATCCGTAGAAATAGTCCTCAAAACTTCCAATACTGTAAAGATTCACGGTAGAACTTCTGCGGTAATTAAACAGTTTCTCCTTGTCATACATATGATGCTTATGAAAAAGCGCAACCGCCTCACTGGTGCTTACACTTCTCTTTATGATAGGAAGATTCTCGTCTACGATCCTGTGCATCTGCGCTTTTACCTTATCAATAAATTCCTGATCCAGTACCATAGGTCCTTTCATTGTAAAATAATAGCCGCTGCCCACTGAATAATGGATCACTACACTGTCCACATTCTCCTGTCCTGCCACATCATAGATTGCCTTCAGAAGGATCATACTGGCACTTCTGCAATAAGTTTTGTGTCCGATTGGATCCTTTGATGTCACAAATTCGATCTCACAGTCCGCCTTCAAATGCTTATGCAGTTCTCTCAGTCTGCCATTTACGATCACCAGCATTACCGGCGCATCTGTATTTCCTTCGTATTCTTTTACAATCTCACTGTAAGGAATTCTCTCCGGATATTGCTTTGTTTTTCCCTGTATTGTAACATTATACATTTTCTGTTCCATAAATCCTGCCTCCATTTCTGCTATGCCGACAAGTAAATATAGTTACCGCTGCTCTGCAGACAACAGACCAGCCAAATTTCATATTATATGGTAAGAACCCGTATCACAGAATCGTGTACGGGCTCTTTACCTCTGCACAGGAAATTTTCAGATCTGGAAATGCCTGTGCCAGTTCTTTTTTCATTGCATCCATAAAAACATATTCAGTTCCATAGTGTCCGGCATCGATCAGCGCCAATCCCTGTGCAACAGTATCAATTCCTGTATGGTGGTCAATATCACCAGTTACATACACATCTGCCCCTGCCTTAATGGCATCTTGGATCATGCTCTTACCTGATCCTGTACAGACTGCTGCACGTTTCACCCTGCTATCCAGATCACCATAAACCTTTACATCATTTAGTTTCAGGGATTTCTTGATCAGCTGCGCATATTCTCTCAGAGTCATCTCCTCCGGAAGGTCTCCAACTCTGCCGAATCCCTGCACCTCACCATTTCTCTCCTCAGTTACAGAAAGAACTTCCGTATTGTGTATCTTTGTATAATCCGCACTTAAATCTGCCATGCCCAGCACATCGTAATTGGTGTGCATCGCATAATACACGATTCCTTTCCGGATCAATGTAATGATCTTTCTTCCTGTAAAACTGTGATTATTGATTTTCTTAATTCCTGAAAAAATCATCGGATGATGGGTAATGATCATATCTGCACCATCCCTGATCGCCTCAGCCAGTGTCTCTTCTGTCAGATCCAGAGCCAGAAATACATGGCTGATCTCATTGGTATCATCTCCCGTGAGAAGTCCTACATTATCCCAGTCCTCAGCTGCATCGGCAGGATATTTCTTCTCCAGCCAGGAGGTCAGTTCATATGCCTTCATATTCCTTCAAAGCAGCAATAACAGCCTGCTTCTCCTCCTCTATCTCACCTGTACGCTTTTCGGCATTCGGTGCATTCTTTAATTTGTCAAGAATCTCATTGCGGATGCGAAGCTCTCTTTCCAGATATTCCTTCAGGATCGGATGTTTCCTCTCAAGGAGCATACCGCCGAACCACTCTTCTAAAGTATAAGGCTCATCTGCAGAAATATGCTTCTTTTCTCCATGGATCACTTTCATCATAGGATAAAACTTTCCATCCTCCAGAACCATCTCTTCATCCACGATCTTCCAGCCAATCTCACTGATAAATTTGCGAAAATGCGGAATATCCGACTGAGGCTGCAGGATCATTTCCTGAAAACTCTCTCGGACTTCTGCTCCGTCAGTAAGTATCCTCTCCATGAGAGGGCCTCCCATTCCTGCTATTACAAGAGTGTCGCCCTCTCCCGGTTTCAATGCTTCCAGACCATCTGAAAGTCTGGTCTCTATGTATGCGTTCAGACCATACTGCGAAATATGTTCCTGTGCTCTGGACAGAGGTCCTTTTCTCACATCCATGGCGATCGCACCCGGTATTCTGCCATCCAGATAAAGAGATACCGGCAGATATCCGTGATCACATCCCACATCCACAAGTCTGTTTCCCCTGGTCACCAGGCCTGCTATTGCAGACAAACGTAATGAAAGCTGCATAACAGGCTCCTTAGTCCAGATAATCCTTCAGTTTACGGCTGCGGCTCGGATGACGAAGCTTACGGAGAGCTTTTGCCTCAATCTGACGGATACGTTCTCTTGTTACATTAAATTCCTTACCAACTTCCTCCAGAGTTCTTGCACGTCCGTCATCCAGACCGAAACGCAGGCGTAAAACTTTCTGCTCTCTGTCTGTCAGTGTGCTCAGAACCTCTACCAACTGTTCTTTCAGTAAAGTAAACGCTGCTGCATCTGCAGGTACAGGTACATTATCATCCTGAATAAAGTCTCCAAGATGGCTGTCCTCTTCTTCACCGATAGGTGTTTCCAGAGATACCGGCTCCTGAGAAATTTTGAGGATCTCACGCACACGATCTACAGACATATCCATTTCTTTTGCAATTTCTTCCGGCGTAGGTTCACGTCCAAGCTCCTGCAGTAACTGACGGGAAACACGAATAAGTTTATTAATTGTCTCAACCATATGCACCGGAATACGAATGGTACGTGCCTGGTCAGCAATTGCTCTTGTAATTGCCTGACGGATCCACCATGTTGCATAGGTACTAAATTTATATCCCTTACGGTAATCAAACTTCTCAACTGCCTTGATCAGACCTAAATTACCTTCCTGGATCAGATCAAGAAAAAGCATTCCACGTCCTACATATCTTTTGGCAATGCTGACAACAAGACGAAGGTTTGCCTCTGCCAGACGTTTCTTGGCAGCTTCATCTCCATTCTCCATTCTCTTTGCAAGTTCGATTTCCTCTTCTGCAGAAAGAAGCGGAACCTTACCGATTTCTTTCAGATACATACGGACCGGATCCTCGATACTTACACCTTCCGGAACAGAAAGGTCGATCTTGTCAAGTTCAATCTCTTCTTCGTCCAGTTTGTCAATATCTGCATCGTCATCATCCAGGATCATATCATCTGCATTGTTGTCTGTAATTCTAAGCACATCCACTCCACTGGCTTCCAGAAAGTCAAATACTTTCTCCATCTGTTCAACTCCCAGTGGCTGATCCTTAAAGAAATCATTGATTTCCTGGTATTCCAGTACATTTTTTTTCTTCTTGGCAAGCTCCAGAAGTTCTACCAGTTTTTCACTGAATTTACCCATATTCATTTCCATATGTGCTCTATACCTCCATATAGTGTTTATATTTTATCCTTATTCGAAAGAAATATGCAGCTGCTGCCGCTTTCTTCCGAGATCTTCCAATTCTTTCTTTGCTTTTATGATTGCCTGCAGTTCCTGCATGTCAGCAGGATTCCATTTCCGGTTTCTCTCTTTGAGACTCTCCTCCTTGATCCTGATCACAGTATCCGAAAAAGCCCGATTCTGTTCTTCAGGAGTTTCCAGATGAATTGTCGCATTAAACAGAGAAGAAACCTCCCTCTGCTCTTCACTGTCAATAAAAGCATTCATCAACCTTGCAGGATTGACATCGCCTTCCTTATGCTGCTGGTACAGCATCTCTGCCACCTGCCGGTATAGCGGAACTACGAAATCTGACGGCTGGATATACTGTTCAACCGTGTTAAAGATTTTCGGATATGTTACCAGCCAGGTAAGCATCAGTTTCTGTGCTTTATCCGATGCACTCTCCTTCTTCACCTGTCCACCTACTGGTTTCGGCTGAACTCTCTTCTCTGCCGGAGTTCCCTTCATGGCAAGTGCACCTACCCGTCGCTTCAGATTATCTGCAGTAATGCCGCTGCTTCTGTAATCCTTCACGATCGCTTCTATATAAAGATTCCTCTCCAGCTCATCGGAAAGCTCCAGCAGCATCTGCGCACACCGTTCAAAGAAACGGTTCTGACCCTGAGGATCTTCCATTGAAAAATCTCTCTCCGCCATATGCACCCGGAACATAAAGCTGTCCGTCGCCTGTTCCAGACGTTTCTCAAACTCCTCTGCACCAAGTGCCTTGATAAATTCGTCCGGATCCTTGTGTGGTCTTAGATTTACCACTCTGGACGTCAGACCTGCCTCACGCAGGATTGGAATCGCACGAAGGGCAGCTTTTACGCCAGCTTCATCACTGTCATACAGCAACAGAACTTCCTGTGTATAGCGCTTCAACAGGCTTGCATGTCCCGAAGTAAGTGCAGTTCCCAGTGATGCCACTGCATTGGTAAATCCTGCCTGATGCATGGAAATTACATCCATATACCCCTCACACAGGATCAGATAATTCTTTCTCGTTGTTCTTGCAACATTCAATCCATACAAGTTCCGGCTCTTATCAAAGATCGTCGTCTCCGGTGAATTCAAATATTTCGGCTTCCCATCTCCCATAACACGGCCTCCGAATCCGATCACACGGCCATTCACATCCATGATTGGAAAAATAACTCTGTTCCAGAACTTATCATACATGCCCCGGCGCTCATCTACATTAAACAGACCAGAATCTCTCAAAAGATCATCACTGTAATTCTTAGATTTCAGAAATTTGTACAGATCATCGCTGTATTTGTCCGAATATCCCAGTCCGAACTTCTTGATTGTTTCCTCACTTAATCCTCTGCCCGTCAGATATGCATATGCCTGCTTTCCAGTTTCGCGCCGCAGCTGATAATAAAAATACCTCGCTGCAAGTCTGTTGATCTCCAGAAGGACAGCCCTGCGTTCTGCCTTCCGTTTTGCCTCTCCGGAATATTCAATCTTCGGAAGCTGCACTCCGGCACGGTCTGCCAGATGCTGCAGCGCTTCTCCAAATGTATAATTCTCATACTCCATCACAAAGTTAAATACATTCCCGCCTGCTCCGCAGCCAAAACAATAGTACATCTGCTTTGACGGGGTCACAGAAAAAGAAGGGGTCTTCTCATTATGAAACGGACATAATCCGAAATAAGTGCTTCCTCTTCTGTTCAGCTTCACATACTGGGATACAACATCTACAATATCATTCTTCATTCTGACTTCTTCAATGATATCGTCTGAATAACGCATGTCCCGTCCTCCTTCTTAATAGACTTCCCATGCTCTTGGTATGTAAATCTCCCGGAACTTCTCCATAGAATACTGATCTGTCATTCCAGAAAGATAGTCACATACTACCTGTTCCTTCTTCTCTCCCCGCATGATCAGTTCTCTGTACTCTGTTGACATTGCCTCCGGGTGTTCAGCATAATATTCATATAGTTCCGTCAGCATCTTCACTACCTTAGATTCCTCTTTGTGGGCTACAGGATTCTCATATACATTCTGGAACATCAATGCTCTCAGTTCCATCATTGCTTCGTAAATCTCTGCTGACATCTTTATGGTATCCTGCTCCAGACTGTTCTCTATGATATTATGGACAAATGTATTAAGCCGCTCCCGGGTTGTATACCCCAGAAGTATTCGCAAAGTAATCGGAATATCATCCTCTGTAATGATCCCGGCTCTCTGTGCATCATCCATATCATGATGAATATATGCAATCTTGTCTGAAAGTCTCACTACCTGACCCTCAAGAGTGGATGGATTTCCGCTGGTCCTGTGATTCAGGATTCCGTCCCGGACTTCCCAGGTAAGATTTAATCCCTCTCCATTCTTCTCCAGTACCTGTGCAACCCTGACGCTCTGTTTATAGTGGGCAAAGCCATCCGGATTCACTGCATCAAGAGCTCTCTCTCCGGCATGACCAAAAGGCGTATGTCCAAGGTCATGTCCAAGTGCGATTGCTTCCACAAGATCTTCATTCAGTCTCAAAGCCTTAGCTATGGTTCTGGCTATCTGTGATACCTCGAGTGTATGTGTCAGTCTGGTTCTGTAATGGTCACCCTGAGGTGCCAGAAAAACCTGTGTCTTATCCTTCATCCTGCGAAAAGCTTTGCTATGAAGGATCCTGTCTCTGTCTCTCTGATAGACAGTCCGTACATCGCATTCTTCCTCCTGCCGCTCTCTGCCTCTGGAAAAAAGGCTGCATGCAGCATAGGGGCTGAGCATCTTTTGTTCTCGTTGTTCCATGCTTTCCCTTATATTCATAAGCGATACCTCCACAAGCTGACAAAATACCTCTTATTAATTATATTCTACATAAAATTTCAAATTCCTCTTTTTTTCAAAAAAAATTTGAAATTTTTTATATTTTTTTCAAAAAGTTGTTGACATTGTCTTTTGCATCTGGTATAGTATCACTTGTCGCGAGGGAGAGCACAAAAGAATCCCAAAGAAATGCGATATGCGGAAGTGTCGGAACTGGCAGACGAGCAAGACTAAGGATCTTGTGAGCATTGCGCTCGTGTGGGTTCAAGTCCCATCTTCCGCATTAAAGAATGAGGAACTATGAGAAGTCATGGTGCCTTATTTTTTTTGCGTTTTTATTTTAGATATATAATAACCTCATTACCTTGACACTGATTTTTAATGAATCCCGACATACAGATAAAAACTCTGGCGAATGAGCTTCTCACTGATCTCATAGTACACCTGTCCGTAGTCTTTACATAGTATTCTCAATAAATAGCAGCAATAATACTCTCTATAAATACAGATAAAATAATGACCGGTTATATCACCTTATGATATAGCCGGTCATATATTTTATCTGTTCATATTCATCACAGTTCTGCAATTCTGCTGACTGCCACATAAATTTCCTGTATTTTGTACCAGGTCGGATAATCAACAATCCCCGTCTGTCCCAGGCCAAAAATCCCCTGAAAAACTCTGACAGCATTTTTTGTCTCATCTCCGTATATCCCATCCACAGTCACAGTTGGCACTGCCGGATATGCCCCGGCGATTGTATTTAACTGCTCCTGAATCTGACTTACTTTACTTCCTGTTGCACCAATATCAAGATCATATCCCGGCCATGATGCCGGAATCCCTGATACCGCTTCTGCCACATTAATGTACATATCATTTCCGTAAAAAGCCCGAAGAATCTCAATCGCAGAATATCCCTGATCACCCAATGTTTTACTGCCCCATTGCGTCATCCATCCCCTGTTTCTGCACTGCACCTGCTTTCCATCACAATACTGTGTCAGAATCGGCTGGCGCACATTCGGTCTGGACAGATAATTCTCAAATAATTCATCTACAATGCGGTCGATACTGTCAAAAATATTTCTGCCATAGATCCATTTATGGTCATATGCAGTGGAAGAAGTTATGGTAAAATCATATCCTTTATTCCGATACCACTCAGTATAAACTCTGTTTAACGTAAACGACATAATCGCCAGGACATTTGCCCGGATTGTATCATCCGGCCAGGTGGCATAGATTTCGCTGCTGGCTACGTTTTTGATATAATCTCTGTAACGCACATAATAATTCTCTGCCGAAGAATCACTTACCGGGCCATCATGTACTACGATATATTCCGGAATAACAACCTTGCTCAGCACGATCTCTCCCGTCTCATTCACCGGCTTAATCTCAGATTCTTCTATTTTAGGTGGATATTTATAAAACAATGTGTGTGGCGGAATCACCACCCGCTGGTAGCTTTCTCCCAGTTCCATAGCATTTAAAGTTGCCGGCTGTCTGGACAAAACATCCGGCAAAACCTCACTGCCCGCTACTTCTTTGGGTTCAAAACCTTCCGCATCGATCTGCACCGTATATTCTGCATAAGGCTGTTCTTCTACCGGCTCCATACTATATTCCAGCGGCGGCGTTTTTAATTCAAGAACCGGTGTCCGGCCGGAGGAATCTGTCACCACCTCTTCAATGACGCTGTCCGGCGCACCTGTATAAGAGATCCTGACTCTTGCATTCTCTACCGGACGGTTATTCAGCCGGTCCAGCACCACCACCTGATACCGCCCCGTATCCACATTCTCCTTCTGCATATGCATTTCTTTATCAAAAAAAGCCATACAAACATCCTCAACGCATTGCTTCCTTAATAGAATATTCCCCGCAACTATATATGTTACAATTTTTCCTGATGTTTCTTTACTTTCTCATCAAGCTCGTTAAGCTTTCTCATAAGCGGCATCATATACCCGACATTTCTTTTTATTACAGACAATTCCATATTTCCAAATAGTTCCAATGCCGTTATCTCTGAATTCATCTGCATATTGCTTCTGATCTATCTGAGTGATTGCTTTCCTACATTCTATATCTTCTGTATCATTTTCAGAATACTTTACTTCAATAATAATTCCCACATCCGAATCGTCAATTCTAATTAGAATATCACTGAATCCATCTCCTGCTTCCTTATTTGAATTCACTCTCCAACCCGATTTAAATCCCAAAATTCCAAGTAGAATTCCATGGTAAAAGTTTTCTTTTGTTGCTTTTTTACAAATGTATCGCGCACACTGATTGTCTTTTTCATATAGTCTGTAAATATAGATTCTACTTTCTCTGCATTTCCATTCTCAAGTGCATTGCAGAAATTCTGTTTCATTTTGCAAATCGCCTTTCTGCAGACATCACTGTTACTCTTTGTGTCTCCATCATAACATGACCGTATCTGGTTTACTTCATTTACTTTATTTGAATGTTTTCTCAAATTCCATAATTTCCTTACGACACATTTTTACCGCTTCATTACACATTTCCACATCGTCGCGGTCAATCTCTATGCTGTCATCACCTGGATATCTGGTTGAGAAATAAAATCCATCTATCATTCTCATATATGTTTGTGTACTCTTAGAAAACTCCAAATTCATATTTTCCTTCAAAAACTTCATCAATCTATTAAGACTATGTGTACGCAAAATATTTTCAAAATCTTTCTGCTGAATAGAATTATCTGGTTTGTAATATTCTGAAACCAAATGTTTCATATACTTTTCGCATATCCCCTGCGCCATGGCTCCCATCATATTCGCAACAATACCAGCCTCATAAGACGCTTTAAAATATTGAAAATCATTTTCCGCAAAGTCAAAGCAGCTGCTTAAGGCCATACCTGAATTCCCTCCTTTCGCACATTCGCATAATATAACATTTTATTCTTCTTCCATTCATCTCCTACCACAATTTTCAGATCCGTCTCTGCATCATCCAATTCTGCAGATGAAACTTCTGATTTCAAAAGATAGATATATTTCTTTAATTCCGGCCGGGAGCGAAATGACTCCGACAACTCCAGAAACAAATCAACGTCACTGCTGTATTTTTCTTCTCCACGCGCACAGCTGCCATATAAATAAATTGACTGGATATATGGTTTTATACATGATGACTGAATAACCTTAAGCGCATACTCTGCTGCATTTCTCTGTCGTTGTGATTTGATACATGTCAGCATTCCCGTTTCCTCCATCTTTTCAATTTTATCAAATCATTTTTTAGTTGCATTTGAATTTCTATTACAATTTATCCATTGTCCTTCTACAAACAACGCCAGTACTCTTTGTGCTTCCATCATAACATGGTCGTATTTGTTTTACAAGAAAGAAGAACCACAGCGACACTGTGAATTTCAGTGGCTGTGGTTCTTCCGTAATGTTTATTGATTACTTAATAGAAATGTGATTGCGGGTAAAATCCATGGGTAATAGTTGTTTTATATCTGTCAGCAGTTGTACGTCCCAGCAGTTTTTGATAACAGTGTGTTTTCTCTGTCACTTTGATTCCACTTCCTGAAATTTTAAATATAAGGACATGATATCCCCCACTTGAGCACGAACAATATGCGGTTGCTTTCTTCCCGCTGGAATCAATAGTTGCTGACAGATTATACCCGTTCATTTGAGGCATATGAATGGATACATTCATCTTTCTTCCCTTGACACTGTTTATCCTTAAATAAAATCCGCCATTAGAAAACGCCCATAATGTTTTCTTTTTAAACTTCACTTTTGCAGAAGCATTCTTCTTTTCATTACTAATTTGATAAGTCTGAGTACCTTCATATGTAGCAATTGAAGTATTTTCCTGCTTTTGATCAATATCTGATGCTTTTACATCTTGTAATCCATTCTGAAAACTAATAGCTGAAACAGCTATAATTACGAGCAATACCGTTATCTTTCTTATAAAATCTCTTTTCATACTTTTTCCTTCCTCTCTACCTAAGCACTGAATTCATATCTTCTATTCAACAGCGTTAATATATTATCTGGAATACCAGCCATTAAACTCAGAAACACGTGGGAATGTTATTTTCGCCTTACTTGAACTAATATTAGATATCGTGAAAAATACATCCGATGAGCCACTATAGTACGCTTTATATCCGCCAGAATAAGAATATAAGCGAACTGTTGTATTCATTTTTCCACCACGTCCATAAGCTTTGGCATAATAATTATTTCCAGATTTATACACAGTAATTGTTGCGCTTCCTCTGTAGATTCCTGTAACATTTACTTTCTGAGCTTTTCCTAATGTTTTATTTCCCTTAGGCACACAATTTTGACTACTAAAAACTTCATCATCAATTATTTTGTATGCACCTACCATATAATAATATTTTTTTCCATCTTTCAACGAAGTATTTGTGTAGCTTACTGTTTTTGAATTTTTTATAATTTTAATTTGTTTGTAATCGCCATATTTACTTGTTGAACGATATAAAATATAACCATCTACACCTGATACCTTTTTCCAGGATACTTTGAGTTTTTTCTTTCCTGCTGTTTTTACTGAAATAATTTTAACATCCTGAGGTACTATATCAAAGCTCTCTTCTATCGTACCTGTATAATTTCCAATACCTGTAACAACCATTAAAGCTGTACCTATTTCTGAATTATTCTCATAAGAAACTGTATAATCTTGATCTTTAACCAATTCTTCATTTCCAATTTCTATGGAAAAATCAGGTTTTACTGCTTTTCCGTTATATGAATAGGCACTGTCCAATATTATCTTCACATTTGAAATATCTATTTTTGCAGCTTCTACTGATACCTTTACGCTACCTTCAACTTCGCTTCCGTCAACGGATTTCGCAGTTATAATTGCTGTACCTGCACGTTTTGCACTAATTACCCCGGAAGAATTTACCGTTGCCACACTGCTGTCACTACTACTCCATGTAAGTTCAGGATTTGCTGCATCTGAAGGAATGATCTGAGGAGTTAACGTGTACTTTTTGCCAGCATTTACAGTTAAGCTGTCTGGCAGAATAATTTGTTTTACATATTTGTATTTTTCCTGGCTGAAGCAGATAGAATAATCTGGTTCAAATTCCTTTGAGTATGGACTTTTTACTGTTACATAATAGACACCAGCTGGATATTTTTTCTCTTCTGTTGTAGCATACGGATTTGTGGTATTGCTTACGTGAGCTAATTCCTTCATATCTTTATCGTATAATGTAGCTACAAGTGAGTTATCAGAGGATTGTCTAGGCACCTTAAATTCCACTTTTGCATTTCCTGATTTTTTTAGTTCAAATTTATAAAAATCAATATCTTTTCCTGTATTCAAGTTTCCTGTATACCAGGTATTAATTTGTTTTTTATTTGCCAGACTTCTAACATTATTGTTTTCTTGCTCATATTCATCTGCGGATTCATAAGTAAGATCTACTCTAAGTGAATACTGCATCGTGGTAGTCATTTCTATATAATAAGCGCCCGCAGGTAACCTCAATCTCCTTTTATTTGTCGCACCTGTTATAAGATAAACATTTTCGTGCTCATCTTCCTCATATATTTTAGGAGATGTGGTAGAGTTATCTCCTCGTAAATTTTTTATATCTATTACAGCAAGACCTGGTTGCTCCATATAGAACTTATAAATGTCAACATCCTGTCTTGGCGTACAATTTCCCTCATATGTAGTGTTAGGCTGTATAACATTGGCAGTATCATAAGTATTGTTTGGTTCTTTTTCTCCCTGATACATATCCTGTGATTCATATTTTATAATAATCTTTGCCTCTTTATTAACATTATCCTTATAATAATCACCATCAATCAATCTTCCTGAAATCTCTCCAGCATGCACCGTAATCCATCCTGAATCGTAAGTATCCATTCCTACATTCCACCACGTATAATACCAATTCTGATATCCAAGTGAATTTCCAAATATGAAATATTGTTTACTTAACGACATATTTTCACAACAATCTTCAAGCATAATTCTTATTCTTCCATCTCCAGGAATAGATGCAGAATAATGGTATCCGTAATCATTTCCACCCCTTGTATAACGAAGATCTACTATATTATAGTACTGGTTGAGCTCACATCTCTCGTTTGTACTTGAAGCCTGCATTACTTCCTGAGTATCTTCTGAGGGCAAAATTTCATCTTCCTCTATGTCATTCTTATCTGTTACTCCATCATTAAATGTAGCAATTTCTTGGTTTTCTTCCTCCAGCACCTCATTTCCATCACTAAACTCTGCATTTGCAAGAACAGTCTTTCCATTTACCGTCAACATCAGTACACTTGCAAATAAAGCTAAAACTAATCCTACTTTTTTCTGCATTTTTATTCTCCTTCTCTGATTGATATTTTGTATTTTTATTTTTCGCTAGACATACCACCTTCCTATAAGTATTGAACATATCTATCTTTCTTAAATCACATAAATATTAAACACCACTTTTCATGTAAAATACCTTTTTAATTTTCTTTCTATATCTAAAAAATTATCTTAATCAATTACTGCATTATTACTTTCCAAAAAAAGATATAATCCAACACAATACTGAAGAAATTCTATTTTTTTCTTCGCCCCTGTATTTTTGGCAAACTGAACAATATTTAAAAGATTCTCTGCTGTTTGCCCTAAGACTAATAAAGGAAATCCCACTATAGAAGCTAATACTCTCACAACAAATGACTCAACATCTTCAAATGTACCTTCAAACATTTCTTTCATAAATGAAAAATTTATGCTTTCTATATCATCTGGAATTTTAATTGGATGGCGTTCATTTATTTCCTTTGCCAAACAAATCAATCCATCTAATTCAGAATTTTTAGGTGGCGATGCAATAATTAATGACTTACTTTCATTTACAGCATACCGTATCCCGTATTTATCAAAATCAAATTCATTATTATTAATATTTTTTATGAATTTAGTTGCGATAACCGAATCTCCAATTAAAATAAATCGCCCTCCATTATTTTCTTTTTCCACACGATTACGTTCATAATCTTTATATCCGCATAAACTAACCGAGGGCAAAGAACTATCCACCTTATCTCTATAACTTTCAATAACAGCCTTCATATATTCAGCAACTTCTGAAAGCGAAGGTTTATATATCAAAGTTATTGGCTTCTGATAAAAAATTCTGGCCTTGTCTTTAAGTTCCTTTATTCTTCTATATTCTTGTTTTTTTTCTGAAGCCTGCTCATCTACATATTCCTCATAAGTCTTTGCTTTATTCCAAGCAGGTTTCCATTCTTCAATTTTAGTGCCTTCTAACGGAAGTGGAATAATAAATTGTTTGTCTTCATCATCCAAAATATATGATAACTGGTTATATTCCATTCTAGCTTGTTTTGCCCTTGAATCGCCACTCAAAATTTGCCGGATATAAAGACCACTAAGAATCTGTGTATTAATACCACAGTTATAATGTTTATTTACTAATTGAGCAAAATACTTAATTGCATTATTATAATCTTGAATTCTTAAACATGCAAACGCGCATAACTCAACAATGTCTAACTGACCACCAGAATAATTTATTGCTATTTCAATAAGTGATCTTGCCTTTTCAGGATTATTATTTTGATTCAATCCTAATAATTCAATATACTCTAATGCCCAGGCAGAAGTCATCACATCGTAACGTAAAAGATTAAAAGTATTAAGTTTCTCATATTTTAAAAAACCTTCCAAAGCTAGCGCACGATATTGTGCCTGCATGTCCAAGTTCTGTGAATACATTTCATTTTGATAAATACTATTAGCTGTACTGCCAAGTTGATACCAAAATGGAGGATAAGCATTAAAATTCGATCTCATCGAATTTAGAAAATTATAGCGTTTTATAGGATTACTTTCAATTAAGGCCATATTATACTCTTGGATTTGTCTCTCTGTTAAACGATATTCGTCTGGAAATTTGTATCTCTCTGCCAAACTCCATGCTGTTCCAAATAGTTGCTTTTGTAAGCCATTAAGATGCAACATATGATTTTTTTGTATTTCCCACTTCGTTCTTTCATATTTCAAATCATTCTCTGCCTTGTTTCTACGATAATTCATATATCCAATACCCACTTGTGTTGCAAGAGTAATTCCCATTGCAACTGGATTGGATGTTGCAAAGATGGCTCCTACATTAGGAACCGCACTCCAAATAGCATTTTTTATCTGATGTTGATATTCTCTCTCTATCATTTTCTTATCGCCATTTTCTGCAAGAGAATATGTAATCTGATCCATAATTTCCCTGATAATATCCAATAATACATTATCCTTTGGCATTTTTTCAATATTAAGGTTGTTCATAATAGAATCATATTCCTGTTGCATTATATTGATATCATTATAGTCAATAATCTGTTTTATGGATACCGTCCATAAATTGAGTGCATATGCTGCCGTTAATTTCTCGTTGTCTGATATATTCATGTATTTTATCTCCACAATCCTTTTCTATATATCAATGGTCATCACTATTGGTAAATGATCAGATATATTATCATTATAGTATTCAAAATCACTATTACAATATTTATTCACTGCATCAACAACCTCAAAGGAAACTTTATTAAAACCTGAAAGTTCTGGGCTATATGTAAAATGATCATAATTATTAGCGTATCTTCTCAACGTCTGATCTGATTCTTCGACATTTTGTCTACTTAACGTACTTAATCCTTTTTGTTCTGTTAAAACATTTATTTTTCTATCTCCATCACAATAAGAATAAACTGGCGCTAAATAATTTTTACTTGATGTAACAACACCAGGTGTGTAAATATTCAAATTATAATCTCCCATAGCAACTGTATATGCTGTTCTAAAATCACCATATCTTTTAGTACTTAAATCCGGATAAATATCATGTGTTAAAATATCATATTCTATCCTTCGTTTCTCTAATGACGAAAGTCTATTATCACCATAATATATGTGTATATTAATAAATCGTAATTCAAAGAAACCACCAAAAAGAGGTTGTAGTCGAATATAATATGGTGTCCTTGCCAAAACAGAACAATCCACTTGAACATCATTTGACAGAGAATTGAGAATTCTCGGTTCAAATATTCGCCGCTGACCAAATCGTGTCATTTCTGCCAACTTAAATTTCTTTTTATTCCATAAATATGCATAACACTCTCCACGAGTATCATTAACTATCATATCCTTTATCTTATCCAAATCTGTTGACTCTTGAGGAGATGCCCAACAAAAATCCCAATCATATAATTCATATTTTACACATTGTTCAAGAAGACGTTTTATTCCTTTTCCTTCACTTAGTATTTCTTGTAAAGCAACAACATCCATCTGCTCCTCTGTGATAATCCGCGCTATTTTTTCAAGATCTTTTTGGGAATTTGCTCCAAAATTTTTCATATTAAATGATCCTATTTTATATTCCAATAATTATCCCCCAACATTTTTATACATTACAGAAACTATGCATTGCTTTAATATTTTTGCTAATCTATTTCAAATCATCAATGGCAAATATCCATTTTTAATCTTCTTATTCATCTACTTTTACAAAAATATAATTTCTGTCAATGCTCCTTTTTTCTAACAAAAATATAGATTTATCTGTGTAATTTTCATAATAATTTGTCTATTTACTTTTTATAATAGGTCAATATATCCTTAAAGTCAATAGCTTATTATCACTTAAACACACTAAAAACGTCTAATCTTATTACCATTCTTTTTCCAGATAATTTACAATCAAGAACTGTCATTTAACATTTACCTTCTTTTGGGTATTTGGCAATTTTCTGGATACAATATAAACGCCATCCCATCAAACCTATTTGGCAAATCATAAGTACAACCTAATATTTTTCCATTCTCATATATGAATTTTGCTATTTTTCTCATTCAAATTAACTTCTACCAGTGCTAAATAGGTCAATTCATCCCTAAAGTCAATAGGTCATTATGCCATAATCTTGTAAAAGGAGGCGTCTATGTCACGTTTGAAAGAACTGCGCCGCGAGCGGGGCTACACACAGATAAAGATGCAGCATCTCACAGGTATTGATCAAAGTGATTATTCCAAGATTGAAAATGGTAAACGCTACTATACTTTCGAGCAATGCCGCCGGATTGCTCTGGCTCTTAATACAAGTATGGATTATCTGGCCGGGCTTACGGATGTTAAGGATGCTTACCCGCGGAAACCTTCGAACTCTTCCGCGGGGGCTGCATCAGCAAATCAAAATTCATAAATCAATGCTCACAGTAAGCAAAGAACCTATGAATGTATTTATTATACATTCATAGGTTCTTTCATTTCGCCCACCCGCGGTGGACTTTTTATTTTCTACTGTCTTTTATACATCCCATCAAACCGCACATTCAACCCACCGAATTCTCCTTTCAGCGTTTCTGCATATATTTTCCCATCAATTACCACCAGTTTCAACTCCGCATAAATTTCTCCATCTGCGTCATCCTCTGTATATAAATACTGCTGGGAGTTGATCTGTGTCAATGGACCATCTATCTCTCCTGTATTGACGCTCCATGATGCGCCGCCCTTTACAGAGTATGTTCCGTCCTCTGACTTTTCGAATGTGAGATAAGCTGACGAGTCCTCTCTGGTATATGTTCCGGGAACAATTACATCTGATGTAGCATTCTTTTCCGGTTCTGTTATTTCAGAATCAGTGTCTGTTACATCATCATCTGTATCAACCCTGTTCAAATCATCTTTATGGAATTGAATCGTATAATCTTCATAGGAAAATATCCATTCTCTCATCTGCTTTGACGGAGTATCATATAAGTCTGCTGTGTTTGTATAATAATGACAGATGCCATCTTTAAGAAATGCACATTCAAGCTCCCCTGTTTCGCTTAAGGAAACTGCTGCTTCCATAATTGTGTACATTCCCGGCATACCGCCTTTCATAAAATACCTGCCGTCCAGATAACTGACATCATCGCTGATAGAATACAGGCATTCCTTAACATAAGAATACTGTGTTCCCAGAAGTTCTTTCAGCATTTTATCGACTTTTTTATTTTCCAGCAGAAGCTGTGGTGATTCCTGGTTTTCATATGCCTGCTCTAATCCGGGCCACTTTTCCTGCTTTGCATTCCAGACAGCTGCACCGATGGCAAATACACAGACAATTCCACAAAGCACTCCTATCTTTCTCTTGTTTCTGCTTAGCACCCCCCATGGTTTCTCATAGGTCGCCAGCATTTTTTCCAGTTCTTCTACTGAATGAAATCGTCTTTTGGAATCTACCTGAATACAGCGATTGATCACCGGCAAGAGGCGTCCTTTATATACTGTTTTATGATTCTCCAGTATTTTTCCCGTGAGCATTTCATGCATCATAACGCCGACGGAATAAATATCACTGGTAATTCCCGTCTGCCCGTATCCGTAATGTTCCGGAGATGCATACTCTTTCGTTCCGAGCAATACAGTGTCCTGGTTTTTTGTATCTTTGTAACCGCGCACTGTGTCAAAGTCAATCAGTTTCACGCTTCCATCGCTTCGAAGCATCACATTGCCTGGCTTTATGTCTCTGTGAATCAGTGGCGGATTCTGGCTGTGAAGTTTTTCCAGACCATCACACACCTCTTTTATAATAGAAAGCACTTCTTTTTCTGTAAAAAGCCCTTCCATCTGTATATATTCGGCAAGCGTCTCACCATCTATAAGTTCTTCTACGACATAAGTATTCCCATCACAGAAAAAAGCATCGTATACTGCTGCAAGATTTTTATGATGAATATCCTTCAGTCGTCGGTAAAGCTCTTCCAGGTTTCGGTTATAGTAAGTTTTTACCACGCATACTGTCTGCCTGGGAGTATAAAAGACTCTTTCTACTTTACTTTTCGCTGATTCCGCAATCACATCCAGGGATTGATACTGGGAAAAGAAAAACTGTTTCTCCAATGATTCCATATCACAGTCACATCATTTCACTTTTTTTCTTTATCAAGAAGACTCATTTTCAGACCACGCTTTTTCAGAAGTTCCTCTGTCTGGTAAACGTCCAGATGATTTCTGATTGCAAACTCTATAATGGCATCTTCCTCCCGTCTGGGATAAAGTTCTTTGTTTCCGGACGCCTTCAATAAAAGGTTGGTTTCTTCCAGTGTAGCATTTAATACAAACGCTGCCTTAATCGCGGTTTCTTTCGATGGAAGCTTTGCCCCATTACGCATATAGTAGGCAAAGGACTTTCCGATTGCACTGTTCATATAAATGTCACTTATTTTAACGCCTTTTTCCTCACATAGTTCATTAAAATATTCTGCGAAATTAAGCTTCTGATCCTGATTTTGGTCTATCCAGTTTTCAAGCTGTGTACTGTCAGTTACGCTTTCCAGCTCATTTTCTAATTCTTCTGTTGTCTTTGTCTTTTTCTCTTCTATTTTCATCTTTTAACCCTGCTGCTCTCTGGCTTACATTTGCCTGATTTAGTCAAATCAGCTCTTTACTTTATTACAATTTATTGCAAAATTCGACTGACTGTTTATTACCCTCTCCCCAGTTATGAAGAAGCTCTGTTATCATTTCTGTTTTATCCACATAGTAAAAATTCTACCGAATCATTTTTTCAATATACTGTAATTTCAATACTCTCTCCACGAAAAAAGCATCAGAAAAATATCAAGATACTAACGGAAGTACATAAGTCACCCAGAACCATGACATCGGCATGACCAGCACCATAGCCGGTATCATATCCGCAGTCGGGAAGTTTTTCAGTTTCACCATACGGAATCCTGTTGCAAGCATCAGAAATCCACCACAGGCTTTAAAGTCATTGATCATCCCCGGTGTTGTCAGCGGGAAAATCGCCGTTGCCGCAAAAAACAAAATCAGGAAAATAATCACCTGCGGAATCGCGATCATGCATACAACCATTCCCAGACTGCATGCAAAGATCGCCGCTGTAAATAAATCCAGAATAGATTTGGAAATCAATACAGAATGATCTCCGCTCATACCGGATACGATAGAACCATAAATTCCGGTTCCGCTGGCACAGAACAATACGATGATTGTCACTAAAGTGTTCATAAATTCATCTTCAGACATTTCAGCATTTGAATTCTTGATAAATTTGCTGATCACTCTCTGCATTGCACCTGCACCGGCATTGATTTTTTCCCCAAGATGAATCGCAAGACCGATTCCTGTTCCGATTACGATGGAAAAAATAACCGCCGGCATATTTTCCATCAGGCCGATAGTACTGATTCCCATTCCCATAGAACATACACCGAACACCAGGGTAATGTCTGCCTTGAATTTCGGACTTAACTTATGTCCCACAAGGGCACCCAGGATTCCTCCGATAACTACGGATAATGCGTTGATAATTACTCCAATAGGCATATTTTTTTCTCTCTCCTTTACCTGATTTCAGGCAAATGCCGCTTTTTCTGACATCTGCCTGAAGCTTTTTCTTATTATTTAAAACATATCCGGCAGCCAGTGTTTCGGATTTACGTCCATAAACTGAGTTCTCTGGAAACGATCTTTCTAATTGAACGTTACAGTGCAGTCAAAGATTGCCTTGCATGCCACACCACGTTCGCGTATTCCCGGATGATAAGTCGGATTGTTGGACGGATCCGACGGATGACATTAATCCTACAACAACACCTACATACCAATTAGATCGAGTAGGAGCTTTTGACGCTTAAATCATTCCATAAAATAATATAGACTCTGTGGCATACTCCATAATCATTTTTTTGTAAACTCCAACCTCTAAGCCATCAGCCGCAGACCGATTTTATTGATATTACTTCCTGAATTTATATTTCCCTTTTCCGTGGCCGGACACAGGTTCAATAATATCTGCCTGCAACAGATTGGAAAGAAATTTTGAAGCACCCGAACTTTTCAACTCAAGAAGTTCCATAACTGCACTTCTTCCAAACCCGACAGGGGGTGCGACCCCAATGTGGTCAACTTAAGCCCAGAATGCTGAAAATTCAACGATTCTGAGCTTATATTCTGGATTTTTTATATAAATATCTTGACATATCCTCCTAAATATGTGGTTTATAGATTAAGCA
>NZ_JAHLQG010000040.1 GCF_018919065.1 Blautia sp. MSJ-9 | reverse complement strand
CTTGCCTTTCGTATTTGCCGCCCAGTTCCTCAAATAATGATTTTGCCATTGTCTGTTACCTCCACATTCTTTTTTATTTTGAATGTCCGCAAAATCCGTCCTACATCAGACGGCTTCCACGGACAGTCAAGGTGATGGAGGGCAATGAGCCTGTCCTGTACGTTGGTACCAGCACCGAGTTTTGGAGTGGAACCCATAAGGATTCTCACCTGCCCGGCCCGTACCTTTGCAAACAAATCTGCTTTCTTTGTCTCCGTGTTGTATTCATGGATAAACGCAATCTCTTCTTTCGGGATTCCCCTGGCAACCAGTTTGTTTCGGACATCATCATATACATTGAAAGTCCCATCCCCTTTTGGAGTAGACAATAGTGATAGGTAAGAGTTTGATATTATCTCTCCCTTTTCCCCCACTCTAAACCGTGCATGAACCTTTCAGCTCACACGGCTTGCCATCAAGAATTGATGAATCAGCAGTTTAACAGCTCTCAACAAAAGCAAGGCTTCTAAGTTTCAACAGCTTATCTGACTGTTTCTTGTCAAGGTTTAACTTATCCATTTCCTCAGAGAATGTCTTTATGTCTTTAACATTTAACAATTCCTGTATCTTCCTGCATACGAGCAACAGGTTACTGTATTTGTCAGTGCCGCCTTGCTCCTTGGGAATCTTTTTAATACATATCACTTCGTCCGCTTCCATCTGCTTTCCTGTAACCGCACACTTTCCTTTCTGCGCTGAATACAGTGACAGCCTGTTATCATTAAATTCAATGGATTCTCCGTCAATCGGATTTCTCATTAAATTATGCAGGACTGCCATATCAACACCATCCAGCTTTTTGTGTACTAATTTTCTGCCTTCTTCCGTATATGAATTTGCCCCATATGCTTTCTGTATAGGATGGGAATGCCTCACATACCCTATCGGGGCAAGCGCAAGGTCATTCACATACCGCAGTTGGTCGCTTTTTCCGTATTTATCACGGATTACATTTGTGATATGAACCGGGATTTTGTTTCTCCTGACTTCTTTAGCCGTTTTAAGCCGTTGTCTCATTCTCGCTTTCAGGCTCTTTTGGACTGAAAAGGCGATTGGTCTGAAATCTGCACTGACTTTGGTCGCCATGCTGTAATAATCATGGACTCCTACCACAAACGAATTATACCTGCTCACTTCGGCGTAAATGCAATGCGCCTTGTTTGGTGGATACTCGATTGCATAAATCAGTTTTCTCAGTTCCTCTCTTATCTTTTCTATTGATTTTTCTCTGACATGGCTTTCCACTACATAGCGTGGCTCCCCTTTGTTGGCTTTATTTTTCCTTTTGCCACGGGGAATCACCTTCATTCTGAATCCAAGAAATTCAGAATATTTTTCTTTAAGATTGACAATCTTTGATTTTTCTGGGCTTATATCCAGTCCGAGGCGGTCTTTTAGCCACCCTTTTGTTGCATAGAACAGTTTTACTGCACTCCGATAACTACTCGTGAAAATCTTAAAATCATCGGCGTATCTTACACAGGTTATCTCCTTTAATCCACTTCTCCGCAATGACGCAAACTTATTCCCCCTGCACGGACTGCCGTTAGGGTTCCGACGGTCATTGAACGGATATTTGGATGGAAATTCCTCCCACTGGCTTGCAAGCCACCAGTCAAGTTCATTCAGCACCACGTTTGACAGCAGCGGGGAGATAATTCCGCCCTGTGGTGTTCCTTTTTCTGGAAATCCAATTCCTGCGACCTCGGCTTTGAGCATCGTCGATATAATAGAAATCAATTTCTTATCTCGTATGCCGAGCGTCCACAGTTGTTTTAACAACTTTCCATGATTCACGTTGTCGAAGAAGCCTTTAATGTCTATATCCACGACATAATGGAGATGGCTCATCTGCATATTTTTGTATGCCTGTGCGATCGCATTTCCTGTACTTCTGTTTGGTCTGAATCCATAACTGTGTTCGTGAAACTTCGCTTCACAGATAGGCTCCAAAACTTGTAGCACGCACTGTTGCACCAGCCGGTCCATAATTGTTGGAATCCCCAGAGGACGGACTTTTCCGTTACCTTTTGGTATTTCCACTCTGCGTACACTTTGCGGTCTGTACCATCTGAATTTTTCCTGTATCTTGTTTATTAACTGTTCGTCTGTTAATTTCTCAATGTCATTGATTGTCTTTCTGTCTGTTCCAGGTGTATGGCTCCCAGGATTTTTCTTCAAATTCCTGTACGCCATACGAATGTTCTCGGGCATAATAATAATCTCAATAAGGTTGCGGAATTCTTTTCCATCTTTGCTATCCTTGTACAGCCCGTCCTGAACAGCTTGAAAATCGTAATATTCAGCATGTCTCAGTTTTGCTTTCTTCAAAGCCCGTTTTCTTGCTGTCATAGTCGGCTCACTCCTTTCGGGTTCGCCTTTCTTAGTCCTACTCGAACCTATGATGTCTGTTAATAATGCTCCTTTCGTTTCATTCATCACATTCCTGACTACAGCCCGTCCCTCCACCGCTTACTTTTTTCACGGTTTCTAAATCCTGTTATCGCTAACGGACACGGTACCATGGCTGCTCTTTCCTCCCAGATTAAAAGAAGTTATGCCACACCTCTATTAATATAATAGCGACATGGTTTTCCCCCTTATGCTTCGCAGCGTGCAATCGCTCCACATCTGGGACTTTCTACGTTCCGATATTCCTATCTGTACATAATTCTTTTAGGCTGCCCTTTTTGCCAGTGCGCTTGACGGTGCCTGTAACACCGTAAGGTTTTTCATTGCGACCGCCTTACTCAACCCCACGCACACCACTTTCGTGGCAGCGGCATTTCTGCCGCTCTTTCTTCTTGACCTTTACATTCGGGTTTTTGTCAGTGGTAGTCAGCCACATCCTCGCCATGAGAATTTTATAGACCCCCGACCTATAGACCGCACCATCCACCTCTGGACAGCTTTCCACATCAGCATATAGCTTGTTTGGGCGGTTCTCAGCCGACTTCAACGTGCTGTGTCAGCTTTGGATATTGCACTCCATTGCCTCCAACGTAGTATTAGGTGAGCGTTTCAGGGCGTTACCCCGTCATTCCACTCGTCAGAATATCAGTTAGGGAAAACTCTGTTTCCCCGCTACTTTTACCTCCTCACAGGGCATTAGCCCCATTCATAGTTTATTTGTAGCAACGTATCGCTACACAGTCACAGAAGATCAGCTGTGTTGTCCGATCTGCTTTTCCCTCGTCCCATACCTGAAAAGCATTTTCCACACAGGTATTGACCTTGCTTTTTTCTGCATCCGGAAGGAGTTCATTTAATAGCCTCTGATCCAATGCACATTTTCTTCCGTCATTGGTAATCTTGAGCATGTTGTCCACCGTTGGATTCACAAGACCGGCTCTTACTTCTTCCGCACGTTCCGAAAAGGCACTGACCATTTCCTGCTGTTCTTCACTTGGTTTTAAGACTTCATTGATAAACTCTGCTTCCGGTACAGGAAGATTCAGCATATCCGATGTCTGAATATCCGCAGCTTCCTTAAAAATGGAGATCAGCTCTGGAAGATTAAAAAAACGGGCAAACCGTGTTTTCGCACGATAGCCCGTTCCTTCCGGTGATAATTCGATTGCGGTTACTGTCTCCCCAAATGTTGCCGCCCAGGAATCAAAGTGTCCCATACCCATACGCATGAGTGTGTCATACTGGAGATAACGCATGATAGTGTAAAGCTCGGTCATACTATTTGATACAGGAGTACCTGTAGCAAAGGTGATTCCTCTGCCGCCTGTCAGTTCATCCATATACCGGCATTTCATAAACATATCCGAACTTTTCTGTGCATCCGTCTGTGAGATACCCGCCACATTCCGCATTTTTGTATACAAAAAAAGGTTCTTAAAACTATGGCTCTCATCCACAAACAGCCGGTCTACACCCAACTGCTCAAAAGTTACCACATCATCCTTTCTGGTCTGGTCATTGAGTTTCTTCATCCTCGCCTGCAGACTCTTCTTTGTTTTTTCCAACTGCTTGATGGTATAATTCTGCCCTGCCTGATGTGCCGCTTCTTCAATGGAAAACGTAATATCTGCGATCTGATCTTCCAGCATGGCAATCTGCCGTTCTCTTGAAAGAGGGATTTTCTCAAACTGCGTATGGCCGATGATCACGGCATCATAATCCCCTGTCGCAATACGGGAACAGAACCGTTTTCGGTTTGCCGGCTCAAAGTCTTTCTTCGTTGCCACCAGGATATTTGCTCCCGGATAGAGACGTAGGAAATCACTGCCCCACTGCTCGGTCAGATGGTTTGGCACAACATAAAGATTCTTTTGTGAGAGTCCCAGCCGTTTTGATTCCATACCGGCTGCGATCATCTGGAACGTCTTTCCTGCTCCTACGCAATGAGCCAGTAACGTATTATTTCCATACAGCACATGAGCCACTGCGTTTTTCTGATGCGGCATCAAGGTGATCTCCGGGTTCATGCCGACAAACTGAATATGGCTTCCATCATATTCCCGTGGACGGATGCTGTTAAATCGTTCATTATAAATTTTACAGAGATCTTCCCGTCGGTGCAGGTCTTTAAATATCCACTCCTTAAATTCCTCTTTGATCAGCTCCTGCTTCTGCTGTGCCAGCATCGTTTCCTTCCGATTTAATTCCCGGTGTTCCCCATCGGCATCCTGTACCGTGTCATAAATCTTGGTATCTCTAAGGTTTAAGGCATCTTCCAAAAGGCGGTAGGCATTGGCTCTCTGTGTTCCATATGTGGAAGTAACAAGGGCATTTCCGTAGCTGTCCACATTTTTTCCCATAACATTCCACTGTCCGGTCACTTCGGCATACTGGACTTTGACCTTGCTCCCTACATAATATCTTGGTGTATGGAATGTTTCTGCCATGAACCGTGTAATGTAATCCTCGGAGATCCAGGTTGCCCCAAGTCTTGCTTCAATCTCTGATGCATCCAGATCTTTTGGCTGTACCTGCTCCAAATACTGCACATTCACCTGATATTCCGGGTGATCTTCTGCAAACTGTTTTGCGATCTGCAGTTTCTCCCTCACATTTCCAGAAAGATATTCATCCGACGGCTCCCATTTTTCACTGATCGGGTTCTTAAAGATTATCCCTGCCAGTTCTTCGGTAAGCTCCTTTTCTGTTTTCCCGGAAAGCTGTGCCATATAGGAAAGGTCAACGCCTGCCCTCTCACCAATAGAAACCGCAAATGCTTCACTGGCAGTATCTACAGAAGTTACCGTTTCTGCCCTGCGGATTGTCCTTTTGGTAAAAATATCCGCTTTCCGTTTCAGTTCTCCTTTATCATCCAGAAATTCCAGGGATGTTAAAAGACAATAGCTGCTGTCCTGGCTAAATGCCCTTTTATTGGCATTACTGCTGAGCAGACCATATTTTGCGGTAAACGTATCGTATTCTTCATTGAGTTTCCCCTGAAGCTGTGTGATCTGCTCATCACTTCCCTCGGTCATCTGACACTGGATAAGGGCATTCGTTGCATCACGGATCTTTACCATACCTTTTACACGCTCGGTCGTTGCCGCCGGAAGTTCCATCCGGTTCATCACAGAGTTTTCCCGGTAATACACTTCCTCGTTGACCACTGTAAAGCTGAAATTCTTTACTTCTGGGTCTGCTGGAATGGACACCACATCTTCTTCCAGTTCGGTGTCGGAAAGTTCCAGTTCCGTAATGGTACCATGTATATGCTTTACTGCTTCCTTTAACTGCTCCTCTAAGGTGATTCCCTCTTTTGGTCTTACGGTTACTTCCTGCTTTCCATACTGGGTACTCTCCGTTGTAAACTCCCCAAGCACCATTTCCGGATGATCTGCAAAATACGCATTGACCGAATATCCTTCGGCAGTTTCCTTCAGATGTATCCAGTCCGGTTCCTCAATGGAAGCCCTGTCTCTTTTCTGGAAAAATAAAATATCGGAAACAACACCTGTATTGGCATTTCTCTGGAACGCATTATTGGGAAGGCGGATTGCCCCTAATAACTCTGCCCGGTTTGCAAGGTACTGTCTGACTGCCGGATTTTGTTTATCCATCGTTCCACTGGAAGTTACCACAGCCACTACACCGCCCGGACGGATCAGATCAAGGGATTTTGCAATAAAATAATCATGGATCAGAAAATGGTGGCGGTCATATCTGCGGTCACTGATCTGATATGCTCCAAATGGTACATTCCCTATCACGCAGTCAAAAAAGCTGTCCGGGTAATCTGTTTCCTCAAATCCCTGTATGGCAATCTTATTTTTCTGGTAAAGCTGCCTTGCAATCCTGCCGGAAACCGGGTCAAGCTCCACACCATACATCTTTGCCTTGTTCATACTCTCCGGGATCAGTCCCATAAAGTTACCAACACCACAGGACGGTTCCAGAATATTTCCCTGTTTCAGTCCCATATTTTCCAGTGCTTCATACATGCTTCGGATCACGGTCGGTGATGTATAAAAAGCATTTAAGGTCGATGCTCTTGCTGCACTGTATTCTTCCGGTGATAAGGTATTCTTTAACTCCAGATACTCATTTGTCCAACTACTGTTATTCTCTTCAAATGCCTGCGGGATGCCACCCCAGCCAACATAACGGGATAAAATTTCCTGTTCTTCGGGTGTTGCCAGACGTTCTTCCTGCTCCAGAGTCTGCAATAAATGGATGGCTTCCATATTTGCTTTATACTTTGCTTTCGGACCACCTGCTCCAAGGTCATTATCCTGAATCCGAAAGTTATGCGGTTCTGTTACAATCTCTTCTACTTCCGGTTTTAAATATGGTTGAAATTCTCCCTCATATCCAAACAGTTCATTTTCTCCGGGAATATAATTGCGTCCGGTTTCCAAACACCGAAACACATCGGCAGTTGGTGCATTGCTGACTGCATAAAAATCATCATAAGAATACTTTGGGAAATCTTCTGTATGGTAGGTCGATAAATGCAGTTCTGTATTGGAACGGGTCTGTGCAACCAGATCTTTTCCTTCTATTCCTTCCGGCAATACCCCTACTGCTTCAAAATGATACCCCTGATACTCAAAAACACCTTCATCCCAGGACTCCGCCAGTTCTTCTGCTGTTTTAACCGTTATCTCTTCTTCTGATTCCTTTTGTTCCTGTCCCTCAGAAGTTTCTGTTATTTCCTGTTCCTGATTTTCCGGAATATCTTCTTTGGCAGTAACCTCTTCCTCTTCTATTTCCTCCACATCTGACATATCTACTACGGTCGGTTCTGTCACTGCCTTCGTATCCAAGAAATCAAACATGGTCATCTGGTACCCGGATGGTTCCGCAAAAGACGGTTCTGCTTCCGGTGTCGGGAAAATCGTATAGGTTCCTTCTGCATACCGGTGAAGTTCTGAAAGAAGTTCTGTTTTCTGTTGGTAGTTTGTCCCATATGCCTCAAAATCTAATGGCAGAACTGCCAATGCTGCATCCATCTTCTGCAACAGTTCTTCTGTCTGCTCTGGGTTCTCTAAAACTGCCACCATTTCTTTTCCTGGTTTTTCCCAGAAGAAATCATCCGTAAATGGTCTGTCTATCTCTTCCGGAAGACGGTCATAAAAGCGTAGTACCTTGTTCGCCATCTGTTCCCGTTCATATTCCGGCATACGAGCATAATCTTCTGCCTGCAGGAACTGGTCATTCTTTATCAGATAAGCTACTCTATTTGCAACTTTATTCCAAGATAATAAAACTGACGTATATGGATTTCCATAAGCACCTCTTGCAAGAAACAATCCTTTTCCATCATAATTTGCGTGTGAATCATCCGCACCAGACAGTGCATGACTGCTTCCACCGATCCCATACTGTTCCTTGATAAAACCTGTCCTCGCTCTTTCATCCTCATGCAGCAAATAAAAGGAATATGTCCTGAGTCTGCCTTCGGAATACGCCCCACCTCTGACAAGAAATGCGTCGATCTCGTCTTGTGTAATGAACATCTGCTGTTCTTTCCATGCAAATCCCTCTCTTGCCTGGTATGGGATCACTTCATCTGCAAACTTCTGGAACTGTCTGGAGATATTGACCGGATTATAATGATGGAAACGCATAAGAGAGTTGTCCGTCTCATAGGCTTCTGCCAGTGCTTCCAGTCTTTCATTCAAATCCGAAAGCCACCCTGGATCTTGCAGTTTTTCAGTAAGATAATCCGTGATTTCCGGATAAATACTACGAAGATGCGGCAGATCTGCTTCATCAAAGACAATCTCTGCCACACCTTCTGCCATATCCCCTTTCATATAAGCAAGTGCCTGTGCGTGTTCCTTCAATGCGTTGTCCCTTGCCACATCCAATACAGACTGCGGGGCATATTCTCCCTGATTTAAAAGTTGATGGATACGTCTGCTGACATCTTTCCAGGATAAAAAGGCTTTATCCAAAATCTGGTCTGCCACCGTATGCCCGACTGCGATCTGCATCCCAGTTTCATCAAACCAGACGGAATACTCCCTTCCATCCATCTGAAAACCTTTGCCGCCTTTTCCATACTCACGCTTTACAAACTCCGTGTATTCTCCCGGTGACTGTTCAGATAGATAAGGTCATCCATCATTTCATCAGCCGTCACTTTTTCCTTTGTGTCCTTTTCCATTTTCAAAATCTCCTTTTCATTGTCTACACAGATTCTTTCTGCAAATATGCAGCAAGGTTCGCCGCTGCATCTCTCCATGTTTCTGTAATCTTCCATCTTGTAATCCTCCATGATTTCCAGGCAGAAAAATTGCCGGAAGTATTCCTCCGGCTCATCCTCTACTCTGTTTTATTTTGTTTCGTTTATTTCTTTAATCGTCCCGTTCTCCGATACCAAGTTTCTTACGCTTTTCCACCTCATCCGGCTTAGAAGTCATCAGGGCATACAGCATCAGGGAATTATCAAACTTATCCTTGAACGGGATAATGGTGCTGCCATAAAAGACCAGTCCCTCACCTTCCCCGCTGTTCGTTACATAAGAAAGCTGGTGAGGGGAAATGTTGAGCTGTTTTGCAAGGATCTGTCTGTCACCAGATGCCTGGTTGAGCATCAGGATAAAGTCCGAGTTTTATAGTGATAGGTAAGCCTCTGATATCATCTCGGGCTTTTCCCCCACTCCACACCGTGCATGCGACTTTCACCGCACACGGCGTTCCATCGGTTAGTATTTTTCATTGTCTAAACAATCAACCTTTGAATAGAATAAAAACTGTAGTAGTTGAAATAAGATTAAATAGGTTGCATGGAAGCCAACTCACGAAGGTGGTTAACCTTTATAAGCTGTTTGCTATCTAGCTGTAGTAAATCCATATATTTGTAAATAGTTTCCGCTTTTGAAGCATGAATGAGTTTATGTACGGAATTCTTTATGAGAATAAGATTCTCATAGGCATCCGTACCGCCTAAATGTCGGGGTAACTTATGATGGCAATGAATTTCCCCAACAGAGGAGAATTCGACACCTGTTATAGCACATTTTCCCCATTGGGCTGAGAAGAGAGATATTCGATTGTCTGCGTATTCCGCACTATTGGAATAGGCTGGTTGACGCATGAGAGCCAACATCATAGGGATGTTGATTCTCAGACAGTTGTGAATACCTTCTCGTCCTTCGGGAGTGTAATAATTCCAGCTCTTCTTACGGAAAAGCGGGTTTTTGTGCTGTGTGTATCCTATTGGATACACGGGCTCATTCGTACCAGCGACATATCGCATCATTTTGGATTTACCAAAACGGGCTTTTTCAAACTCCGTAAGCTCTCGCCCTGTTTTCACAAGGCGGTTGCCTGTGCGAGTGCTAAGCCTGTTTGTCAGCAAGGTCATGACTGTGCGGTTTAGGGAAGCACAATCATGATTAACATGTGTGGCGATACAGTAATAATTCTGCATGCCAGTAACCATACTGTTATAGAGTCTGATTTCCCCCTGTTCGCCATATATTTTGCGAGGGTGAACGATTCTCTTTGCCTGTTCTTTAAGCTTCTCCCTTTTGTGCTCGAGATTTTTATCTGCGATATGAGATATAACCACGAGTTTGTTGCCTTTTCTGTGAACTTTCATTTTGAATCCGAGAAAATCAGAGTAATGATTTCTTACATTGACAATCCTCGTTTTCTTTTCAGAAATTTCCAGTTTGAGCCTTTCTTTCAGCCACAGAGTGACTGCACATTTGGTGCGTTCAGCGGAGTCCTTTGTCCTACAAAAGATTCGAAAATCATCTGCATAGCGAACAATGAACATTTCCTTCAGGTTAGATTTCTTAGCCTGTCGAAAGCCGTTTTCAGGTCTAGCATTCCGTTTGCAAATCGGACACCATTGCCATTGACTTTCTACCCAGTGGTCTAATTCGTTAAGCACGATATTAGCCAGGAGTGGCGATATAATACCTCCCTGTGGGGTTCCTTTGTCGGGTGTGATAAAAGTCCCATCTTCCAGTTTGATTGGTGCTTTGAGAATTCGTCTTATGACAAATATCAGTTGCTTGTCATGAATACCCATAGCCCATATCTGTCGTATCAGCTTGGCATGATTCGCGTTATCAAAGAACCCTTTTATATCGAATTCAATGACATAGTGAAGATTGGCATGTTGAAGTAGCTGATAACTTCTTGCTATAGCGTTCTCAACCGAGTGGTTCGGTCTGAATCCATAGCTGTTTTTGCTGAACTTAGCCTCACAAACAGGTTCCAATACCTGTTTGATACATTGTTGAACAAGTCTATCCCATATACACGGAATCCCTAAGGGTCTCGTTTTACTTTTCTCATTCACTTCATCCTGCAATCACACCACGCCCTTTCTTCTTTCACTGCTGTCTTATCCTCATTTATCACATTGCTGCTCCTTTCCTCTCTTTTCTGCCAGTTTCATATATTCTTTTTCTGATTCTGCCCCCACTTTGATACAGCACCAAAGGACAAATCCATATACCAGAAATACTGCAGCTGCAGCAACGATCAATACTGTTTTTGTCATCTTCTTTTCTCCCTAATTCTTTTGAAATTTTATAAAAGGGCATCTATGAATCCTGTGTCCATAAATGCCCTCATCCATTACTAAGAAATCTTATAATCTCTTATTTCTTCTTTTTGCGAAGAATCACTGTTCCACCAAGACCAGCCATTCCAGCCCCTGCAAGCAGAATCCAGAACAGAATCGGTGTATTATCTCCTGTCTTTGGTGAAGTCGATTTCTTTGTTTCTTCTGTGGTTTTTGTCTCCGGTGTTGGTGTGGTTTCTGGTGTTTCCGTCGGTGTCTCTGTTGGAGTTTCCTCTGGTTTCGCCTCATCCTTCATCACAACCTTCTGGATTTCTCCAGTATCTTTGACCGTAAACTTCACATCTTCTGCAACCAGATAACCATCCGGTGCAGTTTCTTCACGGAGGATATATTCCCCGATTGGAAGCATCTCAATATAGTGTGGTTTTTTCTCAGATGTCCAGCTTTCTACGGTCTTTCCATCTTTATCAAGGATCGTCAGTTTCGCTCCTGGCAGCTCCTTACCGGAAATATCGGTCTTGGAAATCTGCACTTTTGTCACATCATCCTTCATTTCCACCTTCTGTACTTCACCGGTATCTTCCACCGTAAAAGTGATGCTCTCTGCTGTCACATAACCGTCCGCAGGAAGTGTTTCTGTCATGGTGTACTTCTTGCCAGCGGTCAGTTCTTTGATGATATGTGGTTCTTTACCAGAAGTCCATTCATCCACAGTGTTTCCACTCTCATCTGTAACTTTCAGTTTTGCTCCCTCAATCTCCTTTCCGTCTGTCAGGGATGTTTTGGTAAACTCTACGGTTGTCGGCTCATCTTCAAAAGTAAACACATAAGACAGTGTTTCCTTATCTGCCCCACCATATTCAAAAGTAAATTCCTGTACCTGGTCTGTTGTCGCAAATCCCGGTGCCGGAGAAGTTTCTTTCACATAGTAGGTATAGCCAAGTGGCAGATCTGCCGTAAAGGTCAGTTTTCCTTCCTTATCCGTAGCCTGCTCCTCAATAACCGTATCCGCTTTCAAGATCACATCGCCCTTTGCATTGACAATATTTTCTTTATTGCACAGGGCAAATACAGCCCCTTCCAGTACACGGTCGGAATCTTTTTCTTTCTTTAACACGTTTACTTCTGCTCTCTGGCGTTTGTTCTGCCAGTCAGCAGAATAAGTAACAACTGCGGTATTCTGGTCACGGTAAGTCAGATCCACTTCACGAGCTTCTCCATCCAGGACATATCCATTTGCTGTCTCTTTCTCTTTGACACAGTATTTGCCAAGAGGAAGGTCTGTCAGTTTCGCCACTCCTGTTTCATCCGTCGTGATTGTTGCTACCAGTGCATCCTTTTTGTAATAATCTTCACTCTCACCATCCGCCGCTTTTATATCTTCTAAGGCATAAACCTCAAAAGTAACGTCTTTCAGGGAACCGGAAAGATATTCAAACAGATGCTTCATCCATCCGCCAATGGAATCCAGTGCAGATATTTTCTCCAGGAACTCACCTTTTTTATTGATGATAAGTGTTCCGGTTGGCACTGCATCTTTCATCTCTACCTTCTGGATTTCAGCAGTATCGTCCACAGTAAAGGAAACTTCTTCCGCCATCAGATAGCCATAAGGAGCCATTTCTTCACGAAGAGTGTATGTCTCCCCGGCTGTGAGTCTTTCAATCAAGTGTTCCTCACCCTTTACAGACTTCCATGTATCTACCACATTTCCATCCTTATCAAGCACCGTAAGCGTTGCCCCGGAAAGTTCCACGCCTGTCGTAATATCGGACTTCGTAAAGGTTACTTTTGTCGGCTGGTTCTTAAATACAGATTCCAGCTCTACCATTTTCACATCCTGTCCCTGATATTTGGCAGTCACTTCCAAAGTCTCAAAAGAAGAGACATATCCTGCCGGAGCTGCAAGTTCTTTGATATAGTAAGTACTAAATGGAAGGTCAACGTCAAATACTGCCTTTCCATCTTCCCCACTGACTGCTTTTCCAAGTAAGGTATCTGCCTTCACAATCACTTCTTCATGTGCCAGAATATCTTCTTTTGCATAGATACCAAACTCTGCACCCGCCACAACCGTTTTTGTCTCTGCATCCTGTTTGACTACGGACACTTCCACTTTCTGGCGGTCATTCTCAAAGGTTGCTGTCTGCTCAATAACTGGTGTTTTCTGGTCTTTGTATTCAAATGTTACTGTCTGTGCTTCTTCATTTAACACAAAGCCCTCTGGTGCTGTCTTTTCAACAATCTTATAGGTTCCAAGTGGAAGGTCAGCGATCTGTGCCTTTCCATCCTTATCCGTGGTAACAGTTCCTACCAGTTCCCCAGAAGCATACTCCAGGATACGGTTTCCATTATCATCTTTCTGGAAATCTGCTGTATAAATATCTTCGGCAGCATATACCTCAAAGACTGCTCCCTCCAGAGTTTCTTTCTGATAAGTAAAGTCATCTTTATAACCATTTAAGACCTCACCCTGTTTTACGATGTTCAGTTCTCCCTTAACCGGATGATTCTCGTATGCAATCTCGATGATCACATCGCCGGAAGTTCCGTCCATCTGATATGCTGTATTGGAATCTACATTCACCTCATAGTAATTCTCATTGAGCGTATATCCATAAGGTGCGTTCACTTCCTCAATACGGTAATGTCCAATTTTCAGATTCTGTGGAAGGATTAAGTATCCCTGCTCATCTGTAAAATAAGATTTGTGTTTTACCGTCGTCGGATAGGTTGTTACCTGTTCCACATACTTTTCTGTATCCAGGTTAAAAATCTTAAACTCTGTATTCTTCTGAAGCACTGCTTTCTTTGTCTCATCGTCCTGTTTGATGATCTTCAGCTTTGCTTCAAACTCTTTGTCAAGCAGCACTCTCCATACCTGCGGTGTAGTCGGATGATTTTCCGTAATCTGCACGATGAAATCATTGACCGGAGTGTAATTATGTGGCGTGGTTGTTTCACGGACGATGTAAGTTCCATAAGGAAGTGCAATACTGCGGGCATACCCTTTCTCATCTGTAAAGATCTCTGTTGCACCATTTTCCCCGATCACTACCGGCTTGACAGAATCAAAGTCATAGCTGCCATCTTCTTTTACTGTTAGGGATGATACCAGATAAGCGGTAAATCCTGCACCTTTCAGTAAATCGGCATCTGTCTTTCCGTTGTTCGCTGCCTTGATAATCTCAAATGGCTGCTTCATCACCTGTTCCAGAGACAGACAGTCACGCTTCACTTCCGCTACAAGATCACCCTCGTAGTTGCAGACCAGATCATGTTCTTCTTCATCTGCCAGGTAACCCGTTGGCGGAGTAATCTCTTTTACATAGTAATTACCAAGGTATAATCCATCTACGGAAGCCTGTCCATTCTTATCTGTTGTGAGAGTGGCAACCTGCTCGCCTGCTTTGTAGATCACACCAGTTGCTCCATCCGGATGGACAATATCCTCACGGGCATACAGTCCATAGACTGCCTTTTCTAAAGTAGCATCTCCCTGTGGAACAGCCTTCTTTGTTTCTTTGTCCTGCTTCTGTAAGGAAATCTTTGCTATCACACGCTCGTTTCTGAAGGTATGCTTAAATGTCAGTTTCGCTTCCTTATCGTTTGTATAAGAAAAAGTAAACGTATAGACATCATCCGCATTTCTCAGATAGCCTTCCGGAGCCTGTACTTCCTTTACATCATAGGAAAATCCCAGCGGCAGGTCTGCGGTAAACTTCGCCATTCCATCATTTCCAGTTGTCACTTTCTCAATCAGAGTGCCTTTCTTTACAACAACCGTTCCATCTGCATTTTTAATGTCACTGGCTGCATAAAGTCCAAAAATTCCTCCATCCAGAGGATTTTCTGTATCCTTATCCTGCTTTGTCACAATCACTTCTGCTTTCTGTCTGTCATTCGTAAAGGTTGTCTCAGAAAAAACAACATCTACATTCTGTCCTGCATAAGAAAGAGTGACAGACTTTTCTTCCCCGGCATTATAAAATCCGGTCGGAGCCTGTTTTTCTTTGACGATATATGTACCAAGATGCAGGTTTTTCAGAATGACTGCCCCATTCGAGTCTGTTGTCAGATTCTCTTTGACCAGATCACCCTTGCTGTAAACCTTGGCACCATAAGCAGTTTTAATATCTGCCCCGGCATACACATCATAAATCGCACCTTTCTGTCTGCGTTTCTCATACTTAAATGTTGTTCCATTCTCGGTGACATCTGCACCTGTCAGAACCTGACCTTCTTTATAAACAGTCAGCTGGCCCATCTGTTCTTCATCCGGAACAGTCACAGTTGCTGTTTTGCTGACTTCCAGTTTTACGTTGTAGGCAGTTGCATTGATACGGTATCCTGTCGGAGCTGTAATCTCTTTCAGATATACGGTATTCTGTGTCTTAATGATCTGTACGGACGCTTCCCCATTCGCATCAGTTGCCGGTAACTTTGTGATTAAATTTGTACAGTTTGCATCACTGTATAAACCAAACACGGCACCTGCCAGCTTTGCGTCTGCTTTTGCATCTTTTTTAATCACCTTAACACTTGCGTACTGTACCCATGTTACTTTGAAGTCCACATATTTTTCATCATCAACACCTTCACCAAATACCAGTGCCAGGTCCTGTGAACCAGATCCGGTACTGATCTTATACGCAGAATAATCTTTTGTTACACTGCCTTTCATTTACACGCAGCACATACCGTTGTCTTTCCTTTGGTTTTTTACCACGCATCTTTTATTCTCCCTTCTGAAGCACTCCGATCAGTCTGCCTGCATTTCTTCTCATTTTCTGCTTTGCCTGTGAAATACATTTTGATACTGCTGGTTCTGTAATTCCAAACACCCGTGACACTTCTCTTTGTGTCCGCTGCTGAAAATAAATTTGATGGATCACCTGTCTCTGCCGGTCAGTCAGCAGATCCATGAATTCTCCAATAGCTTCTTCTATAATCAGTTTTTCAAGTACATTCTGCCTTTTGTCCACCAATTCGCACCAGCCTTCTGAAATATGGCTATATGAAATGCAATTATTATGTTCTCGTACCTCCCTGTTCCTGCACAGCCGATCTTCACCTTCTAATATCAACCGCACATACCAGGGCTGATTATCAAAAAAATCTTCCTTAACAACTGTTATTTTTCTTCCTGCTTCATATACATAATCTCGACAGGTAAATAAAGGAAAAACCGTTCCATAATCACCTGCACAATAGAAAACATATCCTGTCTGATACGCAATAATTTCCGCACCATCTATCAGTCTCTGCTTTACAACTGCCACATCGTTTTCTCTTAAATACCTGGCGGATGGAACCTTTCTTCTTTCTTCCCTGTTACCTACAACCTGTTTCAATTCCTGCAATGTCAGCATAATTACCACCCTTCTGCCTGCTGGCAACAGGTGCCCATCAGCAGAAAGGATAGGATTATTACTGATCTACTGGCAAAAGGGCAGTAAAAAACAGCTTCCGGCACACCCGTTTTTTTTAACGAGAGCCTGAAACTTCCTTACTGCCCTTTCTGCTAATTTACAGCAGCCTCTATTTTATTTTCCGTCTGATGTCCCGGTCAGACTTCTTTGCATTTCTTTCTGTTTTTATGTTCTTTTCATTTTCCATCAAAACAGAATAGTCTCCCATTGCATCATAGGGACACTGCTTCCGATAGATTAAATTTTCTTGTCTGGTCATCAATCCTGTCTCCCTTCCTTGTTTCTGTCTCTTTCTCTCTGTTTGCTATTTTAACAGCACAAAAAACTATTATCCTTAGCATATATGGGGAGTTTTTTTGTTTTACACCCCATATATGGTGAAATTTCACCTGTACTCATTAAAACTTTCTATCAGTGAATCTATTGTCTGCATGATAATTTTCTGCTCTTTCCATTCCATCTTCTGAATACGATAAAATACTTCCTCAAACTGCTTTCTTTTTTCTGCATCGTCCCTCTCTTTTCCCATCAGGATATTGGCATCTGTTTCCAGGATCTCAATCATCTTCCTGAAAATCTCAACAGACATTGCCGTTTGCCCTCCTTCTATCCTGCTGACCGTATTGACACTGATACCTGCTTTTTCCGCAAAAGATTCCTGTGACAACTTCATTTCCTGCCTGCGTTTTCTGATCCGTTCTCCCAATTCAATAAGTTCTGTGGAAATTGCACGATTGCTCAATACGGTGTCTCCTTTCCTGCAATTTATCCCAGCTTTACGACATTGTGTCGCAAAGTTTCCAGAAAAAAAGCAGCTAATTTTGTCTTAGCTGCTTTTCAAAAGATCTATTTCATTTTATTCTCGGTATTTTATGTATTCCTGTAATAACTGTGAGCAAGAAAACACTAAGATAAATGATTGCCTGTCCAACCATTGCCAGAAGAACGACACTTCCTATCAATCCTCCGATCAGAAAATTCATTATCCATACTGCCAGTGTTCCTCCAAGGTCAAACCCTCTTGGAACCATCCAGACACACATTTTTCCAATTCCGAATGGTATCCCCATCAGTAGCAACAGCAATAAATAATTGCACTTCCCATCCTGGATACAAAGCGGTCTCAGCACTGCAAACAATACAACAATCACCAGTGCTGGAACAATAACTTTTTTTATCATATTTCTCATGTTCCTTTATCCTCCATACATATCGTGATTAACCTCTGCCTGATAATAGCTGTTTATCGTTGCCGGGGCATTATACAGGGCAGTCAAAAGATATGCTTTAATGTTTCCAACCTTGGTCGTATTTCGATTCAGACAAAACAGCACATATTCGATATGTGAATAATTCAGCTTCATAAACCTGCTTTTCACCAAAGCAACTGGCTTTTCTGTCCCTGCGATCCGAATCATACTGTCCTCCGGCATCATCATAACTTCAATCATCAGTTCTACCAGTTCATCCACATCTTCTTTGGCATGATATTGATAATCTATGTTTTCATGAATCACTTCACGATATGCCCGCATCTCCTCCATCACATCTCTTTTCTTTTTCAGATTGCCTGATATGATTGGATAGGATTGATTTATCTCAGTTTCACTAATATCAGTCTTGTTAATATCAGTATTATTAGATTGTGATTTCGGATATTCTGGTTTTGTGATTTCCACTATTCTTGAATGATGATTTTCACAATTTTGGAATTGTGATTCTGGAAATTCTTGATTTGTGGTTTTCATCATTCCTGAATTGTGATTTTCACCATTCTGTAATTGTGATTCCACACAATCCTGAATTGTGGATTTCACTACTCCTGAATGATGATTTTCACAATTCAGAAAAGTGCCTGTTTTTTCCCTATTCTCAGCTTCTGATTGCAGATTTGCACATTCTTCATGGTTTCCCTGCTCAGATTGCAGATCTGCACATTTTCTATAATTTTTCTGCTCTGATTGCAAATCTGCACAGCTATCCATCGGCTTTTGGTCTGGCACTTCTCTGAGCATAAAATTTTTCACATAAATAACATTAGGCTTTCCCAGACCCAGACGTTTCTTTTCAATCAGTCCAATCCCATTATTACTGTCCAACTCTTTTACCAGCTTCACTGCCTTTTGGGTTCCACAGTTCATCAGCTCTGCAATTTCTTCCACCGTGAAAATAATATATACTCTGTCCTCTGAATCCAGCCATCGGTTCTTAATGCTCAGGCTCATACGGTCCAGCATCAGACCGTATAATACCTTTGCTTCACAAGAAAGAGCTTTAAAGCATGGTTCTGTAAACAGCACTTTCGGGACACGATAAAAGCTATATTGTTCCGCTTCCATTCCCGTAAAATAATCAAACTGTATCTTCTGCATCTGCTACTCCTTCTCTGTTTTGTTTCCATTTATCCAAAAGCATAAAAATAACTTCTTCTATCTGTTCTTTAGAATATGTCTCTGGAAAATAATTGCCGATTCTTTTTGCCGGAATGGTTACATTGATTTTACTGTTTTCTTTTTTCAATAAAACGGCATAGATATAACCCTGATTTAATTTTCCATTTGCACTGCATTCCTTTAATTGTTCTGCCTGTTGTTTTGTCGGAAAGATATTACTGTTGACAATTCCTTCCAGAAGCCATTCCTGTTCCTGTGGTTTCAGATAAGACAATTTTTCTCCCACTATCATAGGGATTTTATTATCGTCCACATATTCCAATAATCCATCTGATAATGAAGCCAGACGGATATATCTCTGCACAGTTCTTCCACTGTCCCCGGCTGTTTCACCAACCATATCTGCCGTATATTTTTCACCTTTACTTCCCTGGTGCTTCATAGCATCATATTTCATCTTATAGGCATGGGCCTTTTCACTTGGCAGAATATTTTCACGCTGAATGTTGGAATCGACCATAATTATGACAGCTTCATCATCTGTATAGTTTCGGACAAGGACCGGCATAGTTGTTTTGCCACACAGTTCACAGCCTCTTTTTCTCCTGTGACCTGAAATCAGTTCATATCCACCTTCTGATCGGGGTCTTACCAGAGCAGGATTTAAAACACCGTAGTTTTTAATACTCTCTACTGTCTCAGCCATTTTTTCATCATCGCTTACATGAAATGGATGATTTTTGAAAGGATAGAGCTTTTCCAGTTCTATTTCCACAACCTGGTTCATACTCTTTTCCGGTGATTCTTCTAATCCCAGTAACTCATCATAAGAGGTAAGCTGAATCTCTTTTTTCGGTCTACGCATGTTTCAACACCTCCTGAACCAGTTCTCTGTAACTGTCTGCCCCTTTGCTTTTTCCATCATAAGCAAATATACTTACACCTTCAGATGCTGTTTCTGCAAGACTTTCCGTTCTCGGAATCGTCTGCTCAAAAATCTTAATGTCATTTCCATATGTAGTTTTAATTGCCTGTTTGTTTCTCTTTGCATTATTGTAACGGCAATTATCCATTGTGAACAAAATACCTTCTATCTGCAATTCCGGATTAAACCTCTGATGGATTCCTTTTACCACTTTCAGTAATTCCATAAGTCCATCCGCCGCATAATATTGTGGCTGTACCGGAATCAGAACGCTGTCCGCTGCACTCAACGCATTGATTGTCAGCATTCCCAATGATGGCATACAGTCAATCAGAATATAATCATATTCATCTTTCAATAGTTCCAGATACTCTTTCAGTACTTTTTCCCTATCCTCAACAGTAAATAAGGACATATCCATTCCGGCAAGCAATTTATTGGACGGAATCAGATCCATCCCTTCTTCATGGTGCAAGACTGCTTCCTTTGGATCAAACTCCAGTCCCATGATGATATTTTCCATCATACTCTTTAAAGTCACTTTGAGATTTTTGGGAAATCCCATTCCCATTGTCAGATGTCCCTGCGGATCTGCATCTACCAGCACTACTTTTTTCCCATTCTTTGTCAGTCCGGCTCCCAGATTGATGGTTGTCGTTGTTTTGGCTACTCCGCCCTTCTGATTTGCAATAGCAATTACTTTACACATATACCTTCCTCCGATTTACTGTTTTTCTTCTACTTCTACATAAACACGAAAATATTTACTTGTTCCTTTATTTGCATAAGCATCAGATACTTCCAGGACATCCAATTCCTTATGATTTTCCAAAATACGTCGAAACCATTGAATGTCCCTCAAAGTACCCTGTAATCTAATTTTCAGCATATATATCCTCCCAGTCTTTGTAAAAGCAATACTCTGGATAACGGATTTTAATAGCTTCCCAGAAATACCGGGCATATCCACAGCAAAACAGATCCTCTACGGTATAACACTGACATTCTTTCAACTGATCTTCTTCTGCTTCGTAATCTCCGACGCTTGGTGTTCCATTACAATACAGGTTAAATGCCATACGGACAATTCGTAAACTTCCACTGGTCTGCCACCCTTCCTGCAGGCATTCCGTTTTTACACATCCAGTTTTAAAATTATAGATTTTATTCACATTATCTCTTGTGTCTCTGTCGATACCCAGGCAATAAATCAAAGCCCGATGGTAGACATCCTGATATCTGCATTTTTTCAGATATTCCTCATAAAATTTTTCGTGTTCCCTGCTCTTGAAAGTAATTGTGCGAGAATTGCTATTCTCTGCTCTTAACGCTGTGTTTGTCATTTTCGTTTTCCTCCTGAATTTTTAATATTTTGGTATAAAAAAGACACTCCATTTCTGGAATGCCCTATAAAAAATAGGGACACCCGCTTTTGACAAGTATCCCTATAATCTATCAATAATCTGATAGCTCTCTATTCATTTTCATATTCAAGATTCTTTGTGTTCCCCGTCCCGAGGTCTAACGCAACAACAACGGTTACTTTCTTCACAAGGCTCTTTTCTTTGTGATTTTCACCTATTTTTCTGAAACTGAAAAACTCCACAAAGTGCGTAAATTCAAGGATTTCTACATATTTTTCCTTTGTAGCAACACCGCAGTCTCCACATGAACAGTTTCGCAGAACTGATCTACGCTGCATGCCTTTTCAAGTTCGTATCCTGCTGCGAGGAATGCAGGAAGATCGCGTGCGAGGCTGGTGGCTTTGCAGGAGATGTAGACGATGTGGTCTACGCCGTAGGAGAGAATCTTCGGCAGAGCCTTTGGATGGATACCGTCTCTTGGTGGATCGAGGATGATTACGTCTGGTTTCTCGGTGAGGTCATCGAGGACTTTGAGGACGTCTCCGGCTATGAATTTGCAGTTGGTTAAGTTGTTCAGCACTGCATTCTGTTTGGCTGCTTCCACTGCTTCTTCTACAATTTCCACACCAATCACTTCATCTGCTACGGATGCTGCGAGCTGAGCAATAGTTCCGGTTCCACTGTAGAGATCAAAGACTACTTTATCTTTAGTGTCTCCGATATATTTGCGGACTACGGAATAGAGCACTTCTGCTGCCAGTGAGTTAGGCTGGAAGAATGAGAATGTGCTGATCTTGAATCGCAGTCCCAGAAGAGTTTCATAGAAGTAATCCTGTCCGTAAAGAATGCGGGTTTCATCGCTCTGTACCACATCAGAAAGAGAGTCGTTAATGATGTGCATGATTCCGACGATTTTTCCCTCAAGCGGAAGTGCCAGAAGTTCTTCTTTCAGTGGCTGCAGGTCATGTTCTTCCTGACTGGTAGTGATCACATGTACCAGGATTTCTCCTGTGGTTACGCCACGGCGGAGAAGCAGGTGTCGCAGATAGCCTGTGTGCTGCATCTTTTTATAATAGGAAACATTTCGTTTCAGGAAAAATTCATGGACGCAGGTCAGGATTTTTGTCATATCTTCATGTACAAGTTTGCAGTCATTTGCGGTAAGTACGTCATAGGTGCTGCCTTTCTTATGCAGGCCAAGTGTGAGCGGACCATCTTTGTATGCATCTCCAAAGGAGAATTCCATTTTGTTGCGGTATCTGAATTCGATCGGGCTTCCGTGGATTCCTTCCCACTGGTAGTCTGCACCGTTTAATGCGCCTTCCAACAGGTCACGGACCTGGCGCTCTTTCATTGCAAGCTGGTTCTCATAGGACATAGTCTGATACATACACCCCCCGCATTCCGGGAAAATGCTGCAGACTGTTTCTCTTGTTTCAAGCGGAGATTTCTCCAGAACTTCCAGAAGCCGTCCTTCTGCGCGGCCGGAGCGTTTCTTGTTGATCATGAAACGGACTTTCTGTCCCGGCATGCCGTTCTTTACTGTGACCTTCTGGTCGTTTACCATTACGATTCCTTTATTTGGAAAATCTACTTTTTCAATTACTCCTTCGTAAATTTCACCTTTTTTCATATATCCTCCTGTATTTCTCTCTATTTTCAAAAGTTCGATACAAGCTGTATCATTTACTTAAAATTCTCAATATAAATAAGCATAAGCGGATGAAACAAAGCATCCTCTTCACGGCCTGATTTAATTCAATTTGCTTTCGCAAAAATAGCCCCGGGTATAGGCCGGAGCTATTCGTTCATTTTCATAATTACGCTTTTCATACGGATAAAACTCCGCTGTCTGTTTATAACAGAACCGGTAATTATTCTTCTTCGTCTTCGAAATAGTCATCGAAGTCGTCATCAAAATCCTCTTCGAAATCTTCCAGATAATCTGGTGCAAAGAAGTGATATACAGCAAATGCGATACCTGCTACTGCTGCAACTGCGCCAATGATTGCCAGTACCCAGAGGACTGTATTTTTTTCTTTCTCTTCTTCTTTTTTGTTTAATGCTGCTAATAATTCTTCGATTTTAATGTTCATAATCGCACCATCCTCTCAATAGTCTGCCAGCTGACGCTACCGTTATAGATAGAATAGCTGTTAACACTTTTGCCGTCTGCTGTTTAATGAAATTATTATACCACTTTCTCTGTGATTTTACCATAAATATCTAAATTAAATTTGTTTTTGGATTTGCTTCTATACTTTTAAGGATTTTTTCTTTATAATAATACTCATATAAACCCAGAAGTTTCTGCTATAGCATATTTGAAAAGGGCTTTCCGCAAAGTGGGGCGTGCAGATTGCAGGAATGATTTTTCAAACACGCTTTAAGATTCGAATCGAACAGCAGATAACAATATTCCATTATCCACAGAAAGAAAGGTACAGAATTTTATGGTAGATACACTTTTATTTGATCTTGATAATACACTGCTTGATTTCAACCAGGCAGAAAAGATTGCAGTCAGTAAGACTCTGAAACATTTTCATATTGTCCCGGAAGATGCAATTTTGAAGCGTTACAGCGAATTGAATCTGGCGCAGTGGAAGCTGCTGGAACAGGGAAAGATTTCCAGAGAACAGGTGAAATTGCGGAGATTTCAAATCCTGTTTACAGAACTTGGGACTGATGCTCCGGCTGAGGAAGCAGCTCTGATGTATGAAACGCTGCTTGCACACGGACACTATTTTATAAACGGTGCAGAAGAGCTACTTGAAACACTTTATGGAAAATACCGGATGTATCTGGTTACGAACGGTACCTTGAGTGTGCAGAAAGGCAGACTCAAAAGCTCCGGGATTTCCACATATTTCGAGGATATTTTTATCTCGGAGGAACTTGGATATAATAAGCCAAGTGTGGAATATTTCAACTGCTGCTTCTCGAAAATCCCGGATTTTCATAGAGAAACTGCTGTTATCATCGGTGACAGTCTGACCTCGGATATTCAGGGTGGGATCAATGCTGGGATCCGCACAATCTGGTTTAATCCTAACCATGAAAAAGCTTCAGATGTTATTCCTGATTATAAGTTTGATAAACTTCTGGAATTGCCTGGACTCTTATCCAACCTTTAAATGCTACTATTATATAGAATGCTATATAACACTGCCTAATGCTATTAGGCAGGTACAATAACGAAGATATTTCAAAAAACTCTGGTCATCCTGAAATTTTTTCAGACTGCCAGAGTTTTTTCTTAATTTTCGCTATACTAGAGCGTGTTTGAAAAAGGCTTTCTGCAAGATATGCGTCACGATTTGTAGGAGATTTTGTTCGGATGAGGCGTCGTAGCGTGCTACGACAACCGAATTCAGGCAAAATATACCGCAATCAGCACGCTCTAGTTAATTTATGAAGCTATATCCAACTGCTGAATCGTAATTTTATCTGTCAGAGACAGATACATCTCTTCTCCTGTCCGGAGATTCGTCCAGCCAACATGTTCATTTCCACAGATATAACCATTCAGATCATTGACATGCACATCCTTTATTTCTAATGCTACTTCTCCTTTATCATTATACAGGGAGCAACTTCCTGAATAATCCGATTCTATATCCTCCTCGTCATCTTTTGTAGCATTTTCTATAAATAATCCTTCTTCCAGAATACAATAGTTACTGTTTACCGGCATTTTGACAGGTGCCAGAACCTGTGAAAATTTATCATCCAGAACATAATACCAGCCAGAGTTTGTCACAACCCAATATTCACCGTTGGCATATTGAATATTTTCGACACCTCTTCCGTTATCCAATTTTTTAACGGTATTTCCTGAATTATCAACAACTTCATTATCTTTCAGCACATATTTCTCATTCAAACGGATTCCGCCGCTGGTGTCTGTGTTCTCCTGAGAATCTAAGATTTCCAGATATTCATCATCCGTAATCAATTTTCCTTTGCTTACGTCAATAGTTCCGCTTGTCTCCTGACTGTCTCCATTTTTATACCCACATGTATATGCATAATAGTCACTGTAATAACTCTGCTCCTCGTCCAGGTTCCAGATTTTCTCTATCGTGGGGTCATCGCCTTTCTTATACAGTGTAATATATCCGCCCTCCAGGAGTTTCTTACTGGTTCCATCTGGTTTCACCCACTCAAGAACCTGATAATCGCCATGCTCGAAATCAGAATAAAAAGTTTTTCTCAGAACATTTCCGCTTGGTGTTATATCATAATAAACACATCTTTCCTGGTCATCTGTCTGCTTCTGATTTTTAAAGAGAATACTTCCATCTTTGTTCAAAACCACATGATATTCGCCTTCCAGCATTCCAACCGTAAGTGAACTCATTCCCTCTTCATTTAATGCACTTCCCACATTCACAGCAGCCAGTGCGAACATATTGTAAACTTTTCCTTTATCATCCGAAAGGGCATAGATATACTGCTCCGTAATATCGCCAAGCTGGTCATTTAAGTCTGTATCATCCCCCTCCTCTTCATCCATATTCCAATCTTCGTCCGTATCTGCGTCCTGATCCGGATTTCCCAGCACTGCCGTTACATCTTCAATGCCGATTGCTTCCAGCAGACGACTTTTTGCCTGATAAAGTTTCTGGTATCTTTCTGTCTTTTTCTGATTAATTGCTTCTGTTCTGGCACTGCACTTTTCTGCCATGATCCAGGTATCGTATGAGTCCATTTCTGTAAGATCTTCCACCAGCAGACTTTGGTTTTTCAATGCCTGCAGACGTTCATCTAATATCTCTTTTACAATCGTATATCCTTCTTCCGCTTCAATCTTATCGAACATCTGACCAATATTTCCATATGTTCTGGACAGAATATATTTTTCATTTACCTGTAATGGGATCATACTGTCTGCTACCATGGTTGTCTCATGAAGACTTGCATCCCAGTTTTCCAACATTTTTACAAAAGTATACCCGGCTGCCACAGCCACGCTTCGTAATTCCTGGCCAAGTTCATTATCTTCGAGTAAAGCTCCAACCCCTCTTCCAACGGCATAGTTCTTTAATGGACTGCCTCCCAGTCGATATTCTGCCTCTTCTACAAGAACATTTTTCAGATTAGGATCCCACTGATTAAGAATCTGATAAAGATTTTCTGTGGTATTCAGTACCATATCAAATTCATCATCCTCCATTCCATCTTCATCAACACTTTTTGCTCTTGCAATAATATATTCATCCAGCGCAGAAGCCTCATCCTCATAAGCACTTTCATATATTTTCTTCAGTTCTTTTTTCTGTTTCTTGGTAAAGTTGTCTGGTAAGATACTTTTGTTAAAATGTGGTTTCAATAATTCTTTGTCAGCACTTTTTGTTCCATTCACTGAAACCACCTGTGATTTCCCCTGATAAAAGTTTTTGACAGCTACCGCCGAAACAATCACAACAACGCATGCCACACCTGCTATTAAAATGCAACTTGCTTTTCCCTTCTTTTTCCGCTCTTTACTTTTTAGATGTTCTTTGTTCTTTACTTTCTTATCTGTTCTGTTTCTGTCCTGGACTTTTTCGTTTTTTATTTTTTGCTTATTTACATTTTCTGCTTTTATTTTTACATTCTTTGTTTTTTTTATATTTTCTACGGCTGTCTCAAGAGAAGCACCGCAGTTCGGACAGAAGCTTCCTTTTTTCACTTTAATTTCTTTTCCGCATTTGGGACAAAACATAACCTCACTCCTTCTCTTTTTTATAATTTTTATTCTCCTGCACTGTTTTTCATTTTTGTTATGGTTATTTCACTTTCACAGTTTTTACACTACTCCATGTGGAGTAATATCTTTTACCGTTTGTTGTCTTATACGTACGGATGCGTACACAATAATTTTTCTTACTGTTCAGTTTTTTCAGAGTTACCTGTGTGGTTTTGCCTTTGATCGTCAGCGACTGTGCATTTTTCATGTTCTTTGATCTGCTGTACTGGATTTCATATCCGCTGACGGATTTCGCAATGTTCCAGGAAACAGTCAGTTTTCCTTTTGCTCTGGATTTCAGTGTAAGTTTCTGTGTATTTAACGGACGTACTGTGACTGTCAGTTTGACCGGCTCCATTGAAAAGTAGTTCTTTTCCCCGGTTGTGGTAATAATGATCGTAGCTTTTCCCGGTTTCTTTGGAATGAAACTGTTGCCAGAAATTTCCACAATCGCAGGACTGGTAGAGGTACAGGTTATTTTCGCATCTGTCAGAATGCGTTCCATGATATCCTGTTTTCCACTTCCCATATTTACCGTCTTACTTTTTGCTGTTATTTCAGGAGAAGCTGGTTTGATCTCAAAACTTGTGGTAACAGATCCTGTATATTTTCCTATACCAGTGATAGTCACTTTTGCAGTTCCGGCATTTACATTATTGCTGTAGGTTAACGTATAATCCTGTCCTTCTGTCAGTTTGTTCTCTAACCACGCAACGATCACATCCGGTTCATGAGCGGTACCATCATAGGTTTCTTCATTATCCATAACAATGTAGTCGCATTTTCCAACGGCAATCTTATCTTTATTTGCATCATCCTGGGATTTAGCTACAATTTTAAATGTAATCGTCAATGTACCAGTATAATTTCCTGTTCCTTTTATGATTGCAGTTGCAGTACCAACTTCAATATTATTTTCGTATGAAACTGTATAATCAGTTCCTTCTGTCAGATCTTCTGTTTCTGAGGATACCTGAACTTTTGGTTTAATCTCAGAACCGGTATAAGTAAAATTATCTCCTCCGATTCCAACTGTGTAACCGCTGATATCTTTCAGTTCCGTATTTTTTTTGATAACATTAACTGGTCGTTCAATTACACCTGTGTAATCACCCCTTCCGGTAATAATAAGAGTTCCGGTTTTTGCGCCCACACTGCCTCTGTATGTTACAATAAAGTCTACGGACTTCGTCAGAACTTTTCCATCCAGATTCACAGTTACCTGCGGCATATCCATCCTTTTTCCATAATCTATTACATTTCCGGAAATCGTAACTTCCGCTTTACTGAGATCTTTTGTTTTGGCTCCTGCTTTTTTAATCGTAAAGTTCAGAATAATACGGCCATTATAAGTACCTTTTCCGTAAATATATGCAATTGCTGTACCAGGACTGTCATTTCCTACATAGCTGACTGTATAATCCTGATTCAGTTTCAGTGTTCTTTCTCCAAATTTTACGATGATATTTGGTTCTGCCGGATGACCATCGTAAATAACAGTATCATTTTCCAGACTTGCTGTGCATTCACTTAAAAGCGGCGGAATGATGTAAAACTGTCTCTGGATCACATCATTTCGGTAGTTTCCCATACCCTGAATCGTATTCCAGGAATGTCCTGGCTTGTCGTTATATTTATAGGTAACTTGGTAATCTTTTCCTTCTACCAGAGTTTTGTCTCCGTCTTTCACTACATATTTAGGTGTGTAAGCTGTTCCCTCATAGTAGTAAAAAGGTCCTTCCGGATCTATGACTGTACAATTTGAAAAATTGCGAGGCGATATGGTAAATGTAACTTTGCAGGTTCCTGTAAAGCTTCCTTTTCCGGTAATCGTCACCTCCGGTGTTCCTGCATTTACAAGGTCTTTGGAATATGTAACGATATAGTTCTTCGAATCGACCAGCTTGTTATTTATATACACACCGGAAACTGTCGGTTTGTGTGATTTTCCATCATATTCATAGCCATATTTAGAAAGAAGCACATAGGCTTTACTGATATCTGTTTTGTCCGATGTGTCCGGTTTCGTTGGATTATCTGGCTGCGTTGGTTTGTCCGGCTCCGCTGGTTTCTCTGTCGGGGCCAAAGCAATTTTGAAGCTGGTGTCAATATAACTTTCATAATTATTTATTCCACTAATCGTTGCTTTGGCAGTCCCTACATTCACGTTATTTTTATATGTAACCGTATAGTCCTTCCCCTCTGTCAGTGTTCTGTCACCGTCTTTAACTATGAAGCCCGGTTTCTGTTTCTTTCCATTATAGATGACGGAATCTTCCTTCGGTGTAACTGTACATCCAGCTTTTAAACTCTTTTTATTGATTGTAAAATTGCTCTTTAAAGTTCCTGTATAACTGCCGATTCCTGTTACAGTGGCTGTATGCTGTCCTGCATTAATGAAATCACTGTCGTAGTTGACCGTATAATCTTTTCCTTTCTCAAGATCCTGCCATTTGCCTCCTGAAAGAGTCTGAAGGATTGTCTGCGGTTTCTGTTCCCTGCCATTATAAGTGGCGCTGTAAGGAGAAAATGTGATTTTAAATTCATTATTGTCCAGTGCCTGCATATTGACGTAAAGTTCAATATTGATAACTGCTTCCGAATTATATTTTGCAGCGATCGTCAGAGTTACTTTACCTGATTTTTTTGTTGTGATAACTGCATGACTTTCATCTGTCTGGCTTACAGATAAGATACTTTCATCTGAACTGCTGACCACGCAATCATCCAGTGCATCCAGATCGCTGGTCCAATTCTTATGCTGTGTTTCCCACTCTATTTCATAGCTCTGTCCGTTAGAAAATTTCTGTCCGGATTCCAGTACACGTTTTGAGTTTGCATTTTTGAAATAAACTCTGCCGATTCCTGTAGGCACCATTGCGCTTCCCAGATCCTGATTACAGTTTATGCACTTTCTTGTTACCCTGCCATCGGTTGCTTTTCCGTATACAGGCTGATGACCATTGACAATCTTCACTGCCCGGTTTGAAGAAAGAGAGGACAGGTTAATCTCGTAAAATACATTTACATTATCATGCCAGGTATACCAGATCAGTTTTCCATTAATAATAGAAGGTGCACAGTCTGAAAGGTTTCCAGTCATACTGTAGGTACTTCCCACCTGATTTCCATTTCCGTCCAGCACTGTATAGTAAACAGTTCCGCGGTTTGACCACATCAGCATAAACTGGTTGCTGCCAGTTTTAATCAGGTATGGTGTGGATGCACTGTCTTCACCGGAATAATTGGTGAAATATTTTACAGTCGGCTGTGTGCCTGATTTGGATACAGAAGCTACAAATACATTTCGTGAAGAATACATTCCGCTGCTGTCATAGTTTCCTGCTGTCAGATATGCGGAATCTGAATATTCAAATCCTCCCACTGAAGCACCTGTATAATTTCCTCCGCCTTCCGGAAAATCCATAAAGTGGACTTCTTCACATCCGTTTTCCTGTGATTTCGGTGCGAATTTACCTCCGCTTAAATCCGAAGGATATTTCAGCATCACAAGTGCTCTCGGATGACTGTCTCCCTGATCAAGTCCTACAAGTTTCCCATTGTCAACCTGGATAAACTGGTTAAAAGAATGGGTAACATAGCCATACTTTGTGCCAAGCGCACTTCCATACTGATCTGCCAGTGTCATATTGGAAGTGTCAATAGAAAATGTAAGATTGGACTGATGATTCCGTCCATCAACCACATTTTTATACATGGTACGACAGGTTCTCACATACAGATAGTTTCCATTCATTGTCATTCGCGCGGATCCATCCTCAAACGGATGCACTGTATTGATTCCTTCTGTGTTGCTGGTAAGACTGCAATATCCCTGTACGTTCCAGTTTTTGGAGTATTTGGTCACACGGTAAACTTCTCTGCTTTTATCCTGATCGTCATTGTTCTGCCCTGTCAGAATATAATAGTTGCTGCCACTTTCGTAAAATGCGCCAAACAGAGGAAGCGCAAGTGGAACAGTAACTGTTCGCTGAATGTTATAGGAGTTATCGTAATACTCTACCAGAACCTTGTCACTGATCGCTCCTGCCTGAACGCGCATCAGGCCACCATCCGGGCTAGTAGTCAGATAGGAACTGATACGGTGGCCATACATGTCGTAATCCTGTGCTTCTACACTGTTTCCAGTGTACACATTACAGGTGGTTTTTACATTCGGGTCTGCCTCTATGTCTGCTTCCACTGCTGAATCTTTCATTCTGGCTTCCAGAGTATTATCCACCGGTCCTGCCACTACTTCTTCATCTACTCCCGGAATTTCCTCTTCTGAGGAAAACTCTTCCATTTCACTTTCATCTGTATCAGAAAATTTCTCTTCTCCGGTGCCAAATGCATCCTCTTCGCTTTCTTCTGTGCTGTCCTGATCTGTAAGCTCTTCGCCTGTTTCTTCCTGTACCGGAACTTCCTCTACAGATGCCGGACCAGAGGAAAATTCTGCTGCACTTGCAGATGAAGTTCCAAGCATGCATACGGAGAGAATAATAGATAAAGATTTCACTGTTTTGTTCTTCATAAAACTGTTCTCCTTCTCGTAAATTGTTTGTAAGATTTTAACCTGGCTGGTATCTGTAATCTACCAGATCCATGAGAAATCCTGTAATAAACTGCTGAATATAACCAGAAAGTTCCTGACAGGATTTTCCTTTTGCGTTGTCGGAAATTTCTTCTGTTGCCTGAAAAAGTGGTTCAAGCATTCTCTCCCGTTCTTTTAGAGGAAGATCTTCCAGCTCTTTCACTGCTATTTTCTGCCGCTCTTCCATTGTCTCAATCGCATAGCGAAGTTCCAGACAGGTCGTCGTCAGATATCTCTGAAACTGCTCACTATGCTGTTTTTTACAGTTATCTGCTACGTACTTATAACATTCCAGCTCTTTCTGCAACAGTTCAATCTCTCTCTGATAGGGCTTATCCATGTTTCTCACCTCCCGGCTTTTTCTTTTGTGTCTTATTTTAATCCAGATAAATATTAATAAACTCTTTCTGCTGGGTAGTTGGATTAATAAAAAATACATACATATACCAGTCGTTTTCTGTATTAATAAAATAGGAACTGTTATTCTTTACTTCCGTCATATATTTCGTACCATTGCTGCAATAAATTCCTTTTATCTTCCATCCTTTTGCGGGTTTTACTGAAATCTTCTGGTTCTTTTTTGCATATTTCCGGTAAGAAAGATGAATTTCATCTGTCTTTTTGAATTTATTTGCAGTCATGGTTGTAGAACCAAGTTTGATGTATGTAAGTGGGCATACATATTTTCTGGCAATAAATTTTGTTTTGTAAGTTTTTCCGTTTACTCTGCAGGAAATAATTGCAGTTCCAGCTTTATGCGGATAGACATTTAAAGTTGTTGTGCCAGACTTTTCTCCCTCTGTAAATGGAGTAGCAACCGCTGTGTTGCTTGATTTTATATCTGTAATTTTATATTTAGGATCCGGATGTCCAAAAGTTCCTGCCCATCCAATAGAGGTATATTCCGGAAACTGTGTTTTCTTCGGATTCAGGGTATACACGACTGTTTTTTGGAACTCAATTACTTTGGGCTGTTCTATATATCCCCAATAGGTAGCGTTTACCTGTAATGGAATTGCGACAAGGATCAATACGACTGCCAGCATTGTTGTGATTACTTTTTTTAATGTTTTCTTCATACTATTTGTTCTCCTTTATGTTTTTTTTATTGTTTTCACTATATAGACAATGTGAAGTTCGAAAAAGTTTTAAGATTTTTAAAATTTTTTCAAATTATTTTTTCTGTTCTTCTTTTTCTCTCGTACCTTCCTTTCATGTCAATTTTTTGCTTTTATTATAGATGTTTAATCATCTATATTCAAGACTGTGTAAGAGAAATCTGCTTTATATTTTCCTCTTTTCACTATACTGACAGGTGAAACTCGAAAAAGGTTTTATCTTTTTTGAAATTTTTTCTGAAAAACCCCAAAAGTCTGCTTGCAGGATTCTCTGCCTGCGGCTGGACGCTTCAGTGACATAAAAAAATGCTCCAGATAGAATTTTCCTTCCATCTGAAGCATTTTTTACTTTATTCCGTTTTCTGTTTTGTTATCATTTTTATTTATACTTATCTTTCAGGTAAGCATCCTTATCAAATTCCCCGAACTGGTTCTTGCTTGTATGTTTGATCTGATACATTGCAAAATCAGAATATGTCTTAAGTTCCTGATAAATTCTGCCGTCATCCGGATACCAGGCAATTCCGGCAGACATTCGGATCGGAAGTTCTGTATGATCCGGGAGGTGAATAGAAACCTTTCTGATTCCCTCCTTCAAATTTCGGATGCATTCCCTGATCTCGTCTTTGTTCTGATATCCATAAAAGAAGATGTTGAATTCATCACCGGAACGTCTGCAGATCATCGTAGATTCCGGAGTATATTTCCCGAAACATTCTGCAGCAGTCCTGATGTATTTGTCTCCATAATCATGACCATATGTATCGTTTACATGCTTCAGTTCATCCAGGTCGATCATGACCAATGCAGCTGTCTTTAACACTGTCTTTTCATGATCAAACATTTCTGTCATGATCCGGTTGAATGCCCTGCGATTGAGAAGCCCTGTCAGCAAATCGTGATCCCGCTCATATTCAATGTTTTCTTTCTCAATGGCCGTATCAGTAATATCCTCTACCAGTCCAATACACCTTACATCATTATATTTCAGAGTTATCCTGATATATTTCCATGTTTCTGTGTTGTCATCTTCTGTAACTTTCAGACTTTCCTGACTGATATCACTGCCAGTTTTACTGAAATCATCAACCTTAATATATGTATTTGTATCCTGTTCTCCAGACTCAGTATCTGCTTTCGAAACTTCCACGGTTGTATTTTTGACTGGAATTTTATACAGTATCTCATCCTCTCTGCCTGCCGAATGCTGCTTATATTTATCCAGTGAATCCAGGATATCCCTGAATTCTTTTTCCGTCAGGGAAGTCACACTCTGTTGTTCAAGTCCCAGCATATCAAAGAAACTGCCTGTAATAAACACACTGTCTTCTTCACTGTTTATCTCAAAAACTGCCAGATGCAGATTCGCCGCATTCACAATATACGAAAATCTCTCTGCCGCATACAACGTTTCTCTGTTGAGGTGTTCCAGCTCCGATGCCATCAGGTCAATTTCGCGGATTCCTGTCCTGGAGAATTCTATCCTGCTGAACGGCTTCATCTTTCGCACACTCTTTGTCAGTGCAGTTACTGGTCTGGAAATATACAGACTGATCAGAATACCGCCCACAATACCTGCGATCAGTGTTGCAAGAGTTCCACGAATCAGTGTTTTCTCTACTGTGCTGGAGAAACGGAAGAGATTCTTTTCCCTTACGATTCCTGTTAATACCCAGCGTTGCTGCTCGAACGGTGTATTGGTATTGTATAAAGTCAGATATTCTACATCGCAATAGATATCTTCATCCATATCATTCTGTATGAGCTGTCTGTTCTTCTCTGTATAAATTTCTGTAACTTTCTTATCTCCATTGACCATGCTGTAATCAGCTCCGCTGATCAGAACATTTGTAATCTCTGTATCGCTTTCTTTCTCAATTCCAAGAAGATAAGAACCTGCGTCTTTGTCTTTCAGTTCTTCTGACGGAAGCATATCTTCCAGATAACTCAGTGACAGTTCAACTCCAAGTACACCATAAACAGTTCCATCTTCCAGTATCAGCGGTACAGAATAGGAAATCACTTCCTGATCATTGGCAAAAAGCTGATAAGGTTCGCTCCAGTATCCCATGTCAGAAGCTTCCAGTTCTGTTCTCTCGTCCATGCCAAGCGCTGCCTGATACGGCTCATACAGGTATGCTCCGTACTGCTGCATATCCTCAAATGCGAACTGCGGTTTCCATCCACTGTCCAGACTGACATTCATGTTCTTGACGATTTCTGTTGGTGCATATTCCAGCAGGAGGTCCGTATTCCTGTCCGAATAACTGGATTTCGGGTCATAATCCCGGACATAGATTCCGGGCTTGTTTTTGTATATTCCTTTTTCTGAAAGTTCCTCCAGATTGTCTGTATTGACGACAATAAATGCACCGGTGACCTTATTGCTTCGCAGCATATTCAGCAGAGGATCTGAAACAGCATCCAGAAACGCAAAGCAATCCTTTGAGCTGTCATCCAGAGTATCTATGGAGATCCGGCCGGACTGCAGCAGATCTTCTGTGATCTGATTGATCTTGATGACCGTGCTGTCTACTTTTGACCATCTGGTAAGCATTTCATTCTGCAGGTATCTCTGTCTGTTTAAAACTCTCTCATGAAGAACTTCTATCTCATTGTTTTCCATATACCGGATCAGGCCGCCGCCGAAAACAGAACCTGCCAGCAGTGAAATTTCCACTAAGATCAGCACCAGCATAGGAACTAACAATTTCAGATATAAAGGTCTGTTTTTTGTTTTCATTTAATTAGCTTCTCCAAGGCTTCTTTTGTCTCCTGGTACCATTTCTCAAAGCATTCATCACCTGCAAATTCTGCGGATGCCTGTTCCAGTGTCTGTCCTTTCTGCAAATTCTCTACAACAGTTTTTCTGTCTTCTGCAGCTTTATCAGACATGGAATATTCCAGAATACTTCTTGCATTTTTACCATTTTCAAAGGCTTTCGTTGTATATAAAGTGTTATGATTCACTGTATCGATTGCAGCTTTCACAATGGAAAAAGTACGGTCTGTTTCATTCAGTGATGTGTCCTTTTCAATTGTTTCCAGATTATTGGCTTCTTTTGTAACGGGCATATATCCGGAATCCAGGGAGAACTGAATGTTTCGTTCATCCTGAGTAAACCATTTGAGGAATTCTACGGATGCTTCTATCTGTTCTTCCGGCTCATCTTCTGTCTTCGTGACCACCATTCCTGCACCCTGCTGCACGGCATAGTGCTCACCGCCTTCAAATTCCGGGCATTCCATTGCTTCCATCTCGATCGGATAACGCTCCGTGTCATCGACAGTTACCTGATCCGGCAGGAATGTAGCTCCTGAGGATGCTCCTGTAAATGCAATGATATTGCCAGTCTTGATATCGTCACTTCGGAATTTACCCGATGCTGCGAAATAGCCCTTTACAAATGGAACATAATAGTTATCCCAGATCTTTCGGATCACATCTTTGTCAAAATTCAGCTTTGCTTTTCCATCTTCTACAGAAAAAATCTCTGTACCAAGCTGTCGGGCGCCTATGAGGAAATAATTTGCCATGGCGTCTCTGCCGAAAAATGCTTTTCCGTCGTTGGCTTTGGGCGTCTGACTGTCTGTCCATTCATAGTAATCCTGAGCAGTTTTTGTCAGGCCCTCAATTGTTTTCAGATCATTGATGTCTGCACCTGTTGCTTCTGCAAATTTATCCCAGTCGGTCTTGTTCAGCATGAAAATCTCTGTGGATTTTGCCACCGGGAAGATCTTGATGCTTCCATCGCCGGAAAGTTCACCTTCTTCTATGTAGCTGTTTACAAATTTATCAATTTCTTCCTGAGACAGGTATGGCTTCAGATCTGCAACATAACCCAGCTTATCTACTGCATAGGCAGTGTCTACATAAGCGGCGAAAATGTTTGGAAGCTCATTTGCTCCGACTTTATGATTTACGGTATCGAGTACACTCTGCTCCAGATCATAGACTGTTCCGAGACTGTGGCTCTCTACCAGGATTCCTTTTTCGTTTCCTACTGTATCATTAAATTCACTGACCAGCTTGTCAAAAGCTTTGAGCTGCTGGCCATTGTAATAATTCCATACTGTTACAAGAGTTGGTTCATCATGACTGGACTCTGAAACAGATGCCAGTTCACTACTCATGCCGCATCCGCTTAACAGCAAAACTGCGCTCAAACCTGCACATAATAATTTCTTTCGATAGTTCTTCATATTTCTTATACTTTCTCCATTGTGCTGATATTGCTCTGTCAGACATCCAAAATCATCTATATTCCCTCAACTATACAACAACAATATCCATCTGATTCCTACTTTACTACAATTATAAAAAATATTCTACCTGAAATCTAAACATAAACGTCCAAAATTGTTTTATATTCAAAACAAATCTACAAAAGAAGAGCCATGCCGGAAGTTATCATTACTTCTTTGCATGGCTCTTCAGATGGCAGTATATTTTTGAGGTTATACTTTTTTGTGTATAGTATCTTATTTAATAAAGCTTACGTGTTTACAGATCTCTTCAATGGCTTTTTCTTTTCTTTCATTGAAGATCACTTTGTTTTCTTCGAAAAGATTGCGTCCTTCTGTATCGATGGATACGATCAGAGGTCCGAATTCTTTTACGCGACAGTGCCATAATGTTTCTGGCATTCCCAGATCTCTCCACTGAGCATCTACAATCTCTTCTACTTCTGTAGCTGCTACTACTCCGTTTCCTGCAGGGAATACACAATGGATCGCTTTGTACAAGATTTATCTTACGAAAAAACTTTATCACTTACTTCTCCGTCTTTTGCAATCGCTCCGATCACAAAATAACAGATGACTGCTACAACCATGGCATTGATAGAAGCGATTCCTCCAGGGATCAGGTTTCCTGCAAGTGCACCGCAGATTACACCAATAACGGAGCCCCATTTCACTTCTTTCTTTGCTTCTGCGCCTGACTCATAGTCGGATTTGTGTAAAAAGAAATCCAGAGAGATCAGTGCACCTACCGGCGGGAGAGCTGCATTCAGGAAGTTGAGCCATCCTACAAAATTGTTGTAAAGCCAGATAGAAAGCACGGTTCCAATCACGCCAGCGATCACCACCATTGGTTTCTTGCGGATTTTTGTGATGTTGGAAAGCCCAAGTCCGGATGTGTAAAGTGCATTGTCATTGGTGGTCCAGATGTTTGCTCCCAGTGCGATCAGTGCCGGAACTGTCAGTCCCTGTGCGATCATAACGTAGAAAATATCGTCTTTTCCTGTAAAAGCACCGCCTGTAGCACCAAATGCAAACATCAGGGAGTTTCCTACAAAGAATGCGATCACAGTTGTAATAATGGCAATCTTGTTTGTCTTTGCATAACGGGTGAAGTTTGGTGTTGCTGTTCCGCCGCTGACAAAGGAACCGATAACCAGACCAGCTCCGCCTGCAATGGTCAGTGTTCCCTGACTCTTGGCAAATACTGCTTCCAGACCGCCGCCCTGTCCAATTGCAAGGCTCATGGAATAAATACCAAGGACTGCAATTAACGGTACGGAAATATAACTTACGATTTCCAGTCCTTCAATTCCGCGGTATGCAGAAAGTGTCATGCACACACCCGCGATCACTACCAGGACTACCGGTGATACATGGAGCACTTCTGCTGCCGGAATGGCAAACATGGCTGCACCTACACCGAACCATCCGATCTGTGTGAAACTGATCAGTGCGGATGGCAGGTAAGAACCTTTTTTACCGAAAGAATGCTGTGCAAGCAGATCCAGCGACATACCGGTGTGACTTCCGATGTAGCCAAGTACCCCCGTATAGGCACCCAGCACAATACTTCCGATCAGTACTGCCCAGATAAATCCCTGCAGGTTCAGCCCGATTCCCAGCTTTGCACCGACACTCATGCTGGCTGAAAAGAATGTGAACCCAAGCATAATAAAGAACATCGGCCAGAAACCTTTTCTTGCTGTGGCTGGTACACGCTCAAGGGAATAATCCTTATCTTCTACTGCGTCTTTTGTGTTTTTACTCATAATTTTTTTCCTCTCCCGGATCTGTTACAACCTGTGTTTCAGATTGTCCGCTTTCTCAAAACCCTGCTGGTCTTATATCCTGCCGGACCGTCAGACGTTCCCGGACATATCACTGAATATAGAATGCCCAAATCCTGTTTTATACAATGTTCAGGTCCAAACTACCTGATTTCATTATCACAGTTTCTTCAATTTCGCAAAACCTGCAAACATCTTTTTGACTCCCACTTTATCAAAATCAACCGTGACTTCGTAATCTCTTCCGCCGTCTACAATGTCTTTGACGATTCCCACGCCAAATTTAATGTGACGTACCGTATCTCCCACTTCATAGTCTAAGGACGCTGCCTTGGTGACTTTGAATTCCCTTGGCTTGAATGGCTTCGCTGCCAGTGCCATTTTCATCTTGGCAAGGCTGCTGTCTGCCTGGATCATATCTGCGATCTGTTTCTTCTTTTCCGGTGTTGCTGTCTGTCCCATATCTACAAGTTCACGCGGGATTTCGCGGACAAATCTGGAAACTTTGTTGTACTGCACATCCCCCCGGATCATTCGCTGTCTGGCGCTTGTCAGAGTCAGATCCTCCATGGCTCTTGTGATTCCTACATAACAAAGGCGTCTTTCTTCTTCCAGATCGGATCTGTCGTCTGATACAATGGACATATAAGACGGGAAAATTCCGTCTTCCATTCCAACCAGAAAAACTCTCGGGAACTCCAGACCTTTGGCACTATGTAAAGTCATAAGAAGCACATAATCCTGATCCGGGTCAACACTGTCAATGTCTGCGATCAGCGCAATCTCTTCCAGAAATCCTGAAAGTGTAGCCGGCTGTCCCTGTTCTTCCATGGCTTCCTGATAAGATTCTGCCTTGGAAATAAGTTCATCGATATTCTCGATCCTTGCCTGTGATTCTTCGGTATCTTCCGCTTTCAGTTCTGCCACATATCCTGTAAGTTCGATTACTTCTTCCAGAAGTTCACGGACTGTGTAGGATTCCGCTTTACTCTTTAAACTCTGAATAAAGGTCACAAATCCATCAATCTTGGAAAGGCTTCTTCCAATAGATGGAACCTCTTCTGCCACACGCAGAGCATCATAGAAACTGACGCTCATCTTATCTGCATAATCTTGAATTCTGCCAAGGGTTGTAGCTCCGATTCCTCGCTTCGGCACATTAATAATCCTGCGGACTGCAAGGTCATCTCTGGAATTGTCGATAGTTTTCAGATAACATAACAGGTCTTTGATTTCTTTACGTGCATAGAAGTTTACGCCCCCTACAATCTTGTAAGGAATGTTCGCAAGCAGGCACTTCTCTTCAAAGAGTCGGGACTGAGCATTGGTTCTGTACAGGACTGCACAGTCTTTGTACTTCGCGCCGTTCTCTCTGTGTGCTCTGGAAATCTCACCTACTACATATTCTGCTTCTTCGTATCCATTCATAAACTGACGGAAATGGATCAGGTCGCCTTCCGGGTTCTCTGTCCAGAGTGTCTTAGATTTACGGGATGCATTGTTTGCGATCACTTCGTTGGCTGCACTCAGGATGTTCTTGGTGGAACGGTAATTCTGTTCCAGACGGATTACTTTTGCATCCGGGAACACGTGCTCAAATCCGAGAATGTTTCCGATATTTGCACCACGGAACTTGTAGATAGACTGGTCATCATCACCGACAACGCAGAGATTCTCATATTTGGAAGCCAGCAGACTTACAAATTTGAATTGTGCAGTGTTGGTGTCCTGATACTCATCTACCATAATATATTTGAAGCGTTCCTGATAGTTCTCAAGAACATCTCCGCAGTTCTGGAAAAGTTCCACTGTCTTTACGATCAGATCATCGAAGTCCAGCGCATTGTTTTTACGCAGGGATGCCTGGTATTCACGGTATACTGCTGCGACTTTCTTCTTATTAAAATCACCGCCTGCATTCAGTTCCATTTCATCCGGTGTGATCAGTTCGTCTTTTGCATGAGAAATCTGCGCAAGAAGGGAACGTTCCTTGTAGATCTTAGTATCAATGTTCAGCTTTCTGCAGATTTCTTTCATCAGAGTTTTCTGATCTTCTGTATCGTAGATGGCAAATCTGGTGTCGAATCCCAGACGGTCAATGTGTCTGCGCAGGATTCGCACGCAGGTGGAATGGAAGGTGGACACCCAGATACTCTCTGAGCCGAAGCCTACGATCTTATCTACTCGTTCTCTCATCTCACTGGCTGCTTTGTTTGTGAAAGTGATAGCCAGGATATTCCAGGGATTTACACCCTTTTCATCTATCAGGTAAGCAATACGGTGGGTCAGCACTCGCGTCTTTCCCGAACCCGCTCCCGCCAGGATCAGCAATGGGCCGTCTGTGTGGTAGACAGCTTCCTGCTGTGGGGGATTTAATGTACTGTAAATGTCGTTCATTTTCTCTCCTATCTCTTGTCGAGTTACTGTTGCATATCTTAACAATTATACACAAAAACCTGTTCCCCTACAACAGGTTACTTTTAGAAATTTATTTTTACATATGCATCCCCCCGCAGAATAAAAGCATACAAACAGTAACCGGCAATTTCCTCGACAATTCAGTAAAAAAAACATTTACAAGTAGTATTTAAAACTATATAATAGGGGACAGAGGTGATTAAAGATGACAATCGATGAAAAAGATATGATAAACAGTATTCTGGAAAGTGTGTCCAGAATTGATTATATTAAACCGGAAGATATTCCAAATATTGAATTATACATGGATCAGGTGACTACATTTATGGAAGAGCAGCTCGCATCTACCAAACGTTATGATGAGGACAAGATCCTCACTAAGACCATGATCAATAATTATGCCAAGAATAAACTTCTCCCTCCGCCGGAGAAGAAGCGTTATTCCCGTGAGCATATCCTGATGCTGATCTTTATTTATTATTTCAAGAATATTCTTTCCATCAATGATATTCAGACTCTGCTCACGCCGATCGCGCAGAAATATTTCAAGTCCATGACTGAGAAAGATATGACTTATATTTATAATGAAGTTTTCAGCATGGAGAAAGAACAGATCGAATCTCTCAAGAAAGACCTGCTCCGCAAATACAAAACAGCGCAGGATACTTTCGGAGATGCAGATGATGAAGATCAGGAGAATCTGAAGAGATTTTCCTTTATCTGTCTGCTGAGTTTTGATGTTTATGTGAAGAAGATGATGATCGAGCACCTGATCGACGGGATGCATCCATCAACGGAGCATGATTCTAAAAAGAAAAAATAGTAATCAAACAGACAGATACTGAATTACTAAAAGGAGACTACATATTTTTCTGCAGTCTCCTTTTTCATCTCTTTATAAAATTCAATCTGTTATTCGCAATAAAAGCAACGAGCTACGTGATTTATAGCGATCCTCTAAAATAATGCATTTAAGAGGATTGCTATAGGTCAAGCGGATATTCGCAATTGAAGCAGGGAACTTACTTGATTTGGTTAAATTATTTCTCCACTGCCTTAAATGTAAATCTGATTGGCTGGTAATCGCCTGTTGTCAGTGGTAATGGCAGGCCTGCTTTCATCAGTGCTGCGCCTGTGTATACTTTTCCGGTTGCAGTGTCTTCATAGTGGAGATCTGCATCCAGTCCCTGTGGACAGAATAGGTAAATATATGGATTTGCTTCACTGTGGAGTCTTACTCCGCATACAACAGTCTCTTTCTTATCCTTAGATACAAACTGCCAGAGTACATGATTGTTGTTTTCGAATGGATTTACCAGACGATAGTAATCTCCTGACTGTACCAGATGTTCAATCTCTTTGTATTTCAGGATCTGTTCTCTGGCTGTCTTTTTATCTTCTTCGGACATCTTCATCAGATCCAGTTCGTAGCCGAATGTACCGGCAGATGCAACCGTTCCTCTTGTCTCGAATGGTGTAATTCTGCCGGACTGGTGATTCGGGCATACACTGACATGGGCGCCCATTGCGCTTACCGGATATCCAAAAGAAGTACCGTACTGAATCTTCAGTCTGTCAATGGCATCTGTGTTATCACTGCACCAGATCTGTGGAGAGTAATAAAGCATTCCCGCATCAAACCTTCCGCCGCCGCCTGAACAGGATTCAAACAGGAGATCTGGATATCTCTGTACAAGGCTTTCCATCATTTCATAAACTGCAAGTACATATCTGTGATAAACCTCTCCCTGACGTTCTTTCGGCAGTGCCGCAGAGAATACGTTATCTACACTACGGTTCATATCCCATTTTACATAGTCTGCTTTGCATGCATCAAGAACTTTGAAAATCTGATTCATGATATGGTCACGGACTTCTTTTCTGGTAATGTCCAGGTTCAGCTGATGTCTGCTTCTGTTCATGGCACGTCCCGGAATCTTCAGAGCCCAGTCCGGATGTTCTCTGTAGAGATCACTGTCCTCTGAAATCATTTCCGGTTCTACCCACAGACCGAATTTCAGGCCAAGACCATGGATTCTCCCTGCCAGTGCCGGAAGTCCACCTTTGATCTTCTCTTCATTTACTTCCCAGTCACCAAGTGCACACCAGTCATTGTCTCGCTTGCCAAACCATCCGTCATCCAGAACAAACATATCCAGACCGATATTCTTTGCTTCTTCTGCAATGTGGTACAGTTTATCTGCATCGAAATCAAAATAGGTTGCTTCCCAGTTGTTTACCAAAATTGGTCTCGGCTGTTCTACGTATTTACTGCGGATCAGGTTATTTCTGTATGCATCATGATATATTCTGGAAAGTTTTCCAAATCCCTCTTCTGAATATGCCATGATCACTTCCGGAGTCTCAAATGTATCTCCCTTTTCCAGAGTCCATGAGAAATGATATGGATGAATTCCCATTGTTACACGGGTATGACCTACCTGATCTACCTCTGACTCAAATGCAAAGTTTCCGCTGTATGCCAGTGCATAACCATAACAGCTTCCATGTGTCTCTTCTGTATCTCTGTCGCAGAGGATCACAAATGGATTATGATGGTGACTGGATGCACCACGGATGCTTCCCACTGACCAGTTTCCATGACTCAGGTGAATTCTTTCCATCTGACGTTCCATGTTGTGTCTGCCGTAGAAGTGAACTGCGTCCATTTCTCTGTATTCAAAATCCATTTCCATGGACATTGCTTTTTTTACTGTAACAGGCTTTTCACCTGTCTGTTCCAGACGAACGGCTCTGGTGATCACATCCAGATGTGGAAATACCCCATAAAGAAGATGTGCTTTCAGTCCGCTTACGCGGTCTGCCAGAACAATCTCCAATGTCTCTGCTTCGTCTTCCTTCGCAAACATTGCAGGAAGACCCTTCAGACTGTATTTTCCTTTACGGATTTCATAAGACTCAAATTTCAGATTTGCAGTATCGCTGCCGTCTGCCTGTTCCGTTTCCAGACCATTGATGCGGTAATCGCCATTTCCATATGCTGTGTATTCCTGTGGCAGAGTATCCAGGGAAAATGTTTTATCTTTTCCTGCTTCATATGGGTTTCCGGAGAACCCTCTGTCTACACCCACGATTCTGTCTGTGATCAGGGAATCACCTACCGGGCTTCCATAATACAGATGAACCAGAGTATCATACTCTCTTACCTGCATCTGATAGGTGCTGTTTTCTGTTTTCAGCTCGAATACTTTCTCTGCCTCATGATACTTAATCCATTCCATACTCTGTACCTCTCATTTCTTTGTTCTTTCTATTTTATAGATGTTGCATCTATCTTTTCATTACTATCAGTCGGATAAACTCTTACAAATCTTTGCTTTTCCATAACTGCATATCTTTTTTATTCAGTGTGATATTTGCAGTTAAAGTAAAAGAGTTTTTTCAAAAAGCATACTGATCCGGTTCCGAATCCACATAATGATGTTCCTCTTCGTCCTCTTTAAAGTACGGTTTGAACAGCTTCCACATAAACCAGGAATCCGCATAGGCAGTCAGGGAAAATCCCATCATCAGCCAGATCAGCAGATAGACCGGAAAAAGTTTTGCATCTACAAGTGTCATAGTCATTGGCAGGATCGTGATCACTGCCACTGCTATTACATATCCTATATGTTTAACCGCAAAATAAAATGCGTTTGTGATCAAAGTCATTGTTTTGTTTTCAAATGCCGCTACTGTAGGAAATATATACAGTGCAACAGCGATCAGCGGAATACATACCGCCAGGATCACATAATTAAAAATCTGTGACATGGAACCCGGCATAGTCACCAGAGATTCTTTTTCCATATAAAGAAACACTGCAACTGCTGCCATCAGAATCCAGATAATAGTTGACTGTTTGAAATTCTGCTTAAAGCTCTTAAAAAAGTCATGAAATACCCGGATATCTCCATCCTTATGGAGTTTTAATGTACAATAATACAAAGCAGTGGTAGATGCCCCTGCTGTAATCACAGGAAGAGAGCACACGATCCATAGTAAATTTAACGCAATTAACTGACCTAAAAATCCAAATATCCTGTCATAAAGACTTCCTGGTTTCATTTTTTGTTACCCCTTCCTTATCATCTTATTCTTATTAATCTTATTCTTAATTTTATTTCTGTTTCCAGCTTTATCCTGACCTTCACATTTACAACTTCATTCTATAAATATCAGCATATAATATGTAATGTCTGCAACAAAGTTTCCCTTATCCAGTTTCAGGCAAGCTTTTGTTATGTTTCACTTTCCATTTTTATAACAAAAGCCTGCCTGTACAGTTCATGTGAATCATTTCCGCCACAGGAACCATTTTGTTTTTTGTTTTATCAAAACTTTTTTACTTATTTACAGCTTACCACCGGATGTTGCAATACCTTCGATGAACTGTTTCTGGAAGATCAGATACAGTACGATCATCGGGATACATGCAAGCAGAGATGCTGCCATCAGCTGCGGATAATTGTTGGTGTACTGTCCCTGCATTTTTGCAAGTGCTGCTGACAGAGGCATTACATCTTTGTTACAGATCAAAGGCCACATCAGGTCTTTGTATGCAAATACTGCTGTGAAGATTCCCAGTGCCACCATGGAAGAACGTGTCAGAGGAGCCATGATGAACAGGAAGGTCTGGCCGATGTTACATCCATCAAGGCGTGCAGCCTCTTCCAGATCTTTCGGAAGTCCCATATAAGCCTGTTTGAGGAGGAATGTACCAAATGCAGTAACAATACCAGGAAATACCAAGGCAAAAATGGTATTGAGCATTCCCATTTTACTTACCATTAAGTACTGTGGGATAATGAAGATCTGTCCAGGCACCATCATCTGGAAAAGTACCAGAGAGAACATCAGGTTTTTCCCCCTGAAGTTCAGACGTCCAAATGCATAGCCTGCCAGTGTTGCTGTCAGAACCGCACATACAACACGACCCAGGATCAGAAGTAAGGTATTGATATACAGATGTAAGAAATCCATATTTGCGCTTACTTCTCTAAAACTGTCCCATCTCCATGTAGACGGGAGAATTACGAACGGGTTGACAGAGGTTGCCTCTGTCATAGTTTTGAAAGCTGTCAGAATCATCCATAAGAAAGGAACCAGCATGGTAATAGATACCAGTATCAGGATAACATGGATCAGAACTCTGTTTGCTTTATCTCTTGCTGACATAATTATCCCTCCTTAGTTATAATGAACCCACTTCTTCTGCGCAATATTCTGGAATACTGTCATGATCATAATTACAACCAGAAGAAGTACGACGATTGTTGAACCATAACCTTTGTTATTCTGTACAAAGGAATTCTGGTAGAACAGGTAAACAAGTGACTGTGTTTTGTAAAGTGCAGGACTGTTTCTGTCCATAACCATGAAGATCAGGTCGAATACCTGCATGGCACCGATAACACGGGTAACCATTACAAAGAAGATGGTCGGCGAAAGCAGCGGGATTGTAATATGGAAGAACTGTTTCACACCAGTTGCTCCGTCAATGCTTGCTGCTTCATAATAATCTCTTGGGATTTCCTGCAGACCGGACAGGAAAAGAACCATATTGTAGCCGATGATAGACCATACACCGATCACTGCGATCGCATAGACTGCGATCTTCGGATCAGAGATCCAGTTGATCTTTGTGTGAAAAATGTGATTGAGAAGACCGAATTCTGAGTTAAACAGCCATCTCCATACCATGGCGATTGCAGCCGGAGCAGCAACCATAGGCAGGAAGAAAATAGTTCTGTAAACAGCACGGCCTTTCATTTTACGGTTTAATAAAACTGCCAGTACAAGTGCGATAGCAATGGAAAACGGAACTTCCACAATAGCATATTTAAATGTATTTAATAATGCCTGCCATACTTCCGCATCGTGGAACAGCTTTACATAGTTGTCAAAACCAATGAAGATATTTCCCTTACCGAAATCTCCGGTCTTGAAAAAGCTCTCATAAATGGTCTTAAATATGGGATAAATATTTAAGATGATCAGGCCAAGCATTGTAGGAAGAATGAACGCCCATCCCCAGATGAATTCATTCCGCGCCTGACTGGTACCTTTTTTTGGATTTGCCACGGCTCTCACTCCTTCTTATCATAAAATTTTGTTGCTGATTTGAATGGAAAACTGCCGCATATCTGCATACCTGTTGTGACTTCTGCGATTATCACATGATCGGAATCTTTTCTGCGGCAGCTTTTCCGTTTCTTATTTTTTATGAATGGTTTTGTTAAACATTAATTAATAGGACTCTTCTGCAATGGCATCATTCATAATAGTAACGATATTCTTGCATGCATCATCCATGCTTTCTTCATCATTCCATGGTTTCTTCAGTTCTTCGCACATTGGGTTCCACCATGCAAGTGTTGCATTTGTGTGTGGTCTGAATACGATATTGTCCATTGCATCCATGTATGGCTGTAAGTTGAAGCAGTCAACACTGTTAACCCATCCATCGGACATTCCTTCGTAAGCTGCCATTGTTACACCAAGGTCAGCCTGTTTCTTCTGCATATCTTTGGAACCGAACCACTCAATAAGCTGGAAAGCTTCGTCTGGCATATCTGTGTTTGCAGATGCTGCCCATCCAAGACCATTGTAAAGAGATACGCTTTCTCCTGTTTCAGCATCTTTCGGAAGTCTTGCCACATCACAGTGCTCTTTGATATAATCGTTGTCTTTGAAAGCAGATACCATCCAGGATCCCTGAGAGATCATAGCTACTTTGCCGGATCCGAAGAGTACGTCTGTACCTGTTTCGGACATTGTAGATGCAGGAGGCATTACATTTTTAACGCATTTGTCAACGAATTCCATTGCCTTGATAGTATTAGGATCATCAAAACCGGATTTGTTATCATCTGTCAGTACACATCCGCCCATGGAGTAGATAATATTCATCCATGTATCCTGCTCGTTAGACGGGTTTGCTGCGAAACCATACTGGCTTCCGTCTTCTTTTGTAAGTTTCTCTGCGATATCATAGAATTCATCCCATGTCCAGCTTCCGTCCGGATAGTCGATTCCTGCTTCATCAAACATATCTTTGTTATACCACATAGCGATTGTGTCGATATCCTTCGGTACTGCGTATGTTTTTCCGTCCCACTGATACATTTCTTTGATATCTTCCGGGAATTTGTCCATTTCCAGTTTGTCGCTGTCTGCAACCTTGTCTGTCAGATCAAGTAAGATATCATTGGACATATATCTTACTGCTTCGTTGGAATGCATCCAGAATACGTCCGGCATATCTCCGCCTGATGCACCTGCTTCAAGAAGTGTCCAGTAGCTGCTCCACTCTACTACCTGAAGTTCAGTTTTAATTCCTGTCTCTTTTGTAAACTCATCCATGATCTCCTGAAGTCCGGCTTTCTGTCCGTTATCCCAGATTGCAACTGTCAGAGTTTTGTCTTTCGCCTGTGCACTTACCGGTGCAAGTGCTGTAACTGTCATAGCACCGATCACTGTTGCGACTGTGAGTTTTTTCATGTTTTTTCTCATATACATCCTCCTTTATTCGTCGTTTCGACGTGTTCCTTGTGATTCTTATTATACGTTTTTGTCTATTTTTTTAAATGGACTAATGAAATGAATTTATGTCATAATCGTTATGGAAAAAACGCTGAATATATGGTAAAATGTCAACAACGACTTGAATTTGTGCGTATTTACAGGATATGAATCCATATGTCTTTATATCAATAATATCCCCAGTCAAAGAAAATAAAAAAGGAATGGTGCAAATGCCAAATGTAAAATATACGGACAGCGCTACTTTCCGCTGTCTTGAAAACCTGAAAGAGGGCTCCCTTGATATCAGTCTGGTCCATACGGGCAACGAACACTGCCCACCCGGACATATCTGTTCCATGCCAAGAGATGAGTTCATCATCCATTTTGTACTGGACGGTTCCGGATTCTATTCTGCCGGAGGTCAGACCTGGAGCCTTACTTCCGGACAGATGTTTGTAATTTATCCTAATGAACCAATCACATACGGAGCTGATGAAACCCATCCCTGGACTTATGCATGGATTGGTTTTCGTGGAATCCGTGCTCACTCAATGGTAAGAGCATGTGGATTTTCCAAAAATCAATTAGTGCTTCCTGCACCGGATCAGAAAATAATCCTGAAACATATTGCTTATATGCTGGATCATAAGCAGCTTTCCAAAGCCAATGATCTAAGGCGCCAGGCTTATCTGATCCTGTTGTTAGCCGAGCTTGCCGACTTTCATGAAAAACAGTCTGCACAGAACAAAAAAAATGCCAAATATGCTTATAGCACCAGTGTTTACGTGGAGCTTGCCATTGAATATATTAAAGACATGTATCAAAGAGGAATCGGCATCTCTGATATTGCAGATAATATCGGAATCAGCCGTGCCTATCTGAACAGTTCCTTTCAGAAAGAACTTGGAATGTCGGCACAGACCTTCCTCATTGATTATAAGATGCATAAAGCAGCCAGTCTTCTGGTCAGCACCAGTCTGTCTGTTAAAGAGATCGCTAATAATGTGGGCTATGAAGACCAGCTTGTTTTTTCAAAAGCTTTTAAGAAGAAGTTTGGAATGAGTCCGAAGAATTATAAGACTCATAAAGAAATGATGGATAAATTTAACGAAAAGCAGGTAGACGATCCCATGTGATCGTTCTGCCTGCTTTTTGTTGATTTTTTATTTCTGTCTATTGCTTTTCGCAACCTCCATAAGGAGCTTACCTGATTCGGTTATTATTTTGCAGTTAAAACATAAATTCTGGACTCATAGTCTGTGCATGGTTCGTCTTCACTTGTAGGTTCACCTGCTGTACAGTCTGTGGTGAGCAGTCCCAGATTCATCAGCTCATCCCCGTAGTTTTCTGTTCCATTATACTCATTTCTGTAGATAAGATCCGGATCCAGTCCCTGAAGCCGTACTCTGGTAAAATCTGCGTTTACTACATTTCTTTCCCTGTACCAGAATACCAGCGCTGTCTTTTTGTCCTCACTGACTGTCATCCACGCTGTTTCATTGCCCTCAAAAGGACTTTTCAGTCTGTAAAAAGTTCCAAACTGGATCAGTTCTCTGTATTCTTTCATAAAAGTGATCTGCTGTTTTACTTCACTGATTTCCTCATCAGACAGTTTATTCAGATCCAGCTCATATCCGAAGGTTCCAAAATAAGCTACATTTGCTCTTGTATGTAACGGAGTTTTGCGGTTTAACTGATGGTTTGGTACTACAGAAACATGACTTCCCATGGAGCTTACCGGATAACACATGCTTGTGCCGTACTGGATTTTCACACGCTCTGCCGCATCTGTATCATCACTGGTCCATCCCTGTGGCGCATAATAAAGGATTCCCGGATCAAAACGTCCGCCACCGCTTGCGCAGGACTCAAAGAGAATCTGCGGAAATGCAGTATTTAACCGCTCATACAGATCATAAACTCCGAGAATATATCTGTGGAACACTTCTCCCTGACGGTCTGCAGGAAGTGCAGCTGAATAACATTCCGTAATACTTCTGTTCATATCCCATTTAATGTAGGAAACCTTTGCTTCTGAGAGGATTTTGTACATCATCTCATAAATACAGTCCACCACTTCTTTTCTGGAGAAGTCCAGCACATACTGATTTCTGCCATGACAGGAATGCCTCTGGGGTGTCTGCAGAATCCAGTCCGGATGTGCACGGTAAAGATCGGAATCCTTATTCACCATCTCCGGCTCAAACCACAGACCAAATTTCATACCCATCTCTTCAATCCTGTCTGCGATTCCCTTGATTCCCTGCGGAAGACGCTCTCTGTTTGCCACCCAGTCACCAAGTCCTGCATAATCGTTGCTTCGTGCACCGAACCATCCGTCATCCAGCACAAATAATTCAACACCGCATTCCTTTGCCTTTGCAGCAATTTCCACCAGACGGTCCTCTGTAAAATCAAAATAAGTAGCTTCCCAGTTATTGTTCAGGATTGGCCTGGGACGGTCTCTCCAGTAACCTCTTGCCAGTCTCTTCTGATATAATTTATGGAAAGTCTGGCTCATTCCATTCAGACCCTTATCAGAAAATATTACTACTGCTTCCGGAGTCTGAAAGCTCTCACCACAGTCCAGCTTCCAGTCAAAATTCTGCGGATTGATTCCCACAGTGATACGGGTTGTATCATGAGTATCCACCTCTGCCTGCATTCTGTGATTTCCGCTGTAGATCAGGCTGAATCCCATCACTTCTCCTGCATTTTCTGTTGCCGATGGACGTCGGAGCACAATAAAGGGATTATGTTCATGGGAAGAATTTCCTCTGATGCTTCCCACAGACTGGATTCCCTGCTCTAATCTGCGTTCTTTCACATGACGTTCTCTGGACCATGCACCCGAAAACTGCATCCACACATAATCCTTGTCCGGCAGATCAAGGCTGAGGCTCATTGCATTTAACAGATGTACTGATGATGTACCCTCGTTTGTAAATCTGGCGCTTCTGGTGATGATTCCCCCTTGTGTAAAAATAGTATAAAGCAATTCCAGTACAATTCCTGTTACTTCATCTTTCAATTTTACACATAAGGTCTGGGCTTCTTCGTCATTCTCAGTATATGTAGCCGGAAGTCCCTGAAGTTTTGGTTTTCCAGCTGCAATTGTATAACTTACATAAGTAAAATCAGAAATCCTGCTGCCGTTTTCCTGAAGGATCTCCATTGCCGGATAACGGTAATCAGAACTACCATACACCGGATATTCCAGTTTCAGATGCTCCAGCGAAAATTTGCGATTTCCCTCATAAACACAGGCTGTCATTGGTCGCTGCTTCATCTCAAGAAGATATAAAAAATCTTCTCTGTCATGGATTCTTTTCCCAAAATAGAGATTTCCAAGATGTCCATTTGGAAGTACGGTCATAATATAACTGATGTTATTGTTGTATAAATGGAATGTCTTTGAACTTTCGTGAAAAATAATACTCATAACTGTCCCCTTTCTATAATAAATTCAATATACATGAAGTTAGGGGCAAAAGGTTTTTTGACCCTAACTTGATATCACGGATTGCTCCGCGGCTGTGCTGATATCATATACATTATTATAGAGAAAGTTATTCTGAGGCGTTATGGCATTATGTTTGTCTGAACCTTTAAAATGTTAACTGTTGATCAGCTGTTCCAGCCCATCCTCTGACACTTCCAGGTTTCTTCGGTTTTTACTTCTGTCCTGCCTGCGAAACTGAGTTGGTGTCAGTCCTGTTTCATGTTTGAATGCCCTGGCAAATCGTTCTGCATTTCCATAGCCACAGGATTTTCCAATTGATTCTACAGACAATTCCGTAAGAACCAGCAATTCCCTTGCCCTTGTAATACGGTATTTCTGCAGAAAGTCCTTTGGTGAAATATGAAGTTCATTCATAAAGATCGTGTACAGATAACTGCGGTTAACATTTAAATGCTCTGCCAGTTCCTGTACTCCGATTCCACAGGCATATTCATTTTTTATAAATGCCATAGCTTCTTTGATATATTCTCCATACTTGTTTTCGCTTCCATATTTCTTTTCTCTTGAATTACTCAGATAAGTATCAATCACCACATCTTTTGTAAGAACTGAAAAGAAATCATATAATCGTCCCTGCAGATAATACAGATTTGAAGTGGTACTTTCTGTATGTTTCAGAATATCCAGCACAATTTTCTTTAACTCTTCTCCACTTTCCGAACGGAAGATCAACTGCTCGCTGTTTAATCCGATATCTCGAATATATTTTCCTGCATTGGTGCCGCCTACTCCGATCCAAATATAACTCCAGGGATCATCTTTGTCTGCCTGATAGAAAGTCTGTGTACCCGGCTCGATCAGAAACCCCTGTCCGGCAGTGAGATAATGTTTTTGTCCGGACACCTGATACATTCCTTTTCCTTTCACTACAAAATGGATCAGATAATGAGGACGGGATGCCGGCCCATAGCAATGTAGCGGCCCGCATTGTGCGTAGCCGCTGTAGCTTAAATAAAATTCTCTGAATTTTGGTTTCTGTAATTGTAAGACATATGAATCTTCCATAATATATAGTCTGCTCTCCTGTTTTATAAACAACCATTAACTCCCGGCTATATCATAAGGCCAGCGAACACTCATCTATCTTCTTTAATTCCTCTTCACTGAAGGATGCACTGTCCAGCACTTTCAGATTCTCAAGGATCTGCTGTGGACGGGATGCCCCGATGAGAACGCTGGTTACAATTCCGTCACGGAGAATCCATTTCAGTGCCATCTGAGCAAGACTTTCGCCTCTTTCTGCTGCAATCGCATTCAGACTGCGGATACTGTTAAGACGTTCCTCGCTGAACTGGTCTGCATGGAGAAAACGTCCGTCTGTGTTGACACGGCTGTCTTTTGGGATTCCATTCAGGTATCGATCTGTGAGCATTCCCTGCGCCAGAGGGCTAAAGGAAATAATTCCCTTTCTCTTCTCTGCAGCAGCCTGCTTCAGACCATTTTTCTCGATTGTTCTGTTAAAAATATTATATGAATTCTGATTAATGATAAACGGACAGTGCAGTTCCTCCAGAATATCTGCGGCACGTTTCATTGTCTCACCATCATAGTTGGAAATTCCAACATACAATGCCTTTCCGCTTCTGACGATCTGTTCAAGAGCCTCCATGGTCTCCTCAAGAGGAGTCTCCGGATCCAGTCTGTGATGATAGAAGATATCTACATAATCCAGACCAAGACGTTTCAGGCTCTGGTCAAGACTGGCAATCAGATACTTACGGCTTCCCCAGTTTCCATAAGGTCCCGGCCACATGTCGTAACCGGCCTTTGTACTAATAATCAGCTCATCTCTGTATGCAGAAAATTCCTCTCTCAGGATTTTTCCAAAATTTGCCTCCGCACTTCCAGGCTGTGGGCCATAGTTGTTTGCAAGGTCAAAATGTGTAATTCCATTGTCAAATGCTGTGAAGCACATCTGCTTCATATTCTCATAAACACCGGTATCTCCGAAATTATGCCATAAACCCAGAGATAACTCCGGCAGCATCAGCCCACTGGCACCACAGCGGTGGTATTTCATAGTTTCATAACGTTTTTCCTCTGCCTGATACATAAGATAATTCCCCCTTTTCGTGCAGTATGTCGAATCCGAATATTATTGTTATCATTCTCTATCGAAATAACTGTACCACTCGCTCGTCTACGCAATTAACACAATTATTTACGCAACAATGTACTTGAATTACTCAAACTCTGTAATCATACATCCTGTTCCACTTATTTTCAACAAATGTTATTAGCATTATTTAAAAAGCCACTTTCTGACTGAAAATGGCTTTTTAAATAAATAAACTATATTAAATTCCTTTAAAGCTAAAGGAGAATTCCATCTTTCCGTCTGCATTCAGCAGATATTCCGAATGGGTGTATGCTCCCCAGCTGTCGTCACCGCCGATTCCCATCTGGCCTTTGGCTACGCGTACTACTGTGTAATGAATCTGTGGGAGTTCATATGGATGCATGGCATTTTCCATCTCATGTGGAGTGTATGGGAGTGCAGAGAACATCATTGATTCTCCATCCATTTCAAAGTACATTCCTCTGCCCTTGCGGTCTGTAACCTTCGCCCAGCGTACTTCCTCTTTTGCTCCACATTCCTGCGGCACCATATATCTTGCCATGTTGTCCACAACTTTGTTCTGGTAAATACCCAGTTTTTCACCTTTTTTGCGGTCGGCATAGGTTTCAGCTTCGCCCAGTCCATACCACTGAACATTATCATAGTCTGCATTGAACTTAAACATCACGCCAAATTCCGGCATATCGCCAAGTTCTTTTACCGGGTCATAAGTTAAAGTTGTCTTCACCTTTCCATCTCCGAATACTTCGTAGGTAAGCTGACACTCACTGGCTGGTGTAGTTGGCATCAGATAGGTAAAGGTTACTTTTACAGAGTGGTCTGTTTCTTCTGCCTGTGGTAAATTGGATGGGCCGTATGCACCTTTTCTGTATTCTTTGTGGCTTAAATACATGCTGGCAATTTTCCACTGTGCGTAGCGCATCTGCATAAGATTTCCACAGTCATTATCTGTTGGTGCGCGCCAGAAGTTTGGTTTCGGGATTGCTTCGATCATCTCTTTACCCGCATATTTGTAGGAGACCAGACCACCGTTGAGGACGGAGAACATTACTTCAAAGTGCTCGCCGCGGACACCAATATTGTGTGTGCTTCGGATGATCTGCGGCTTCGCAGCTGCTGTTTCTGCTGAAGCATTTTCCTGTACCTGGTATACATACTGTCCAAACGCAATCTCATAACCTGCCGATGCCCATACCTTTTCCTCTTTCAGATGGAAGGAAACAGTAACTGTATATTCTCCGGCTGCTTCAGCCTTTTCAAAAGGCAGTTTATATTCTTTCTCGCTCAATGGCTCAACTACTGTTTCCAGTGCTTCTGTACGGATCACTTTTCCATTCTTTGCAAGTGTTACCTTACAGTCAAAAGTATCTGTGTTTACAAAGAGGTTCTTGTTAATCACTTTTACTGTGTCAGCTGTCACCTCTGCAGTAATATTCTGATAATTGAATTTCACTTCCTGCATCTTTGGAGATGGCTCTCTGTCACCGCCATATGCAATTCCGTTGCCACTGAAATTATAGTCTGTAGGGCGTTCTCCGAAATCACCGCCATATGCCTGGAACTCTTTTCCATAGCGGTCTTTCTTATAAATAGACTGGTCAATATAATCCCAGATAAATCCACCCTGGTATTTGGGCTCTGTATCTGTCAGATCAGTATATTTGTGCATGGCACCGCAGGAATTTCCCATGGCATGTGTGTATTCACAGCAGATAAACGGTTTGCTGTCATCCTTTGCCAGGAACTCTTTGATTGCTTCTACAGATGGATACATCTGGCTTTCCATATCACTGGTATCATTATAACTGCGGTCATGGAAAAGTCCCTCATAATGTACCAGACGGGTAGGGTCATTCTTACGAAAAAGCTGAGACATTTCATAGATATCTTTTCCGCCAAAAGATTCATTTCCACAAGACCAGATCAGGATTGCCGGATGATTCTTGTCTCTCTGATACATGGAGTTGGCACGGTCAAGCATCATATCCAGCCATTCCGGTTTGTTGTGCGGAACAATATGGGTATAATCCTTTGTAAATTCCGCCACATCCCAGGATCCATGGGATTCCAGGTTTGTCTCATCAATCATGTAAATACCATATTCATCACAGAGCTGATAGATCCGTGATGTATCCGGATAATGACAGGTACGGATGGCATTGATATTATTCTGCTTCATAATGCGAAGATCCTTGCGAAGTTCCTCCTCTGAAACATGTCTTCCGCTGACAGAGCTGAACTCATGACGATTTACGCCCTTAAACACGATACGTTTTCCGTTCAGAGTCATAATACCATTCTTCATCTCGAAACGGCGGAATCCAACCTTCTGAGGAATCACTTCCTGAATAGTTCCTGCTTCGTCATAAAGTTCAATTGTAAGATCATAAAGCTGCGGATCTTCTGCGCTCCATAATTTCGGATTATTGATTTTCCATACAAAACTGTTCTGTGCAGTCTTGCTGCTATTTGTTTTCTGAATATAAAATGCCTCTGCATCCGCTTCTTCATTTCCAGCTTCTGTAAGAGTTTTTTTCTCTTCCAGCACACATTCTCCATCTTTCTCAAGTCTGAAAGCAATGCTTCCTTTTCCCCATGTCTTTACCTTAATTTCAAGATCTGCTACATCCAGATTCTCTTCCGGGATTGCACGGATCTGAAGATCATATGCATGGGTATCCGGAACTGTGTAAAGATACACATCTCTGTAAATTCCGGAGAAGCGGAAGAAGTCCTGATCCTCACACCAACTGCTTGAGGTCCATTTGAATACCTGTGCTGCCAGCTTATTCTGTCCATCTTTAAGATAATCTGTCAGTTCAAACTCAGATGGAGTGAAAGAATCCTCACTGTAGCCAACAAAGACTCCGTTCAGCCACAATGCAAGTCCGCTCTCTGCTCCCTGGAAAGAAATAAACAATCTCTTTCCCTTCATATGTTCCGGCACTGTAAAATATTTCACATAGCTTGCAACCGGATTAAATCTCTCAGGAATCTGACCCGGATGAATTTCCTCATGTCCTTCCCATGGATACTGGACATTAGCATACTGGGGTGCATCATATCCTTCCATCTGGATATGTGCAGGTACATGAATGTCATCCCAGTCATAACAGCAGTAATCTTCCTTCTCAAATCCCTGAACTGTGCTTTTGTAATTACGCGCATAATGAAACTTCCATAAACCGTTCAGACTGTAGCGAAAAAAAGTTTCCGTCCCATCCTGCACAGCAGTCTGCATTTCATTCCCATCTCTATAATACACATGATCTGAATGAGCTTCCATTCGGTTATCGCAGAAATACTGTGGATCTTTTACCAGTGAATAATCAAATGCTTTCATACTCCTATGTTCTCCTCATGATTTATTTTTTTATAACAGTTATCCTTCATGAGTAGAATTATAACATTATACTCCTCCGCACAGTTTGCATATTTGACTATATAATATCCATTTTCGACTTTTATATAATTCAGTCTCCGACACTTACCATCCTTCCTCTGTCCGGATGTCAAACTTCAGGAGCAACTGCTCATAATTTTCTCCCTTTTTCCTCCACTCTGCAGGTGACATTCCCATCATCTTTCGGAAATTCCGGTTAAAAGCAGAGTCCGATGCAAAACCACATTCCGTACCTATATCAGTTGCTGACCTGTCTGTCTTTTTCAGTTTTTCACAGGCCATGCGGACACGTATCAAATTTATATACTCTACAGGGCTCATATGCATACATCCGGAAAAAATCCTGCGAAAATGTGACTCACTCAGATGACAGTTTGCAGACAACTGCTCTATCTTTATATTCTCTCTGTAATGATCTGAAATGTAATCCAATGTATCCGAAATGATCCGCATACTCCTGCTCTGCTCTTCATAAAGCATTTCCTGCTCCGGCGTCCTGTTCAGCCGGGCAATCCTTACCAGCAGAGCCATAAGAAATCCGGATGCCTCCTGAATATAAAACTCCTCTTCACTGCGCATGATATCCATAATTCTAATAATACACTCAGCTATAAGCGGTTCCTCTTCCTCGTTCATCAACAATGCCCCTGAGTTGATCCTTCGCAGCATTTTCTCAGCCTGCACAGCACTCTCACCATTCTTTCGCAAAAATCCCTCAACATCCACAAACAGATACTCCCATTTACAGATCGTATTTTCTATACTGTTTGTTGTATGAGGAAACCTTTCCGGGATCACAGTAAACTGCCGTCCTGTAAACTTCCTTTTCTCCTCTCCCAGAGTCAGGATTCCCTCTCCATAATAGCAAAAACCAATCTCCATAAAATTATGAAAATGAAGGTCCTCTATCCCGGTTCCATAATTCTGCACCCAGCGCTCTCCCAGAAGAGGAAGGATCGGACTTCCTGCTGGCATGTAATAATAGCGTAATTCTATTTTAGGTTTCTTTTTTTTCATAATTTTTTGTCTGAAAACTCCCTATACAAAAAGGCAGGTGATCTTCACCTGCCCCACAATAGCACTGCATTTATTCAGCCTTCCGCTATCTTATTCCCCTTTAGTTTCCTTCTCTGCCATTCTGGAGAACACCATCTCATATCCATCATTTCCATAATTCAATGAACGATTCACACGACTGATCGTTGCAGTGGAAGCTCCGGTCTTCTCGGAAATATCAAGATATGTCCTCTTGTCCATCAACATCTTGGCAACCTCAAAACGCTGTGATAATGAAAGAAGTTCATTAATCGTACATACATCTTCAAAGAAGGTATAGCATTCTTCTTTATCCTTCAGGCATAAAATCGCTTCAAAAAGCTGATCTACAGCCTCTGTTCTGATTTTTTTACTCATTTTTTTGCTCCTTTAGAACTCTACTCTTCAATTCTTCACTGGACGGACATTTGTATTTATAATGTCCATTTCATATTTCTAACAGTGATATTTTACCACGTTAAATCACGAGAAGCAAGCATTTAAGCAGAAAGAAATCTTTAATTTTCATATTTTTCCTGAAGGATCTCCCCAAGGGTCGAAAATATCGCTTTTGTATCAATTGGTTTCGCTATGTACCCGTTCATTCCGGCCTCATATGCTTTCTTCTTATCTTCATCAAAAACATTCGCAGTCATTGCCACAATCGGAATCTGCGCGCGCTTATCAGGCAGGCTTCTGATTTCTTCCGTCGTCCGGTAACCATCCATATTTGGCATCTGAATATCCATCAAGATCATATCATAATAATCTTCCGGCACTTTTTTTAGCATTTCCAGACACTTGATTCCATCCTCTGCCCATTCCACTTTCAGACCTTCCTCTTCCAGTATGGTAATCGCAATCTCTGCATTCAGTTCATTATCCTCCGCAAGCAAAATACGTTTTCCCATCAGCAGCGCCAAAAGCTTCGTATTCTCCTGCTGCTCCTGCACTGCATCCTTATATTCTTCCTCAGAAACCTGAAACGGAAGAATAATAATTGTCTTTGTTCCTACAGCAACTTCACTGCTGACCTCGATCGTTCCACCCATAAGGTCCACCAGAGATTTCACAATCGGAAGTCCCAGACCGGTTCCGATAACCTTACTCTCCGTACTGGTATGTTCACGACTGAACTCTTCAAAAATATGTGGCAGATACTCCTTGCTCATTCCTATACCGGTATCTTCTATGGTAAATCTGTAAAAAGATACCATCTTCTCTGCATCATGTCCCTCTTCTGTAATATCTATAGTAACCGAACCACCTTCCGGTGTATACTTGATTGAATTACTGATAACATTCAGCAGAATCTCCCGTAACTTCGTCTTATCACAATGCACATAAGGATTCTCAACTTCCAGGTTACAGGTATATTGCAGATTTTTCTCCTCGATTGAAGGCTCAAAAACATCATTCAGCGTATCTACAAGGTTCTTTAGATTTCCCGTCTCCGTTTTCAGCGTAGCCTTGCCACTCTCAATCCTTGCCATCTCGAGAACATAATTAATCAGAGACAATAAAAACGAGCTTGAATGCTTAATCTTGCTGATATAATCAACTACCCTTTTCTTATCATCCAGGTGCTTCTCCAGAAGATCTGCAAATCCTATGATTGCATTCATCGGTGTACGGATATCATGGCTCATATTAAACAAGAAACGCGTCTTTGCCTCATTTGCCATCCTTGCTTCTATTGCTGCTTTTTCCAGTTCCTCTTCATGCAGAATATCTTTATATCGTCTCATTTTATACTGCCAGTATCCGACAGCGGCCATCACTGCCAGTGCAATTGAAATAATAACACCAAACACTTTCTGTGCAGCCGTGATCCATCCGTTCTCCGGCACGATTTCAAAGTACCAGGTATCATTCGGAACGCTGCATGCAACCTCCAGTGAATTATTCAGTTTTGAATTCTCACTTTCGTCAATTACAATTTTCTCCCCTGTATAGAGGTCTTTCTTCCAGATCTGGTAATCATATCCCGCTTCTTCCAGCTTCTCCAGTTCCACTTCCTGAATAAAATTATCCCAGTTCATTACCAGAATTGAAAATCCCCAGAACTTCTCTTCCCCATTCTGATCCTTAACATATGCCGGATCAAAAAGAAGCGCTCCTGTTCCGCCCTGTACCAGTTCATATGGTCCTGCGATCGTATATTCACCACTTCTCATCGCAAGTCTCGCTTCTTTTTTTCTCGCAGGATTCTGAAGCATATCAAGCCCCATGGCTGCTTCATTCCCCTTCATCGGATAAATCCGCGATACAACTCCATCCTCTGCCAGTTCTCTGGCCTCTATTACGTTCTCATCCTCCTGCATCAGCTCTGCCAGCCTGTCAAACTGCTCGTTATCTATGTCATATCCTTTTTCCACGATTCTCTTCATCAGATCAGATTCTGCAAGATATTTACTCAGCTGGGATTCCACCCGGCTTACAGTTGACTCAGCAGTATAAGTAGCTTTCAGTTTCTCCCGCTTCTCCTGACTCTGATTGATCATCCAGGTCACACACCAGACAGCCAGAAATATAAAAACAAAGACAAATGTCGTCTTTAATCTGAGGTGCTTCCGATTCATTTTTCTTTTTTGATCCATCAAAAAATCCTCATCCTTTGATTTTTCTTTTTTAAGTATACCCTGGAACGTATTTGAAAAAACATTCCCACAAATTGTGACGCACATCTTACAGAAAGCCTTTTTTTCAAACACGCTCTAGTTCATAGTAGCATAAACTTCCTGCCATCTCAACCTAAATCAAATAAGTTTTTTATTCCAAACAATAAGTTTTTATAACATAATAAAACAACCTGCAAACCAACTGATGTTCAGTCCGTTCACAGGCTATTTTAACTAATTTACGATTTGCGATAACGTGCCAGTGTTTCAAAGAACCTTTCATTGTCCAACGGCTTTGTAAGATGTTCATTCATCCCTGCTTTTGCAGATTTCTTTCTGTCCTCGTCAAATGCATTTGCAGTCATCGCAATGATCGGAATAACTGACGCATCTGCCCGATCCAGCTTTCTGATCTCTTTCGCTGCTTCCAGGCCATCAAGAACGGGCATCATGATATCCATAAGAATCACATCAAAATCACCTTCCTGTGATTCCATAAAAGCATTCACTGCCTCTCTTCCATTCTCCACTGCCACAACTATTGCACCGGCTTCTTCAAGAATACACTGCGCGATTTCCCTGTTCAATTCATTATCCTCAGCCAGCAAAATATGCATACCGGAAACATCCGATACCGTTTCTTTTTCCTCCGGAACTTTCTTCGGTTCTGCCCCGATTACAAATGGCAGAGTAACTGTAAAGGTTGTCCCCTTTCCCTGTTCACTCTCTACTTCAATCGTTCCCTGCATGCTTTCTACAATCTCATGAACAATACACATTCCAAGTCCTGTTCCTTGATATCGGGTTCTTACATTATCATTTTCCTGCATAAAAGGTTTATAGAGACTATGTTCTACAAACTCCTTGCTCATTCCGATACCATTATCCTGCACCCTGAATTTCAGCCATACTCTTTCGGCATCCGCTGAGTTTTCTGTAATCTCAACCTCAACTCTGCCTTCCTTATGCGTAAATTTCAACGCATTACTGATCAGGTTCAAAAGAATACGTCTCAAATGTCCCGGGCTACCCACAAGCCAGCGATGCTTCACCAGTGTATCCTGAATGCTAAAATCAATCTGCTTTTCTTTTGCCTTATTCTCTACAATTCCCTGAATATGCTTCAGCTCTTCATCCAGAAAAAATGTAACCATCTCCAGTTCTGCCTCTCCGCTCTCCAGCTTGCTCATATCCAGCACATCACTGATCAGTGAAAGTAAATGCTCCGATGCCATATCAATTTTATCCAGACACCCACTGATTCTCTCTGAATCTTGTATATTCTTACGGATAATTCCCGCCATTCCTATAATTCCGTTCATCGGCGTCCGGATATCATGAGACATATGCGTCAGAAATTCTGACTTCGCCCGGTTGGCACGCTCCGCCTCCATATTAGAAGCCTGAAGTTTCTTCTGATACTCCAGCAAAGCCTGAATATATTCCTCCTGCTTCCGGACATACAGCCAGAAAGACAAAATGATTACCAGCAGCAATATGCCGCTCATGATTGAAATTATATAAAACGCCTGATTATTATTCAATACATCTGACAAAGAACGGTCTTTGGTAAACTCTGTAATCCATTTCGTTTTCAGTTTATAAAGCGTACCATCCTCCGCCATTTCCTGCAAAACTGTATTCAGTTCTTTCTGCAGCTCCGGTTTTGACTCTGGGACTGCCAGCGCAGGAAAACTTTTCATAATCGCTACGCCCTTTTCCAGATGAAGGTCATTCTTCTCTATGATCTTCTTAGAAACCGCACTGTGACAGATTCCATAGTCTACCTCCCCATTCTCAACAGCCTCAAGAATCTCCGTATTAGTATAATATTCCACATATTCACACTGCAGGTCAAAGGTACTGATAATTACAGAACGTGCCATCAAAGCGACTCTCTTTCCTGAAAGTGCAGCCGCACTGGTCACTTTTTTCTTCCCATATACACAAAGTTCATCCGAAGAAACCGGTATCGTACGGAGAGTTCCTTCCATATTGGAAAAGATCTCCAGTCCAAGCAGCACATCCACATCCCCATTCGTCAGCTTATCTCTGCATCCCAGCCAGGTATCTGTGACAAATTCCGGCTTCATTTTCAAACGATTGGCAAGTTCTGTCATCACCTCAATGTAAAGCCCTGACAACTCGCCCTTACTGTTATAATAAGCATTCGGACAAAAATCATAATCCGTGGCAATCCTTAATACCGGTGAATTCTCATCTGTATACTCCGCCTTAGCCGCTACCTCCGGCTCCCCGGTAAACATTCCCATCTCATATCCCGTAAATGCAAAAACTGAGCAAATCTCTATAAACAGAATCAGTAATAATATCCTGATCAGCAACGTAGCTTTTTGTTTTTTCATTTTTAACCGCCTTCTTATTCCCAATACATATTTGCAATAATAAATTTCTCTGAAGTAACCGGTTCTTTCTGCTCCAGGTTCTCGTTCTTTGCGTCATAGACTGTCGGCCAGTATAAACCAATGTAAATATTCTTTTCCTTCATCAGCTGGTATGCCTTCGTAAGAAGTTCTGTTTTTTTCTCCTGTTCCACTTTTACAGACTGTTCCAGCAGATCAGCAATCTCACCGTCTGTATTCCCCGCAAAATTCATACTGTCTCCCACCTTAAACAGCGGTACTGCATGCGTAACCGTTCCCGAAGACATAGAATAAGAAATAATAGCCGCCTCATAAGACAGATCATAAAGATCCGTTATTACCTGACTCATTTCTTCCATTTCTACTGTCACCTTAATACCAAGTTCGGCTAACAGCGTTCCTATTTCTTCTGCGACATTTTTCCTTACATCATCTCCCACCTTGATTGTCAGGTCAAATCCGTCCGGATATGCCGATTTTGCCATGTATTCTTTTGCCTTATTCAAATCAAACTCTGTAGAATCACATCCACTCACATATCCTGCGATCGAACCATTCACCATTATCGGTGCAGGTGTACCCAGACCATCCAGGGCAGTTTCTATTATATAATTCAGATCCAATGCATAATAAATAGCTCTTCGTACGTTCTGATCTTCAAAATATGGATTTTTTTCATTCAGAGTCAGGAAATTCCATGCAAAATTATCATAGCTTATCAGTTCAATATTCTCATCCGCTCTCAGGTACGGAACCTGTTCTACCGAAACAGATGTCAGATAATCCACACTGCCTTCCTGAAGTGCCTGATAAACATTTTCATCCTGAAGCCTGTATAAAATCGTTGCCGTTTTTATATCCGCCTCCCCGTCAAAATAATATGGATTGGCTTTCAGCACAATGCTCTCACCCTTATTCCATTTCTCAACCGTATAAGCTCCGCTGGTAATATCCGGACAGTTATCCACATCCATTCCTTCTTCTATCGCAGCTTCAGACATCACACACATATATTCCACGGTCAGATCGTTCAGAAATTCATTATTCGGTTCAGACAGTGTGATCACTACTGTCTGATCATCCTTTGCCTCTACCGCTTTCAGTTCCTGATAATAAGTCACTTCCGAATCCATACCACGTCTGTAAGTATAGACAACATCCGAAGCAGTCAAAGGAGACCCGTCTGAAAATTGAAGTCCCTCTTTTAATGTAATCGTATATTCTGTATAATCGTCATTTACAGAAGAACTCTCTGCCAGTTCCGGGACAATATTTCCATCTGAATCAAGCCTGTACAGATTTGCATATAGATTTCTGATCAGGATTGCTGTCGCAACCGTTGTGGAATCATGCTGATCCAGTGTTTCCGGTTCACTGCCAGAATATATGACCACATCATCTCTGATTTCCTCCGGCTTTTCCACATCGGTATCTGCGTCTGGTTCTGACCCGGAAGTTTTTTCCTGCTGATCTGGCTGCGTGTCTGATACTGTATCAGCAGATTCTGCCGTCTGTGTTTCATTCTCTGTCAATTTGCAGCCCGCCAGAGATTCTGTCATTACAGTCATTACAAGTATACCAGCCATGATACATGCTTTATTTTTTCTCATTTTCAATTTCTCCTATTGTTACTGTCTCCAGCACTGCTGTTCACTCCGTGCCCGGCAACACACTTTGCGATACCTGAAAGTTCCCGTTGCCTCTGCTCTTCTTACTCTTTTTTATTCATTCATTACTCTGCCAATTTCCTCAAGAAGTTTCGGAATCTCGATTGGTTTTCCGGTGAATCCATCCATTCCCGCTTCCAGTGCATTTTTCCGGTCTGACTCAAATACATTTGCAGTTAAAGCAATAATCTTAATACCCGCCTTGCCCGGACATGAAAGCTGGCGGATTCTCTGTGTAGCCTGAAAACCATCCATGCGGGGCATCTGAATATCCATAAGAATCAAATCATAGGTTCCTTCTGCCGAGTCTCTGACCGCAGCCACACATTCTATGCCATCTTCTACGCAATCCACAGTAAAACCGGCACCCTGGAGGATTTCCGTTGCGATTTCCCGATTCAGCTCATTATCCTCTGCCAGCAAGATTCTTATATTTCCAGCCTCTACTGCCGGATATTCTTTTTCATCTCCGGAATCAGATATGTCCTCCGCTTTTCGGAAAGTAAGTGTTGTAAATACTTTTGTACCTTCACCAGGACTGCTCTTTATGTCAATATCGCCATTCATGAGATCTATATACTTCTTTACAATCCCCATGCCAAGCCCGGTTCCCACAACCTTATTCTCTGTAACTGTTTTCTCCCTGGAAAAACTGTCAAATATCTTAGGAAGGAACTCTTTTGAAATTCCCAGCCCATTATCCTCCACAATACAGCAGACTGTTACATATCCTTCTTTATCACTTTCATATTCTCTTACCTGTACCGCGATATCTCCACCCTCCGGTGTATATTTCACCGCATTACTGATAATATTGAGAAAAATCCCCCTTACCTTTGTCTGATCATAATACATCCACTTATGCTGCAATTGCACATCAAACTGCAAATTCAGCTGCTTATTCTCACACTCTTCCAGAAAAATGATCCGTAAAGTATCATACATTTCTGCCAGATCTCCCAGATCCTCATTCAGCTCTATCGTTCCACTTTCAATTCTGGCCATTTCAAGAACCTCATTGATCAAATCCAGCAGATATTTCCCGGATTTTCTGATATTTCCAATATATTCCCGGACACGCACAGAATCATTTCCATGTTTATCCAGTAAATCCGTATATCCCAGAATCGCATTCATCGGTGTGCGGATGTCATGAGACATATTAAACAGGAATTTCGATTTCGCTTCATTGGCATGCTCTGCTTTCCGCAGAGCTTCCTCCATCCTGTCTTTCGCTTCTCTTATCTCCTTCTCCGCCAGCTCCATCTGTTTTCTGCTTTTCCTGCTGTTCCTTACATAAAGAGCAAAAGCCGTGATCAGCCCTCCCACAAATATAAGCATAACGATTGCCGCTTCATACAGATGATCAGAAATGAACTCCTGCACTGAATACGCTTTCTGATAATAGCTGTACTTATTTACATAAGATTCGATCGTCTCACTGCCTATAACCCTGAGACTTCGATTCAGCAGTGACAATAGTTCCGTGTCTTCTGAACGTACGGCAAATCCCAAATCACAGGAACCCTGAACAGCCAGAGAATGCAGGTTTCTGTTTTCTGTTCTGGTAAGATACTCGGCTGTACGGTAACGGCTGAAAATCGTAGCCGAAGCTCTGCCATCTTTTACCGCTTCCACACACTCTTCCAGAGAATCCACATAGACAAGCTTACTGTCCGGATAATATTTCAATACATATCCCAGTTGAATCATACTCTCCTTCGTAACAGCAAGAGAATCATATACCGTATCCTCGTATTCGCCCTCAAAGATCACATCCATCGCAGTAGAAGATATTCCTGTGCTGACCCTTGTTCCTTTCTGATCTGCATACCAGGCATCCTCAAGCGCCGGAAAGGCAGCCTGAATTTCTTTATTATTCAGAGCCTCATAAATCTCCTGTACAGAATTATATTCCGTCACCTCTATGGATAAATCCTTCAGATCTGTCTCTTTTTCCATTGCAGACACGATATCCGCAAGTGCACCTGTCAGATTTCCGTTCTCATCTTTTTCGCAAAAAGGCATATGGTCACGTATAAATCCGATTTTCAGTGTATCATGCATCTGCAGCCAGACAGCTTCCCCTTCACTCTGTACCGTATTTGACAATGTATTCTGATAATACTTCGTGTAAAGTTTCTGCAGATAATAAGGATCTTCCTCACGTAGCCTGGCATCCGCATCATTTAACTCCCTCAGAAGCGTTCTCTTCTTGGCCGACACTCCCAGATAATAGTTATCTTCCCTGATGGAAATACACGGAGCAATATTGTCAAGTGCACCTGTTTCCATATCCTCAGCAGCCAGACAGTCAATCTCACCTTCATCCAGCTTCTGCTTCATCGTATCCATATCATCATACAGGATAACCTGACAGGAAATTCCGTTTTCTTCCTGATATTCCCTCAAATATTTCTCTTCTTTTGAGTCTCTTAATACTCCGATTTTTCTCTGAATCAGGCTTGCAAGATATCCGGATTTCACAGAGGAATCCCCCATCCTCTTGTATATATAGCAGGTCTCTGTTCCAAAAGGTTCATCCGCAAATTCCATATTAGACGGAATCTCATCATTTTCAGAAAATCCGGCAAGCATATCTATTTCATTATTCTCAAATTTCTCTTTCAGCTCCTGCAGATCACCATACACATACTCGTATTCCCATCCGGTATAATCTGAAAGCCTCTGCATATATTCATACGCATACCCTGATTTTCTCTCATCATCACTCATACCCTCCTGAAAACCGGCACGCTCATAATAGCCAACACGGACTTTCTGGCTTCCCGCCGCCGACACATTCGTATAAAGGGAAAAAGCAAAAATAATGCCCGCCATAAGCAGAAGCTTCCGCAGATAATTCTTCTTTCCCTCAGATATCAGGAAGGTTCCTCTTTTTTTCATTTGCATATAACCGCCTTATATGATTTTTCTATCTGTAACCATCATACCTTAATATTGTTGTTTTGGCAAAACAATAATTACAATTTCCAGTTTTTCTGAAACTGCCATACAAATCTGACCGCCAGATATCCAATCACCGCTCCAATACTGTTCGCAATAATATCATCGATATCGCTTTGCCCAAGACTGAACACCATCTGCACGCCCTCAATCACCGTACTGCACATGATTCCTCCCAGAAAAGCAAACGAACATTTCCTCAATTTCTCAGGATTCATCGCCGGAATCAGATATCCAAACGGGATAAATAATGCCACATTCAGTAACATATGCTGAACCATCGCAGGATTTCCCGTCTGAATAGCCCTTGTCAGATCGTCAAACGGAGTGGTAACAATACTGGCATCAACTTCCGCACCGATTCGCATAAAGACCGTAAGATACAAAACCACTCCGAAATATACCAGAAACAATACCATATTCCAGGTTCTCATTCCGTCTCTGTTCATCCAGCAGAATCTGAGAAACAGTATTAAAATAATAAAAACTCCCAGTGCAAGTGTTACATAAATGGTAAACATATCATAGCCACTGTAAACATATAGCAATCCCACAAAGCCGCATATAAGCAAATACATGACTGCGAGGACAACATCAATGATGATTGTATTTCCAGATGAATAGTAAGACCGCCGTGAAAGCGCATTTACCGCCTGTACCAAAGCCAAATAACCGCAGATCAGAAGAATTGCGGTTATTGTAAGTGACATTATTTCCATTTTCAACTTCCTCCAAGTTATACTTTTTGTTTTTATTATTTTATTTCAGGCTCATTCATTATTTAAAAAATCTAACCGTTAGACTTTTTAAATATGAATCTCGCAGTCCCAGACATTTATATCACTGTCCTGAAAGATTTCACTGAGTCACACTCTCAGTATTTCTCGTTTTTTCTCAGTAATTTACCAGATTCCATATGCAGTTCATAATCACAAATGGAAAGAGCAGCTTTTCTATGGGTTACGATCAGACAGGTCTTATCCTTCATCTGACTGATATTAGAAAGAAGCTGTGCTTCCGTTTCCTCATCCAGTGCGCTGGTGCTTTCATCCAGCAGAAGAATCGGTGCATGAGACAAAAGTGCTCTTGCCACTGCCACCCTCTGTGCCTGCCCTTCTGACAGACCAACTCCTCTCTCCCCAAGAAGAGTGTCCAGTCCATCGTCCAGCTGGTCGAGCAAATGATCGATACATGCGGCTTTTACCACACTTCTCAAATCTTCCTCAGAGGCATTTTCATTAAACATCATCAGATTCTCTCTCAGAGTACCGGAAAACAGGATATTTCCCTGAGGAACATAAGCAAACAATGGTCTGGTCATTCTGGATGCTGGCAGACTTCTGCCTTCCATTTCACTATTTTCTTCTTTTAAAACAAACTCTACAGTGCCAGATTTCGGCTGATAGATTCCTAGCAGAAGCTGGAACAAAGTACTCTTACCACCACCGGAAATGCCGGTGACTGCTACGAAATCTCCCGGATGGATACTGGCGTTTACCTCTTCCAGAACTGGTTCCCGGTCGTAATCAAAAGAAATATTGTTCAGATGAATCACTTCCAGATGAGCATAAAGTTCAGATACCTTTTCGCCAGATAATTCAGATGTATTCTCTTCCGGTAGATCCATCAACTCTTTCAGGCGCTCTGCGGAAGTAATCGTTCCATAAGCCTGAGACGCAACATCGGCTGCAGAAGCAATAGGTCCCTGAATCTGTCCAACAAGCTGAATCACTGCTGCAAAAGAACCATAAGTCAGCACGTCACGGTAAATCCCCAGTCCGCCCCAGAGCATACAAAACAGCCAGGACAACTGAAATACTGTATTGATGCAGGCACTCATACCCGTAGAAAAATATCCTTTTTTCAACTGTACTTCCAGAAACTCTTTCTGCGCAGTCTCGCTTTGCTTTTCCATATTTTGTTCCAGTCCGCCTGCTTTGATAAAACGCAGATTTCCCAGAGTTTCCTGTAAAATGGCGTGAATCCTTCCCTCTTTCTCCTGCACTGCCTTGTGGCGGGTTGACATCGGCTTTTTGAAAAGAACGATCATGGTAAGGCCAATCATCCCTCCTGCCACCAATAAGATCACAAACCGCCAGTCCATGGAAATCAGAATAACAGCGGCACCAAAAAAACTGATAGTCATAGAAACAAGCTGCGGCACAATATTCATAATTCCATCCTTCACTATGCTGACATCGGAGAACATCCGGTTGATCAGATCACCACTGTGATAACCGTCTACAAATGCATATTGTTTCTTCAGCAAACTATGCAAGAACATAGAACGCATGTCCCGGAGAAGCACGGCATTGGTTCTGGTACACAGTAAATTATTTATTACTGATGTCAGCCGGAGGATTACTACTGTAAGAATCAACCAGACAGCATACAGTTTCACCTGTGTAGCATCATGGCTAGTGGCTCCGTCAATCAGCCCCTTTGTAGCAACTGTAATTGCCAGAGAACTGCCGGAGGATATTAAATTTAAGAAACAGATGAATATAATAAAACGATGCATCGATTCCGACCAGTGAAAGATCTTTTTCAAGGCAGGGCTTTTCAGCATCGAGAATAATTTTTCTTTGTACATAATTTTTCTTTGTATATAATTTTCCTGATATTTAGTCCGTCGGCAACTGTGAGCGATCCATAAATATCCCCTCATACAAACAAACATAAGACATTCATAGCTGCCGGACAGAATTTTTTAATAATTTTGCAAAACAGAGGGGGAAAATCCCCCTCTCTGGCAGATAGCAGGTACTACTTATTCATTGATCCTGTATGCTCTTCTGTGCAGCCCTGATAACCACGAGTCGTGTGTCCAACCCAGTAGCAAGCACTGCTGCCAGAGGCAACCACCTGCTCCTTATAATTGAAGCATACCTTTTCTGCCACAGGTGTCTCATATGTTTTTTTCACGTCTTCACCTCCATCTGTCATAAAAGTTTGTGGTAACCGTTCAAATGCAGACTTCAAATCGCCTGTTTTTATACTGTTACCATATTTATGTTAACACTTACTTCCTGAAAGTAAATGAAAACACCAAAAATACTTTTGTTTATTTTATAGCGAAATCAACCCTTCTGCCGCAAATCTTCTGGTTCTCTCACACACCATCAGACTGCAGTGTCCCGGTTTTTCACCAAGCTGCTGATGTATTGCCGGACAAGATACACACACTGAATTATAAGAACAATTTTCACATTTAGTAGCTGCCGGATATTCCAATGCGGCCTTATGTATTAATTTCCATGAATGATCAAACCCTTTTTTTAATGGTTCCGCTTTGACGCTATTTAGCATATCACATCCCGTCATGGTTCCTTTCCAGTCAATATGAAAGCTGTTCATCCCTGCTGCACAGCGGATTCCCTTTTTCTCTCCAGAATCTTCCGGAACATCCGGAAGCATTTTTTCATCTCTCCGGCAAAGCTCAGCTCCGGAAAGCTGAGCCTGCAATTTAAACAGTTCAATATACTCATCTGGCGTTGTATCTATTTTTTCCTGACCTCGCCCTGTATCATTTCTTGGTGCAAAAATCGTGTTATTGATCTGATATGGAATTCTGTTTTCACTCATATATCGAACAATATTTCTGGCATCTTTTCCCATATAAACACTTGGTGTAACAGCTACCTGAAGCGGCAGACCGACCTGTCTGGCAAGTTCTATGTTCTTCCTGACTCTTTCATATTCCCTGTGTCCGGTCACCTTCTCATAAGCATCTTCACAACTTCCATATACGCTGACCTGAATCCTTGCCGGCATATTCTTTTTAAAAAATAAGACTCTCTCCTCTGTCAGCAGGATTCCATTCGTATATACCTGAACCTCCACACCTTTCGACTGCAGATATAAATACAATTCTTCAAATCCCGGATACAGCAGACACTCCCCTCCAGTCAGAACTGCTTTTCTCATGCCAGCTGAAACAGCCTGCTCCATCAGTTCTCTCCACAGCTCTGGTTCTAATAAACTCTGATTCTTTAACTGTCCTTTTTGCAGATGCACATAGCACATTTTACAGTCCAGATTACAAAGAGGCGTCAGTTCAAACTGCCCCTTCCATGGAATCCCTTTCTTTCGTGTCTGCATTTCCAGAAAATAATCTATATGAATTTTATATTGTTCTTCCGGCACTTTTTCCTGTTGTAATCGTGACAGCAATTCTACCAGATTTCTCGGATTCTTCTTTTCATTCATTTACAATCCTTTGTTCTATCCTTTTCAGTTTTCTCAGTACTCTGCCTGCCTGATCTTTCCAGAAACGGTAGAAGAACCACATCTTTCTGCGAAATCTGCTGTTCATCCACCGGATTCCCTTCTGCCTCTGTTCATCGGTATTCAGCCAAATGGTATTTCCATTCTTAATAACCAGACACACTATTCCAAGCACAGATTCAGCTGGTACTGGTTCATCAGGAAAACGACAGTTATCTCCCCATGTCTGTATCCATTCTCCCTTTATCTGATAAAACCTGTGTACCACATAAGAACCGTCTTTGCGCTGAAACAGTACAATATCTCCAGTTTGCAGTTCTTCTGTAACCGGTACGATCGTCACCGAATCTCTCCAACCTCTGATCAAAGGCTCCATACTTGTTCCATGAAGCTGAATCGTGACCGGAATATTTTTCCCCTGTGAAATCAGTTCTTTCCAGTCTGAAATGGAAATCTCCACTGTTTTCATTCTTCGATCAGTTTCAGATTTTCAAACGTATTCAGAATATTCTTCAGATCTGTTGCTGCCTTTTCCTGATTGACTTCATACTCATTCAATAACAATTCCAACAGTTCTTCCTCGGTTACCGGATTCTTCATAGCATTCAGCAAAAATGCGGAAACCTCATTTAACACAACAGAACCACCATAACGAGCCATATTTTCGCCTGTCGGAACTGCCATATAGTCTCCCGCGATTTCTATAACCTCAAAATTCTCTTTTAATTTCATCGTTTTATCAACTCTCGCTTTCCTTATTTTTTCCGGATGTTTAAATAATATATCATACACCTGTCTGATCGACTGTTCTGAAATATCACAGTATAATCTATAGATTGGAATATTGTTTATCATCTGTTGAAGGATAATAAATACCCTTCTGGTAAGTTCTGTATCCCACATCGGAATCATCATCTGTGTTGACAGAAACTGCATTTTCTGCTTTTTTGTCATTTTCCTGACCAGTACGCTCCCGCCCCGACGTATCTCTGTGATTGCCAGAAGCGGAGCAGACTCATTCACAAAAATCTGTTCCTTTCCATCCCACGGTACGCCAAAAGCTTTCCCACAAACAGGATCTACTGCAGGCCGGTCCCCTGATATCCAGGATGCGCCCAAATACTTCACAAAACCTGATGCACGCTCAGATTTACCGGTACCTGATGGTGCTGAAAAGGCAATCGCTTTTGAATCCAGCTGTACACAGGCTGAATGCAGAATCCCAAAACCTTCATAGATCAACCGACATTCCAGCATTGCCTGAAGAAGTGGCTGCAAAACAGCCACTGAATCCAGAGTCTCCCATCCATTTGTATCATTTGAAATTATTTCCTCAGTTCTTCCAATATGTCCACAGTAAAATTCACCTTTCGAATAATCTTTGCTGACAGTCAGAAAACCATTATGATCCGTCGACTCAAAAATCCATCCGTCATCTTTTTTCCATACAATCATCAGGGAAAATTCTGATATCTTGGAAGCATCTTCAGTCTTAGGTTCTTCCCTAACTTCGATAAGTGTAATTGATTTCCTGTCATCAACTGGCGGATTTGCACAAAACTGATTATAGCTTGCTGGTAGTTTTATTTCTGTTTTTAGGTTTATTGGTCCGATTGAATAGTACATCATTCTAACTCCCTTTTATCCAGATTTATTGCCAGAATTGAATAACATTTTTTCATATATATATTGTATCACCTTTTTTATTAAATCCTTATTCATATAAACAGCATATGTAACTGCTATCATAAGTAAAATCACATTCACGTATTTGTTTTTTCTATAATAACCAATTAACATAATTCCAGCTATTATACCGGAACTCAACAATGTCTTTTTTTCAATGCGAATATTCATAGTTTTGTTGATATCCAGATATCTTACAACTGCCATTACACCAAATGCAGTAAACGTTGATATTGAAGCTGCATAAATACCTAATTTCCCAATTAGCATTACATTCACCAAAATATTTATAACTGCTGCCATTGCAGAAGTAACTGCAATTTTTCCAGAATCTTTCATAGCAACATAAATACAACTATATAATCCAACTACAACTCTTAGCAACATTGCATACATAAGAATAATAACCTGATTATATCCTTTTTGGTATTTACTATTTACAAGTATCGGAAAAATAAACGGCATAAATCCTACTATTCCAAAGCACATACTGGAAAACAGTCGATACATCACAGTTATCATATCACTCAGAAAAACATCTCTATCCTCATTTTCATAATATAATGAAACAGTTTCCGTCCATGATACATTAAATACATTATATATAGTAATAAATACATTTGAAAATTTATTCGCCACAGTATAAATTCCATTAAAACTCAATCCAAGAAAATAAGTTATAATTGTACGATCTGAAACATTTACAACCCACCATGACAAGTTGTTTGGAATTAACGGTAATGAATATTTTCTTATTGAATGCAATGTTTTTTTATCTATTTTTTCTATATTGAAATATTTCCACGGTTGCACACATACACACATATACATAATTGACACCATATATGATATAGTTACTGAAAAGAACATTCCCGTCAATCTCATACGAACAACTACCAAAAAAAACACATTTAAAATGATTGTCAAGCCTGCGGATAAGAAATTTGCAATCGCATAGACGCTGCTTTTCCCCAATCCCCTGACAAATTGTTGCATCAATGTATAAAAAACCTGCATGCATACATATATCAATAAAAATGGCAGATAATCAATTTCATAAAATACACTAATTATCCCTCCAAAAATCACATAAAGAACTACATGCAAAATATCAATTACAAATACTGTAGAAAATAATTCTGATATCCTTTCCTCATCATTTTGAGCATCCAGCATAAAACGAAACAATCCCTGCTCAAACTGTCCTCCTACAATCGGAAAAAGCAACATTCCATAAGTAATCAAAAGATCATACACTCCGTATTCATTTGTATCCAGAACAGATGTATAAAGAGGAAGTAACAAAAAGCCCAAACCTTGTGTACAAATCATTCCGATTGTTAATATCATCGTATTTTTTGCCAGATTTATACTTGCAGTTTTTCTATCTTCTATCATAAATTTACCTTCTATATCAATAAGGTTTTAACCCGAGCAATAATTTTAATAAATATTTTACTTTACTTAAAATACTTCTCGAATCAAACACTGCTTTATGTAAATCGTTTTTTAAATAGCTACTTTTAAATGTAGCATAATTTGAGTATTTCTCTCTTGAATTACCATACATAGAATTCTTATCAATTGCCTTATCTTCGGTGACCTCTCCAAAGCAGATATTAGCTAACTGTTTAAATGTATCGTTCCCTTTCTCAGTATGTGTAACTACTACAGATGTTCCCATTTTGTTATATCCGTTTTCATTCTCCTTTATTCCCCAAAAGTCCCCTATTGTAATATCTGCCTGATGGTTTTCATTCTTATATTTACAATGAAAACAGCCTTCTTTTCCATAAATGAGAAAGGCTCTGCCAAAATCTGTTTCATATAGTGGCTTTATATGTTTTTTTCCATTTTCAAAAACAGCTTTCAGATATACCGGTTTCCAATATGGATTTTTGTATCGTACTGTAAAATCAATCAGTCTGCTTTTATACTTTTTTTCCAAAAATTCTATATACTGACTTTGTTCTTTACTACTCAAAGGACCCTGACAAATTAAATCTACAGTTATCATTTTCTCTTTTTCTGTATCTATGCCCTGTCTGTCTAAATAATTATTCAATGCAGCAATTTCACAGGGAAGTCCTGTAAAAAGTACCAATTTTTTATCCTTTAGATCCTTTTTCACATTTTCAAATACAAAGCTTCCATCCGGCATTCTTTTTTCTGCTGTAATATATTTCGAACCACTTAATTTTTCAATCTTATTAATCTCATTTATTCTTAGATATTGAGCACTTTTAAAATCATCACTGTATGAAACTCCATATACAATACCACTTTTATTTAATACATCCATTGCAAGCGCATGTCCTATTCCACCAGAAGCAGAATTTCTAATTTCATCTTTTTTATAATACGCATAATAATATTTATTCATCTCTTATTACACTCTCAACGTTTCTTTTATCCAATTTAGTGAATCATCATGAATTTTTTCTATTCTTTTATTTACTACTGAAAATTCAATATCACTGTATTTGTCCGGAACCAAATTTATTCTTTCAAGCAATCCCAATTTATCTAATATATTTCTGACACGTTCGGGATTTTTTTTGTTTTCAATTACCACAAAATCAGTATTTAAATTTGCAGATAATACAGTTCCATGAAAAGAGTCCGTAATAACCAGTCTTGCATGTTTAATCAATTTTAAAAAATCTGCCATTGTTGCGCCAACTACTTTTTTGTCACAATCTTTATTTTTATATGTACTAAATTGGACACACCAGACAGGTAATTTAAATTTTCGAATATATCCTTGTATCATGTTACAAAATCTCTCCGAACGCTTATCCTCAGAAACAAAATAAGTAAGTATATATTTTTTTTCTTCGCATAAATATGTTGCCTTTTCTTTTATAAGAACTTCCCACATATCCTTTTTTATCAAAAATGTCGGATCTGCAATAACCTGTATTGGAATTTTTGTCAATGGCTGTAACTCTTTTTTAGCAAACTCCTCGCGTACACTAATTGCATCAAAGTACTTAAAAGCCTCTTTAAAAAGTGCAATGTCCTGATTTCTTATTTGTTTACTTCCTATACTAGAGGCAATAGATACTCTTTTATCTGCCTTACCAAATCTAAGCAAAAAAACTAAATCCAACTCTCCATTTGTCGTATCCGGGCTCCAGATTTGATCACTTCCAGCAACCAAAATATCGTACTGTATTTCTGACATTTCAGAATAGTTATGATAATTTTCTGCCGAAATATGATAATACGAATTTAAATGCTTTCCAAATGCTTTTTTATAATATCTTACCTTACCAAATAACAGAGATTTAAAAAATGAAGTTATATATCCTCGTATTTTCCCTCCCTCTTTATAACAATATTTAAATTTTTGTTCTTCCAACGGATTAGCATAGTTGATTATTTCCACCGAGTGTCCCAATTCTTCCAATGCTGTTTGTGTTGCATATGCCTGAAGCCATACACCGTAATTATAAGATTTAAAAAATGTTACAATTCCAATTCTGCTCATCCTTTATCCCCACTTTCGTTATCTGGATATGTCAAGTTGCTTGAATAGTTCTCGTTTTCTTTGCGCATCTCTATAATCCTTTATGTAATTTTTCCAATCCGTGCAATCATTTCTGTCATGAACCATAAAGCGAAAACTTTGATAAATCCATGCAACTTTCTGTAAAAAGGGATATTTCTGAGATATTTTCCACGTTCGACACCCAATTCTCTGTGCATATCTAATATAATTACCAGGCGTTTTCAGCAACAGTAAAATATCTCCTCTTTTGCGATTCTGCGAATCCTTAACGCCAAAGCTTCCATGACCAATAATATATTCTAAAACATTTTTACAAATTTCTACATCTGCTGACTCACACCATGTTATGGTATCCGTCAATCCCAAATATAACTGACATGTTTTTGTTAATACTATCGCCAGTTTCTTCATTCCCATCTGCTGTGCAGCTTTCTCAAAACATTTTACCCACATTTTATCATCCAGATTTTCTTGCACAAACATCATCCAGTCTATAAGATGTCTAAGTCCTGGTCCTTCATCCATATGATAATCTATATGACTAAGCAAAACCAGCCCATTAATCCAATGTGGTAACATCGGAAATTTAATCCCCATAATTTCTTTATAAATACGCTGATCCATTCCATTCCAGATAAGCTGATCAAGATAGTTTCGTTGCTTATTATTTTGTCTGGTTGCAAAACGATTATGCAATTCTATTTCAATTCCATTCTTTTCAAATTCGTTATGTCTTTTATCAGCATTCATCTTCTCCTTATTAATATATCCCGTTTCCTGAAGTATCTGGAAAGCCCGTTCAAAATCTTCTGGCCTCACCAAAATATCTATATCTCCCATTATTCGCAGCTCTGGAAGAGGATAATAAACAGAAGCTGCTGTTCCTTTAAGAACTACAGTCGGAATCCCAGATTCTTCCAGAATATTTGTTAATACTTCCTGCTCTTTCGACATTCCATAAACATTTGTAATATTTTGCACCCATATTCTTTTATAAGCAAGCATATCTCCATCGGATATGGCAGAAGTCTTTCTTATATAACTAAAGGGCAATACCGTAATCGCCTGTGCATTTAATTCTATCATTAATGTTTCCCATCTTTCAGCAACTAAACTATTATAATCATCCCCTTTCAAATTATAGTTTTTGGAATTTTCAATCAGTGAGTTTTTTATTACATAAAGCATTAATTCTTTGTCATTCATTTTCTCATATTCCATTCCTCTTTAAACACCTGAATAACCAAATAGTAAACTGCGGAGATACTCTTGCCAATACTACAAATACCTTAGCAACTAAAGAATTATTTTCCTTTACATATATCTTCCAATATCTTTTTATATTCACCCTTATTAAATTATCATATTGTTTTTCATAATGTTTCATCTTCATCAACACATTAGCACAATCATAAATCATATAATATTCCACATATTTTACTAAGTCCGGATATTTTTCCTTACAAAATCGAATTTTCATTTCTGAAGCTATAATACGGTCTAATTCCTGTACCGAGAATTCTCTGTGTGTAATACTCTTAGGATTGCTACGATAATAATAAAATACCGTATTAACCATTATACTTTTTTGAGCTTTGTCAAACAAACGATAAGTCACAAATTCATCTTCATATAAACGGCCTTTTGGAAAGCAAACTTCTTTAAAAAGTTCTCTCCTAAAAATCTTATTACAGACAGAATTAGAAATTCTTTTAGAAAATAAAAGTTCTTTCATTCCACCGTATCTATCAAAAACAGCTTCTTCTTCTATACATCGTACATTTAATATTTTCCCCAAATTATCTATATGCCTAATTCCACCAACAGCAATATCAGCTTTATATTGTTGCATTTTTTTATATAATTCATAAAAAAACTTAGGATCTACATAATCATCAGAATCTACAAATCCAATGCATTCAGCCTCAGCCTCAGCAATGCCAACATTTCTGGCATCTGATAATCCTCCATTTTCTTTATGAATCACTTTAATGCGTAAATCTTTTTTCGCATACTCCTCACATATTTCTCCACTTTTATCTTTACTACCATCGTTGACTAAAATAATCTGTATATCTGTCAACATTTGATTTTGTAAGCTCTCAATGCATTTCTTTAAATATTTTTCCGTATTATATACCGGAACAATAATTGATATTTGAGGCATATTCTCCACCTTTATCTCTGTGTCATTATCCTTTAAAATTTCAATATTCCTGATAATGCAATGTCTTTAAAATACTCAGTAATTGGTATCATCGTATTTATATTGTAAATATTTATAATAATCCCACAAATTCCCGAAAGAGACATGAAAATACGAATTATAACCATATCATCTCCATTGAATCTTTTTTCCGGCAAGCTCTCCATATAAAGCATTCCAAGAAAAGGAATCGCCGGAAAAACAAACCTGAAACATTCAGGTGCTGTCATTGCAAATGTCTGCAATGTAATGAGAAGAAAAATACTTCCAAACGAGCAGAATCTTTCAGATTTCAATATTACTATATAATCATCTTTCATCTCATATCCTATATTTTTCCATCGTATCCACTCTTTAAGTAAAACAAAAATTGAAAATATTACAATTCCAAGGCAAAAAATTTTTACAACATTATAATATCCACTATTTCTTACCTGATCAGCCCAGCCACCTTCTTCCCAACTAAAATACATATCAGCTCTGATTAATGTATATTTTATTTGCTTCAATATTGGGTTCGAACTATTTATTTTTTCTGCCATATCTGCCAAAATTGTAATAATTCCCCTTACAAAAAGAATGCATGTAGCAATAATCGTCCACGATTTTTTTCTAATTTTTGATATGGCATAAATTACGATTAACAACATTGAAGATACATGAAGAAAAATGGGACATATATACAAAAATAAATTCCAGATATTTCTCTTCCCTTGTATTTCTTCTCTATATACACCCAAAAAGAATATTGCAAAAGCAACATAACTTCTAAAAGAATTTAAGATAAATGCAAACTGTGACGCAGACAGTACCCAAAATAACATTAATGCAAAGTCTCCTGTCTCTACATTAAATCTTTCCTTATAATCGCTCAATACATAAAATATGATAAAATAGTAAATAAATACTGCTGATGCTGGAAGTAATTGAAAATTACCTGTTTGAGCTATAAAGTGGAACCAAATATCCACTAAAAATAAATTTTCATATACCAGATTAAAACTATCTCTCAGATTTCTTCCCTGATATAGTCTTAAATAATTTATATAACGTACAATATCCGGATCTGTTGCAGGATTTTTAAAACAATATCCACAAATTCCTAAATATATTGCCATTATAAAGCTCCAAAATAACCGTTCCTGTGAACTTTTGGCTATATGGTAACAAAATAGAACTATTGGACATACAGCAATTGGTGCAATAAAGAATATTAAGACTCCAATAATATAAATAATCACTTTTACTGATCATCTCCATTTTTTCTCAGTATACAAATCTCGCTATACTTTAACATATAAACCCCATCTTCATATTCTCCAATTGTCAAAGGGTTTTCTTTTCCAGCAAGGTTATTTATAATCATTTTCATGCTGTTTACACCACATTCATATGCATGTGGATATCCACCTCCAAATCGTGGATTCACTTCTGAAATAAAATACTCTCCATTCTTTTTAAATAAATCAATATCAATCTGACCCAAAAATCCTGCTTCTTTTACAAACCTTTTTACAAGATTGAATAATTCGTCATCCTTAAAAGATACTGATTTATCTGTTTCGCCTGAACGCATACGAAGCTTTTTTTTGGCGAAAATAGAAACTACCTGATGAGAAATCATATCAACATAAACATCTACTCCTATTTCCTGCCCTTCCAAATACTCCTGCATCATAATATCTTCACTGTTTTCCCATAAAAAATCTATCGTTTTCTCATTATCTGCTTTCACAATATCTATAGATGCACTTCCTCTAATCGGCTTGATAAAAACTGGATATTCCATCTTTTTTTGTCTGATTGCTTCCAGTGCTTCTTTTTTATCTTTAAATGTAATTGCAGTTTTATATCCATGGCTTTTCAGCCAACAGTACATTTCATACTTGTCCATGCTTAATTCACATTTTTCATAATCAGAACCAATTATGGTTGTTCCAATTTCTTCAAATTCTCTTTTATGTGCCGAAATAATTGACAGCTCCGGATCTATCAGTGATAAAACTCCCTTTATTTTTTCTTTTCTGCAGATTTCTATAATAGTAGCTATATAATCAGGGACATCAATTCTTGGAACTATATAGTGTTCATCCGCTTCATATATAGCAGGCGCCAATTCACTACAGTCTGTCGCAATTACTTTTCCATTTCCATGTAACTCTCTTCGAAAATATTGAACAATTTTATTTCTTGTTCCTGCACTCAATATTAGTATGTTCATTTTAACGCTTCCTTTTCAACAGCCTTGATATTATCAAAGAATAATGGGGTTCCACCCGTATGTAAAAACAAAATATTCTTTCCTGAAATTTTTTCCTTTTCTATATATTTCAGCATCCCATAAAATGCTTTTCCTACATAGGTTTCATCCATAGGGATTCCATATTGATACATCATCTTTTTCATTAATTCATGGACAGAATTATTATGGTTTCCGTATCCACCGTTCACATAATCGTCTACAAATACTGTATTTCGTTCAATCATTTCCTGCGAAACCGGACTTTTATTATTCTTCAGATACTGACGTATACTTTCCTCTACTACTGATTTTCCATATGGATTTTTTCTGGCAATGCTAATGCCAACAATTTTTCTATTATCATTATTTAACAGTTGGCCACATACCAGACCTGCCTGTGTAGTTCCCGTTCCACTTGCAAGAAAAATATATTCAAAATATTTTTTCTCACGTTTCTCATATGCCTTTATCTCTGAATAACATTCCTCATATGCTCTCGTACCAATATCTCCATGTCCTCCTCCTGCTATAAAATATGGATTCCGACCCTGACTTATAAGTTCCTTTAATGTATGTTCAATTGTGTCATGAACATCTTTCACCGGAACTACTATGATCTTTACATGGAACATATCCATCAGAACACTGTTAAACGTAGTTTTAGAACTCTCAAGAGGAGAAATAATATAACACATCATTTTCCTCGCGGCAGCCATATTTGCAATTATCCTGCAATGATTAGAGCTGCTGCTTCCATACGTCACAACACTGTCATAATTTCCTTTGTCAATTTCTTCAAAAAAGAGCTTTGCCTTCCTTGCTTTATTTCCTCCAAAGCAAAACGGAATCAAATCTTCTCTTTTTAAAAATATTGTATTATTTTGATACTCCAGCAATTTTTGTATGATTGTTTCCATTCAGATCACCCTCTATATAAAGGAAAAAATTTATAATTTTTTATATTATCTTTACGCTTTACCAATGTTTCATATATCTCATCGTTTCGAATTTTTTTTACTGCATAATAATTCCAGACGCCTTTTTCTGAAATAAAATTACGTTTAAACTGCTCAACTCCACCTCCGGGAATACCGCCACCCATATCGAATAGTTTTCTTCCTTTTTGTTGTCCGTATAATGCAGTTTCATATGTCATCAGACTATTTGCCTGTAGATTCGAATACAAAGGATTAACTCCAAGAAACAGGTAATGTTCTATATCTTTTCCCATAACAGCCACTGCCGAAGCAATAATTTCTTCTTCCAGATATGCATTAACCAGAAAACAATTTTCCAGCTTTCGAAAATATCTCTGAATATCTGCTTCTGTAAACTGGTAATATGAAGATATATGATATTTTTCTTCTGTATTCATATACAACTGCAAAAACTGCTTTATGTTTTCACCGTTAAAATCAAATCGGACAGTCACACCATTTTCTCTTGCTTTGCTGATAGAACGCCTGGCTCTCCTGTTATATTCCAATTTATAGAAATCTCCCTCCAGACTGGTACAGTAAAAATTTCCATAATAGGAAGCACCATACATCTTTTGTACAGTTTCAGAATATTCATCCCATGGATCAAGCTTTGCAAACTCTGCGATAATCTTCTCCTGTTCACAATATTTCTCAAACTCATTCATAAATCTTGTGAAAAGTACTTCCTGTTTTTCAGCTTTTGCATATTGAATATATGGTCCCTGAGCGCCTCTGTAAGACACAATATCAAAATACATCTCATTATTCACTAATCCAGCCTGACGCTTAAAAAAGCGGTAAATAACTTTCCCATCATCGTCCTCATAAGTATATGTTTCTAATGTTCCTTCTTCTTTTTGCTGATTAGCTTCAGCCCATTCTTCTTCGCTGTAAATACTTCTCATATATTTGATTTCCCACGTTTTTTATTTGATGTATATTCTTCTTTATTAAACATTGAAAATGCTGTCATGAATATAATCTTTATGTCCAGCCACCAGGAATAATTTTCAACATACTGAACATCTATTGCTATTCTTTCATCCCATGTTCCTGCATTTCTTAATTTCACCTGCGCCAAACCTGTAATTCCCGGTTTTATTTCAAAGCGTTTTTTCGCTTCATCTGAATAATTCTCATATCCATCATATGGATGATACGTTACTGGTGGTCTTGGACCTACAAAACACATCTCACCTTTTATTATATTAAAAAATTGTGGTAATTCATCCAGGCTCATTTTCCGAAGCACTCTTCCAACCCTCGTTATTCTGTTATCATTTTCACTCCTGATCACCAAGCCATCGCCAATTTTTTCTGCATTGGTAACCATTGTTCTAAACTTATAAATATCAAATTCTTTTCCTCTATATCCCAGACGCTTCTGTTTGAATATTACAGCTCCCGGTGAGTCTAATACAATACATAAGCTTATTATGAGTAATATTGGCGAAATTAAAATGGTTAATAACAATGCCCCTACCCTTCCAACAGCATACTTAATTTTCTTTTCTATTTCTCTCACTTTTTCTTTCATTTTTCCTTTTATATTTTTAAATATCAAGAATGTTTTTTTCGAAAATTTTCCCACATTTTTTCGTTTGTTTTGCTAAATAATTTACCTTCCAACTGTTCACACTTTCTTTTCTCTATATATTCCTCAATGCTACATATATATTTTGCAGGTATTCCCCCCCATACTCCATCTTTAATATCTTTATTAACCAAACTATTTGCTGCAACAATAACGTTTGGACCTATTTTAGTATCATACATAATTGTTGTATTCGTTCCTATAAAAACATTATCCTGGATTTCTATACATCCAATTTTCTCATTTAATGGATTTTTTAATTTAAATGCATAATTAACCATATGATGAATTGCATCGTGTGTGCATAAGGTCACATTGGACGCTATTCTTACATTATTGTGACACTTTATCAACTTAGGATATAGTGGGATTTTTCGGAACATAAACATACAGTGTTCTCCACATTCACTAAAAATATTATGTTTTTTTATATAGATTGCTCTTCCGGTTGGATTTAAAATAAAACACATTCTTATAGAATGATATAAACGAGCAAATTCCATTCTTTTCTCTCCCTGTTATCTTTAATTATTCAAAACATGCACTTACAGTTTCAATAATTCTATCCTGTTGTTGCTGCGTCATTTTAATATCGCTCGGCAGACATATACCTCTGCTAAAGATATCAGCTCCGACATCTGTCAATTCACTTTCATCATATCCAATCGCTGATGATTTTTTACTCCCATCAGCCATTACAAATTCATTGTCTGAATATATCGGTTGCATATGCATTGGTTTCCAAATAGAACGACCCTCCGCATTTAATTTTGTCAATGCTTCCAGAATCTCTGTTGGACAGGTCTTGCCGCTTTCTTTTTCATACTCCACGGTTGTTTCTGTCCTGTTCTGGTGACACATTGCTTTCGGGTTTATGAGCATACAGCTGAGCCAATGATTCGCATTCATATCTGAATCTGCTTCATTCATTTTTATCGGAAGATCCTTAAGACCTTCTTTATATCTTTCAAAGATTCTTCTTTTTTGCGAAATATGTTCATCCAGATGAAGAAGCTGTCCTCTGATCACACCGGCAACGACATTGCTCATACGGTAGTTATAGCCCATTTCCTCGTGCTGATACCATGGAGCAGTTTCTTTTGACTGTGTAGACCATTTTCTTACTCTGTCTGCATCCTCCGGTTTGTCTGTCAGAAACATTCCGCCGGAACTTCCGGTTATGATTTTATTTCCGTTAAAAGAAATCACACTGTAATCTCCCAGACTTCCTGCCATGCGTCCTTTATAAGCTGCTCCCAGAGCCTCTGCCGCATCTTCTACAATAACCGCACCATACTTATCCGTTACTTTTCTTATCTCATCCATCCTAGCCGGTGTTCCATAAAGGTGTACCAGAATAACAATTTTTACATCCGGATATAGCTGAAATGCCTTTTCAAGTGCCTCCGGACTCATGTTCCAGGTATCCTGCTCACAATCGATAAATACTGGTTCACCGCCTTCATAGACAACAGGATTGACTGATGCGCAGAAAGTCAGGTCAGAACAAAATACCTTTTTTCCTTCCAGTGCTTTTTCTTTTTTTCCGTATATGCGGTTGCCAGCCAGCTTAATCGCCATATGTAATGCCGAAGTACCCGAAGTTAACGCAACTGCATATCCGCAGCCGATAATCTC
>NZ_JAHLQG010000020.1 GCF_018919065.1 Blautia sp. MSJ-9 | reverse complement strand
GTGTGGGGAATCATAAAATCGGAAATGTACTGTATGTACCAGATAACAGATGAACAGTCTCTTCGCTTAGCAATTGACAGATACATGAAGTTTTATGCCGAGGAAAGACCTCAGGATAGGTTTTGCTGTAAAACTCCGTCAGAAGTAAGGCAGGATGCATTATCGGCAAAGGAACCAATCCAATATCCCATTGCTGAAAATAAACGGATTATAGCATACAAATCAAAATGGTGTGCGTAACTTCAAACATGCTCACAGAGACGCATTGTAAAGCTGGCCGTGGAATAAATGTTTCATAAACATAAATACCCGCCACATCAAATCAGACATGGCGGGTACATTTAGAAATTCATTTTGAATATTTTGCTTGTCTACTTGACAAGGGGCAGATCACAAATGAGTGCTTTTTTCATGGTCTTTTGTATCTTATCCTGCTTTTTATGATTTCCAGTTAATCTTTATAATTATTTTGAAGATTTTGTTGTATTTGCTGTGTCTGTTTTATCAGAAGAACCCTTTGTATTTTTGTCTGAAGATTTCGCTGCATCTGATGTGTCTGAATTCTCAGTTTCATCTGTAGTTTCTGTTGCATCTGTAGTATCTGTACTATCTGTACTATCTGTGCCCTCTTCATCAGGCTCCTCTATCTGTTTCATATCTTCGTCAGAAGTATCTGCATCCATTTCATTAAGTTCATCCTCAGTCAATGGTTCAAGATCATCCTGATAAATCTCTTTATTTGTAATATCATCTTCTGCTTTCTTACCACATCCGGCAAGTCCAATCGATGCCAGAAGCATTCCCGTGATCATAAAGTATTTTATTCTCTTCATTTCGCTCATCCTTTCACAGTCTTTAATTTCTCTGCCAGCTCTTTTATTTCACACAAAATATCTTCCCTGTCTTTCACCGGCACTTTATCCGTACGGTTCACATACACAGTTCCCAGACTGTTACAGCTCATCTGACGCAAAAGCATTTCTGAAGTGCTTTCCGCTTTTTCCCTCGGTCCGATGCTTCCTGCAGCAAGAAGAACTGCACCTGTTTTCTTCTTCGGAACAGGCTCCTCTTTGCGAATATATCTGGCACTGAAATAAGTCTGCAGTCTGCTCATCACTGCAAGAAGCATTCCCGTAACTTCCTCAAAATATACCGGAGACGCCATAATAATATGATCGCATTCTTCAATATAAGAAAGAATCTCCTGCCATTCATCTCTGACTGCACATCCTGCATGGTCAAAACACCATCTGCAGTCTATACACGGGCGGATATCTGCCCTATACGCATCAACCACCTTAAAATCTCCACCCAAGGCTTCCAGCAGAGTTCGGATCATATATACAGTCTCACCGTTCTTTCGCGGTGAACCGTTAAAAATCAATGTTTTCATCTTTATTTTCCCTCGTATTCTTTCCTGAGAAGTGCAATCTCACGAGTCCATCCCTCATCATCATTCGGTGTTTCCAGAATAAATGGGATTCCTTTTGTGGCAGGATGTCTGATCACACGTACCAAAGCTTCCAGACCAATTTCGCCTTCACCAATCTTCGCATGTCGGTCTTTGTGACTGCCAAGTCCATTCATACTGTCATTCAAATGAATTGCTTTTAATCTGTCCAATCCGATCACACTGTCAAATTCTGTAAATACCCCATCAAGGTTATTTACAATATCATATCCGCCATCCCAGACATGACAGGTGTCAAGACAGACACCCAGCTTATCTTTTCGTTCTACCCTGTCAATGATCTGGCGCAGTTCATCAAAGTTTCGACCTATTTCACTGCCTTTTCCTGACATGGTTTCCAGAAGTACTGTAGTGCTCTGTTCTTCTGTAAGTACTTCATTCAAAATCTCTGCAATCCTAGCAATACCAGTTTCTGCGCCCTGTCCGACATGGTTTCCCGGATGAAAATTATAATAATTTCCTGGAGTCAGTTCCAGACGTTTCAGATCATCTGCCATTGTCTCTCTGGCAAAATCTCTCAGATTCTCCTTCGCTCCGGCACAATTCATCGTATAAGGTGCATGCGCTACTATTTTTCCAAAATGATTCTCCTGTGCAAGCTGCAGAAATTCCTGCACATCCTGCAAATTAATATCCTTTGCCCTTCCACCTCTTGGATTTCTGGTAAAAAACGCAAAGGTATTACCTCCATTTGCAAGTGTCTGTTTTCCCATTGCCAGGTATCCTTTGGAAGAACTTGTGTGATTTCCTATATATAACATATATCATTCCTCTGCCTGTAATATTTATGTAACCTTTTGTCATAGTATTATAACAAAAATACGGTTTTATGAAAAGACTTATTTATTGACGATTCTGTGAATTCTCTATATACTTTTCATATATGATCGATAAAATATTCTTTTATTTTGTTAATTCTGAATATAGCAAGTAAAGAACATATGAAAAAAATCGGACAGGCTGACGTCCGGCAGATTTTCTCAATTGAATCTGAATACTCACTCGATTTGGTTAAATACATAATCATGAAATTGCTATAAATACATAGAAAGCGAGAATCACATATGAACTCACATCCAAAATCAAAACATCCTCCTGCCAAAAACTCTTCTGCCCGCAGAAAAGATATCTACAAAAAATCAAAGTATTATCAGGAAAAACGTCAGAAACTACTGATCGCCGCCGGAATTGGAGGTTTCATCCTGGTTTTTGTACTCATTCTGGCAGGAATTCGGGGATGCAGCAACTATATGCAGGCCAAACAGACCACTGCCCAAAATGCGGTTTCCATGAACGCATCCGGTGACAGTAACCAAACAGCTGCCACAGATTCTCAAGAAACAGATTCATCTGATACCGCGATATCCGCTCCTGTTTCTCTGACTCTCAGTGTTGTCGGTGACTGCACCCTCGGAACAGATGAAACCTTCGATTACGATACCAGCTTAAATGCTTATTATGAGAATTATGGTGCCGATTATTTTCTTCAGAATGTAAGAAGTATTTTCTCTGCTGATGATCTGACCATTGCAAATTTCGAGGGAACACTTACTGATTCAGATGAACGGGAAGACAAAACATTTGCATTTAAAGCCCCTGCCTCCTATGCTTCTGTTTTATCCGGCAGCTCCGTGGAGGCAGTAAATACTGCTAATAATCACAGCCACGATTATGGCGATCAGGGCTTTGATGATACCCTGGCAGCACTGGATGATGCAGGAATTGTTCATTTCGGATATGACGAAACTGCTGTTATGGATATAAAGGGAATCAAGGTAGGTATGGTAGGTATTTATGAACTGTACGATCATCTTGACCGGGAACAGCAGTTAAAAGATAATATTGCCAAAGTGCAGTCAGATGGTGCACAGCTGATCGTGGTAATCTTCCACTGGGGCAATGAAACAGAAACTGTTCCTGACAATAACCAGACAACTCTTGGCCGCATGGCAATCGATCTGGGCGCTGATCTGGTATGTGGACATCACCCTCATGTACTTCAGGGTATTGAAACTTATAAGGGAAAGAATATTGTATACAGTCTTGGTAATTTCTGTTTTGGCGGCAACAGTTCCCCGAGCGATATGGATACCATGATCTACCAGCAGACCTTTACTATTGATGCTGATGGAGTAAAAAATGATAATGTAACCAATATTATTCCCTGTTCTATTTCCTCTGCTGCTTATGACGGATACAATAATTATCAGCCAACTCCTGCGGAAGGTGATGAAGCAACGCGTATCCTGGAGAAGATTAATGAACGAAGTTCGTGGATTTCTACTGCTGAGGGAACTACTTTTACTGCGGAATATAATAACCGTAATACATCTACCAGCTCATCTGAATCAGATATTTCAAGTGAAAATTCTTCAGATACAGATTCTTCGGAGGATGATATTTCGGATAATAATCTGATTGATATGAACTAAAGTATGTTTAAAAAATATACCGCAAAGTGGGGCGTGCAGATTACAGGAATGATTTTTTTAACACGCTCTAATGTGCTGATAAGTTTTTTCTTGGAGCAATCTTGTTGATATACTAAAATAAGCCGGGAAGTTTACATTTGAGCTTCCCGGCTTTTAGTTTTTTGTATTCCAATTATTCTATCTGAAATAATCCTGTAACTGCCTTTTTCTTCTGAATTGTTTATATAAGGCAAAATTTTATATCCTGCGGCAATTACGAGAAACAGCATACACACAACTGCAAAAGCACCTATCACACCCGCTGTTTTTCGATTTTTCCCTTGTTTTTTCTCAGATGTATAAGTACGGGAACCTGAATTTCTACCTGTATGATATTCCATTTTACACCGCCCTCCATCTCAGCATCAGCTTTCGTATTTTTATTTTATCTTGTGATATTTGTGATGTAAGTTTGGTATATACAATCAAAAAGCCGGATGACACATCTCTGCATCTTCCAGCCCTTTCTTATAATTATATAATTATTTTCACTTTATTCCGCTTCATAGTTTTAAACCAATATCTGCTTCGCAGTTTATCAGGGGATGCACCCCTTCACTGCTTATTGCTTTTCACAATTGAAGCAGGGAAATTACGTGATTCAGTTAAATAATAATCATCGCATCCCGTATGATGATGAATTGTCACCGAAATCTAACATTTGTTGGATTGTATTATAATAGGAAAGGATTTTCATTATTCCTACTCTTACTCGTTTTCCTCGCCGTAAAGCTCCTCTGCGTCCGGTCCTTCTCCATATTCTTCCGCACACTTCTTGCTATCAGGATAAAGAAACATACACGCGCCTTCCGTTATACTGCAACCATATCCATGATATTCGTCTGTACAATATGCTGCTTTACATTTTCCTGCCATCCTCGTTCCTCCTTAAAATGGTAAATTATCATCGCTGCTTGCATCCATAAAGCCATCCTTATCTGCTGCCGGCTGATTATTTTGATTATAATTTCCAGAATTATGACCTGCCTGATAGTTATCGCTTGCCTGTTTGCTCTCAGCGAACTCCTGCTCCTCAACTACAATTTCCGTCGTGTAAACCTTATGGCCATCACGGTTAGTATAACTTCCAGTCTGGATACGTCCTGAAATAATAATCTTAATTCCCTGACGGTAATACTTCTCGGCAAACTCCGCTGTACGTCCAAAGGATACACAATTGATAAAGTCTGCTGTTGCCTCTCCATCCCTTTTGATTCGACGATCTACCGCAAGCGTATATCTTGCTATCGCAGAGACATTTTCTCCTGTCGAATATCTAACCTCAGGATCACGGGTTAATCTTCCCATCAATACAACTTTATTCACTGTTTCTTATACCTCCAATCTATTTTCTGTCCGCATCTATCACAATACACTTTTCTCTTTTGATCATAGATGCGATTATTTCGTAAGATTCTTCTTTCTCCAACTACTGCTCCACAGCTCGGACAATTCCACCAATTATTTTTCTGTATCTTACATTCGCCATGTCCGTCTGCATAGTCAATAAAGATTGGGCTTTCCACATTCATATTGAGTATGGGACTTTTCGGAACCTGTTTCTCCAATGCTTTTATTGCCATTTTCGTAGCCCTTTTTGCACAATGTTCTCCTTTGATCACTTTTCCGCATTCAGGACAATCTTCGCAACGCTTCTCTTCAATATCCACCATCATGCAATAGATTGCAATTTGCTCGTCCATTATCCTTTTTCCTCCTCCCAGTCAAGTTTCTGCCCACAATGGTAACAATATTTAGCCACTTTGTATCCTGAAAAGTTTTTACCGCATCTTGGACAAATGTACGTACTAACATGTCTAAATTCTGGCGCTTCATTCGGCGTTGGTTTCCTCGGAATCTGCTTCTGAAGCGCCTCTGGCACAAGCTTACATTTTTCCGGATCATCTCTATTGCTGCATTCTTCTCCGGTCATGGAACAGATTCTTAACAGTTTTCCTGTTTCCTGTTCTTTTTTAAGAATCTCTCTTACCTTAAACAGGTCACTTGCTACTTCATATGATTTCACATCTGTAACACAGTTTCCCATTTCTATCAAAGTGTCAAGAACACATTCTATCAGCAACATAGCATCTTCAAAACCTTTTGCCTCCTCTCTATTCATCCTGTGTATTCTCCTCGTATTCTGTTCTTGAAATCAGGATCACATTTTCTTCTGCTACATGGAACATATCTGCAATCCCTTTTTTCTGCTTATCTGCAATTTTATCTAAATCTAAATCAAGAGATTTCGTGAAATAGTCAACATTAATTTCCATATATCCATCTTCGAAATTAAACATCTCCGATCCTATAATTTTGTAATGCATGCTCACAGTACAATTCATTTTATTTTCTTCCACCCTGCTTTCTTTTTTTCTCGTGAAATGATCTCAACAGACACCAGTCAGTTTTACTTTCGATATTTTTAATTTCATAGCCATTCAGGCGGCAATATAATGTTACGTATTCTCTATTCATCCCCTCTCCAGTATATTCATTTTCGCAGAACAAGCATCCAGCGCACTGATTTGGTGTGTCAACAATGAATACTGATTTACTCATTTTGATACCTCCGACAGCCATTCCGGATTCTTGCATCTTTCAAACTCAATTACCCATACCCACGGGTTTGCATTCCATCCGCATATACCGATATCAGCTTTCTTAACAGTACCGTTCCAGATTTCAGCAAAGCGATCAATTGCTGTTCGGCTCATCTTTTCTTCAACTCCAACGTTTTTCCCGTTCTTACAATTTGCGCCCTCAGCTTTTGCCCCATTCTCTGTAATATCTTGTAACCGCTCTACTCTCACATCTGTAACTTTGAGCCAAATCCGTGCTATTTCTTTCGACATATGAATTGATGGGTGCCATCTGTCAAATGGTTCTTCGTATTCCTTGAAAGATGCCTTATATGCATAACACCCATATTCTTTTCTACTTGAATGATAAATTTTAACTGTTTCCTTATCGCAGCATCCTTCTTCTGTATCCATACCGCAATCCCAGCATGGAACCCAGCACCATGTTTCTCTGACATACAGTGTATCGCCTGAATGATAAGGAGCGTATTTTTTGACAAAATCATCAATACCGATAGGACCTGTCCATTCATCTTTTTCCAAAACATTCCAAGACTTTGCCTCTGGATCAAATGGAATCGCTCTTTTTATAATTCTTCTGGTACAAGTCTTTTTTCCTGCCAGTATAGCCTGGACCATCTCCGTGTTAAATAAGATTGGCAATACTCTATTCACTCAATCTCGCCTCCTCTACAATAGCAATTGCCTTACACATTGTTTCATAGCAAGTACTGTTTACTGAATTATCTTCTGCATACAAAAATGTATTTTTTATTTCTATCAGTTCTTTTAATACTTGATCTATATCATAAGTGGTCGGCTGATTATCTATTAATTTACACAAAGCATTGGCTTTCTCTGGTGCGTAACCATTCTTTATTGCCATTGCTACCACCTGTTTTTTGAACAATTCTGCGTCAATCAATCTCATAGTCTTCGCACTTAGAATTGCAAAGTTCCTGTTTTTGCAACAGATACAGCATTCTTCTTCACCTTCAGGACAGGTTAACTTACAATGTCCCATCAGCTATTCCTCCTTATATGGCTCTGGAAGCAGTTTCCAAGCAATTACTTTTCCATAAATATCTCCTGATTCGCTGTACCATTCGCCAAATCCGTTCATATACAATATGTCCATTTGGTCTATATCACTATAGAATATTCTCCATTGAGCCAGAACCGGCTTGTCATATTCTGGTGTTTTCTTACTGACTGGAATCCAATCATTCTCTTTTTCGCCCCTCCGGTTCCAAACTGCAGCTAAATCAGTTTTCATTTCTTCATTGCTTTTATTTCCATACACTTCAAGTGTATATGGTGCCGCACCGCATCTTTTGCACTCAACAGACAATTCTTTATGTAATCCTTTTCTGACTGGATTCTTAAAGTATGCAGTTCCTCCACAGAACGGACACGGCAATAATATATTTTTTCTTTCCTTCACTTTTTCCTCCTGACTTATACATTAAAAATATCAAAAATTGAAAGCTGACCTTCCGGCAATGGCTTCTTGATCTCTATATCCTGCATATTTTCCCTCTGTTCTTCTTTTGCCTCCTGCATCATTCCTAAAAAATCCCAATGTATAAACCTTCGCATTGCAACAAGATCATCTTTCAAAATACTTTGGCTATATCCAGATACATAGCAAATTATATTTGTTTCCTTCTGACTTTTTTGTTTTTTTCCAAACATCTCCATATAATCTGGGTTTTCTTTTATATTTCTTAATAGTTCAGATGCTTTCTGCCGGATTTCTTCGCCTTTTACCATATAATTTGATGGTACCTCTTCTGGAACTGGCAAATAATATTCTTCTGGATACTCTTCCATCTCCTCCTCGCAAAGCCTACGCCAGTATAAAATGTGGTTTCTTTCAAGATTCAGATTGGTACCATCTTCATATAATGGATCACTGCCTCCATTTATTCTGATGTTCTTCCATCTTTCGTGAGATTTCCGAAGTTCCTCAGCTAATTGTTCCTTCCTGCTTATCTGTTTTCTTGCCATTTCCTATGCTCCCAAACTTTGCTTCGATTGCTTCTTTGATTTTACCTTTCAATGCTGGTCCTACGCCTTTAACTTCTCCGATCACTTCCATGAGCTGCTCATCTGTAATGGATTTTATCGGCTTTTCTGTGACCGATGTCTTTCCATCATTGAAACCGCTTGTATAAACACGAGTACAAAACTCATCAAACTGCTGATGATCATACTTTTTCACTGTCTTGTAAACCTCTCTTGTAGTGGTATATCCTGTCTTCTGTTTCTTTGCCATCACATTTCCTCCTGTAACCATTTTCTTACGTTTCGCTCTCTTTTGTCATGCGAACAATCGAATGCGCATCCATTTCCGAAATCTTTGCACCCATCATCACAACTCGGTACTTCTATACCTTCCCTGCTGATCATTCCCCATGTAAACAGCTCTGCCAATTCATCATCTGACATTACCCGGATTCTATCTGCATGTGTCATTTCGAACACCTCTCAGCAACTTTTTCTAACGCACATAATGTACAACATACTCCATCAAGTTTGCTGATTCTTACAATCCCCGCATCTTCCGGTCTCTCCCAGCATAACTTGCCGCAATTAGGGCAACTCATCTTTTTCCATCCAGGTTTGCCCTCTGGTACATTTTCGCATAACGGCATACACAGCCAGCCACCTCTATCTTTCATTGTTCTCGGTCTTATACTTGTGCTCATTGATCAATTTTCCTCCCCTAACCAATTCTTCAAATCTTCGTAGGAATCACGGATTTCTACTTGTTTATCCTGCTTATCAATCATAGATATCCACCATTCTTCGTCCTTTTCTGACTCAAACTGGCACAAATTATGCAACCATGCGGCCAGTTCATCATCATTCATTGAGCGGATCCAATCTCCGTTTGTCATTTTGCCGTCCCCTCCATTTCTTTTTTTACTCTTTCCAGAGAATATCTGGCATTCTCTGTAAGCTGTCTCTGCCAACAATTGTTTTTCGGACTCCATCTGAATCCGTTCTTTTTCAAGATGTTTCTTACCTCTGAATCAGGTTTCTCATCGAAGAAAAGCTGTAGCCGCATGATATCGGTATTTTCTACTACACGGAAATACTCATTTTCACTTTCAGTGTTTCCTGCCGCCTTAGCCGCTTTTAAACGATTTAATCTTCCTTCTACTCTATGAATATTCGCATTGTTATTCTGCAACATATAGGATGGGTAGCCTATTCGTCCGCAAAAGTCTTTTTCACGAAGATTCTTAATCTGTTCTTCTGAATACCCCATGTTCAAAAGTTCTTCATTACCTTTTTCAGTATCCTTCAGGCGAATCGCTTTATTCGCATCTTTCATACGCTCCTGATCTTCTTTCATACTTTGTAGCTTTTCCTCTAATCTTTCAATTGCATCCTCATCCCCGGACTTGATAATATCTTTACCACGAAGCACGCCGTCAATTCTTTCTCGTATCTTCTGCGTCTCCTGCCGGAACTGATGATTTCTCTCCCATGCCTGCACCTGTTTTTCTTTTTTCTTAACAGGAAAATTGCCTGCACCAGAAATCAGGATGGAAGGACACATGCAGCCTATCTGACTATCTCTGTTGAAATACTCTGCCATTCTCCGTGAATATCTTTTGGCCATACTGTAAACTTTTTCTGCCTGCGTAGGTCTTTCTTTTGCCACTTTATCTGCTGCATCATATGTCTTATCAACGCATCTTCGATACTCTCTGGTTTTGCTACCCTCTTTATAACTTGACATTGACATCATTTCATGAGCAGTCTTTGCGGACCGCTCATTGATTTCGTAGTAAACACGCTCACTCATTTTCGTCCTCCTCTTCTTCGCTCAATAATTCATCTACAAAGCTATACAGTTCAATGACTTCCTCCTCGTCCAGCTTTGATTCGATCTTTTCTGCAAAAGTGCAAAATCTTTCATGGAGTGGCTTCTGTGATTCCTTAATCTTCCTGTTTTCTTCTTCTACATCCGCAAAATATTCAGATGAAAGGATAACGTCTTTCTTAACTTCTGAAACAATAACTGGTTTATAGCCTCTCTTTTTCAAAGCCTCCATATCTTTCTGACTTGTAACCGGTGCCGCCTTCGCTCCATACTTGTCAATAAACTCTTCTGCAATTTCATTTTTCAGTTCATCCGGCACACGTTCACACCTGATATACTGGCCACTGTATGAATCCATAGATTTTTTTAACATTTCCGCGTTTTCAGCTTCTTCAATCATTCTCGCTGCATACCATTGAACATCGAAAGAATTAACCATACTTCTGTCCCGTTCCAGTCTCACATAGGAAGGTTTGAAATCTACACCAATGTCAAGCCTTGGTTCGTCACAGATATGTAAGCCTCCAACAAAAATTTTGCCAACATGCTCCTCACTTTCCAGAATATCCCCATATGTCGTTTCTGTTTTCTCATACTCTCCCTGCAGATGAAGATTTGATGTTTCAATTGCTTCATACTCCTCTGCAGTAATTCCTGAAATCTCAATCATAAGGCTATGATCTGGAACTTTTTCCCACACTGCTGCCGTATCTACAAAGAATGTAGGTACTAAAGCACCATCATATTTTTTTGATTTCACTAATCTCGGTCTCCACACTTCACGCCTGCAATAATTGTTGAATGTAACTGTTTTTCCAAGTCTCAGAAGAACAACTGTAGCAATCTTATATCCTTCTCCATGATTTCCGATCATTGCAGCATTATCATTTTTGGTTGTTGTGCCAAATAACAAGGATTTAATATCCAGCTCACTGTGTTTATTTCCAATTGTCAGTGTTTCTTTTTCCTGATCATATTCAAACAGCATCTTATTACTACTGTCTCTTGTTTCCTCATCAATAGCATTCTGGAAAAACTCTCTTACCGCCTCTACTGTTCCCCATCTCGGAACATAATCTGCACTGATACTTAATTCATATTTTCGCATTTTCTTTTCTCCTGTTCTCTATATTCATCCATTGTCGGACGCTTTCCGTCCAGATCATCCCATGTATAAAGCTTTTTTGTTTCCTGTTCATAATTAGCCTTATAACAATCACGGCATACGCACCGGGCGCTGAGCCATCTCATTTCGCCCCAATATTCAGGTTTCTTGCACTCTTTGCAGATAACAATTTCGTTATTCAATATCATGCCCCCTTGTTTTCTTCCTGCCCCTGTGTTAATATCAAACCGAGGCGGCGGCAGGTGAAAACCGCCCCGGCTTGTTGGATTTTGGCTCCGGTTCTATTTCTCAGGTAGGCTCCGGAGCCTTATTCTTTTGTTTCTGGTGTTTCTTCTTTTCCATCTGGAATGTTTGTGTCGGTGATAAAATTAATAAGTTCTATTGCCTTGCTATCACTCAGCCCCTGAGCTTTTACCCACATCATTGCTCTGGCTGCTTCTTTTGCTGTCATTGGCATATTGTTATGTTCCTCCACTTTCTCACCTGCCCTTCAGAACTCATTTCGTTGAATTTCATTTTTCTTAAAACTCATTTTATTGAGTTCTTGATTATAATTTAACACGTAGTTAGTAGTTGTCAATACCCTCTTTTACATTTTGCTCATTTTTATGAGTTTTCGTTGTCAGGCTATATCCCATTACTGAAAATAATCTCTGAATGCATTCATAGCTTACCTGTTCTTCATCTGTGCTTTCAAAAAACTCTTGCAGCTCTTTCTCTCCGGGTTCCGCTGCGCCTTCTCTTCTCTCGATTTTCAGATCATAGTCCAGTGCTGAAAGAATCTTTCTTACTGTTTCAAAATTTGGTCTGCTATTTTTATTCAGCTTTAACCAAAGATTCTGCCTGCTGGTCCCTACTTTTTCTGCCAATAAATCATACGTCATGCCCCTGTCTGTCATTTCTTTTTTAATAAACTCTACAATGTTCTGCATTTTCCCTCCTATGCTACACGGTATCTGTAATCAATACATCCGTAGTTACTATTCCATTCCGCCGAATCAGCGGCAATTCCTTCCTGTTCTTCCACTATCTCAAGTAAATCGCCTTCGTACAGTTCTTCCATCGGATAGCCCCGTTCTTTTTCAATCTTCTCGATCTCATCATCCAGAAATAAGCTGCCAGTCTTATATACAGGCTCATCCCATGCGCCCGGTCTTCGGAACGCTCTTGGATTTTCCAATTCCTCCCGGCGGCGTTCCCAGTATTCGTCCTCGTTCGGTATTTCGCACATAGCTATAATTTCACCTCATAACTCAAAAACTGAAACTGCCAAAAGAATCCGACCATACTGCACTGGCCTCTTTTTCACAATTACGCTCAATATAATAATCGAACAAAAACTCTTTCTGTGCCTTTGTTGGTTTCTTGACCGGATTAACTAACGGATATGCAATCCCATGCGTCGGATTATGTAATAGGATCCATCCTCTTTCTACAAGCCAGTCTCCGGCTCCTATCAGACCTAGATTGTTGCACTTAACCTGCATATCAATTTCTTTATCTTCTGCCTGCTCGGGATAATTTTCATCTAAGTATGACTGAGCCCAGCTTTGGTGTTCGCCCCACTCAACTGCATGGAAAGTTCCATTCGGTTCTAACCATCCATAATCCGGTGTAGTATGTTCTGTTTTATCAGTCATGCGCTTAACATAACTATCAACGGATCTCTGCTGACGATCTTCCTCTGTTTCTTCTCCAAGTTCTTCCCTGATTCTCCTCTGTGTTTCTTCTGGGATATATTGCATCGCTACATTCCAGCGCTGAGCCATTTTCTCAAGTTCTTTTTTTATCTTTCTTTTTTTAGTGCTTTCCTGCCAAATATCCATGTTTCTTGGCAACTTCTCCTCTTCTCCTGGTCCATATATCTCAAGATGGTATGTTTCATCTTCTGTACTTCCTTTCAAAGCTGCTCTCCCGATCAGGATATCTTCCGCATATCTTCTGAGCTGTGCTTCCGGTGTATCCGTTCCAGACATGCAGGAAAACAGAAATTCCATGATTTTCTCAAAGCTTTTTTCTCCTTCGTAAAACCATTCTCTTGCCATTTTCGTGATAGTTTCTCCGTCAATTGAAAATGATAATTCTTTCATCATTTCTCCCATTGCACTTTCCCTCCTTTTACTCTCGATTGCAATAATCAACAAATGCATTAATTGTCTCATCTGCTTCGCACCGCGTATAAAAACGTTTCTTTCGGTTGTTCTTTCTGCACATCGGTTTTCCATGCATCTTGCGCTGATTATTTGTCAGCAACATAATTTCTGTTGGTTGTTCTCTCAATTTCACTTCTTTTTCCTCCTCTTATTTTTTCTGCCCCAGTTTCCTGAGGCAGATTATGTTATTAATCAAGTAGACATTCCTGCGAGATACTGTATTTTTCTTTCAATTTCTCGAATGCCTTATTTGTTACCCGGTATTCATTCCAACCGACTCTATAGTTTCCGGGGCTACAGAAATCCTTTTCTTGATATTTCTTTACGAACTCAATTCCCCTGCCTTTGATTTCCAGCGGAGTATCAATGAACCAGTGTTTTCCGTAATATCCTCTGGATGCCTCCATCTGGCACTCAGGTTTCCGCCCTCCCATTTCAGGTGTATAACAATATACTCCCGGAGCCTCAACCGTTTCTTTCTTAACCGGATTAGGTCCTGCCAGCTCCAATCGCTTCTCCCTTCCCTGCTCTGTCAGCTTCTGTGCTTCTCCATCCAGCAGATTTCCGGCTTTTTCCAACTGTTCTATGGTCTCAATATAAACATTAAGAACATCTCCTGTAGCTGCTATAGCAATCAGTCTGGAAAGGTTATCATACCCATTACTGACTGCCTGTTCTTTTACTGGAAACTGAATAATCTGTGCCATGCCCTTTGCCCTCTCTTTCTTACTTCTGACTGTTTATATACTTCCTGCATCCCGCATAGGATCCAGAATAAACAACCTTGCCTTCGTGTGTCACTGTGTATGTATCACTCCACATTGCGATCTCGTACACATTCCCATTTGCCAGCTCATATCTTTCCATCAAGTGCCCTCCCTTCTCTGGGCTTCGTCTCTTATTTGCTCATTCTGTTAAGAATTTCCTCTTTAACGATTGCATATGTTTCTCTTTTTGATTCTTCCATTTCATAAAATTTCTGTTCGGTGTAACGTAAGAAACATTCAAGTAACTTCTCGTTTTCCATTGTTTTTGCTATTTCAATTTTTTCTGCCTTTGTCATAGTATTTTTCCTCCGTATGCTCATTTTATTGAGTTATTTTTATACTAAACTCGTTTTGTTGAGTTTAATATAACACGTAGGTAGTAGTTGTCAATACCCTATTTTACAAAACACACAAAAAATAAAAGGACAGCCCATTTTTAATGAGCCATCCTCTTCTGCTTTACTCAACACCCTCCTGCATATTCTTCAATAATTCCCATGCCATCTTGAAGCCTGCATAGAATCCTGTTTCCTCCGCTGCTGCTCCGTACTGGCTTACCCATAACATGATTTCGTCTATGCCATCTTTCCTGATCTGAAACTCATTTAATATATCAGTAACCCTTTTATATGTAACTGTCATGCTTTCTGGTTCTGGTTCATCGCCTTCGATTCTGCCTTCGTAATAACTCTGAAATATCTTCTGTAATGCTGTCATACTTGTACCCCCAGGATTCTTTGTACTTCTTGTAATTCATCTAATGTACAGCTCTCCCATTTCACACCTGATGTAAAATGTCTTACAAGCTTTCTCTTTTTGTAATAATCTTTTGCTGCTTTCATATCTGGAAATAATATTGTCTTATGTCCGTAATCAATATTTTCTTCTAAAAAACTATCTATATAGTCTGGTTCCTTAAATCCTATCAGCAAATAATCCGGTACCGCTTTGATATCTACTTCTTCCCCTTTTACTGCATACAGGTATTTCCGGCCAATCTTTACAACAGTATACTTTTTTGGGTTCAATCCTTTCAGCAATACGATATCCTCATAAGAAAACGCATATGCCGTCTGACCAATCTTAAAATCTTTTAATGTCATGCCTGTACTCCTCCCATTGCTTTTTCGAACATCATAAACACGATCTTTTTCAAGAAAGCATTTTCTTCTTTTACTTTCTCATAGTCTTTCTGCATCGTTTCAATCTCTTTTTCTTTCACCTTCATGAGTGCAGCATTCTCATATCGTGCATCGCTGCACCATTTTGTGATCGTAGCTTTTGATACTCCATACTTCTCCGTAATCTGTCGGAATTTCCATTTTTCCTCCTTGTGCAAATGGACCACCATCTTTTTGAACTCTGGATCATACCGCTTGGATGTATCGTGGTTTACCTCAACTTTGCTCTGCTCCATTTCCTCTGGAATGTCCACTTTCTTTGCCTCTGCTACTGGTTGCGCCAGATCATCAATCTGACTTAGAATCTCGCATATTTTCTGTATATACTCTTTGTTCATAAGCATACCCTCCGTTATTTAGTTCTTTCTCGTTTTTTATATAATTTCAAAGAGCCATAACCAAAACAGAATGATTGGGACTCCTACAGAAAACAAACCAAGAAATGCACCAGAAAGCTTTGTCTCTATTTCGACCTTTCTCTCTTTTTTTCTTCTACGGCTTCTCTTTTCTTTTGCCTTACAATACGCAAGGATCTTTGCATATTCTTCTGCTGTATTTTCACTTGTGCTTTCTTCCACAACTGACCAGTCCCCAAAATCTACAATCGTAACATAATTGTCTGTCATTTCATTTGCCCTTCTTTCTCGCTTCAACCTTATTCTGACACTTTCCCATACCGCCCAGGACACAAATCATCGGACCTGCAAAGTTCTTACTTTCATGCCATAATGCTATGCGATTGGATATGTTACTTTTATATGGCGATCCATACTTTACCGCCCGTGCAGTGCTGCTCCGGTGCTTCCGCTCCCGTATCTGGTTTCACTTTAAAACCAGCAAACCTGTTGTCCTGCATTGAGCATTTTTTAGGCGTTCTCTGCTCGATCTTGCTCACCGCCTCTGCATTTCACTCTAAAATCCAGAGAAACTTGTTGTCCTGCACCAATCGCTTGACCTGCCATCATCAGCACCAGACGGTCATTTCTGACCGTTTCGGCTATCCATTTATTATTGCGTTTATGGTATCCAATGCCTGTTCATAGCTCCTTAATGCTTTGCCTTTATGCGGACCTATAGTAATGATGGAGCCCCATTTCGGAGTGTTGATCCTGTCTGTGCTATGGAATTTTCCCCCATTCTTCTTAGCAAATGCCCTGAATATTTCCATCGCTTTCCGTTTATACTGTTTCTTTGTCATGTCTTTTCCTCCTCTATTTTTCTTTTTCCATTGTGGCAACACCGATATATTTCTCAGCATTGTTTATGGATTCCATGACAGAAATTGTTTCTTTTTTAGTACAATATCTGCCAAATACATATTTATGGCACCCATTTGTCCCAGCTATTGTCCGGGGTGCTATGTCAACTATCACCTTATACATTTCGACTCCTTTCGATTTTATTCGACTTTTTTCTACTCGTTTTATTGAGTTTTTATAACTCATTTACTCGTTTTGTTGAGTTTAATATAACACGTAGGTAGTAGTTGTCAATACCCTATTTTACAAAAAATGAGTTTTTTCGCGTTGATGCTCAATTTAATGATGTTGTGTCACAGAATGTGCAATGCTATCATTAAAAGAAAAAGGAGATTTTTTACATGAAAAAGAGTAAAAGTTTTACCCCCCCCCACGCATTTTTAGTACCACTATCCATTATTCTGGCTTTTTGTCTATTCCTTTCCTTATCCATCCCCATTCATGCCACTGACTATGAGTTTCTATCAGGAGAATACAAAAACAGAGAAATTGTCACCGACTATATAAATGAACTCCAATATTCGATTCCGGCTCACTGGACAGCAGATATAACCACATCTGATGGTCGCGAATCCAGAAACTACACCATAAAAAATGGAACTGTTTTAACGATTATGTATATGCCACTACCTAATAGTGAGAATCTCTCCGGAAATTATTCATACGTAAATGCTGTCGTAAGTTCAATTACGAATGGTATGACAGATTACTCAGAAACATCTCGTCTGGAGGGAACAATGGGAGATTATCCTTCAGTTACTATTGGTTATACATGGACATCCAGTAGCAACAATATTTCGAGCTGCTCTTTGTGCGTATGTACTAATCAAGGTGCTTATGTCATGACTTTTATGATTAGCCAAAATAATACTGATTCGGATTTGCTTAACGATATGATTATGTATACTTTCCAAAACTCCACTATTGTTTCCTACTCTGATAAAACTATTATTCAGGACGTGCAAACAAAATTAAACGCTTTAGGTTATGACTGCGGTACTCCTGATGGAGTTGCAGGATCTGGAACTCAGAATGCGATTGCATCTTATCGAAAAGATAAAGGATTAACAGATGGTAGTTCTATTGATGCAGAACTTCTTTCTTCACTTAATAGAAATATGTTATCCGCCGAAGATAATTCTTCTGTTCAGTCCGATGCAGATTCTTCTAACCCTCTGCTGAACGCTCAAGTTGTTACTGCTCCGGTAAAAAGCGGAGATAATTCTAAAACACTTGGAACCTACGCATATATCAGCATCGCTAAGGACATTTTAAAAACTGTTACTTTAGAACAATTTACTGAATTTGCGCAAACAGTGGTTGATAACAGTGGTTATAACTGGTTCTCCATCATCTGTGAAGATGGAACTGGTATTTGCTTTTCAGGATCAGATATCTACTATCCTTCTTACGGAAAATTAGATACAGACGGTGCAATTACAGACGGATATGGTGATATTACGTGGGACTTTAACACCAACTCATATTCCTATACACCAAGACAATAATTTTTTTATTTTTATAAGATTTTAACGAAATTCAATTACAAATTTTATATATTTCTCACTAAAATGAGTTATTTTTTCCAACATTTGTTGGCTTTAATTTGTAAGCCGCTTGAAAGCCTTTGACTGGCTCAGATTTAGGTTTAGAATAAGATTAAGAATATAATTAAAATATATGATCAAATCCGCCTGCTTTGTCCCTCAATTATACCGGGACAAATTGGCTTACAAGTGGCTTTTTGAGATTGAGATTAAGAAGTAGAATTAAGATTTTAGATAAATACATATGCTCATTTGCACCAGAATTGTCCCGGGACAAATAGAAAAAGTCCCGACACCATTCAGGCATCGGGTAATTTTAGAAAACTCAATATTTTGTAGTTGACTTTTTGCTGACTACGGAATATGATAATAACAGCTAAGCAAACTGATGAAAATGCATTAGGCAAAAACAAAAACCCCAGAAGTGGTCGAGACTTCTGGGGTTTTCTATTCCGTTTATGTAAGGTGGCTTATACCTTTTAGACTGTCTGCGCTGCCTTATTTGTCCCCATCCAGCCATTTGCAGATGTAGTAGCTAATTACACCTGCTACGATAGAAACAAGCAAACTGATGAATAAATCATGCATTAGACCTCACCTCCTTCCTGCCGGAGGTGCGCAGCAAAATCATGTTACCACATTTCTGGAATATTTTCTACAGTCTTTTGAAATATCCTGCCGGAACAAATTCTCTTACAAATCCCTCAGCATTTGGATATGGGATTCTCACAAAATACCACTTCTTTCCTGCAGAGTCTTTTTCTATGTACTTCATTACATCCACAACGCTGTTTTTCTTCAACATCGGGAATAATTTTGACTGCTTTGTAGCATCACTGGCAGTATAACACTTACAGTCTTTCGTAAATCTCGCAACATAGGCAACGGTGTTCTGTTTTTTCTCTACAGAAGTGGTCGCTGTCACGGTCTGATCTCCAGCATACCGTAAAACACAATTCCATGGATAATTTCTGTAGCTTCGGATCAAGAACTCTTTTCCTGTCTGATCTCCCGGTTGCCCTCCGTGCGCGGTTCCCTTCTCATTGATCGAGGCTTCTACTTCTTTTCCGTTTCCACAGTACATCGCTACATGTTTAGCTTCGTTAAGCAGTACATCTCCTCGCTGAAGCCCGGATCCTGTTTTAACATTCACGGAGGCAGTAACATCTTTGAAGCCGTTCTTCAGGAATACGTTTTTCATATCTCCTGTATATGTTGCACCGCTGGCTTTAACTGGGACTCCTGCATTCTGCCATGACTGAATCACTGCTGAAGAACAGTCAAAATCTCCTTTTTCTCCCCAACGGTAGTCCTGATCATAACCATGGGAATCATCATTCGCCCAACTTTCCATCTGCTGAATTGCTTTTTCTGTCTTTGTCATTTCTGCACCTTCTTTCTTGTCTGTATCTTCTGCATATTTTCGAATCATATCGATAACCGCAGTCTGCCTGCTTTCATAATCTCCAACTTGATTCGGGAACGGGTCTTCCGGGTCCTGACAGAGAATTGCATAAATCTTCTCTGCTGTATATGGTTTTACTGTTTTTGCCAAGATTCTTTTTAATGCCGCATCGCCTCCCTGGTGGATAATATTTATACACTCCATCATTGCAGAGTCCGGCATGGCTCCATATGTTTTTGTAATGCTCTCAGCATATTCCTGAATCTGCTCCTCCATATACGTATCCTGACATTGCTTACCATGACTGGTACTGATAATTTCTACGATACATTTTCCCTTTTCTGATCCAGCACTCACTCCATACGCAGACCAGCTTTTCATCAGAAGATCAGCTTCCAGATTTGCCGTATCCATATCTTTGAACAGTTTTGGATTTCCTCTCTGGATCCTGTATAACAGTTCTTTCGCCTCGTCTGCATACCATTGTCCCGCACCAATCGTGATTGCTTTCTCGTTATCGCAATTTGCTCCAACTCCTGCAAAAGCCGAATAATCCTGTCTTCCGTATATCTGGTCACCTGATTCCACTGCATATAAGATTTTTCTAAGTACGGTTACATTTTGTTTATTCATAAACTCACCCCACTAAAAAAAGAGCCTTTAAACAGGCTCCCGGTTACTCGTCTTTATCTGGAAATTTAATCTGGCCAATTGACTGAATGACTTTATCATATCCTACCGTTGCTGACAGCCAGGATAATAATACTAATGCAATCAGGATCACTGCCATCTTTCCGTTTATCGCGGCTTCTGTAAGGATTATATATCCAGCTCCTACTGCTACTGACAGTACTACTGCAATCACACCAGCAAGCAGAGTCGGATGGTATACCTTTTCACCCTCGTCCAGTAACTTCTTGATTCCCTCTGTTACTAATCCGGTCAATACAGATACAATCATCAGTAATAATAAAAATGTTTCAAGATTCATCATTGTTCCTTGTCCTCCATTTCTTCACTTTGATTTTGCTATGTGTTTTCTTCTTGTCCTGCATTTTCACATCCACTCCCATGCTTAACATGCCGTTGAACATTCGTAGCAGGCTCATGCACGAATTTAAAACACTTACCCTAACATTTCCTCACATACATATATACAAGCCGCCAAACGCTCAAATAAATGAGTTTACGTATTTTACAATTCAACTTTGTGAGTTTGTGGATAAAATTGTGGATAAATCAGAATCCGATCTGCTTTGCCAGGAATCCGACAATAATTCCGATAACGGTTGTCAGTACATATCCTGTAACCTTTCTCCACATCTCGCCATCCCGGTTTTCCAACGTCTCAAGTCGTTTTCCCTGCCGGCTCTGTTCCTCCACCATATTCTTCACAGACAATGCAAGCGTCTGTACGGAGGATGTCAGCTCGGAAATCTGCTTGGTTGTCTCTTCCAAGAGTTCAATTCTCCTGTTCTGTCTGGTGTTCTCGGCATCCAGTCTTGCGCAAAACTCTTTGTGCTCTTCACGAGAAATGTATTCATTCATTTTCCCCACCCCTTTCTTCTGGCATTTCCAGATCATACAGCTCGGCATATGGGCGGCACATAACTTCTATCACGTCAAGATCATTATGTATCTGTTCAATACTTTTCTCTGATTTCCCATCAATATAGAACAAGAGATCATAAACCGCAGACCATAGCTTCGCAATAATTTTCAATTTCATAGGCAACTTCTCCTGCGTTGCTATTTTTACTAAGTACAACTGACTCAATTAAATCTTTTCTGAACTGCTTACAATCGCAGTGATCCAGTATTCCTAAATAGGACATTAATGTTGCGGTAACCACATCCCTCTCGATCAAGCCTGCATTATATTCTTGAACTTTTCTTTTAAGATTTCGTTTCATCTGCAATGTAGTGCTCTTTCTGACAGTTACATAGTGCGGCCATATCCGATAGCCCACAAACTCTATGCCCTGAGATATTGGACGTATACAAGTTTTCTGATTCAAAGATAACCGCAATTGCGTCTCAACAAATCTCTCAATTTCAGCTTTCCATGCATGAAGCTGGAGTTTGCTGTCAGACAGAATAATAATATCGTCCATATATCTGACATAGAAATTGATTCCCAACGTCCTTTTGCAGAACTGATCCAGTACATCCAGATACACATTTGCAAATACCTGTGACAATAGATTTCCAGCAGGCATTCCAACATCAAAAAGCCTTTCCTCCAAAGGTACCTCGCCTGGTCCCTTTCCGGGCGGTAATCCAAATGGTGTATGTTCGCATTCAATAATGTTATACAGAATCTGTAAAAGTCGTTGATCTTTTATTTTCTTTGCAAGTAATTCTTTCAATACCTCATGGGATATCCGATAAAAATATTTACTAATATCCAATTTGAGGTAATACCATGTACCGGGCTTATGCTCTACGAATTTTAGCCAGTATCGCAGCCTTTCCATAGCGGCAAGGGAACCTTTGCCAGGTACGCATCCATAAGAATCTTTAATGTATCCTTTTACCAGCATAGGATTTACAACACGATATATCGCCCATTGTATAATGCGATGGTAAAATGAAATCGACATGATCATTCTCTTTTTAGGCTCATACACATAAAAGATAAAATACTTATCAATTTTATATTCACCTGATTTCACGTCCTGCTGTATCTTCCTGATAACATTCCAGATATCATACTGAACACGCAGAACATCCCTGTTATATCTCCTGCCTTGAGATGCATCCTGAATCGCCTCATACAGATTTTCGTCAGAGAATATCAAATCAAAAACCTGCTTGATTTTCATTTAATTCCCCTTATTTTTTTGTATTTTGTTGTGTTTAACGGCTTTCCCATCTGGTACTCGCGGCCTCCACAACTGTCGCTATATCCGCTCAACGCTGTCAATATAGTGACATTTTTCTCCTGCTTTTCAGCCGGAGCGGAAACGGATTCCTTTATCCCCTCACACTGTCGGTAGTCCTTGGAGTTCCCGATTCTGGCATACAAGGGTGAAGCGGAGCGCAAGCCGATGTTCGTGTTGGAGTTCGAACGAGAATTGTTCAAGTTGACGTTGAAAACGCCGGAAGTGCCAGTGTTGTTCCAGCTCCCACCACAAATCGGCAAACGCTATAACCCGTTCCCAAAGAAAACAATTTAATGTCTCTTATATCGGCCGTTTCCATATCCTGAGGATTTCCGCTGCTGAGTAGCCGTATTTTCAGCAACAGAATTTTCTCCATTTACTGTATTGATATACCCTCCAAGCATTCTGCCTATCTCTTCTGAGCGGTTCGTCCATTCTTTATAGCTGGATATCCCTTTCAAAACTCTAATCCGGTAAGCCACTTTGATATATTTTTGTAATGTCTTATTCTCTCTGTCGAAATCCCCAAGTGTTGTTTTCTTGTAATATTTTTCTGCAATATCAACCGCAAGCCGCAGCATCTTTTTCATGCAATCCATGAGATCATTTCCGATGGCGTACTTCTCTGCAACACTCCACCTCATAACAATTGGATATGCATAGACCATCATATCTTCGACCTTCTGAAGAATCTGGAAAGAATAATCTTTCGCGACAGTTCCAGTATTTTGGCTATCCTCCATATTTCCACAGCCTCCAATTTTTTAATGCCCTGCTACCGCAGGGCAGAACAGTTACGCAGTGTTACAGTTATTCAGAAGCGGAGCGCAAGCCGATGCTCGAGTCGGAGTTCGAACGAGAATTGTACGAGTTGACGTAGAAAACGCCGGAAGTGCCAGTGCCGTCCCAGCCCCCACCACAAATCGGCAAACGCTCACCAGAGGTATTCACTCCATGATAATCTCCACCGTAATCTCCGTTCGGCTCATCTGGATACAGGAGCAGAGCTTTTGCCAATTCAGGTACCACCGTAAGCCCATCACCTAAAGTCATATTATTATACGGTAACCAGTTACCCTGATCTTTTGGTGTGATATCCCCTTTTGTGAGCTGAATCTTTCCAGATACAACGTCCCATTTCAGAGTGCCGGCAGTGCCCGGTTCAACCAGTGAGCCATCTGCAGCAATCGCTTTCCAAAATGTAGAACTTGCACCAAGGCTTACATCGGGTGACATGCAGTTTGAATATGGAATGACCTGAATCTCTCCATTTACCAGACGCATACCTGCACACCATTCCCAAACATTACCGTTCAGGTCAAAGATTCCGTCAGGCATCCAGTTATGACTCCATGTATTCGGTCCTGATCCAGTCGCACATCTTGCAATCTTGCCACTTTCGTAATAAGTCGGAACACCTTTTTCATGAGTGTACGCATGATCGCATCCGTAATTGTTATTTCCTCGTGGCATTGTGCTGTTCTTCCTGCACCATAATGCAATTGCACTCCATAATGCATACGGCATAAGTCCCCAACTTTTACCTTTATTCCGGCAGAAATTTACTGCCTGATCGAAATTGACGCTTGCTCTCGGATCACGCATCGGAAGGGAATACGCACGTTCATTCAGGACAATATTCTGAAATTTAGAAACATACAGTACGTCTTTCTCCACTCCATTGATTATGAATGCAGGGTGGACATTCTCACTTCCTCCTGTAATCAGATCAGACATTTTCATCTTGGGAAACGGAACCATGATTGACGGCATTCCTAAATCGTCAAACAATACCGTGTTCTTTCCCCCGGAAAGTGCTTCAATAGATAATTTGAGATCATCAAAATTCGGCATTTGCTATTCCTCCATTTCCCATAAGATCAGTGTACATTTGTCCATAGAAAAAGGAACCGGATTGCGTTCCATAATGGTCTGCTGCTCGGTTCCATTTTCATCTTCCGGATTGTACGCCGGATTCTCTTTTTCTGTTTCTGTATATTCTCTTGCCGGGATAATAAGCTGCGCTACATATTTATCGCCTGCACTGGCCCCCATAACCAAGCCCCCGGTATAATCCTGACAAATATCAATTGGCACTTCATAGTCCCTCTCTTTTTTGTCAACACGGATTGTGAGTTCACCATCACCAAAGTCGATAGATTTGCCATCAACTTCGTATTCCACAAATTTTTTGCCATTTTCTGGCTTTTTAATAACCTTCATCAGTAATATTTCCTCCTGTTCCCAGCCATCCTGATTGTTTCATTTGTTCTCGCAGCGGTCACCTCTGCTGCCTCTCTCATTGCAGGATCACTTCTGTCTACTCCATAGGATTTCATAATGTGTTCTGCTTCTGCCCGTCTCTCCTGATTCGGAATAATTACATTTGCCATTTTAGATGCCTCCTCTTACATAACACCGCACTACTACTTTTGTTGCAGAGCCAGTGTATTTGATCTTAAATCCGTTCAGTAACTTGTCGGTGATCTCAAATTCACCAACAGCGCCCCCGGTAACACTCACAGCTTCAACCGTAACGGTATAATCCTTCGTGTTTCTCGGAGTTACAAGTTTCAGGGTTTGCGTGGAGTTGTTATGAGGGTATACCTGACTATTCGTCAAGGTCGCCTCGATCACTTCTCCCGTGATTCCCTTTAATTCCTCATCCTGTCTCAGCAACATTCGTGTTGCTTCGGATGCCATCAGCATTGCCTCCAAAGCTGCTAAATCCATAGTATTGAAATTGGTTGCATTCTGTGGAGTACCCTGCTGTTTTACAGTGCCCGGATCCCTTTCTAAAGTCACCTTATCGCCATCCACATTATGTTTGAAGCGATTTGGAAATTCACACACCTGGTCTTTCCATCCAACAAGATCACGCATCTTTTTTCACCTTCTTTCTGCTATGACATAATTTCTGAAATGTTCAACTGCACAACATACAAAAAGCCCTCCGCAACAGAATCCATTTTTAAGCGTTCTGTCTTGGAAAGCCATAATTGACTGTCTGTATCATACAGCTGCACTTCTGATACTTCCCCGGATCCAGAAGATAACTCAATCTTGAAAGATATCTCCACCACTCCTGCCGAGGAAGTTTTCACCGATTCAATCGGCACTTTATAATAGGTCGAACCTATCTTGTATTTTGCATATGCAATCCTGCGTCTTGTATAATCACAATAGCCCTGAATTGCAGCACTTGTAAGTAAAGCCATTCTTTCAGGCTCCTCCTTTCGTTATATTCCCAATGCATCACCACATACCGGAAATGATACCGCCCAATTCTTTGTACTGATTCCGGGCGATATATTCTCCTCTGCGCTCTGCAATTTGGTGCTTTGTTTCGGAAATGTCCCACTCTCACCAGAATTTCCGGCAATGGGATATTGCGTATTTAGTGCTTTTGTCTGCACTTCAAAAGATAATTTCTCACTTGCAATCTCTAATTCCAAACTGGTTTTTGGATATGTACCGCTTTCTCCTGAGTTTCCAGAAACGGGGAATGTCGTTTTTAGCGCCTGTGCCGCCGTTTCCAAGATCACATTTTCTCGGGCTATGCCTAATCCCATATTTACGCCTGGAAGCAAGCCTGCCAATATAAAGCGTTTTCTCCATACCTCTGTATTCACCTCCAATCCCAAACGGGCTCTGCAGGTACATCTGGTCTGGAATGGAATATGTGCAGGGATTCTTCTTTCGATAACCTTCTGCAGAATACCGATTGAAATAAACTCGCCCTCATCATTATTAAATTCAATGCACAATGTCGGACCATCCCAAAACACTTCGCCGTCATGTCCGGTATATGCTTTTATAAGCTGTAAGATAACACTCCTACTTAAATGTCCGGTACCGGAATAATATGCCTGTACAATTCTTCTCCGTTCTTCTATCGTTATCTCTGTATCATGCTCAATACGTAGCATTTTCTCATACATAAGTAACGTAGGGTAATCTGCCTGAGATGGATATAGGTTTTTGACCTCCTGCTCCATCTTCTTTGCCAGAACATCAAGGAGCCACCCTTCAAACATATAAACGGCATCCATCTCTTTATACTCTGTCCACCACTTCGGACCATAGCTGACGATCTCCTCATATCCCGGAGCGGATGAATTATAAAATATTTCCATCAACAGTCACCTCCCCAAGTACAGGAACCTGCGCATTAGTAAAAGTGATATTGACTGATTTTCCATTCAATTTCAATTGGTCATAATCAATAACTTCGTCCATATTCTCTAAAATGGCACCTACGCGAACATATCTAATCGCCATACCGTTTGCGTATTCTTCCAATGCCATATCTGTAAAATACTTTTGAAGTAACTCTTTGAATCCTTCCTGTATTCCAGAATAAGTTGCATCATTTTTCTTTAATACGGATACCGTTATATCCACTTTTATTGCTTCAACAGCTTCTGCAGTAAAGAACTGACCAATATTCGCAACGCCTTCTCCCATCCCAGTACATCCCGGATCAATGTAATTCTGGACATTATCTACAACTGTTTGTGATGGCACGCCTCCTGTAGTCGAAACAAGGATTCCTTTTACTGTATACGGACCGTTCCATAACGGAATGATTCTTGCTGCCCCTACCCCTTCAACAGATTCGCACCAAGTTCTCACCTGAGATTTATTACCATTTTCATCTGGACCTGAGATACGGTTTTTCAAACGTTCTCTGGCAGAATCGTCGTCCTCAGCATCCGTTGCAGGAATTGCCAATTCTCCAAGAGTCGCAGCAATAAGTCCATCTACGTCCAGCTCCGGGACAACTTTCAAACCGGATGCCAGATTATTCATGTCCGTACCCATATCTTCTGATATGAGAATATATCTTCCTTCGGAATCCTGTGACAGTATAAAGAAATATTCTTCTACTGACATTTTTGAATCCAGATCAGGCGCCTGACCGATAAAATTCACATAATAGGTTGCAGGTGTTGGCTTTTCTGGATTCCTCACCAGACCTCGTTCTGCCATCTTCTCATCGAGAACATCTCCTGTACATGTATCCAGTGAAATGATCTCTTTTACCATTTTCAACTGCTCAAGAAGCATGCTTGTGCGAATAATACTTCCCATACAGGCATCCCAGTATATACTGCCCTGCCGCGCATCTACATTCAGGAATGCTCCCATATCATAGAATTGCTCAATCAGGACATCTTCCGTAATATCGTTCAGTGGTAAATCTTCAATATTTTTCAGCTTTCCTACGATTTCTGTATCCACTTCCATAGGAGAATCGGCAAGCATTAACGCCATTGCTTCTTTGAATTTCTGTATCTTTTTCTCCATTGTTTCAGCCATCGTTAATGTCTCCTTCTACTATAGTGTCCCCGAACGTTGTTTCAGCAAAAAAGGAAACGTACACGGAATCCCCATCCAGCATTTCAAACTGTACGTCCTCAATTCCAGTAACCTCGTCCATGTTTAAAAAAGCATCTTCAATCATTGCCGGAATATCAGATTCGAAATATCCGGGTGTCAAATCACTGTTTCCAATCTTATTCATAATATCGCATCCGTACTGATCATCATAAATGTCATAAGCATATCTTCTTGTTTGCAGTGTCTTAAATAGGCTCTGACAAATAGCGTCCAGCCCATCAACCATTCCTATGATCCTTTTATTTTCAAAATCCATGCGATATGTACGGTAAATCGCACTTTCGTCTAACTCTTCGCCCTCTTCAGGAGAATTAATAATGTCTTCATCCATCTCTGCATCCTCCTTTTATACACGATCCAGAAAGTAATAAATTTTCCCTCTGTTTACTGCCAGTAAGTACCATTTGTCACCTTCACATATATGTCGTCTGGACCTGGACGGAATAATAACCGACTGTTCTGATAAGCTGACGTTCATATCATCCATCAGGACTACTTGTAAAGGACTCACCGATGAGATATATCCGACAGCAATATGCGGCATGTCTCGTTGTGCGATCATTCTAATAATTTCCGAAATATTATTTGCCATCCTTCTACCTCCAAACGCTATGCTTTTTCTAGCCAAGAGCTGCTTGCATATCCCCATGTTCCGTTATACTGCACATGATACCAACTGCCCTCACTCTTTCCATCCCATGTCACCGTTTCTCCATGCGGAATCGTAGCAATAACACCAGCATTCGGACCACTTCTCAAGTTCAGCCCACTATTCGCAGTAACTTTATATTTGTTTCCACCGCTTTTTGATTTTGAGCTACTACTTCCTCCAGACGATGTTCCTGAGGTTTTATCATAACTGAGTTTCAGATCCATTGTATGATGTCCATTCTCGAATGTATGTGTATCCTCTTCAATGAACATGATCCGTTCAACTCCCAGTGGGGAAATCTTCACATAGGCACATTTACCAGAAACGCATCTTGTGTCACCAGTCGCAGAAACTTTCAAATCTTTATCTATGATGCCTTTTTCCATCTTAAAAGTTTTGATCCTCTGATTTATTTCTGTCTGAGTGATGTCCTCATCTACACTTTCAATGTCTGAAAACCTGCCGATTTTCTTCTCTAAAGCGGAATCTATTGTACTGCCCTTACTGTTCCCCTTCGAGGTTATCAACGTCAATCTGGTCCTTGTGTTATAAATAGACCGGGACATTTCATACGTTTTAATATTCGTATCAAGGGATAATAAAGGCATCGAGGTTTGTTCTCTCCTCTTCCTCAGATATATTTTCCCTTTTTCAGAAGATACATAATACCGAATACCAGTTGCGTAATACGTCTGGCTCAGTGCATCTTCTATTACATCCCAGTAGGTTGTATTCTTCTTTATCAGCTCACCGATCACATATACTGTATTCGCAGCAGCGCCTAACGGAAGTCCTAACTGTTTCAAACAATACTGAAAAATATATGTGGCCGTCTTATTTTTAAAAGAAAAATTTCCCTTATTATTGCAGAGATAAATGCAATTATCATATGCTTTTATAGACAGTGTTCTTTTATTGCTCCGGTTATCTGTCATAAGAATGCCCCGGAACAATTCTTTCTTTTTACTGTAAAAAAATACGTTCTGCCCTTCACCAGAATTTGCGGTTGCCCTTGTATACTGTTCAGAATCTGAGAGAATTGCAGTCAAAGTCCGCGGTGCATCTCCTCTTCGTCCTGCAACAGTAACTTTCTTTACCAATTTTGTTACATTCGTATATGTACCGTTTTTCCCAATTTTTACTTTGATTTCATTCATCGTGCGGTACCTCTTATACTTTGCTCAGATAAGAGCTGTAAGCATATCCCCACTTGCTGCCATACTTCACATGGTACCAGCTCCCGTTCTTTTTCCCATCTGATGTAACGGTCTTTCCATTTGGAATCAATGCTATTATCGTTGCATTCGGCCCTGTCCTCAAATGAAGTCCACTGCCAGCAGTTACTTTATATTTCAAGGTTGTTTTATTACTCGGCCTTTTTCCTGTATCCGTTGTTTTGGCCTTTTTATTATTCTTTTTCTTATAAGTGGTAACGGATGGTTTTCTATGTTCCCTTATCTTCACTTTATAATAAATTGCCCCTACGTCACCGCCCTGCTCGTATGCTTCATATAATGCAAGATCAGCATATATGTTTATAGCAAACGGTCCTCCAACAAGTACAAAATGAAATGGATTTTTCTTGTTCAGTAACTTCATCATCCATTCGTGCCACTTTGCAGGTGTTTTAAATTCCTTCTTTAAGCAGGAACAATAATTTTTTCCGTACACCGGAGGGAAAATTGATTCAAATTCAATTGTCATTGCATCCCTTTTCCCCCGGTGCAGAATTTCTCCAAACATATCTATATCTACAGATGTTAATTTTCCATTCACTGTAACGGAAAACTTTTCTGGAAGCATCGGGACAACGCGAACCGTCTTATCGTTGTTGTAATTAAAAAACATTCTATATTTTGTTGGATTGTTTGACTTCTCCTTAAAAATATTAGTACTCATACGATGCGTCGCCTCCTACTAATGCTTCTTCTGCTACGATATTCACAAATACATCTTTTACCTTTTCCATGAGCACCTGCACAATATCGTCCTTTGATACACCATTACCAGCAGTTATTTTTCCGCTGCCATTAATATTAATATCAATACTACGATTATTGCCGGATGCTTTCTCTTCATTTGTTGAACCGTTATTTTTCCCCTCTGAATAAATGGACGGAGCCATTTGAATAGGTCTATCACTCAATGCACCTAAACGTTTTCCTGCCTCCTGCCATAAGGAATACGCATTTTCTGATCCATTCAATGGGATAATTGCTTCTGGTCCTGCCTCTGCAACCATACCAAGATGTGGCTCATCAAAAATACCGCCATCCGCATGAAGCGAAGCGGTTACCGTTGCTGATCCAGTTGCTCCTCCACCAAAACTGATGGTTTTTGATGGATTTGCAAGGGAATAATTCGCTGTCAGTGTTACATTTACAGTGCCGGATGCGGAATACGGATTCGCCCAGGCACTTGTAACAAGCCCACCTACGTATGAATAAAGCGCGTCAATGTTGTCGGAACCTTTAGCAAGCGTAACGTCTACTGTTCCATCAGCCGGAAGTGCAGTGGAAAATGCACTGATCACATCACTCTGCGTTGTCGCCACTGCCTGAGAAGGATCAACATTTCCTGCGGTGATCGTAATATCTGCCGGAACATTTATAGGAACTGCACTCTGCTCTCCCAGCTTTCCAGTGATTTCGGATGATAACTGGGTATCATCAATAGCACCAGCTTTGATAGTTACATTTGCCGGAACTTCCACCGGAACAGCTTCACCCTGCTGTAATTTCTCGGAAATTGCGGATGCAAGCGCACTATCATCCAGACTTGCCACTTCGAACTTGATCGTCGTAGGAACATCCGTTTCTTTCGGTTCTGCCTGCGTCTCCTGTTCCTGCGCCGCCTGCGTTATCTCAGAATCATTTACACCAGCATTTGTCATGTTGGTTTTTACTGGCTGATCTCTTTCGATGGTTTCAGATGTCTGATTTTTTGCTGCTTCTTCTGCTGCCTGTCCAGTCTGAGAAGCATCTACTCCACTATCCGTAAGAGTCGTTTTAACTTCCTGCTCAGCTTCAATAGTTTCTGCTGTTTCACTCTGCGCCGCTTCTTCTGTAGCCTCTCCAACACCAGATGCATCAACCTCACAAGCACTAGCCGGAATATTAATCTTCTGTCCTATCTGAATGATATCTGGGTTTTCAATCTGCGGATTAGCCGCAAGCAGCTCATCCAGTGCAACCCCACATTCTAAGGCAATCTCACTTAATGTCTGGCCTGCTGTTACTTCATACTCGACCGTTGCCACTCCGTTTATGGTAGCGGTATTTCCAGTAGCCTCCAATCCTTCAAAGGCTTTATTCAGTAATTCGTCTACATGGTCCTGATTTACTTCAATATCGTCGACTTCTGCCTGCATCCCTTCGATTGTCACCGGGTCAGGATCAACGTCTGTGGTCGCTCTATCAATAGCAGTCTTTAATTCTTCTGGAACGCTTACAGTTCCATCCTGAATCGCCTGTACCAGTGCTTCGCTTGCCGGATCAGCAATCATCTGATTTGCAAATACCTGCCATGCAGCATCCGCATCACCAGCTGCAGCACCTACCTTTACAGCATCATTAAACGCCGTCATAACATCTTCCGGAACTTTTTGCCCCATCTCTCTATACTCATCAATCAATCCTGCCATACTTTCTACGTCAGGTTTCATGGTATCATATATATCGAATAGTGTTTTTTGATCTTTACCACTGAAAAAACTAGTTCCAGTCATTGCGCTACTAAAAGCATTTCCCATTGAGCTTACTAATGAGCCATAATCTTGATTTGCAAGGTAACTATTTGCATTGCTTAAAAAATCACCAGTTTTTTCCTTGATTGCTGAATAATTTTTCTCTAACTTTTCTCCGTATGCATCAGATAAAGTATTTTTCTCAAATTCCAGACTATTTCCAATCATGCTTGCCTGACTATTTCTTACGGCATATCCAGCCTGCTGTTTATAATCACCAAGTTCTGCATCAGAAATCCTCTGAACACCATTTTCGTCTGCTCTATTTAAAGCATTCAAAGTGGTATATAATTTCTTTTCTGATGTTTCCAGAGCAGCTGTCGCTGTCTCTCTCTGCTGTCCCAGTTCCTCCACTACTTTTGTGAAGGTACCAGTTGTCAAATCTTTTCCTGAAAGTTTGCCGTATTTCTGCGTCAGCACATCCATCTGAGCCTGTGCTTCTGCTTCCTGCCACCCCTCCATGATATTGTTAATCTTACTCTGCAATTGGTCGATAGCCGCCTGCTCATCAACATCAATAATGCCATCTTCCAGTGCAGACTGTACCAGATTTGTAAGACCGCTGGACAAATACTCCATCTGTCCAAGATCCTGCTCAGCCCATTTCTCAATTTGAGAACTGAGACTGGATCCATCCGGCATTTTGATATTGAACTCTTTTACGGTCATTTCCGCAGCAAGTGTCTGTTCTGTAAGCGCCTGTTCTATATTTGACTTGAACGTCTCTATATTCTGCATATAGCTGGACTGTTCATCTTCTGACAACGTTATACCGACACGTGCTTTCCATTCCAGAGCATCATTTGCCGCAAGAGCATCCTGCGCCTGCTGATTAAGTTCTTCCGCGTTTTCAAAATGTCCAAGGGCCGCATTGATATTTACAAGCCATTGCGCATTGATCACACGCGATGCAAAATCCTGTATTTGTGATTCATCCAGTTCTATATTTCCAAAATGACTGTTCAAACTATCTTCAATCTGAATATCGTTATATTTCTTAACAGCTAATCCTACCGCCGTAATAGCACCTACTGCTACCGCAGCACCTGCCGCCCATGGGGTACCGAATAAACTGGTTCCAAATTTTCCAAGAGCACTGACAATACCGCCTGCTTCTGACACATTCTTCGCAATGGCAAATCCAGTATTTACAGTTTTCATTGCTGCAAATCCAGCACCAATAGATGTAAATGCACTTGCTACTGCCTGAGGATTCTTTAATACATTTTTCACCAATGGTGCTATCGCATTCCCCACTTTTGAAATACCGCCTGCTAAACTTCCAAATGCCTCCGGTACCCAATCTGTAAGCGTCGGAATAATATCGCTTGTAATCCACTGGGCGCCCTCACGCATTGGTTCTTCCATCGCCTCAAAGACCTGCAACTGCATTTCTTCATATGCGCTGTTCATGTTTGCCAGATCACCATTGAGATTGTCATTCATAATATTGGCCATATCTTCTGATGCCCCGCCAGCACTTCTCAAGGCTTCTTCATATCCAGCAACCTTGTCCATGCCTTCTGTCAGCACCATATTTACACCCTTAATGGAATCATCGGTAAATACGGAACTCAATGCCGCAGCTCTCTGAGCACTTCCCATTCCTTCTGTGGCTTCTCCTACCTCTGTCAAGATATCTGTCATATCTCGGAAGTTTCCAGAAGCATCCTGAACAGCAATAGAGGTTTCACCTATCTTGATCGCACCATCGTCCATTTTAGCCGTAATATCTCGCATCATGGCTCCCAGCGTTGTACCAGCTTCAGAACCTTTTCGACCTTGGTTCGCCATAGCCTCCAACAGTGAAGTGGTCGTCTCTACATCCTGTCCGGCGGCGTGCATATTAGCCGCAGCATTCTTATATGCTTCTCCTAACTGTGCCGCAGTGGTATTACTGTTGGACTGAGCATATGCCAGCATATCAGCAAAATATGTTGATTGGCTTGCCTCCATACCGAACGCAGACAAATAATCGGTAACCATGTCGGATGCTTCGCCCAGCCCCATACCAGAAGCCGCAGCAAGGTTAAGGACACCACCCAAAGCTGACGTTGACTGTTGTGCATCCCATCCTGCCAAACTCATATATTTGAGGGCTTCTGCTGCCTCAGATGCTGAAAAGACAGTAGTTGCACCATATTCTCTGGCAGTGTTCTCCATCATAGCAAGATCACTGGAGGATGCACCTGAAATCGCCGCAACTTCTGACATTACGGAAGTATAATTTCTACCAAGTTCTACGGAATCATTGGCGAAATCTCTCACTTGTCCGATAACTGCCGCAGCTGATACTACCGCAAAAAGAGTTCGCAATGCTCCACTAAAATTTATTGCCTTTGATGATGCCTCATCCATTGAGTTTCCTGCATCATCCACCTGTCCTGCCAATGACTCTAAACCGTACGCGCCATCTCCCAGACCGTCCGTTGAGCCTGCAAGTTCATCTACACTTTCCGAAGCCCTGGATGCGCTGTCAGATAAATCATCTGCACTGTTAGCCGCTTCGGAAAAAGCAGATTCTATTCCCCCTGTACTTCCTGCTGAAAAATCATTAAATCCATTTACAGCTTCTTCAATGGCATTTCCAAGTGCCTCCGCATCATCTTCAACTGAATTGAAGGCACTTCCTGCCTGACTTGCAAATGAATCAACGGTGCTGGAACGAAAAGCATTGTCCATAGCTCTCCCAGCGCTGCTAAGCTGACTAGCTGCTGTCCGTGCCGTGCTTGTTATTCTCTGCATTTTTGCACTAACATCATCCTGCAAGGTCATACGTACAGACACATCACCCATTTTCCATCACCGTCCTTTTCATTTTGTCTTTATATAAACTTTAGCCAATTTGTCATTGGCATTAAGTGGTCTGTCTCTTGCCAGTTCCTCCGAGGCTATATAAGCAAGCTGTATGTTCCTGTCCATAGATGCAAACTCCTCCATGCGGAGTCCTCTTTTCTGCCACAATAAGTGAGCCCACATCCAATCGTAAGAATCTTCATCCTTGCTTTCCCCGGACATCATTTTTTTAATTCTTCAACAACCTCTTTATCGTCCTTTTTAGAAGCAAGCCCGCACGCCTCCATCAGGCACTGATCTGCATATTTGAAATCGTCTCTGTCCGGGAAGATAATGTTCGGCATATCAAGGCGATCATATACTCCATAAAATTTCATCAGTTCTGGATCATCCAGTTTCGGCTGCACAAATGCCTCCACCATCATCTCAAGTCCTGCTGATTCACTGTCATATTCATTCAGGACTGCAACCTGTCCGTTAGCAGCAACAATCGGACGATCTCCGTTGTTTTTGTCTCGATATACAGTCCGACTCTTGTAATTATTTCTGATTTCTCTAATTTCTTTGGTCGAAAGTCTCTTGATAATGAACGGAATTGGTTTTCCTTCTTCATCTACATACTTTGCAATTCCCGGGAACTCCATTGTTCCACGATCTCTTAACTCCGGTTTCATAAATGCTTTCATGTTGATACCCATTCTTTTTTCCTCCATTTTTCAATACTAAAAGGGAGGGCTGTTCCCTCCCCTGTTCGCTATATTTACAACTACTCTTTAAACCAGATCTTTTGCTCCGAACTTGATAGATTCCTTAACTACGTCGCCCTCAGTATCCATATCAATCAAGTTAATATCATCTGTAGGAACACAACCGATACAGGTAACCTCTTCGCTCTTATTTACGTCATAGAAATCTGAGTTTTTATCGTCCTGAATACCCTGAATGGTAAGTTCTGGGGTTTTTCCTGATTTCAGATATTCGTCAATCATTCCACGGTATCTTCGTGTGGTTTTCCACTCTTCAACCGTAACTTCGATATCGTATCCAATCCAGCGCCGGTTCGTTCCTCGTTCTGAGAGCTGCTTACCGGACCATACTGTCGGTTTGAATACAACTAAGAACTTACAAGCGTCAGCAATTAAAACACCATCCAGGTATACTTTACCCTCTCTTGCTGAAAGAGGGCTTCTATTTACACGTTCGCCTGCCATCTCTTTTTTCCTCCTTTCTTACTATCGTGCAACAACATTGAAATAATATTTGTCTGCACTGTCTACGGCTTTCAGTCCTACATTGAAATACAGACTATCTCCAACCGATCTCTCTGAATCTACAAGGAAGTCATTATCATAGTCAACTTCGCTGACCGCTCCTTCTTCCTCATAGTTTTTCAGCATAGAGCGTCCAATTCCTTCTACGACAGGATATTCCTCAGGACGTGCATTGTACTTACCTGGACGGAAAGTAACAAGCAGATCATTGGCAAAACTATCGTAAACACGAAGCGGACGATTTTTATTAATATCCTGTGGATCATCAGAACCGATATTAACACGGCTATTGATGTCATATTCCAGAATAACAGCACCTTCCTCATCAACACTGAAAAATGTCTGTCCAGCTTTAATAGCGGTAATGGATGCTTCGTTATTCATCTCGCCTACTACTGCAGTGGCATTTGTTACAGTGGCATATGTAAGCGTATCAACTTTGTCTGCACCTGCGGTAGCTCCAGCAAGCCATGCACACGCCTCTGCTGTTGTCAGTGCTCTATCTCCATATACAAAGGAGTTCACCAGATTGATGATTCCCTCATAATCTGCGGAGAAATTCGGTGCTACTGCCTGACACTTCCAACCGATACTCTCGCGGATATATTTAATCTTTGTAAGCAATGCCGCCTGTAAAGATGTTTCAGTGCATGGGAAACACATACAATTGAAACGGACCTTTTCAGACTTATCAAGAAAATCGGAGATACCAGCATTTCCAGATGTAGTGTCGGTTCCTCCTTCCAGTGTCGCAGAGGCAAACGCTGCCATTTCACCAGTTCCGACAAAATCTACATAAGCGGATGCACCCTTTAACTCGTCCATAGTCTTGACACCTTCCAGCATTTCAACTTCGGAACCATTCACAATAATGGACACATCAAAACCGCCTACCGGATTAGCAACTGATACAATCTTTGCTGTATTCCCAAGACTTCCCTTGTACTTGGCAGTTGCTTTCAGGGTCTTACCGCCTACAGTGATATCCTTTGTAGCAGCGGTTCCACCATCCGGGATATATACATATACTGTAGTCGCTTTCAGAAGCATAAGCTGCATCATCAGCATTGCGGAGCTTGTGTCATCGTAAACACTTCGTCCAAGTTCTGCTAAATGTCCATCTGGAGAATCAGCGGAAATAACGATCCATTCTCCTCTTGGTCCCCAGTCATAACCGATTAACGGAATTACTGCGGTACCACGTAAAGAACTGGATGCGGTTGGCTGTCTTCCGTTCTTTACATTAACATATACGCCCGGGCGTACTTTAGGCTGTGATAATTTAAATGTTCCACCTGCCATTATTCGTTACCTTCCTTTCCGTAAAGCCATTTATCAATAATAGCCTTCGCTTCTTTCTTTGTGTATTCCTTCTCAGCATGTCCATACATCGCACCATCAAAAGTGCTTCGTGACACGCCAAACAACACCGTGCTGTTTTCCCGAAGCTTTTCTACTGCATACTTCGGTTCTTTTGCGCTTGGTTCTACTGCCGGTTCTGCTATAACAGCACCAGCAGTCTCCTCAGCAATCTTTTTTGCTGCCATTCTTTTTGCCCTCCTTGTCTATTTATTTGTTTTCTGTATTGCTTTACTCCATGCGATATAGAATTTCTGCATCTTTGTTGTCTGCACTTCCGGCTGGAAATACACATCAAATGAAATTGACAATTCTACAATTCCATCGTCTATTTTTCGGGTTGTTGGTGGTGTTACTCTCAAAGACTTCCCGGTTGCTTTTCCTTCTTCATCCATAATCGGAATCAGACAATTGTTCAGCATAATGCCGTCTCGCATACCTGCCGCCTTTGCCTGCGCCTCCCAATCCGAACGCTCCATGATCCAGATATTCATTGTCATAGTGGTACAATAAGAACTCAGCGTTGCTTTTCTTCCAGCGGTATATGGAATCTGGAAATAAATAGAGGGAACATAGAAGTCCTCCGATATATCTTCGAAGTACAACTTTGTTCCCTCCTCTGAATTGTCCTGAATAAACCTTATCACGGCCGCAAGGCTCTGTTCTAAGCTAATGTCCATACAATTAACCCCCTACGGAAAATAGCGCCGGAAAAACTGTTCTAAAGACTTGCTTGCCATTTCTGGAAGCATACGTCTCAATGTATCCGCAGACCTGCTGAAATAAAAGGAGCCCTTAACAAAGGATGCTTTTAATACCATTCCTGTTTTTGCACCAGGAACGTATCTGAACTTTCCTCCATCAAAAACACCGGGAACAAAACGTCCCGGCGTCTGTCTATGTCCACGGTCAACCCATTTAGCATATTCCACATTTGTTCCGATCTGCAGTGTCAATCCTCCGAGATCGAGATTCCAGATATTACCCGCACCGCCCTTTGTAAAGCTGGCAAGCAGTTTTCCTGTATCCACATTTCCAAGCGATTCGATATTGCCCTGAATGATTGTCAGGAACTCCTCTCCGACTTCTTCCAGAGTTTTACCCATATAGGGTTTCAAATCAGCTCTTGCAGCTTCAACCTTGCTTGCGAATGCCTCTAACTGACTTGCATCAATCATCAAACCGCCCCCTTTATGCCATCCTCACTATGCATCGTCACAACAATATGGTGATTTCCATGTACAACTTTCGGGATTCCGGCTCGAAACATGTGATCATAGCCTTTGACAAAATCATTCTCCCTGATATCAGTACCATATGGCAGTGCAAGTTTGCATTCTCCTTCAACAGTTGCATATGGCTCCTTCTGCTTTATGCTCAGCGATGGATTTATATAAAAATGGCAAGGTACATTCTCTAAATCTGGAATGTCCTTGCGCATTTCTACCGGCTCCACTTTGATGCCATATTTAATGTTTGTCTCAGATTTTACAGGATGGTATATATCACATTTGTGATTAAAAAAATCTTCAAACATACGTCCTCCCTATAATACCCTAAGTCTCATCACCGTCTTGCCTATCCCCTCTGTAATGATATAATCTCCAAGCAGTTCCTCAAGATCAAGCCCATCAAGACTGATCGTAGCTGACTCAGCAGTATAAGAATAATCGTCAAAAGATTCACTTTTCATTTTTTTCTTAGTAGCTTCAATGTCATTTTTGGCATATGCCTCTGCTACAAGTATGACTGCCATTTTCACTGGTTCGGGAATTTCTTCATATTCCGTAAATTTATTATTCGTAACATGAATAACCTTCATTTCGGCCCTGGCAATATCGAAGGCCAGCTTTTTATCTGGTCTTTCTGCAACATCCTTATGGCTCGTATACTCTTTCACATCTTCTGGAAGGACCCACGGTCTTTCTACTGCCATATTTGACGCCCTTTCTTATTCAGGGATTCTTACAACATTCAGGTAGATTTCTGCTTCTCCTGCTGTTGCGGCATCCCCGGTAGATGTATATTTTGCTCTTACATTTACTTTGTTTCCTTTATAGATTTTAAACATATCCTTCTGGTATGCACCAGCAGTTCCCTCTGTCACATCATCTGTACCAAGTAAATCATCTGCATTATCATTTACACCAACAGTAAGAACATTGGTGGTCGCAGCATTAAACGGTGTTTTAATTACCGCAACTGCTTTTGTGATAATAATATTCTCAGGCAGTTCTACCAGCACAACACCATCGGCAATTCCTTTTGTGTCAAATGATACTCTTCCGACACATAATACCTGTTCGATTCCACACTTGCCTAAATCATAAGCATTCAGTAACATGTTTTTCCCTCCTTATCCTTCACTAAGCACTTCTCTTGCTGCTACCGCTCTTGCAATGGCCTCAGTAATTTTCTGTAATATTTCATCCTTGGTCTTGCATCCGGTGATATCAATACCCTTATTGTTGGCATATTCGGTCAGCTCCGCTTTTGTTTTCCCCTGAAGTTCAATTAATTCAGGTCTTTCCTGCGATTCATCTTCTTTGGCATCGTCTCCGAAAAGATCAACTCCATCCTCTTCCGGGTGTTCTTCTTTAACAGCAAGCGTTCTCTTCGTTTCTACTTCGGTATTGCCTACCAGTTCGAAATATCCAGACTTGACAAGACTGTCGGCCTGTTCCTTTTCCTGAACATATACATCCGGTTTATCGCTTGTCGCTCTCACAATCCCAAAATAAGAAAGTCCTTTTCGTAATCTTAAATGAAACAATTTTGTTCCTCCTTATCAAGAAAATACATATTCTGGAAGCCCTGTAATAATAGCAGTTGCCTCGAGCTCTTCAAGTAACACATCGAAATCAAAGTGAACTACGTAGAATCTCTTATCCTGCATAATCGCATCTTTGGATGCCGCATCTTTGCGGAGTCTCATGTTATAGGTATTAACCTGAATAATATTCTTAGGCTCAGAAAGAATAATTGTGTCATTTGACAGTCCCGGAACCTGCATAGACGGAATCGCAACAGGACTCTTATAAAGTTCCTGTGGAACGGCTCCGCCCTTTTCAGTAATCTTTTCCAAAAGGAATAATTCCCACTGCTGTGCAGTTGTCGGACTCATAAGCCAGCGAAGATTTCCGTTATTGAAACGATTTGGAATAGATGCAACCGCTTTGTAAAACATTTCAAGATCCATGCCCCCAGTTCCAGATACGTCGACAACATGTCCACCGTCCAGAATCATCTTCTTGATACCAGTATTCAGTTTAAGAAACTCATAGTCTGGATCACTTTCACTGGCTCCTTCATCACCATTAATAAGCAAATCTTCTGAATCCACACCAATCTGTTTTGTCATAAGATTAGTGATTGTGTTTTCAACGTTCTCACGTTCGATATTCTGTCGAAGAGTATCTTCTGTAATTTCCCATGGAAGGCGAACTGCACTTGTCTCATAATGGATGGACCCAAACTTAACGCTGCCTCTGTAGCCATCGTCTACGTTCTCTGTTTTTCCTCTCAGCATTCTTCTGCCAATTCCGATTTTGTCAATCTCACCAGATTTTTCGTCTCTAATCTCATGTCTGATTGCCTGTGAAAGCGGAGTAGCATCAAAAGTCTGCTGTAAAAATTTCTTTGCCTGATATGGCTGCATCAGTCCGCTTGTCATTGTTCCAGTCGTAATTGTCCCTGCTTTGCTTACAATCGTTCTATTGCCATTCATTCTGTTTTTCCTCCCTTTTTAAAGTAATCCGTGCAGATAGCACTCTTCTTCGGCACTCTTCTGCAGGTTTGTATCATTCATATTGGTAGGAAGTCCTGTACTTTTTAGAATCGGCTCCATTGCTTTCGCAACTGCTGCCTGGATCATCGCTTCTGCCACTTCTTTAGTAATGACTTCTTCTTTCGGCTGCATAGCCTTCTGAACAGCTTCGCCTACCATTTTCTCAATCTCTGAAGCGGTAACGCCTCCATTTGTAGCTACGTTACCGCCCGGTGCGACGTTTGTAGCTCCTTCCCCATTAGTTACTTCACCCTCGGCACTCGGAACCGCAACAGACGGTGTTACAGTAAGATTCGCCATAGCTTTTGTAATTGCATCTGATACAACTTTCTCAACTTCTGCCTTATTCACTTCTTCGTCCTCCTCTTCGTTGAATTTCTCAAGAAATGCACCCAGACTTTCATGGATTCCCTGCAGGGCTTCACGGTTCTGCGTGCTCATTTTTTTGCCTGCCTTTTCAATTGATTTAGACACGCCCTCTTTGTTGGCCAGTAATTCTACTACGATTGAATTGAAATCCTCTAAAGCTTCTCTGATAGTGGTTTCATCGTGTACTGGCTCGTAACATCCTGTTTGTGGGTTATACGTTTCCAGCAAGTAATCGGAAAGAGAATAATATGCTGTCCAGAAATTATCCCGGACAATACGTTTATTGTAGGTATCTTTCACCGCCCCTTTTTCAATCACATCGGTTGAATCTAAGTGCAATGCTTTTGATACCGCATCGACAACAGCTTTCATAATTCCCTTTTTTTGTGTTTTCTCAACAACATCATCAGAATTACTACTCTTTCGCATTCGCCGCCTCCACCAAGGGAAAACAACATATCTTTCACCGCTTCTTTATCTCTTTTCAGATTTCCAATCTCTGCCTGTTTATGCCGTACCTGTTCTAAATACTCTTTTGCCGTCATAAAATGCCCCTCCAGAAACTATAGTTTGACTAATCATCCACACCCGATGTATAATCAGGTTATCCGTTTGTGGGCTCTTGTCATATATGTTCTGGCAGGGGCTTACTTTTTTTATTGAAACGTTTTTCCCCTTACCTATCTGCAGCTTTCCTTTTTCTTCTGAACATCTTAGCTGCTTCACAAGTGGCAAAATGAGAAATATATCCATAACCAGATGTATTTTCTGCATAATCCTGAACCGTTCCTACAACTACGTCTCCATTACTAAGAACAATTCTGTCCTTGCCGCCTTTCTGTTCCACATAATGTACAAACGCTGGATCACACGGCATATTTTTACCTGCTTTTGTCTTTATCCAGATAATTCTTTTTCCGCATTTACTGCATGTTCCGAATGAACCTCTCGCCATATTCTTTCGTTCTCCCCTCTCACTCATCATAAGGGTAAGGATCATCTTCTGAGGATTCTGTACCGCCGTCTGCACCGTTTGTATCTTCCTGTCCCATAATTTCATCATCAGAAGTCTTTTCTCCGTCTGAAACGCTTTCTTCCTGCTCTGTCGGCTCCTCTTTCGATGTTTCCAGCAATGGTTGTTTCATAGGAAGTGCAGGTTTATCATCTACGACAGTTGCCTCAGCATCAACAGTATTCATAAACTCTGCATATTCAGGATCAAAGAAACTCTGCTGACCTCCTTCTGAAACATATTTAAGGACAAACCGCTGTAACTCTTCATCAAATACCAGCTCCATTTCGGTATCGTTCTTACCGTCAAAGCCATCTTTTACAGGCACCTGCGTATTAATTTTGTATTTTAATACTGGTTTATGTACCTCTCTGGAATTTCCGTCCTCATCCGGGATAAAGCTTGTTGCCATCGAAACATCAACCTTCATATTTATGGATCCTTCATCCGAATGGTTCTGTTCCATTTTCTGAAACAGCTTCTGCAACAACAGATTAAATTTCTCTCTGATCTGTGAAAAAGACTCACTTTCCATTGTAATTTCCTGCCAATTTGTACTAATTCCCATTTGTTTTTTCCTCTCTCAACTATCTATTTACAGGTTTCTCTATTTCCAGAATCCGGACTTCCACTCTTGGCTTATCAGAATAAAACTTTCTTACCTGACAATCTACGATCTGCGTATCATCATGGTATGCGATCTTATTCAATGAATCCGCAATAATCTTTATACAGTTATCCACATCCGGCTTTTTGGTTGGTCTGACAACGCCTTCCATCATAAGGCCCTGCTGCTTCTTTGATTTGCTTTTTGGAATTGAATAATATGCTTTTATCCTCATATCCAGCATGGCATCATCTGGAAATTTAGCATTTCCGCACTGGCTCAAATACTCCATATGAACCAGAGTTTCATAATTTACGGTATCTTTTGGTGTCGAGGCATGTCCCGTCTTGGTATTAAACCTCGGGCGGCCTTTCCCTTTCGGTTCTCCATATATGGTAAATTTGACTTCCATTATCTTTTATACTCCTTCAAACACACTTGAAAATTCCCGTGATTTATACGGTCTTATTTCTCCTGTATGTTCTCTTACAATGTAATCGCCTATTTTCGCCCTCAGCTTTCCGCACCCGGTATTTATCGTGCATCCATATATACGGACAGCTCCATCCATAATGCATCGGTCAAAATAAATGACTTCTTTCTTGACTGCTCGCAAAAACCATTCTGGTGCATTTACTTCGGCATCCCTGTTCAACTGAAATGCATCTGCAACAGGATTCCTTCTTCGATATTTCATTTTACCCACCTTCTACTTTGAGGTGTCCGCATTCTCCTTACGATCAGTAGCATGAACAAAATACGCCACTGACTTTCCTGTCGGTGTCACCTGCTTTTTATGCTGCCCTACATCGTACCCATTCACCGCAAGGATTGTCATAACCGTTTTGCGATCTTCCAGACCATAAATACGTAATTCTGCATCCCATCCGCTTTTTGCTTCTTTCTTCGGCGGTCCTGCGATCAACTCCTCTGGATTTATTTTTGCAACTGCAGCAATCTTAAAAAGAACATCTACTGCAATACTTGTTGTTGCATTCTCATAAGCTCCAATCTGGCTCTCACTTCTTCCAATAAGCTTCCCGAATGCTTTCTGAGATAACCCCATCTGGTTTCTGACTCTTTTAATCTCTTTTCCTACTTTCTGTGTTGAACTTTCTTCCATTCGTTCTTTCTCCTCTTAACTGAAATAATCCTCAAGCTGTTTCTGCCTCTGCGCGGCTTTTATAATTCTAAAAGACTTTCCCGGTATCTCAACCGGAATACAATGTTCAAAAATCCTGTCATATATCCTACGATATCTGATATCTGGATTCCTCATCATTTCATCAAACGTAAGATTGGTTGTTAAAATCATTGGCTTGTCTGCTCTTACCCTGCTGTCAATGACGTTGTACACTTTTTCCAGTGCATAATCCGTATTCCTCTCAGCTCCCAAATCATCAATGATAAGTAAACTGCACGCATTCAGCATTCCTATGTATGCAGCTTCATCCTGCCCCTGGATGTCCTGCAATATCTTCACAAAAGATGTCATGATTACGGATATCTTCTGCTCCATCAATTCATTTGCAATACAGGCCGCCGTAAAACTCTTCCCGGTACCACATGGACCATAGAACACCAAACCTACATTTTTCTCTTTTGTTTTTGGATTTCCTTCCGTGATCATCTGTTTAAACTGAGCAGTGTATTTTTGAGAAATTCTAAACGCCTTCTGGTTTTCTTCCCTCTGCTGATATTCAGAAAATCTTGCATCACGAAATTTGCTGGCCATCATAGAAGCATCTTTTAACCGCTGAATACGGCTCATCTCTTCCTGATACTCTTCTTTCTGTCTCTGTTCCTCTAGTTCCTTTATCCTGCAATCGCAAATACACCAGACCACTTTTGGGAAAAATGGACTGTTTATTCTTTTCTGTCTCGCTTTCCCACATATGCCACAATGCCACAAGCCGTCCTCGTCTTTATAATCTCCATGATGAATCTGCGTAACTGCTTCGGAAGGTTCCATGGGGATATACTGTGCTGCTGTGTCCATTTCTCACTGCCCCCTTACAAATATTGACTAAAGTCTGCTTTTCCTGTCGAATTATTTTCTGCTGTCTGTTTTCTTTCCAGATAATCCACAAACGGTGTAGCATCTCCAAGAAATGTTTTTGCATGTTTGATATACTGAGGATTCTTATGTTCTCTTTCACATTCCATTCGATAATTTCTTGCTGCCTGTCTCAGCTCCTCTGGCGAAAATCCACTCTTTATACGAGCCTGATATTTTTTATAGGCCATTCCCTTATCGGCTTTTTTAGGATACTCAGCCCAAAATTCCTCGAAATCATCTGGATAATCATTTCTCTTAGTTTTTTTAGTGCTTTCCTCGTTTATATCTTTATCTTCCAAAACCGCTGCTCCACTTTGAGCTTTAACAAGTTTTGTATCATTTATAGGAGTCCCATGCGTCAAAGAATATGAATTATTATCTTTAATAAGTAGCTGGCTTTTTTCGTCTGTATACTGAGTTTCGTGATAACGATTCTGTGAAATACAATTATGCATACGCCAATGTTTTATGACGATCACACCATCTTCAAATGTCAGAATAAAACGCTTAGCAATCAGGATCCTCAGGTCATCGTCCCTGCCCCCGACCGATCTCATTATCCTCTTTGGATTCCCAACAAAACCATCGTCGTCGGCTCTCATGTTTAAATGGAAATATAAGCATTGTGCCGACATTGGCATATCTAAAAACGCATCGCTGTCTATTACCTTCATTGTGAACATTCTTTTCTGAGCCATCCTGCTGCCCCCTTATCATCCTGTAATATATTTTGTTGTCGCCTCAGTAACATCAATCTTCCCGGCGTTTTTCCATCTATCCCAGAATGCAATTGTTCTGGACTGTGGTCTTTCCTCTGCCAGTGCAACATGAATCTTCAATGGAATCGGTACCGCATCACCAATTACGAATACATCTCCAGGCGAAAACATCGAGGTTTCCTCAATTACGCTTTCACTTCCTTCCGGCATCATTCCTTTGATCATTGACTTATCATTTTCATTGTTCATCTTGCCTACGATAAAATTTGCGCACTGAGCCATAATCGTTTTATTGAGTTCTGATGGCCTCTGGCTTGCAGGAAATAATGTCACACCGAACTTTCTACCTTCCTTTGCAATGTTCTCGAATATCTCCACCATACGGCGCTGAGAAGCAGATAGTACCAATCCATCTGGAATATATACATGCGCTTCGTCACAAACCAATGTAACCGGATTCACGTCACTACTCTTATATGTTTTCTGAATTTCATATAAAAGTTTTGTGATCACACCAATAATTGAGATTGCAACATCGTGTGGAACTTCGGAAAGATCAATATTCTTAACTGGTACATCGTTATTCAGCACATCTCCCATAAAATCGTATAAATACTGCTGGCTCATATTCTCAAACAGGAACTGATATTTGCTGTCCTGCGCCTTATCAACAAGCATATTTACAATATTTGTGAGCTTTCCATTGTAATCTCCCTTCGTCACTTTTTCCTCTCCAGCCTTTGCTCCAGATTTGTAAAATTCACCTGTTCCAACCACTTCTTCATCAAGAAATTTCATCATTCGGGTAAATTTCACATAGTCAAAATATACCGGACGATTTTCTTTACCATTCGGGCATACTTCGTGATAGCATCTACGTAGGGCAGTCATTGCGACTGTCGCTGTTTCCTCTTTGATTTTCAAAATATTCGAGATCATATCCGTAAAGCCAAACATCCATATCGGAAACGGTCTCTCATTGCCAATCTCAATATTTCTTGCATAGGACAGATTTTTATACTCTCCATGAATATCAAATACAATTACATTAGCCCCCTGCAGCTTGCTTGTCTGTTCCAGAATCTTTGCAACCGTCTCAGACTTTCCTGCTCCTGTATTTCCAACAATGCAGGCATGTCTCTGAAAAAACTTATTTCCATCAACATATGCAGGGAAATCATATGCGGTATATTTTCCAAGGCAAAAACCATCTGTATATTTGCTCAGCATAGATGCAAATTCTTCTTTCGTAATTCGATGCGCATTTACTTTCATAGTCGGATATCTGTCTATCGCCTTCTGGAAGGTTCCATCCTTTACAGTTCCAATAATGGAGCATTCCAGCATCTTCATGCTGCTGTGTTCTAAGATATAATCATTTTCTCCAATATCTTCATTTTCTTCTGTGTCAGTATCGGTCAGCGCATTTACCATTGTTACAAGTTCCACATCTCCATCCGATACAGAAATCAGATCATTGATTCTTACATCGTCAAATTCTTTGTAATCTGATCTGATCTGGATCATATCACTTAAAATTTTAATTAACTTCATGCCCTTTATGCCTCCAACAATTCATTGTAATTTCTTACTGCTGCCTGCTTTATACTCTTGCAATAATCGCATTTTCCGCAATGTGTCGGTTTCAACAGACCTGCTTTGATATCTGCATATCTTCCAATGTTTTCCTCCACCTGCCTTAACGCCATATCAAGAGTAGACTGCGGTATCTGCCAGATGTCTCTGTCCATCACCCTCTCTTTTGTGACTACGGCAAGATAAAACGGTAACCTTTCACCAGTGACAATCTCTACACCCTTCTGGTAAATCGCCCCTTGAATGTCATATCTCCACATGGGTAACTTATCCATCCGAGCAACAACCTTTAAATCGGTAATTGCTTTGCCAGGATTATAGCTGTCAAGTTTCGCTTTCCACTTCACTCCGAATAAATCAAAAGTGAAGATTCTCTGTTTCTCTCCGCTCATAGCATCCATAAACTTCGGATCCGTTTTTACAGCTTCAATAATTTGATTTGCCCTTTTGAACTCAGCTCTTAACTCATGTTTTCTGGTATAAAGTGCCGGATTCTCCTTCAGAAACTTATCAAGAGTACCTTCAAAATAAGTGTCCACGAAGGAACCCACCAATAATGCTCTGGTGGTTGTTCTTTCATACTTTCCAGAAATACCCGCCATAGCCGCAGCTTCGCAGCTCATAAACGATTTATACTGAGATACACTCATATATTCTTGATTCGCTTCTGGGCTATAATAGTTTTCATCATTCAGCATCATTTCTTGTCACCTTCTTTGCTGACTTCCTGCTTCTTTTCTCCTCCTTTAAAAGGATCACTAATTTCGCTGTTATCTGTCACTGGCAGACCAATTTCAAAGTAGTCCTCTCTCTTTGCCATTCCATCTCGTAATGTACGGTATACCTTTTTCAGTCTTACGAAATCATTTTCTGTAAACGCATCACTTTTACATCCGAGATATTTTTCAATCATTGAGATGTTTACGGAAAATTCCTTTTCAAATACCTCTGCCATTTTCCTTGTACGATCTACAAGTGGTTCGTCATATCCTTCTCGCAATGTTTTATGGCATCTTTCCACTGCTGCCTCCACCACATCACTCGGAATAATTCCAAGAATACAAGCCCTTACCCTTCGAGCCGCCTGATTCGCAACAGCTTCGTAGATATCTCTTGGGTCTGTAAGCGGATAGTCACCTTTTCTGGTATGTCTGATATGAGGAACGCTGAATAATTTCGTCTGTCTTGAATTGGTTTCAAGATCCCACGCATATGCCATAACCTGACTGGCTCCGTTTCTCTGTTCCAGCTCCATGAATCCAAAATCAATATTGCCCCAGTTCTGAGCGATGGCCTCTGCCAGTCTGATTGATGGACCAGTGATCTTTTCATTTCCTCTCGGGAACTCATACATAGAACTTTCTGCCAATTTTTTCCTCTGGCATGCTCTCATAATATTGTTATATGCCACAATCTGATCTCTCGGAAATTTCTTTGCCGCCAGCATCGCAACCTGAACTTCCTGTGCCTGTCTGGTCACCATCATTTCTGTCTGTGATGTTCTAACAGGTGAAGTCTGTTCCTGACTCGTAAAATCTACCGACTGGACATTTCCTCTGGTATTAGTCTGTACTTCATTCATTGTGTTGTGCCTCCTTTTTATTTTTTATCTCTCATATTTGACATTGCTGTCATATTTACTGCCATTCTGAAAAAATATTCTTTTACTATATCCGGCAATAAATATTGGAGATAATCTTCATTCTTTCCTGCAATTGCAGCTTTCTTTTTTGCATATTCTATCAAACATGAAAATTCTGCATTTGATATTTTGTAGCCGTCTTTCTCCAACTGCTGTTTTATGCTTTCATACTTCTGCATTTTGTATATGCCTCTCTGCATCCGGATTCAATCATCCATCCGGTCAGAAATACTACTGGAATGCCTGCCCTCTCATTCTCAATTGGTTTGTTTCTTTTATGCACTTTTCGCCTCGTCTTTCTGCGGATTTACAAATATTCCAAAATCCACTCCCTGAAAGTTTTCAAATTCTTTCATAACATCGGCATCACTCTCTATGCCATATCTGTCCTTTAAAATCTGTCGCAACTTATCTTTCAGTTCCATTTATACCAGCCTCTTTCATCTATTCTGATATTTCTCTGCCAGCATTCTCAATTCGGATATTGCAGTTGCCAGGACTTCCAGCTTTTTTACAATACCATTGAACTCTTCCTGCTCATCCTCTGTAATCTCTCCATCCTCAGCAATACTCAATAACTGTTTTTTCATGGTCCGAACACCATCTTCATCAAGACTATTCAGTATTTTTACTGTAATTCCCTGTAGCCCACTTACCTGAGTCGCAAGTGGAAGATTTCTTCCTATCGGACATTCGTGTTTGCAATAATAACTTTTTAACTCCGGTGCATGATACAGATCAGACATCATCACCACTGTATCAGGCGGCACATTTTTTGTTATACCTAATTCATGGTTTGCCAAGGTTGAAGTAGCTATTCCCAGCAGTTCTGCTGCTCTTTCCCGACTGCTTACAAGATCGTTGTATACTGCAGCCCTTTCTCTACAAGCAAAGTAAATATTTTTGCCATCTTTCGTACAGTCAAACTCCATTCTGTTTTCACCCCTCACATTTTATAATGAACTTGTACTCAATTATTTGAGTACGAATCATCATCGGATATATTCAAGTAATCACTGATACGCTTTCTTATGGGAGGTGATACCACACGGCCATTTAAAACTGACGAAATATATGATCGATTGTTGCCAAGCTTTTCTGCCATCTCAGTCACTCCGATATCATTCTGAATCATGGCGATTTTAGCTCTCTTGCACCAAGGCGATAATTTTTCCGCCATATATTTTGCTCCTTTCTTTATTTACTTTTTATACAAATTGCATTAAAATGAAGAGTGATTTAATCTTTAAAATCATCTTCAAAATCATCTTACATTTGTTATATTAACTCAATATAATGAGTAGGTCAATACTTTTCACTCATTTTTTTGAGTTTTTTAAAGGAGGTATTATGTTCTACGATAATTTCAAAGATGCTTGCAGACGAAATGGTACCAGTATTTCTGCGGTTTTAGCTGCGATTGGCAAGGCAAGTGGAAGCGTTGGGGCTTGGAAAATAGGCAAATTCCCGCGTTTAGATACAGTTATGGAAATAGCCGAATATCTTCAGATCAGTCTTGATGAACTGACTTACGGATTAGGGCAGGCTCCATACTCTGGAAAAACTCATAATAATGAAATCGACTCTGAATGGATTGAGATCATTTCTCAAATCCCTGAAGAACGTCAACAGCTTTGCAAAGATTTTCTGCGTACTCATATGGTTGAAAAACCAAAAAAATATGTAAACAGTAAAAGGGCATAATATCCTCGCAATATTTTAAATGGTATCGGGACAATAAGTACAAATAATAGGAGGCTTTTTACATGAGCCAGAAAATTACTGTCAGCACACATTCTCCACATGACTCTAAGCAGGATCCATTTGTCTTAGAACTCCAACAGCTCCTCACCTGCTATCAGCTTGCAACCAAACAAGACAGGGAAACCGTGTGGTCGGCACTTAATAAATACATGCCGAATATTATTTAAAATCAATGATAGCCCCGTGCAGGGGCTTTCTTTATGCAATGGAGGAAAATACTATGCCAAGAAAAAAGGCGAAAAACGGGGACGTCTCAGTTCCTACACGTCAAACAAAAGTCGCAATATATATTCGAGTATCTACTATTTATCAGGTAGACAGGGATTCTATCCCTATGCAGAAAAAGGATCTCATCGCATATTGCCAGCTTATCCTCGGGACGGATAATTATGAAATATTTGAAGATGCCGGATACTCAGGCAAAAATACTGATAGGCCAGCCTTCCAAGATATGATGGGACGGATTCGCAAGGGTGAATTTACACATGTACTGGTATGGAAAATAGACCGAGTATCCAGAAATCTACTGGACTTTGCAGAAATGTACGAAGAATTGCGTGCATTAAGAGTCACTTTTGTAAGTAAAAATGAACAATTTGACACCTCAACCGCAATCGGAGAGGCTATGTTAAAAATTATATTGGTATTTGCTGAACTTGAAAGAAATATGACCTCAGAGCGTGTCACTGCAACAATGATATCCAGAGCCAACAATGGTCAATGGAATGGTGGACGCATCCCCTTTGGATACGACTATGATCCTAAAGAAAAAGCCTTTTCCATACGTGAAGATGAAGCTATGATCTGTCGCGAATTAAAAGACCTTTATCTCAAAAACAAATCCCTTGTTTATACTTCCAAGGCTTTAAATGATAAAGGGTATAAAACAAGAACCGGTGTAAACTGGTCTCCTCATTCTGTATGGGTCATTGCCTCCAGTCCTTTCTATGCTGGTATTTACAGATATAATCGATATAAAGGAGTCGAAAACAGAACTATTAATCCAGAAGATGAATGGGTTATGGTTCCAAATCATCACCCTTCCATATTCACCTTGGAAGAACATAACGCAATGCTTTCAACATTAAAAACAAACGTTCGGAATCTTGATAATGTTCCGGGAAGGCTCCATACTTCTGAAAAGGTTCACATTTTTCAGGGTATTATGTATTGCGGCAAATGCGGAAGTCGTCTCGTATCTACTCCGGGCAGACTTCATACTGATGGCTACCGCCCTTCTAATTACAGCTGTCCTTTAAGACGAAATACTAAAAAATGCGATAATCCTACTGTAAATGATATGATAGTAGGCGAATTTGTTATCAATTACATTTTGAATATGCTTAATGCAAAGAAAACCTTTTCTACAATCAACACACCAGATGAATTGCAGAAATTCCTTTTACATGGATCCACTTTTTCTGAAGTTTCATCAATTGAAACTAATGGATTAAATGATTTTTTTAATCTTCTGTCCAAATATAGTTCTGATAATTCTTATATCTTTGCCATTAAAAAGCCTAAGAAAAAGAAAGCTGCTGTTAATCCAGAACTTTCAAAATTGAAAAGGGAAAAAGAAAAACAAGAACGTGCTTTGCAACGTCTACAGGATCTTTACCTGTATTCAAATAATTCTATATCCGAAAAAGATTTTATTCTTCGAAAGGTAGAAATAGAATCTCGTCTGAAAAACATCAACGGACAACTTGGATTAATGTCTCAAAGTTCCTTCATGTCCGATGAAGAATTTATCAAGCAGGCGAGCCATCTTTTGATTCAGAAAGAATTGAAAGATAAGAAATATATTTATTTCAAAAATCTGGCCAGCTCTGTGGATCCAGACGTTTTAAAAACATATATGGATACAATTCTTGATTCCATATATACTACAGACGGAAAAATTACCTCAATTGTATTCAAAAACGGTCTTACTCATAAATTCATATACAAGGATATGCAGCCATCATAAATGATAATAAAAAAATATCCGGGAAGTCGTTTTCAGACCTCCCGGTTTTTTAATCCCCTCGTATTCTTTTAACCACCTAACATTTGTTGGAAAACGGTGTCATATCAGGATCATGGCATCTCCAAAGGAGAAGAAACGATATTTCTCCTGTACTGCAACCTCATAGGCATGCATGATATTCTCCTTACCTGCCAGTGCAGATACCAGCATAACGAGTGTAGATTCCGGCAGGTGGAAGTTTGTAATCAGGGCATCGATCATTTTAAAATGATAGCCCGGATAAATAAAGATTTCTGTCCATCCGCTTCCGGCTTTGAGGATTCCATCTTCCCCTGTTGCAGATTCCAGTGTTCTGCAGCTTGTGGTTCCCACTGCTACTACACGCTTGCCAGCTTTCTTTGTATCATTGATCAGCTTTGCCTGGTCTTCTTCCACCATGTAGAATTCGGAATGCATATGGTGACTTTCTACGTCATCTACTTTAACAGGACGGAAAGTTCCGAGGCCTACATGAAGAGTCACATGGGCAATGTTGACACCTTTTTCCTTTACTTTCTCAAGAAGTTCCTTAGTAAAGTGCAGTCCTGCTGTCGGCGCTGCTGCAGAGCCTTCATTTTTTGCATAAACAGTCTGATAGCGGTTCTTGTCTTTCAGTTTATGTGTGATGTAAGGTGGCAGAGGCATTTCACCAAGCTGATCCAGGATTTCTTCAAAGATTCCTTCATAATGGAACTGGATCAGACGGTTTCCTTCGTCTACCACATCAATGATCTCACCTTTTAAGATCCCGTTTCCGAATGTGATCTTCGCACCCGGACGGGCTTTCTTGCCAGGTTTTACCAGACATTCCCAGATGTCGTTCTCTCTTCGTTTCAGAAGCAGGATCTCGATCAATGCTCCTGTTTCTTCTTTATGTCCGTATAAACGGGCAGGGATTACCTTTGTATCATTGATAACCAGGCAGTCTCCCTCTTCCAGATAATCCAGAACATCTGTAAAATGACGATGTTCAATGCTGCCGTCTTTCAATGACAGATGCATCAGTCTGGATGAACTTCTGTCCTCCAGAGGATCCTGAGCGATCAGTTCCTGAGGAAGGTCATAATAAAAATCTGATGTTTTCATTTTGTCTGCTCCTCTTCTTCCTTCCACTGTTTCCTTAACTGGCGCACGTAGTTCCACTCTTTGTTGGTCAGATCTGCTTTCTTAAGAAGATCCGGTCGTCTTTTTGCCGTACGGTAAATTGACTGCTCTCTGCGCCATTTCTCTATATTTGCATGATGACCGGACATGAGAACCTCCGGCACTTTTTTGCCATGCCATTCTTCCGGACGGCTGTACTGCGGATACTCCAGAAGATTTCCCGCAAAGGATTCGGTCTCTCCGGATTCCTGATTATTCAGCACTCCCGGGACCATTCTGGAAATGGAATCCATCATAACCATAGCTGGAAGCTCACCGCCTGTAAGTACGTAATCTCCAATAGACACGTAATCTGTGACGATTTCCTCCAGAACACGTTCATCAATTCCCTCATAGTGTCCGCAAAGGAACACCAGGTCCTCTTCCAGCGCCATCTCACGGGCCATAGCCTGGTTAAATACCTGTCCCTGAGGAGTCAGGTAAACAACTCTCGGCTTCTTTGCTGTACGCTCTGCGATCGCCTCATAGGCAAGATAAACCGGTTCTGCCTGCATCAGCATTCCGGCGCCGCCGCCATAAGTGTAATCATCCACTTTCTGGTGTTTATTGAACGCATAATCACGGATGTTCACTGCCTCCAATGTGAGGAGACCTTTTGCGATGGCACGTCCGGTAATGCTGGTGTTCATACCATTTTCGATCATCTCCGGAAACAGGGTTAAAACATGAAAATTCATTTATATTAATCCTTTCATCAGATGAATGGTCATTACATTCTTCTCCACATCTACGTCAAGAATGCACTCCTTGATCGCAGGAAGAAGGATTTCTTCGCCTTTGGTATCCTCTACTACATAGACATCATTGGCACCTGTTTCCATTACATCTTTCAGAGTTCCAAATTTGCTTCCGTCTTCGAGAACTACGTCCATTCCGATCAGGTCTGCGATGTAATATTCATCTTCTTCCAGCTCCTGCGCTTCTTCTCGCGGAACCCAGAGTTCTCTTTTCTTATACATCTCTATATCATTAATATTATCAATCCCCTTGAATTTCAGAATTACAAGGTTCTTGAAATACTTAACATTCTCAATTTCAAGCTTTCTTTTCTCTCTGCCTGTGTCAAGCAGAACATAATCCAGATCCAGAAATCTGTCTGCATCTGTGGTAGGATATACTTTTACTTCCCCGCGTATTCCGTGTGTCGTAGTGATCACACCAACTTTTAATAAATCTTCCATCTGCTGACTCCTATAAACCCAAATCAGGAGCCATGGGAATTGTTCCACAGCTCCTGACCCTTATTTTCATTGCAGAATATCTACAATCACTTTTTTGCTGCTTTTTGAAGAAGCCGCTTTTACTACAGTTCGGATCGCTTTCGCAATTCTTCCCTGACGTCCAATAACCTTGCCCATATCAGCAGGTCCGACTTTCAGTTCAACAATGATCGCGTCTTCCTTTTCTGTCTCAGTAACAACTACTTCATCCGGATTTTCAACAAGAGATTTTGCAATTACTTCCACTAATTCTTTCATTACATACCTCCCTGACCCGTCCCCTGTGGACGCTGCAGAAATACCTTACATGGTAAATCTGAATTATTTTTCGATTCCGGCATCTTTGAGGATTTTTGCTACAACGTCTGTAGGCTGAGCTCCTGCTGCAAGCCATTTTTTAGCTGCTTCTTCATCAACTGTTACAGCGCTTGGCTCAAGGTTTGGATCGTATGTTCCGATTTCTTCGATACATCTTCCATCACGTTTGCAACGGGAATCTGCAACTACGATTCTATAAAAAGGTGCTTTCTTCTGTCCCATTCTTCTTAATCTGATTTTAACTGCCATTGTTTCTTTTCCTCCATTAAATAAAATATATTGTTTTCTTATGTTATATTACTGTTCAGCTATGAAACAGTAACTTTTATGTCAAAGCGTTATCCGCTTCGCTAACTTCTCAATTACAGTCCGAACGGAAGTTTAAATCCACCGCCGCGCTTACCGGCTTTGCCGCCCATAAGACCAGGCATCTGCTTCATCATCTTCTTGCTCTGCTCAAACTGCTTCACCAGACGGTTTACTTCGGAGATATCTACTCCTGCGCCTCTGGCAATACGGTTCTTTCTGGAAATGTTCAGGATTGACGGATTGCTTCTCTCCTGAGGTGTCATGGAAAGGATAATTGACTTGGTTCTGTCCATGGCTTTCTCATCGATCATTCCCTCAATATCCTTCATCTTACCGCCCATACCGGGAAGCATATTCAGGATACTGCCGATACCGCCCATCTTGTTCATCTGTTCCATACTGGTAAGGTAATCGTTGAAGTCAAAGTCCATTTTCTTTAACTTCTTCTGCATATCCTGTGCCTGTTCTTTATCGATAGAAGCTTCCGCTTTCTCGATCAGACTCATGACGTCACCCATACCAAGGATTCTGGAAGCCATACGTTCCGGATAGAACTGCTCCAGATCAGAGAGCTTCTCGCCCATACCTACATATAAAATAGGCTTACCGGTTACTGCCTTGATGGAAAGGGCTGCACCGCCTCGGGTATCACCGTCCATCTTGGTAAGGATAACACCGTCGATTCCTACTTTATCAGCAAATGTACTTGCTACATTTACCGCATCCTGTCCGGTCATTGCATCTACGATGAGGATGGTTGCATCTACCTGAATGTTCGCCTTGATATCTGCAAGTTCCTGCATCATATCTTCATCAACATGAAGACGACCGGCTGTATCGATAAGTACGACATTTTGCTGATTTGCCTTCGCATGCTCTATGGCTGCTTTCGCAATATCCACAGGCTTCTGCTTATCTCCCATGGAAAATACTTCCACGCCCTGTTTCTCGCCGTTGACCTGCAGCTGTGTGATAGCCGCCGGACGGTAAACATCGCAGGCTACTAAAAGAGGTTTCTTACCTTTGGATTTCAGCTTACCTGCAAGCTTCGCAACTGTGGTGGTCTTACCTGCACCCTGCAGACCTGCCATCATGAACACTGTGATCTCATTTCCCGGGCGAAGAGGCAGATCTGTTGTCTCACTTCCCATTAATTTCACAAGTTCATCATTAACAATCTTGATCACCATCTGACCCGGATTCAGACCGCTCATAACGTCCTGTCCGATTGCCTGCTCCTGTACAGATTTAGTAAACTGCTTCACAACCTTAAAGTTTACGTCTGCCTCTAACAGAGCCATCTTTACTTCCTTAAGGGCAAGCTTAACGTCCTCCTCTGTCAGGCGGCCCTTGCTTCGCAACTTCTTAAATACATTCTGCAGTTTATCTGTCAAGCTTTCAAATGCCATATGTTATAACTCCTCTAAAATCTCATTGGAAATATTTGCAATTTCATCGGAATGATATTCCCGGGCAAGTACACGGATCTGCTTCACCTGCGCCCGTATATTCAGGAATTTCTCTACAAGATGGAGCTTCTGTTCATACTCTTCAAGGGTCTTGTTGCATCTCTTGATCATATCATGCACACCCTGTCTGCTGATGCCCAGATCCTCTGCGACTTCACTCAGCGAGTAATCCTCCAACACCACGCTCTCATAAACCTGCTGCTGCCTCTCTGTCAGAAGTTCTCCATAAAAATCATATAAATAACCTTGCTCTACAAACTTCTCCATCTGTAATCACCTTGACTATCTTAACCTATTTCAGATTCGGTGTCAAGCATTTTCTCTTGACAAAGTAAATTTTCCATTTTGGAACTTTAATACAAATTACAAAAAGCCCCGGCATCCAGACACTGAACACCAGGGCTTCCCATTTTTCATCTATATTACTTACATAATAAGTAATACTTTATTCTAATTTTTAATCGCTATCGCAATCGCCAACACTGAATTTTTAAAATCCACTATTCGCCTATACGGTGGATATTACTCCAACACAATTACAGACTAGGACGAATAACCTTCGGTCTGCATCCTGCGTCTTCGAGGGCCTTGACGATCTCGTTTTTGTGATCTGTACCAAACGCCTCCAGTGTGATCTTAAGTTCCACTGCCGCATTTCTGTTTGTGCTTACAAACTGGTTATGATCCAGTTTAATAACATTACCCTGCGCCTTAGCAATCACGCTTGCCACACGCACCAGTTCACCCGGCTTGTCCGGAATGAGTACGGATACTGTAAAGATTCTGTCTCTCTGGATCAGGCCGTGCTGAACAACAGAAGACATCGTGATCACATCCATATTTCCACCACTTAAGATAGAAACAATCTTCTTACCCTTCACATCCAGATGACGAAGCGCTGCCACTGTCAGAAGACCAGAGTTCTCTACGATCATCTTGTGGTTCTCAACCATATCAAGGAAAGCAACAATCAGCTCATCATCCTCGATTGTGATGATATCATCCAGATTCTTCTGGATATATGGGAAGATTTTTTTACCAGGTGTCTGTACAGCAGTACCGTCTGCGATTGTATTTACATGAGGAAGAGTCACAACCTCACCTTTCTTCAGAGAAGCTTTCATACAAGCTGCCCCTGCCGGTTCCACACCGATTACTTTGATATGTGGATTCAGCAGTTTCGCAAGTGTGGAAACACCTGTAGCAAGTCCGCCTCCACCGATCGGAACCAGAATATAATCAACAAGCGGAAGCTCCTGAACGATCTCCATTGCGATAGTACCCTGTCCTGTAGCAACTGCCGGATCATCGAATGGATGGATAAAGGTATAACCCTCTTTCTCTGCCAGCTCCAGTGCATGTGCACATGCCTCATCATATACATCCCCGTGCAGAATAACCTCTGCACCATAGCTCTTAGTTCTCTCAACCTTGATCAGTGGAGTAGTAGTCGGCATAACGATCACTGCCTTCACACCGTATTTATGTGCCGCATAAGCAACACCCTGTGCATGGTTTCCTGCGGATGCTGTGATCAGACCTTTGTTTCTCTCCTCATCTGAAAGAGTGCTGATCTTATAGTAAGCTCCACGAACCTTGTATGCACCTGTACGCTGCATATTTTCCGGTTTTAAATAAACCTTGTTTCCTGTAAGATCACTGAAATAGCTGCTCTTGATCAGCTTTGTTTCCTGTGTGACCTGTTTTACGATCTCTGATGCCTGTTCAAAACTCTCTAATGTAAGCATGTTGTTCCTCCATTTTTTCAGTTATAATGTTAAGTAATTACTGTCTATTTTCCAGAATCCGGCATTCTGAAAATGTTACTGTTCACTCCGTTCGCAGTAACACGCTTCGCGATGCACAGAATTTAAGCGTCCGGGTTTTCTTTATGGTCCACATCAAACAACGCATTTACAAAAGCATCTGCATCGAATTTTTGAAGATCGTCAATACTCTCTCCTACGCCAATGTACTTCACCGGTATATCCAGCTCAGACTGGATCGCAACTGCGATACCGCCTTTAGCAGTTCCGTCTAATTTGGTAAGAATGATACCGTTGACATTTGCAACCTCCGCAAACTGTCTCGCCTGTGCGAGAGCATTCTGTCCGGTAGTTCCATCCAGAACAACCAGTGTCTCCAGATATGCATCCGGATACTCTCTCTCCAGGATCCTGTAGATCTTGCGAAGTTCTTCCATAAGGTTCTTTTTATTATGAAGACGTCCTGCTGTATCGCAGAGAAGCACGTCTGCATTTCTTGCTTTGGCTGCTGCCACTGCATCATAAATAACTGACGCAGGATCAGCTCCTGCCTGTCCGCCGATGATCTCAACACCTGCACGGTGTGCCCACTCAGTCAGCTGCTCGCCGGCTGCCGCACGAAAAGTATCTGCTGCTGCAAGGACTACCTTCTTGCCCTGATCCTTTAACTTGCCTGCAAGCTTTCCTACGGAAGTAGTCTTTCCAACACCATTGACACCGATCACAAGAACTACGGATTTACGGTTCTCAAATTCGTACTCTGTGCTGTCCACGCGCATCTGATCCTTGATCTCATCGATCAGAAGCTGTTTACATTCCATCGGCTCCTTGATATGACGCTCGGAAACCTCTTTCTTTAAATTCTCAATAATAGAAGTGGTTGCATTGATCCCGATATCACCCATGATCAGAATCTCTTCCAGCTCTTCATAAAAGTCTTCATCAATGCTGGAAAATCCACTAAAAATACTGTCAAATCCGGCTACGATATTATCTCTGGTCTTTGTCAGTCCACTGACTAATCGCTTAAAAAAGCCTTTCTTTTCTTCTGCCATGTGACACTCCTCCTGTTACTGGGTAAGCTGGTTCTCTACTAAATCAACAGAAACCAGTGTAGATACCCCTTTTTCCTGCATGGTAATACCATAAAGCCGGTCTGCGGCGTTCATAGTTCCACGTCTATGAGTTATTATAATAAATTGTGTGTTTTTCGTCAACTTCTGTAAATATCCGGCAAAACGTCCAACATTGGAGTCATCTAACGCTGCCTCGATCTCATCAAGCAGACAGAACGGTGACGGCTTCAGGTTCTGGATCGCGAATAGAAGTGCGATCGCAGTCAGCGCTTTCTCTCCACCAGAGAGCTGCATCATGTTCTGCAGTTTCTTTCCCGGCGGCTGGGAAATGATCTTAATTCCCGCTTCCAGAATATCCGCCTCCTCATCCAGCTCCAGTGTTCCTTTTCCCCCTCCGAAGAGTTCTTTGAATGCCTTGTCAAATTCCTTCTGGATCTCACCGAACTTCTCGGAAAACTGCTTGCGCATTCCCTCGTCCAGTTCCTGAATGATCTGCTCCAGAGTCTTCTCTGCTGTGACCAGATCCTCATACTGACCGGAAAGGAACGTATGGCGTTCCAGAAGTTCCTTGTAATCCTCGATGGCATTTACATTGACAGAACCCAGTCTGCGGATATCATCTTTGATCTGAGCTGCCTGTTTCTTCATCTCGGAAAGGTCTGTCAATTCTTCTTTTCTATAAGAAAGAGCATTGTTCGGAGTAATCTCGTACTCTTCCCACATATAGGAGATACGCTCTTCTCTGCTCTCTTCCAGCTTCTCCATCTGGCCCTGCAGACGGTAGCATTCTTTATCCAGAAGACCGATCTGGCCGGAAAGCTGGTCGCGCTTTTCAAAGAATTCCTTATGCTGAGAATTTCTGCTTTCTTTTTCTTTCTGCAGATTCTCCAGCTCTTCCTTTGCCTGCTGTTCGCTGACAACAGATTCCTCTGCCTCTTTCTTCAGATCTGCGATGGTCTGTTGTTTCTTCTCCATCTCTTCACTGCTGTGCGCAAGAGATTCATAGATGTCGTCTTTCTCAGTCTTAAACGCTGTCATCTCTGATTTCAGTCGGCTTAGATTTTCCTGATCGAATTTCTCTTTCTGATCCAGAGATGAGGACTGCAGACGAATTTCTTCGAGCTCTTTGGAAATCCTGCTCTCTTCGGCTTTCCACTCGTCCAGTTCGGACTGTTTCGTCTCGATAAAACTCTCCAGCTCTTTCTCATCCTGTTTGGAATTCTCCAATTCCTGAGTGATCCGCTCATAATCCTGTCTGATTTCCATTACCTGGCGTTTGATCTCCGCCTGATCACGATTGATCTGGTCGTATCCGCCACGAATCTCTTCTGCCTTCTTTTCCTGCTGCTTAATATTCATCCGGGCAGTGTTCTGCTCAATATATTTCTGCTGCACTTTCTCCTGAAACTCTGCGACAGTATCACGGATCATGTTTCTCTGATTCCGGCTGTCCTCAATTGCTTTCTGCATTTCAAGGAGATTCTTCTTTAACTGGTTGACTTTTGTCTCCAGCTCCTCGATCTCACGGCGGCGACCCAGAAGATTACTGTTGTTCTTAAACGCACCACCGGTCATGGAACCGCCTGGGCTTAAAGATTCGCCCTCAGTTGTAACCATTCTCAGACTGTGTCTGTATTTTCTTCCAATCGCGATCGCATGGTCGATATTGTCAACTACAAGCACTCTGCCAAGAAGAAACTTCGTAATCTGCTGATACTGTGGTGCTGTCGTCACCAGTTCACTGGCAATTCCTACAACTCCCGGTTCTCTCAGTGCCTCTCTCGGAGAAAATTCTCCACGCGGACTGATACTGCTCATTGGCAGGAAAGTCGCACGACCATATCTGTTCTTCTTCAGAAACTCGATCAAAGTCTTGGCCGTCTGCTCATTGTCTGTAACAATGTTCTGGATGCTTCCGCCTAATGCTGTCTCAATGGCAATCTCATAATCCTTATTTACATGGATCAGATCCGCAACAACGCCCTGGATTCCCAGAACACGTTCCTTCTGCTCCATGACTCTTCGGATACTGTTTCCGTATCCGTCATAGCGCTCTGTGATATTTCTGAGAGATTCCAGACGTGACGCTTCTCTGTGATACGCAGTCTGTCCTGCTTCTAACTGAGCATTCTGCTCCTTTAATTTATTCTGGATCTGTGAGGCACTCTGATTCAACTGAGCACATTCATCGTTGATAGACTGAATCTGCTCTGTAATCTCATCGTACTGCTTCTGCGCTTTGGAAAGAATAGTCTGCTGTTCTTCCTCTTCACTCTTTAATCTGAGAATACGCTGGCTGATCTCTGCCTTACGGATGTCCGCCTGCTCCATCATTGCATCGAATCGCTGGGCTTTTCCCTTAACATTGGCACGGCTGTTGAGGATCTCAATGATCTCATTCTTGCCATCTTCCACTTCCTGTGTGCAGGCTTCAATATTTTCCTGTGCTGTCTTTAACTTCTCTTCCTCTTCGGAAAGCTTTGTACGTACAGCTTTTAATTGTGCATAAATATCAGAACGCTCTTCCTCTAATTTCTTTCTGGAAGATTCTCTTACAGATAACTCCGCCTCGATCGTCTGGAGTCGTCCTTTGTAATGCTCTTCATTCTGTGCACCTGCCAGGATCTGCTCATTTAATACATTGATCCGACCCTCTAACTGCTGTTTGTGGATTGCCTGCTCCTGGCTGGAAATGCGCAGGGCATCCATCTTTGTATTTAAGTCTTCCAGCTCTTTTTCCAGACGGTCATACTCAATCCTTGTCTGATCGTAGGACTTCTGGGTTTCCTCTAACTGATTCTGTGCAATATGATGCTTCTCTTCCAGTTCTTTCAGAGCCTGCGCTGTGTTGGCAAACTCCATGAGAAACATATTTACATCCAGTTCTTTCAGGGCCTCTCTTTTTGCAAGATAAATCTTCGCTGTCTCGGACTGCTTCTCCAATGGTTCCAGCTGTCTGGTCAATTCTGAAAGAATGTCCGTGACACGGACCAGATTCTGGCGTTCCTCTTCCAGCTTCTTGATGGTCGTATTCTTTCTTCTCTTGAACTTAACAATTCCTGCTGCCTCATCAAAGAGTTCTCGTCTCTCTTCCGGCTTGCCGCTCAAGATCCTGTCGATCTGTCCCTGTCCGATAATGGAATATCCTTCTTTACCGATACCTGTATCATAAAACATCTCATTGATATCTTTCAGTCTGCAGGCACTTCCGTTGATCTTATATTCACTCTCTCCTGAACGGTAAAGCCTTCTGGTAACCGTAACCTCGTTAAAATCAACCGGAAGCTTATGGTCTGAATTATCCAGAGTGATCGCTACGGATGCATAGCTTAAAGGCTTTCTTGTCTCTGTGCCGGAGAAAATAACGTCCTGCATGTTTCCTCCTCGCAGAGACTTGGCGCTCTGTTCCCCCAGAACCCATCTCACTGCATCACCGACATTACTCTTTCCGCTTCCATTCGGACCTACGATACCGGTAATTCCGTTATGAAATTCAAAATTGATCTTCTGAGCAAAAGACTTAAATCCCTGTACCTCTATATTCTTTAAATACATAATTCTCCTGTTTGTTACTATTGCTGCCCATTAATAGTATCCTGAATAACACCTTTATTGATATTATCAGATATATTACAAAATTAATATTCTCGAATAACACCTTACAAAAGCATATTATCGAACCCTAAATGAACAATCATGTTATTTTTTCAGTACACGGATTGCCTGGTAAGCCGCAGCCTGCTCTGCTGCTTTCTTTGTATGACCGCTTCCCTGTCCCATTACTTTGCCGTTTACTCTTGCTTCTACCGAAAAATTCTTGTTATGATCCGGGCCTTCTTCTTTTACCAGAATGTATTCCACCGGCTGTGTTCCGTTTTCCTGCACGATTTCCTGCAGGATGGTCTTGCTATCATAAAAGAGCTGTTTGTGTTCAATATCATTCAGGATAAAATTCAGCACAAACTCCTTTGCACTAGCAAAACCACCATCCAGATAGATAGCTCCCAATAAAGCTTCTGTTGCATCAGATACGATAGAATCTCTGTTTCTTCCGCCTGTCATGTCTTCGCCCTTTCCAAGAAACAGAAACTGTGGAAGTCCAAACTCTCTTGCACAATAAGCAAGACTTGGCTCACAGACAAGGCTGGCTCTCTTCTTAGTCAGTTCCCCTTCCGGTACCTGAGTAAATCTTGCATACAGATAATCGCTGCTGATCAGCTCAAGGACTGCATCTCCCAGAAACTCCAGTCTCTCGTTGCATCCCAGTTTGCCAAGCTTCTTCTCATTGGCATAAGAACTGTGTGTCAGCGCCTGTGTCAGATAATGTTTGTTTTTAAAATGATAACCTATGATTTCTTCTAATTCTTCTGTTTTTTTGTTCATTCTTTTTTTCCTCTCCATACCAATACATTGTTCTAAAAATAACTTTCCACTTCCCTTGGCTGCAAATCTGATCGCACTATACTACCTGTTTCATCTGTATTTTCACCAGTATACTCACTCCAGATCCTGCATAACCGGTATAGGTATTTACAAAACAATATACCAGTGGGGACTGCCAGCTGACAGTCCCATATTATTCCATATTTTATTTGATCGCGCGAATCGCTTCGACAGCATCTCCTACTGTCTGGATCTGTTCTACAGATTCGTTCTCCAGTTCGATGTCGTATTCCTCTTCAATTCCCATGATGATCTGAAAGATATCAAGAGAATCCGCACCCAGATCATCTACAAATGTAGTGTCTGCTGTGATGGAATCTGCATCAATATTGAGAACTTCTGCGATGATAGCTTTTATCTTCTCCAGTTCCATGATACAAAGGCCTCCTTCCTGTTTATCTGAGCTATATTTTTCTTTTTACTCTGCTGCCAAATTTTTGATTACTGTTCGCCTTTCATTCTGCAAAAAGCGTAAAGGCAGTAACACATATTTACCTCTACTCGGCTTTAGGTTTCGATGTATCTTCCTTGTCCTCCAGGATACGCTCTGCGATTTTCTCGTTGATTTTCTCCTGTTTGAACTGTACGCACTGGAAAATACCATGCTTGATCTCGACCGCTTTGGCACTTCCGTGAGTCTTCACCACAAGGCCTTTCAGTCCGAGAAGCGGTGCTCCGCCGTACTCACTTGCGTCAAAGGATTTCAGTGTTTCCTTTAATGCAGGTTTCACCAGAAGTGCTCCCACTTTGCTCCTGAGACTGGTCATCATTCCCTCTTTGATCTTGTGGACCAGAGCGGAACCGACTCCCTCATATAATTTAAGGATTACATTTCCAACAAATGCCTCGCATACAACTACATCTGCATATCCTGCCGGAATATCTCTGGCTTCAATACTGCCGATAAAGTTGATACCCTTGCATTCTTTGAGAAGCGGGAATGTTTCTTTGACAAGTGCATTTCCTTTCTCCTCTTCTGCACCGTTATTTACGATGGCAACTCGCGGATTCTTGATGCCTACCACGTGTTCCATGTAGATGGAACCCATCTTTGCAAACTGTACCAGGTGGGACGGACGTGCGTCTACATTGGCACCACAGTCGATCAGCAAAGCAACTCCATCGACAGTAGGAATCAACGGTGCAAGCGGCGGTCTCTCCACTCCCTTGCTTCTGCCTACCAGTACCTGCCCGCCTACAAGAACAGCGCCTGTGCTTCCTGAGGAAACAAAAGCATCTGCTTCCTGTTTCTTAACCATATTCAGGCCCACCACAATTGATGAGTCTTTTTTCTTACGGATTGCAAAAACAGGAGGCTCTGCTGTCTCGATCACTTCGGATGCATTGACAACTTCAATCTGTTCCTTTGGATATCCGGAGTATTTCGCCAGTTCTTTCTCAATTACTTCCTGTTTTCCTGTAAGTATTACTTTTATGTCCTGTCTCTCTGTTACAGCTTCCACTGCAGCTTTGACAGGTTCTACCGGGGCATTGTCCCCTCCCATTGCGTCTACCACAACTCTAACCTGTTCTGCCATATTTATATCTCCTGTTATCTTGCCGATACTGCCTGTTACTTCTGCCTTCTCAGCAATGAAATCAAAATTCATATCAAACTGCCTGCAGCAATAAAATTTTATTTTCCATAAAGAGCAATATCTTCGTTTATACAATTTACATTTCACTCATAATCTGTATGATACTAAAGAATCCTCTGTAAAGTCAATAGTATCTGAGAAATTCATTGTCACTGTTCACTTCGTATCAGGCAACACACTTTGCGATACGCAGAACATTACCTGTGAACCATAATCATCACTCTTCTTCATAAGCAGGCAGCGTAAGATCTTCATCTGCTTCATCCACCTGAGGTACACTATCGTCATTTTGTGATGACCTGCAGGCCGAAAATCCTGCTGCTATCACAAGCACCATGAAATATACCATCCACATTTTCATTCTGCTTCTTTTTCTCATCTGCTTATTTCTCATTCTTCTGCGCTTCAATCTTCTCTGCCAGATCATTCAGATAAACCCATCTGTCCATCTTCTCATCCAGATCTGCCTGAGCTTTCTCTTTCTGCTCCATAATCTCACGAAGTTTCATGGAATTGGTTGCATTTGCTTCCATATCCTTGTCCAGTTTCTCAAGCAGTTCCTCCAGCGCAGCAATATCATCATCTATCGTCTCAAATTCCCTCTGCTCTTTATAGGTAAATTTCAGCTTCTGCGGGCGATTCTGTTTCCAGTCTGCCTGGGATGCCTTCTTCTTTTCCGTACCTGCATCTGCACTCTGAGTTTCAGATACTGCAGCCCCTTTTCTTGCCAGAGCCTCTGTATAGTCTGTATATCCGCCTTCATACTGGGTCAGATGTCCGTTCCCCTCAAATGCAAAAATCCTGTCCACAATATTATCCAGGAAATACCGGTCATGAGATACCGCGATCACAATCCCCGCGAAAGAGTCCAGATAATCCTCCAGAATAGTCAGTGTCGGAATATCCAAGTCATTGCTTGGCTCATCCAGAAGCAACACATTCGGTGCTTCCATCAGAACTTTCAGCAGATACAGACGTCTTTTTTCACCACCGGAAAGCTTGGCGATCGGCGCATACTGCATCGCAGAATCGAATAAAAACCTCTCCAACATCATGGTTGCAGAAATCTTTCCATCTCTTGTCGGAATATACTCCGCCACATCACGGATATAGTCGATTACACGCTGATTCGTATCCATATCCGGCACTTCCTGTGCGAAATAACCGATACGGATCGTCTCCCCGATCTCCACCTCACCCGCATCCGGCTGGATCATCCCATCAATAATCTTGATTAAAGTTGATTTTCCACATCCATTCGGACCAATGATTCCCAGCCTCTGATTTCTCAGCACAATATAATTGAAATCATCCAGGATCATTTTCTCCCCGAAACTCTTGCTGATATGATGAAGCTCGATCGTTTTCTTTCCCATACGGGTCTCAACAGAATCCAGCTCCACATTCGCATCCCTTACAGGCGCTTTTCCATTCTTCAGCGCTTCCAGACGTTCCAGACGGGCACGCTGCTTGGTACTTCTCGCACGGCATCCTCTCTTCGCCCATTCCAGTTCCATACGAAGAACACTCTGTCTCTTTCTCTCACTGGCAAGTTCCATCTCCTCGCGCTCCGCTTTCAGCTCCAGGAACTTAGAATAGTTCGCCTCATACGCATAAAGATTCCCATGAGAAATCTCCAGGATCTTATTGGTAACTCTGTCAAGGAAATATCTGTCATGAGTAACCATGATCACAACGCCCTTAAAGCTTCTCAGAAAATCCTCAAGCCAAGTCACCATCTCATTGTCCAGATGGTTAGTAGGCTCGTCCAGAAGCAGCACATCACACGGATTTACCAGAGTCCTCGCCAGCGCCACTCTCTTCTTCTGACCTCCGGAGAGATGATCGATCTTCTCCTCATGATCTGTGATCCCCAGCTTATTCAGAACATTTCTGGCTTCACTCTCTGTGCTCCAGTCCTTCTGCCATTTCCCCTCGGCCACATAATCCAGGATCGTAGACCCCTGCGGAAATTCCGGCATCTGCGGCAGATATGTGATACGCAGACCATTCTGCGTAATGATCTGTCCCTCATCCGGCTCCTCCAACCCCGCAATAATCTTAAGGATCGTAGATTTCCCGGTTCCATTGATCCCGATAATACCAATCTTATCACCCTGATGGATTCCATAAGAAACATCGTTCAAGACCACTTTCTCTCCAAATACCTTGGAAACATGCTCTATGTTCAAAATATTCATAAATAAAAACCTCTCTCGTAATTTTCGTTTCCCTTCGGTTCCTGCACCTGTGAATGAAAACGAATTTGCATCTCATTATACCATCTTCCCGGACATTCTAAAACCCCCAGTAACCTTTATCTATTAAAAAAGCTCATTGCATTATAATACACAAAACAAACGATTTTTCTTCGCGTCCCTTTGCAGCCACACAAAAAAACACTCCCCTCCAGAACAACCCGGAGAGGAGCATTTCCCAAATCACTTATTCTTTTCTAAAGGAGAAAGAAATCTTTAGTTCATCTCTGTTCCATTCTCAACTGCATATTTCAGTCCCTGAACTGCAACTGCGATAAAAGCTTCTTCTACTGTTGCGCTTCCAAGATCACCCATATCCAGTGTCAGAGTGTTATCATCATTTAATGTTACACCAAATGTAAGAGACATCTCAGATACTTCATCATCAATTGTCACTGTATTGTTCTCTTCATCAAAAGTACCTTCACCAATAAAGCTTACGAACTCATCCTGGTCGTTAATTACAAGTACTGAACAGAAAGTTCCATCATCATTTGCTGCATAGATAAATGTTTCCCCAGCTTCTGTCTGTCCGGAATAGCACTCTGTCAGAAGATCCCCCATGTCCTGATAAGTCTGATTATAATCTGCTTCATCACCGGTTGCCTCATATGGTTCCAGAGTTGCTGTCAGCTCCAGGCTGTCCGGATCATAAAGTTCCAGTACATTCTCTTCTTCATTTATCTGTACCAGATAAGTTTCCATATTCTCATCATCAAGTGTACCGTCATCATTTGCAAACTGCATTGCCAGAGCTGTATACTCACCGTCTGAAGCAAGACTGTATACACCTAAAACATCTGTTTCTTCTTCAACCCACTGTCCAAAGAAAGAATTGTCTTTGTAGAATCCGTAGATATCTCCTGCACTGTCCTGCCAGATACCGGTCATTGCTTCTGATACATCTGCTACATCACCATCGTCAGCAGTATCCTCTTCTGCTGCTTCCTCATCTGCTGCTTCCTCATCTGCTGCCCATACCGGAGCCACCATAGAAGTAACCATTGCTGCTGCACAAAAACCTGCCATTAATTTTTTCCAATTTTTCATACTGTTTACCATCCCTTTCCTGAAATGTTTTTCTTTGAATTTCTATGATATTACTATAAGGAATTCCGACATTATTTGCAATACACATGGGATTAAATGACATTTTCCGTGAAATATGACGGTTCCTGTTCACTCACTGTCTGGCAGGCTGCTCCTTGGGGCAGAAAATTCAAGACAATAACTCCTTAAATTTCAAAACAACTTCTGTCCCAGCATATGCGCAAGAACGAAAATAGACTTGAATAACGCCCGCAAATAAGCTAAAATAAAACTCATGTTTAAGTTAAACTTAGGAGGTACTCCTTTTGAATATTGCAATCCTTGACGATTCTGCGGAAGATCTGAACCAGGTAAAGTCTGTTATTTCTTCTTATTATGAATCACAGAATATATCCGCAGAGATCTGCCTTTTTTCCAGTGCGGAAGCTTTTTTTCAGAAGTATTCCCCTGAATTTTATGACCTGATCATCATGGATATTTATATGGGTAACATGACCGGCATGGATGCTGCCAAAAAGCTTCGCAACGCTGAGGATCCGGCAGCTCTGATCTTCATTACAAGCAGCGATTCTTATGCAGTCGAAAGTTACGACGTACAGGCATCCTACTATCTGCTGAAGCCCTTTGATCCGGAAAAGCTCCGCAAGATTCTTTCTACTATCCAGATCCGACAGTCGCAGAACTCCAGATACATCGAGCTGATCTCCGACCGTACCCCTGTAAAGATCCCGGTCAAAAGTATTCTCTATGTAGATACTTACCGCAACGCGGTCCAGGTACATACTACAGACGCAGGCATTATCCGCTCCTACATTACATTCCAGAAATTCGAAGAACTTCTGGTGGGAATGAAATGCTTTCTTTCCTGCTACAGAGGATGCATCGTAAATATGGATCATATAGAAGAAGCCACTGACGAGGGATTTGTTATGGACAATCAGGAACTTGTCACTGTACGCAAGCGTGGTTCCAATGCAATAAAAAAAGCATATCTGGAATACTTATTCTCATCAGACTCTGATAAGTAAACAAAAAAGTTACTGCCGGCTTGGTCAGTAACTTTTTTGTTTACTGCACTGTTTTTACAGGCAGAAAGATATTCACTTTAAAGATACTCTCTTCTGTGCTGAAGGCCACATAACCTCCAATTCTTTGTACCACCTCTGTCACAGATGCCGTTCCGATTCCAAAACCATCATGTTTCGTTGAATAAAATCCGTTGTCTTTTCGCTGGATTTCATTAGAATAAGGATTCGAGATCTCTATCAGCAGTTTTTTATTCTTAATCTTTGTAAGCACTTTTACATACGGATGACTTTCCGGCGGCTGCTCTTTTACCGCATCTACTGCATTCTCCAAGAGATTTCCATAAATCTTGCACAAATCTGTATCTGAAATGCCGATATTCTGCGGCAGCATCATATCATATTCAAACGAAATCCCCCGTTGTCTCAGTTCTCCTGCATAGAAATGAATCACTGCATCTACTGCCATATTTCTGCAGTAGCAGACCACTTTCTCTTCTTCCATCATAACAGAAGCATACTCCTGCAGATAATCCATCAATTCTTCATATTTTCCCTGCTGTGCATAAGACATGAGCGCACGCAGATGGTGTCTCATATCATGGCGCATCCTGCTGATCTCATCCATTTTTTCGGTCAGTTCCTCATAGTGCTGTTTCTGCATCTGAAGTTTCTGCTCCATCTGACGGCTGTATTCTCCATAGGCAAGCTGAAATCTGTAAGCATTGGCAAGCTCCATCCACAAAGTCAGTCCTACACTGAATACAAGCACTGCAGCACCAAATTCTGTAAACCACCCTCCAATGATCGGCTCATATAATTTCCATATTCTGTCCGCCGCCAGAGATATCCCATAAACAACAATTCCCACCAAAAGGACATCGCTGTGCTTCTGTTTTATCTCTTTCACACTTCTGAAAAGCAGATAACCGGCTACTGCCCACTTCAAAATCTCTGTAAAGTGTGAGATCAGATATAGCCCGCCCGCAGACTGTGCTCTGCTGCACAACAGCTCTGCCACAAAAATCAGTATTCCTGCCGCAGCAATTGCAGATGCCAAAATCTCCGGGATCCTCCTCTCATCTCCCAGAACCTTCTGCTGCACCAGCACAACGCAGGCAAACATCAGATAATAAAATAATGCTTCCAATCCATAACTCGGCTGTACTTTTACTGCCACAAATGTATGCAGGATGGGATAAAAACTATATCCCAGCACACAGACACAGAGCAGGGCAAAAAATCCAATCTCCGGTTTTCTGGTACGTACAAACATATATACGGAAAAAATCAGGATAAAAAATGTAAGCGCTATATAAACTGCATCAATCACGATTGACAGTCCACGGATGATATTTACTTTAAATGGAGAAGCCAGAACTGGCACATACTGAATTCCTGATGACACTGAATGCATATCTGTCACCGCGATCATAATTTCCACTGCGCCTTTTCCTTCAAAGGTAAATACCCTGTTTTGGATCTGTTCCTGATAATTCTCAGGATCTGGATTTCCCACCTGTCCGATCAGATTTCCATTAACATACAACTTGTAGGCAGAAAAAATCTCTACCAGGCCAATGGCATATCTTTTTTCCTGCTCAGGAAACACCAGTGTCATCCGATATGTACCACTCCCAAAAGGAGATTTGTCTTTATCACCCATATCCATTCCGCCATACTCACCAATAGAAACATAACGACTATAGTATTCGTCCTTATGCTCCCGCAATTCCTGCGGCGTCAGCAATACATCCGGATAATATTCCCATTCCCTGGCAAGATAATGTACGGAATCATCATCAGGTACATACAGAATTCCCTGAATCGCCTGATCACCCTTCGCCGTATATTTATTATCAAAGCGATAGAACAGAAAGAATACACCCATAGCCACCGCAACTACAACTGTTATGAGTAATAATGAATATTTCCAGTTTTTCTTCATCGCTGCCACCTCCTTCTGCTCTTAAGTGCTTCATATTTTACCTGTATCTTATCTGCGTTTTTTACGAAGTACAAAAATTACAGCAAAAACAATCACACATACTGCCAATAAAATCGGTATCATTGTCAGAAACTGTGTGCCGGGATCCTCTGTGCGCTTCTCGGCTTCACCTTCAGACAATAAGACCTCTGTAAATCCTGCCTGCCCGACATCAGACTGTTCCTTAGCCCACTGAACCGCATCTGCTCCTTCGCCTGTCAGAAAATAATCTCCCGTCTGGTTGATCTCAACGCGCAAAATATTCTGCTTTTCCTGATAATCTACTGCATATTGATTTCCCTGTACATCCTCTGCTTTCACTGTCTCTGGTGATTGAATCCCATTAAATACAGATACCAGAAACTCTATCACTGTTCCCGGAACTTCCGTCACTTCCTCGCCTCTGACAAAAATCCGCAGAGAGAACGCTGATTCTGATGTTTTCTCAATTCTGATCTGAATTTCATCATCTGCACCAATCTTCCATCCATTTACTATATCGGAAGAGAGAGTCACAGAGATTCCCTGTTTCTCAAACTTTGCGCCGCCATTCTGCTGAATCATCAGAAGCAGTCTCTGTCCGCTGATTGCAATAATCGTATCTGTACTCAATTCCGTTACTGAATTATCTGCGTCAGATACATTTACAGCTTTTGATGCAGACTCTCTGTTATCACTGCTGTTACTCTGTCCATTTATACTGTCAGATTTTCCGTAGGATTCATTGTAATGATAGCCCATACTTCCCGCATTTGAATACTCTTCATTTTCTTCCGACGGATCTGATGGTGTTTTGTTACTGCCTTGTGATCCTGATGAAGCTGATGTCTCCGGCGCTTTCTGCACAATATCAGGGAGATTTTTCTCCTCCCTGTCCGAGAAGTTCCTCTCATGCCAGTATTCATTGACAATAAAATCATCATTATAGGAAAATGAATAAATTCCTGTGCTTCCGTTTTCATAAACAGCACAGATATCGTAGTTCTTTCCTTTCTCTAATATCTCTCTGTAGTAAATCTGTATTCCATCCGAAGTCACTTCCATCAGATCACTGTCAATCTTCCGGTAACTTCCCTTATTCTCAGAAAGGTAAACCTGCATATTCCGGCATTCCTCTGTCGAAAATCCATCCAGCAGCACAGGAAATTCCAGCAGGTCTACCGTCGGCATGCTATATGTATTGATCTGCGGTTCACCCTTTTTCTGTACGGAAAGATAGGCATATGCCACAGGAAGTGTCAGACCATCAACTACTTTATATCCTTCCGGGATCACAAATGTTCCGGTAACTTTGTACACCCCTCTCTTTGCCGTATCTACCTGGCTCAGATCCCAGGAAGATTCCAGGATCAATTCCGGATTCTCTGCTGTATTTTCAAACTGCTCTGCAGTGCTGACTTTCAGTTTGACACTCTCTTCCAGATCCTGTTCAATTTTCTCCAGGTTTCCCCCTGTCCTGACTGCGTATGCCGCGCATCGACTCAGATTTTTCTCATCTTTTGTATTATAAGACTGTATTATCTTTCCCGGTTTCTGTATATTTCCAAGCTGGCTGTACTGATAACTGTAAATCTTAAGACTGCCGTCTTTTTGATACAGAAAACGCAAGGTGCCTGTTTGTTTCTTTCCATTATCATAAGTTACAAGCAATGAATAGATATTCCCCACGATCAAACTCTGATTGGACACATACAGTCCTTCACTATCACAGAGAGCAAATCCCTCTTCTGTGAGATCGAGCCACTGTCCATTGTCCTTTTTCAGATAAGCTTTCATAGTATCAGTGTCTTCCTGATCCAGCCAGGGAAAAATGTACAGCCCAGCTGCTGTCAGCCTGTAATATGTATTAATATCAGGTCTGTCAGAATACTGAACAGAAACCGTTGTCTTCACCTGCGGAATCTGGATACCATCAGTATTATATTCCGGTGAAAGTTTCAGTACACCTGCGATGGTGTAAACACCTGCCAATTTCATGTTTACAGCAGAAACATCCCAGGATACCGGAACATGCAATGTATCCGCTTCTGTATAAACCGTATAGCAAACTTCAGGCAGTTTCTCAGAAATTGCTTCACTGCCCTCATTCACTTTTACTGCCACTGCCGGGATGTCGTGAGGTGCAATAATATCAGTCACCTCTGTCACAGCACCCCAGACTGTCATATTTACTTTCAGTCCCCATATGCCTGCCAGACACAGGGCTATCACGAAAATCAGACCAACCGTTTTTTGTTTTCTCATATTCTTTCCATACTTTCATTTTTACAGTTTTTATGTACCGCAAATTTTTTGTTTTCTCTGTTCTTAGCTTACCTTATCTGACAGATTTCGGCAACAGACATATGATAAACTGCATTATTCCATGAAAAATGGTGTAGTAACAAAAGTTCCTTTCCAGAGAGCATTTTACATCACAGTGAAATTTCCTGCGATATAAAAAAACGGTTACTGTTCGTATGATATCCTCTACAGGATATCATACGAACAGTAACCAGAATATCTTCTATATGTCCCACTGCTTATCGCTTTTCGCAATTGAAGCAGGGGACTTACCTGATTTGATTAAATTTCATTTCTCTTACTCGGAAACTTCATAAAATAATATACAATAAATAATACTGCAGTAATACTCCAGGAAACCGGATAACTGAGCATAATTGTATTAATTCCCGGATACATCCTGCCTGCAGTGAAAAGCCATACGATACGCAGAGAGCAGACTCCTCCGCAGGTAAGGATCATCGGCACAAGTACTTTTCCCGTTCCGCGCAATGCACCGGAAAGAATTCCGATAATTACATAGATGAAATATGACGGGAGCATAAAACGACTCATATGTACGCCATGTGCGATAACTGCACTGTCTGTAGTAAACAGACTATAGATCCACGGGGCACATGTATACATAAACAGGATCAATATTGCAGAACCGACCATACTCATAGTCATACAGACACGGACACTCTTTCTCATACGGTGATACTTTCCTGCCCCGTAATTCTGTCCAACGAAGGTAGTAATGGAAATCGCAAAAGCATTAATTACCATCCAGAATAACGCATCGATCTTTCCAAGGGTCCCCCATGCTGCCACAGTATCTGTTCCGAGATTATTGACAAATACCTGGATCACAATATTCGAAATATTATACATGACAGATTCCAGTCCTGCCGGGATTCCGATCCTGAGTACAGAAAACAGCATTCTCCTGTCAAAGCGGATCTCCTGCAGTTTTAACACATAGATTTCCTTTGTCTTTAACAGCATTCCCATTACGATCACCGCACTGATCACCTGTGAAGTAACTGTTGCCGCTGCCACACCCGTTACTCCCATGCCAAAAGCAACCACAAACAGCAAATCCAGAATAATATTCAGAATACAGGTGATGATCAGAACATACAGTGGTCTCTTGGAATCTCCAACTGCACGCAGGATCGCAGCACCCATATTGTAGATCAGGTTAAAGATCATTCCGCCAAAATAAATATGAAGATAAATAACCGAATCCTCTACAACATCTGCCGGTGTCTTCATAAGCAGAAGTGCCGGTCTTGTCAGAAAAATACCCGCCACAGTCAGAAAAATACCTGCTGCGATCGAGAATGCAAATGCGGTATGCAGCGCCTTACTTACATTCTTCTTATCCTTTGCCCCATAAAACTGCGAAATTACAACTGCAGCCCCTGAAGAAAGACCTACAAAAAAGCCCACGATCAAGTTTGAAATCTGACTGGCAGAACCTCCGACTGCAGCAAGCGCCTGCTTTCCTACGAAACGACCGACAACGATCGTATCCGCCGTATTATAAATCTGCTGAAAAAATGTTCCAAATACAATTGGAAAGAAAAATAACAGCAGCTGTTTCCAGATCACACCTTCTGTGATCTGGTTTACCTTCTCCTTTTCGTTCATTCCTTCTATCCCTCATCCATTCTTATAAACATATATCTCAATCATTCATTTCATCATAACATGTACTTTTCTTCTGGTTATTGTTCACTCCGTTCTCAGTAACTCCTTCTATTACTAACTATACAATTCTTTACTGTCAGCTTTACAGAGAAAAATACTTTCTGGCATGATGTTATAAACTCAAATATTCTTTACATACAAAAAGCAGGCTCCCCACGCTAATGGGACAACCTGCTATGCTTTGCAATCATTAAGAATTAGTCTTCAACTTTAATGATTTCCTTTTTGTTGTAGCTTCCGCAAGCTTTGCATACTCTGTGCGGCATCATCAGTTCGCCACATTTGCTGCATTTTACAAGGTTCGGAGCGCTCATTTTCCAGTTTGCTCTTCTCTTATCGCGTCTTGCTTTGGAAGATTTATTCTTCGGACAGATGGACATTATGTTACACCTCCTTAAATTTACTAAATATATCACTGATAGCTGCCATACGGGGATCCTTAGGTTCCTCGACGCATCCACAAGGACCGTCATTGAGGTTTTTCCCGCACTGGCTACAGATTCCTTTGCAGTCTTCTCTACATAAAACCTTCAAAGGCCAGCTCATCAGTACCTCAAGATAGACCAGCTGGTCCACATCCAGGTCCATACCTGTGAGATAAGAACTCTCGTCCAGATCATTCACACGGTCTTCATCCGTAAGCTTCATATCAAGTTTTCGCTCAATTTCTAAAGGAATCTCAACGGAAACCTCTTCCAGGCATCTGTCACAGGGAATACCAACGGTAATCTTACCTGTTCCTGTCACCTCAAGATTTCTGTCACCTGTATTCACAATAGTAAGCTCTACCGGCTCTTTCGCAAGTACCGGAAAAGTTCCCGACTGAAAGGAAATTGTATCCATTCCAAACTCTACAGTTTTCTGAATACGCATGCCTTCACTGGATGAAATATCTGATAAATGTATCTGCATACTTTTCTCCTATCCACACTTGTTTTATTATACATACCGCTTTTGCTTTTGTCAACGATAAATTAGAAAAATTTCACATTTTGTCAAGTAATATTCCTTTACGGGATATTTTCTCATATAGACTGAACTATTATACACCAATTTCCATCCTTACTGAGAAATATCTTCGTATCAGTTCATATGCTGCACCAGAATTACAATAACTTCCATTTTTTATATTCCACTGCAGCCTTAGACAGAAAGAAAGGTGCCCCTGACAGATGCACCTTTCCCTTCTATATAAATATAGTTTCCTCCAACTATATTTCTCTCGTTCGGACATAACACAGACACTCTGTTGTCTGCTGATTTCAATTATCTCTAAAGTCTGGTACATAGTTATTTACGAAACGATGTACTAAACGAATCACAGCAATTACTGTTTCATTCAATTTCAGTAATACTGCAGACTATTCCAACCTTTCAGATTAAACCAGAGCTACAGTCTCTCTGCAGATTGCAAGTTCTTCGTTTGTAGGGATTACAGCAACCTTAACTTTGGAATCCGGTGTAGAGATCACGATTTCTTCTCCACGAACGCCGTTAGCTTCTTTGTCAAGTGTAACTCCAAGGTATCCAAGATAGCTTACAACTTTCTCACGTACAGGAATAGCGTTTTCACCGATACCTGCTGTAAATACGATCGCATCTACACCGTTCATAGCTGCAACATATCCGCCAACAAATTTAGCGATACCATAGCAGAGAACGTCGATTGCGTTAGCTGCATCTTCGTTTCCGCTCTGAGCTGCATCGTTCAGGTCACGGAAGTCACTGGATAATCCGCCGGATAATCCAAGAAGACCGGATTTCTTGTTGAGAACGTTCATCATACCTGTGATGTCAAGGTTCTCTTTCTTAGCGATAAATTCCATGATAGCCGGGTCAATGTTACCGGAACGTGTTCCCATAACAACACCTTCAAGTGGAGTAAGACCCATTGTTGTATCAACACACTCGCCGTTTACAACAGCACTGATGGAAGAACCATTTCCAAGGTGGCAAACGATAACTTTGGAGTTGTCTTTGTCAAGACCAAGGAATTCAACAGCACGTTTGGAAACGAAGCTGTGGGATGTTCCGTGGAAACCATATCTTCTTACTTTGTAGTTCTTGTAATATTCGATCGGAAGACCATAGAGATATGCTTTTGCAGGCATTGTCTGATGGAAAGCTGTATCGAATACTGCTACCTGAGGTACACCCGGCATAAGCTCGGAGCATACACGGATACCGATCAGGTTTGCAGGGTTGTGAAGCGGTGCAAGGTCATTGCACTCTTCTACTGCTGCGATAACTTCGTCTGTGATAACTACAGATTTCGCAAATTTCTCACCACCATGTACAACACGGTGTCCAACAGCGTTTACTTCTTTCAGGCTTCCGATTGCGCCTGTTTTGTCATTTGTGAGAGCATCCAGTACCATCTGGATTGCTTCTTTATGTGTAGGCATTGCAGCTTCTGTGATCTCTTTGTCACAGCCTGTTTTCTGATATACTAATCTTCCATCGATACCGATTCTCTCGCAGAGACCTTTTGCAAGAACTGCTTCTGAATCAGAGTTGATCAGCTGATATTTCAGGGATGAACTTCCACAGTTGATTACTAATACGTTCATTTTCATATTCTGCCGGCAACAAATTTCGAATATTGTCCATAATCCCGGTACAAGTCTTCGGATATTTCTGTCAGCTTTTCCTTTCATATTATAATATTAATATTCTCACTATTTCCAGGGAAATATGAGCAATGATATCAAAGGCATCAGAATCAGAACATATCTCCTCCGATGCCTTTAATTATGTAGTCAATCAAATATTTTCGATCCGATTGGAATCTGTTATATGACGAAATCTTATTTGTTGTCGTCAGCCTGGCACTGTACAGCTGTGATAGCTACTACACCAACGATATCGTCTGCAGAGCATCCACGGGACAGGTCATTTACAGGTTTAGCAATACCCTGGGTTACAGGTCCGTAAGCTTCTGCTTTTGCAAGACGCTGTACAAGTTTGTATCCGATGTTACCTGCATCAAGGTCCGGGAATACAAGTACGTTAGCTTTACCAGCTACTTCGCTTCCAGGAGCTTTAGAAGCGCCTACGCTTGGAACGATAGCTGCGTCAAGCTGGAATTCTCCGTCAAGTGCAAGTTCCGGATTCTGCTCTTTTGCGATCTTTGTAGCTTCTACAACTTTGTCTACGTCAGCATGTTTTGCACTGCCTTTAGTGGAGTGTGAAAGCATAGCTACAACTGGTTTCTCCTGAACGAGAAGTTCGAAAGATTCTGCAGAAGATGCTGCGATTGCTGCAAGTTCTTCTGGATTCGGGTTCTGGTTCAGACCGGAATCAGCAAATACAAATGCGCCGTTTGCGCCATATTCGCAGTTCGGAACTACCATTAAGAAGAATGCGGATACAAGTTTTGTACCTGGTTTTGTTTTCAGGATCTGAAGGCATGGTCTTAATGTATCAGCTGTAGAATGACATGCACCGGATACCATACCGTCTGCATCGCCCATTTTTACCATCATTACACCATAGTACAGATACTGGTTAAGAAGAATCTCTTTAGCCTGATCCGGTGTCATGCCTTTTTTCTGTCTTAATTCTACTAACTTGTCAATGTATCCCTGTGTTTTCTCTGATGTAGCAGGATCTACGATCTGTGCGCCGGAAATATCATATCCGTCTTCAGCTGCACTCTTTTTAACAGCTTCTTCGTTACCAACAAGGATAACCTTTGCAATTCCTTCTTTTAAAATTTTCTCTGTAGCTGCCAGAGTTCTCTTATCCTCTGTCTCCGGAAGTACGATTGTTTTTACGTTTGCTTTTGCTCTCTCTTTGAGTGTGTCAATAAATCCCATGATTAAAATGGCTCCTTTCATATAGCAGTTCTGATATCACAATATCTGTATACCAGATGTCATTACCATTCACCGAATATATACAGTGAACAGTAATCTGTTTTCTGCGCTGTCTTCATTATACCTCCTGAAGCCTTGTATTTCAAGCATCTGAATGGTAGAATATGACATAAAAAAGTATTTTTTAAGATGCAATATGGTAAAAAAGAGAGAACTCTACAGAATTTCAGAAAGGAGCATCTGTATAAATTTATGAAAACAGCAGGAATTATTGCAGAATATAATCCTTTTCACAAAGGACATGAATATCAAATCAGGTATACAAAGGAAAGGTTAAAAGCAGACTACGTTATTGTTGCCATGAGCGGAGATTATGTGCAACGCGGCACTCCTGCTCTCATCTCCAAACACGCACGTGCAGAAATGGCTCTGCGGTGTGGTGCTGACCTTGTACTTGAAATGCCGGTATCCATCTCTACGGCAAGTGCGGAAGCCTTTGCAATGGGCGGTGTTTCCCTGTTAGACGGCCTTGGCGTTGTTGATATGCTCTGTTTTGGAAGTGAATCCGGGGAGATCAGCGCACTGAAGGAATTGGCTGAGATTCTTGTAGAAGAACCGGAAGAATACAAGAAGTTGCTGAAAAGCTTTTTAAGCGAAGGGCTGACTTTTCCCGCTGCCAGAAGCCAGGCACTGACAGAATTTTTTAAGAATCCACGCAACTTCAGCGGTGACGATTTTGACGGGGTACTCACTCCTCTTTTAAATGAAGTTACACAGATTCTGAATACACCAAATAATATCCTGGGAATCGAATACTGCAAGGCACTTCTCCGCCTGAACAGCCGGATCCGACCTGTCACGATCCGCAGGGAAGGAATGGGATATCATGAAACCACTGTCCCTGATGGAAATTCCACAGCAACTTCCCCGGATTTACAGTCACCCACTGATTTCTTTGCATCTGCAACTGCCATACGAAATCTGATTCTTCAGAATTCCCCTAATCCGGATTCCCTGGCATCCCAGATTCCTGAACAGGCTTTTCCTGTTTTTCAGAAAGCTGTAAATTCCGGTGAATTTCTCACAGAAAATTCTCTGGACTCTATTCTCTCCTACTGCCTAATGAAGGAGAATGTGAAAAGCCTTTCTTCCTATCTGGATGTTTCCGAAGATCTCGCCCGAAGGATCATAAATCAGCAGAATCTCCTGCTGTCCTTTTCCCAGTCTGTATCTGTTTTAAAAACCAGAGAGCTGACTCAGACAAGAATACAGAGGGCATTGCTTCATATTATATTAAATATCCATACTGCACCTACACAGATTCCCTTTGCCCGGGTTCTTGGTTTCCGTAAAGAAAGCAGTGAACTGCTAAGCCGGATCAAGCAGCACAGCCGAATTCCTCTTATCACCAAGCTTGCGGACGCCCAAAATCTTTTGGACAGTGAAGGTAATCAGATTTTATCTGAAACTGTTTTTTCTTCCAATTTATATGAAAAACTCCTTTGTCTGAAAACCGGCAGAAAATTCTGCCACGAGTCCCAGAAACAGCTTATTATTCTATAATTCTTGTTGTTTGGATGCACTTATGTTAAAATACAAACAGTGAGGATAAGGATATAAAATAAGGAAGGAGGAAAAGAAAAATGAAAGCTAATTCAGGTTTGAAAAAGAACAGAACAAAAATCCAGATGGTGCTTACCGCCCTGGTAATCTTATCCGTTGTACGTCAGTTTTTCCTTGGAAATTACCACAATATGTTTCTGGGAATCTTGACATTGATCCTTTTTATGGTTCCCCAGTTTCTGGACAGGAAACTGAACGTCACAATACCACCGGGACTGGAAACAGTCATTCTGATCTTTATCTTTTCAGCAGAAATTCTTGGCGAGATCAATGCCTTTTATGTAAAAATCCCTATCTGGGATACCATTTTGCATACTACTAACGGTTTTCTGATGGCTGCCATCGGATTTGCACTGATTGATCTTTTTAACCGCAGTGACAGGTTTTCCATTAAAATGTCACCGTATTTTGTAGCTTTTTTTGCATTCTGTTTTTCAATGACTGTTGGTGTTATGTGGGAATTCTTTGAATTCAGCATGGACTGGTTCTTTGGAATGGATATGCAGAAGGACTGGATCGTACCGGCCATCAACTCTGTAAAGCTGAATCCTACCGGTGCAAATGTTCCGATCCATGTAGATGTTCAGTCTCTGGTCGTTAACGGCGAGACCTGGAATCTGGGAGGCTATCTTGATATTGGTATTGTTGATACCATGAAAGATTTGATCGTAAACTTTATCGGCGCAGTGGTATTTTCTATCATTGGTATTCTGTATCTGCGAAACCGCGGAAAAGGAAAGCTGGCAGCTTCTCTGATCCCGCAGGTACGCAGCAAGCAGGAAGAAGAACATTCTTCCAGAGATCAGTAAGATCCACAGCTACCGAAACTGGCGCACTTTTCTGGAAATATTCTCCAGCTCTTCTCTGGAAAGCTCAGGAAGTCTTTCCAGCTGATCCATAAACATGGCAAGTGTCTCTTTTCGCTGCAATTCCACCATCTGGGTGTAGAAATTAACCACTACCCCGGTGGCAATGGCAACTACAAAAAGCGAATAGATCGTCAGAAGAACGGAACACATTTTTCCAATAAAGGTAATCGCAACCACATCGCCAAATCCGGCAGTGGAGATCACCGCATAGCAATACCACAGCGCATCTCCGTATCGGTTAATGTCCGGTTCAACCAGCTGGATCACTGCTGCGATAGCAAAAATAAACACAATAAAACCAATGATAATTTTATCTGCGCGAGTCCGTTTTAACACACTGCCTAATACTTTAATTCTTTTCATATACCTGTCCTCCAATGAAATAATATACTGCCTGAAATTAATTGAAGTATAGTATAAAACGGTTTCACTTGCAACACAAAAGCTTTGTGACATATAAAGGAGAATTCTCGTATGAAAGACAACAAAACATTAAAAATCGTCATCCTGATCACAGGAATTTTAACTGTATTATTAGGCATCTATACTCTTGTAAGACCAATGAGAACCTTTCTCTCTATCGGCTGGATTCTGGGAATCCTTCTGTTTGTAAATGGTATCGAACTTGTAGCTCTCTCTTTATCTAAAGAAAAGAAAGAAATCGGCGCATGTATCCTCGGTGTTCTCGAAGGACTTGCAGGTCTTATCTTACTTTTCAGCGGTATCCAGAGATTCATTACAGATGTAATGGCAGCTTATATGGTCGGTGCAGTCATCCTGATCTATGGTATTTTCCAGATCGTCGGCGGCATGAAGACATACAACACCTCCAAGGGAAAAGGAATCCTGAGCATTATCTGTGGTGTTTTATCTGTCATTGTCAGCATCATATCATTTACCCACCCTGTACTTACCATGATCTCTGCAGGATATATGATCGCATTTTCTGTTTTAATGCAGGGAATCAACATGATTGTCCTTGGAATCAGCTTTGGAAAAGAATCCAAATAATAAGAAGGTTATCACTATATGACTAACAAAAAAGCAGAAAAAAATGTCGCTCTGAAAAACCAGATGGAACTATGGCTGTTCTGTGCGATCATTGGCGCTGCAGCCGGTGCACTGGTATGGCTGTTGTTAAAAATAATGTCCGTAGGAACAGAATTCCTGTGGAACTGGATTCCGGAAAAGATTTCTCTTCCATATTATACGATTTTTGTCTGCACAGTCGGCGCGGCAATTACAGGTGTTTTTCGAAAATTGTTGGGAGATTATCCCGAAGAACTCGAAACAGTCATGGACAAAGTCCGAAAAGAAAAAAGATACGAATACAAAAACATGCTTGTAATGATGATTGCTGCTCTTCTTCCACTTCTGATAGGAAGCAGTATCGGACCAGAAGCAGGTCTTACCGGAATTATCGTAGGCTTATGTTACTGGGCCGGAGACAATCTGAAATTCGCCGGACAGAATACCAAAAATTATTCACAGATCGGAGCAGCAGTTTCCATGAGTGTCCTGTTTCATGCACCACTGTTTGGTATCTTTGAAGTAGAGGAAAATACAGATGAAGATCTTACTTCCTTAACAAAGGGTTCCAAATTATTCATCTATGGGATCGCGCTTGCGGCAGGCACAGGAATTTATGCCGGCCTATCCTCTCTGTTTGGCGCAGGACTTTCCGGTTTCCCATCCTTTGATATGGTTGAACTCGAGAAGAAAGATTACCTGTTTATGATCCTGTATATCCTGTGTGGTCTTATTCTGGCATACTTTTATCTTGGAACACATGAGCTGCTTAAAAGTATTTCTCAGAAAGTTCCACCGGTTATAAAAGAAACTCTGGCAGGATTATGTCTCGGAATCACAGGAACCTTCCTTCCTGTACTTCTCTTTTCCGGAGAAGAGCAGATGGGAAATCTTATGGAAACTTACACTTCCTATCTTCCGCTGACACTTATCGGGATTGCATTTTTCAAAGTTCTGCTGACGAATCTCTGTATACAGTTCGGACTGAAGGGCGGTCATTTCTTCCCCGTAATCTTTGCCGGAGTATCTATGGGATATGGCGTAGCAATGCTGGCATGCGGAGCAGACGGAGGACATGTTGTATTCGGAGCCGCGATCGTTACCGCTGCACTCCTTGGCGGAATTATGAAAAAACCGCTGGCAGTGACCATGCTCCTCTTCCTCTGCTTCCCGGTTAAAATGTTTATCTGGATTTTCATTGCCGCAGCAGCCGGAAGTAAACTCACTGTATTCAACCCGGAGCAGGTAAGTTCTGCAATTTAACAAAAGCAGGTAATTATCCGTATATTACCAGAATTCGTAAGTGTCTCAAAACATGGTGTAGTATAAGACAGTGGAAATTCCGCTATCATGCCTGTATCAATGTTTGAGGCACTTACTTTCTGTATACAGCAGTGTAAGAAGAATCAAGGCATTACTGTTCACTGGTAATATCCCGCGAGGTGTTTTTTGTGAGCGAAGGTCACCTACAGGACCTGCCACTGGCAGCTCCCTACGGATGCATGGCAACAGAAAACCCGAGACATACCGCGCGAATTTATGCGATCAGCATAAATTCTGTGCATCGCGAAGCGTGTTGCTGTGAACAGAGTGAACAGTAACATCAAGGCTGTTCAGTCTTATAAAACAGATTATTTTAGTTATACTCATTACAAGTATAACTCTCATGTTTTATATTGGCCTGGTCTGCTGGAAGTGTAAAGTAAAGCCTGGAGTTTTAATAAAAAAATTACTTCCTACCTTTTTAATTGCACTTTCTACCTCCTCCTCATCAGCTGCTTTTGGAACCAACATTGAAAGCTGCAAGGCACTTGGTATAGATAAAAAATTAATTAACTTTGGTGTTTCTATCGGACAAATCATTTTTATGCCAGCTGGAGCAATCCAGTTTTTTATTGTATCCCTGTGTACCGGTCAGAGCTTTGGCACAGAGATAACCATCGTCTGGATCATAACCTCCATTATAACCTGTACGATTCTGGCAATTGCAACACCGCCAATCCCCGGCGGAGGTTTATCCTGTTATACCATTTTATTTGCACAATTAGGAATCCCCTCTGCAGGAATTGCATTAGTGATCAGTATCGAGTTACTCATGGATGCATTTTTAACAGCCTGCAATCTTGCATTTCTACAAACAGAACTTATACTTTCTGCAAAAAAATTAAATTTGCTGGATGAAGAAAAACTGCGGATCTGAAGAAGTTAAAGAGAAAGGGAAAGGAAACAATTATGACAAACCGAGCAGGAACATTCGTGAGTAATCTGTCAGGCGAAATGGCGTATGAATCCTTTCTGACCCCAATGTTCAGTAAGAATATTGATCTGAATCAAAAAAACAGATTACTGGAATAAAAAAATTAACCAATAGTTAATAGAAATTTCCTCTCTCCTATTATATGGTAACTATAGAATAAACTTGGGCAAAATATTACGTGTACCAAAAGTCATAATATTTGCCTGAAACTATTATAGCCTATCGTGTAAGGAGGAGATTTTATGAGTATGAAGGACCGCTTTATAAAAAAACGCAGAAGCTATCTGGTATTTTTCTTTCTGACAGCATTTGCCGTACTTTCATTTTTTCCAAAGCTGACACTGGCTGCTTCCAAGCCAACTGCCAAGCAGCTTAAAGTAAGCTGCAGCGGATTCCAATATGACAATGATACCGCAAAGTTATATCTGAAGCTGAAGCTGAAAAATACTTCCAGTTATACAATTACAAAAGTAAAAATGGAATATACGATCCCAATCATGGAAGATGGAACCATAACCCAGACCTTCAGTGTAACAATCAATCCTGGAAAAACAGTAAACAAGACTGTTTATGTTGGAAAAATGGCTCAGCAGCCATATAAATCACCTAAGGTAAAATGCTTATCGTTCTGGTACCGGTCAGCTACCCCTAAGCTAAACCAGCTCAAGGTCAGCTACAAGGGATATGATTATAATCCCAACACCGGCGAGCTGTATATAACTGCCCGTATGCAAAACACTTCAAGTTATACCATTACAAAGGTAACAATGTATTTTGAGATACCGCTGGATGAAACTGCAACGCCCACCAAAACCTACAATGTAAATATCCCAGCCGGAAAGACCAAAAATTACAGGTTCAAAATCGGAAGGATGACGGATGCCCCAGATGGAAAGACGAAAGTGCAATGTAAGAAATTCTGGTATAAAAAGTAGCATCCCACTGCCACAGTAAGATGCTGTCATTTTATTTATGCACAAAAGGACTCTTGTTTTTCGGGGGTCCTTTTTTCTGCGATCATGCCGAGTGCAACGTTCAAGCTTGTCGGGCTGAACATGATATTTTTACCGGAAGCTCCCGCGGAAATTTTGTCTGTCATTATCATAGCTAAGAGTTCCGTAAATCCGATATACTGCGCCAGAATACTTGGACTTACCATGGTAAATTCATCAAAATTGTTTAAGGCAGACTGAGTTTTTTCCTTTTTAATTGGCAAAATACCTGTATTCATACTTCATAGGGTCAGACCCTCAATGTTCCAAAACATGGCGTAGTGTCTGGCACATTTCAAAATCACCCAAATATAAAAACAGCATAGATGTAACATTTCCTGCGTTCCTCTGGCGTCGCATCCATAGCCAGATTTAAAAGATTATCTATTTTCTGATCTGCCATAAACATTTCCTTCTGCTTCAAATCTGTTATACATTTAATCATACAGCCTGAAACCGCATGGACTTCTATTAACAATCAGATAAAAAAATCACATGCTTCCGCTGTATTTCTGGCAGTTTCACTTATTGAATGGACAACACTCGGACTTCTGGCAGGATTTTTCATCTCTATGATCGGTGTATTACTAAATTAACAGTTATCCTTTGTGCCGGTGGATATACCGGACTGATCTTTGGTTTCTTTGGCGGAATTTTGTATCTGTACAGAACAGATTCCCGCCATTCCTCAGCAGAATCTTCTCCCTCTATTTCCCGCATTATTGATTCCCATTGCAGGGTAGCCGGACTATTTCTTTTCGTCAACTTTGTTTACGCTCATTCATTATTTTTGCTCCTGTTTCAGATAAACTGCAGCACCCAGTATACAAACGGTAACGTCACGATCGAGCAGACTGTTGTCACCAGGATTCCACCCATGGCATAGTCGCCGTCTGTGCCGTATGTATTTGCCATCATAACTACTGATGACATTACCGGCATAGCGGATGTGAGTGTCATGGTCATACGGATTTCTGCCGATATTGGAAGTAACCCCAGTATCAGATAAAACAGCACCGGAAAAATCAGCATTTTGATTGCGACGATTCCATAATAGTCCAGTTTGCAAATGTATTTTTTTACATCCATACATGCAAAGACTCCGCCAAGATAAATCATTGCCAGAGGTGTTGCTGTTGCTCCGATTTTTGAGAATGCTGTGTTCAGAATCTCCGGTAAGGTAAGGCCTGCAAGAATACAGAATAATGCCAATACGATAGCAACTGTTACCGGGTTAATTAGCTTTTTAAAGTCAAATGTAGAATGCTTTACGGCACCAACATTTTTTCCACATTGTGATGAATTTTTTGAAGTAGTTTCCACTGTATCCTCTGCCTTCGAGGTTAGCCTTACCCCGACTGTCCACAGCATCAGCTGGTCTATCATGGTAAATACCGAGATATACAGCATTCCTCTTTCCGGAAAGATACTTGTGACAATGGGGATTCCCATAAAGCCAATATTTCCAAAAGCACTCATAGCAGAATAAAGCTGCTGGTGGTCACCTTGCAGGTGCAGTATTTTTCCCGAAAGAAAGCTGAGTCCAAACAGGCATATGTACATAAAGAATGCGATTCCGAGAATCGGCAGGGAGTGGAAAAGCATTTGCTTATCCACTCCATTTACCGTATTTGTAAAAATCATGACCGGCAGTGCCAGTTTGATCACAAGTCTGGAAACGACTTCCATATTTTCCCGGTTCAACACATGTGTCCGGATCAGAATGATGCCTGCCAGAATGTAGATGACAAACATTCCGATCTGATTAAGAAGAATATTTAATGTGCTCATAAGTCAATTCTCCGGAGTGTTTTTGCCTGTCTTGATTTTTAATTTTTCAATATCATGTATCTGTCCCATTGTTGCTATTTCCTTTCTTCTGCATTCGCATTATTTATTTTTCATAAAGGATTCTTCCGTGAATTAAAAACTTTATCCTCACACGACTGAAGTCGCGTGCTTCCAGACGCTTTAGGCGTCAGACTAAATATCGGCGGATACGCCTGTAACTTAGGCCAGCGCAGTTATGCGCATTTTTCCATGCCAGATATGGCAGGTTCCCACATTGCAGGTAGTCCGCTGTATATCTGCCTGCATTTATGCCGCCTTTAAGATTTCCATTTGTAAATGAAGTTCTTTCAGATCTGCATAAACACATGAGGTTCTACGCTTTACCGGAGGGACTTTTGCCTCCAGCAAAGACCTTTCCGTTACCGGAAGGGG
>NZ_JAHLQG010000046.1 GCF_018919065.1 Blautia sp. MSJ-9 | reverse complement strand
TAGTAAGACGTTGTATCTTGATCCATCAATATCCCATTTTTTATCATAATCAAATCCTTCTGCTGATATTTTCATCAATGCAGTATTGGCAAATTGCTAAGTTAATGACATTGGTTCACAGGTAATATTCCGCGAGGCGTTTTTTGTGAGCGAAGGTCACCTACAGAACCTGCCACTGGCAGCTTCTTACGGATGCATGGCAACAGAAAACCCGAGACATACCGCGCGAATTTATGCGATTAGCATAAATTCTGTGCATCGCGAAGCGTGTTACTGGGCACGGAGCGAACAGTAACCTATTATATGGAATTAGTTAAAAATATATTGACAAATAGTTGACATTCTAGCGTGAAAATGTTATTATACGGTTAGTATAATTCCATATGGAACATATTAAGTGCTGATACCGTAAGAAACACGGTACAGAAAGAGGGAATCAGGTGAGAAACCTGAGCGATCCGGTCACTGTAACAGAGGAGCAAATCTCAAGAATCCATTGTGCCATAGCATGAGAAGGAGAGAGGAGCGATGAGCCTGGAGCCAGGAAACCTGCTTGGTATGGCGAGGTTAAACTTCCGTGTAAAGTGTAACAACCAACTCCGTTGAATCCGCAGCTTCGGAGTGTTGTCTGCTTTTATTCGAAGGCAGACATTTTTTATGGAATGCGCCTGTTCTTTATGAATTATACATGATTAAATGGCAGGCGATACTACTTCGGATTTATTCGTTCCCTCCGCGCACTCATGAACGGATTTTTTTCTACCCCGGAGTAGCGTCGCTCCCTCTTATTTATGTAGCTATTATGTAGAGTTAAGAATACTGTAATGAATGTTCAATACTTTGTTAATTGGAAAGTGATTGATGATTCATTAGAGTATTTTTTTATATAAGAGGAATTATGTCGCTGAAGTAGTCAATCCTGTAGGCAGGATTTTTTTGAAACAAAGAAATTATAAGAAAGAAGGAAGATAAAATGGAGAAACCTTATTGGGAAGGCAAAGAATACTCATATTTCAGTCATAAGAAATGTGAATTTTTTCCGTGTCATAAAAATGCGGATCCGAAGGATTTCAACTGTCTGTTCTGTTACTGCCCTCTGTATGCACTTGGAGAGAATTGTGGAGGAAATTTCAGATATACAGATAAGGGAATAAAGGACTGTACCAATTGCCTGGTTCCACATAAAAGAAAGAATTACGGCTATATAACCGGGAAATATCAGGAATTGGCTGAGATGATGAAGAAGGTAAAGGAAGTTAATCAGAAATAAAGCAGGAAAGTGTCAGATTACCCCAGATAAGAGAGAACGATTCTCATTGTAATATATATTCAGGTCTGTTAGAATAAATGTAACAAAAGAAAAATCTTCAAACAAACAGCGGAAAGCGTTATCCGTGTTATATCTGTAATCTATCTATTAGTCTTGTAATGCATTTCACACATGCAGAACACACTTTTCACACACACAAAAGAAAATGCAGCACAAGCATTTGACCTCCTTTCCTGACAGTGTTTTCATAGCTGGCAGACACAGGCAAATCTTATACATAATGACAACCGTCGGAATGCATGTTCAGCAGTTCGGCGGTTTTTTATGTTATAGGAAATTACTCTGTAATGCTCCAATGACATAAAAAAATCCTATGGGTGGGATTGCACGATGTCTGAGAGGGAGTATGTCGCTGAAGCGCCACATCGCAGGTGGAGAATCCTGCAAGAAGGATTCTTTCTTGAAATAAAAAACATTAAATGATATAATGCTATTATCTTTGAACATCTTAAAGATTAATACAGAGGAGTGCAAATATATGAAAAAAAGAAATATAGCGATGCGGGTTCTTGCGGCAATTTTAACATCGACCGTAATCTGTACATCTCTGCCTGTAATGGGACAGGAATTTTTTGAGTCTGGTACACAGGATACAGCTGAAGAATTTCAGGAGCAACAGTCACAGGAAGATACATTTACCTCAGATAACAAATCTAATGCAGTGGTGTTTTCATCAGAGGAAAGTCAACAGGACTTTCAGGATGGAGAGATATCTGAGGAAGAAACAGACGGAATCCGTTACACTAAAGGCCGTCCACTGACTGCCGAAGAACGTGAGGAAGAGTTAGAACCATTTAGGAACCTGACACCATTAGATCCAGGACCGGAGGTAGAGAGTGATCTGTCTACGGTATATGCTACTTATGGAAGCAGAGCAACATATAAAGAAAAATATGATTTAAGAGAGGATGGTCTGGTTACTTCTGTAAAGGATCAGCATCCATTTGGAACCTGCTGGGCATTTGGAATGGCGGCAGTAATGGAAAATTCTCTGCTTGCACGTGGAATGGGAACATATGATCTGTCAGAGGAACACTTATCCTATTTTTTCTCAAACCGACAGAACGATCCGCTGGGAAATACAGCCAACGATAAGAATACAGTAGCAGGAAATTATCACAATATTGGCGGGAACGATTATCTGGCATCTGTTTTTCTCAGCACCTGGTCCGGAATGACTACAGAGGATGATGTGCCGTTTCCTACAGATTCCTCACATACGCAGGATCTGACTACGGAAATCTCTGCTGATAAAGCATATCATGCAGTTGCTTATCTGAAAGGTGCAATGTTTTCTGATTATGTTGTGAATAAAACGGAAGAGGAGAGAGCGGCATCTATAAATCGAATGAAGTCATGGCTTATGGATGGACATGCCGTATCGATCATGCTTTATATGACTGAGAATTATGTAAATGTGAATACTTCCGCTTATTGTTATCCAACAACATCAAGTTCAAAGGCAATCAACCATATTGTAACGGTAGTTGGATGGGATGATACTTTTGAAGCATCTAATTTTCAGGAAGCCTCTAAGGTAACAAATGATGGTGCCTGGATCATAAAGAACAGTTGGGGAGAGAACAAAGGAGATGATGGATACTACTATCTCTCTTATGATGACCCGAATATCAGCAATTTAGTGGCTGTAAATGCAGTAACTGTATCAGAACAGAAATATAAGAATAATTATTTTTATGACGGTTCGTCAGCAATTTCATCTATTACCATACAGCCAAAGCAGTCGGTATCTGCCATTTATACAGCGAATGCAGGTAATGGAAAACAGGAGGCACTTGGGGAAGTAAATGTAGTTTCCATGAGTGATAATGCTTCTTATAAGATTCAGGTATACACAGATCTTACAGATCCTTCCAATCCGGAAAGCGGTACTGCAGCGTATGCGCAGCCGCATGAATTTGAGCAGGATATTGCAGGAGTGCGTACGATTGCAATTCCGGAAGTGACTCTGCGCCAGGGCAGCTGTTATTCGGTGGTGATCACAAATAATGGAAGTAATAACATTAAATTTGGTGTTGAGGCCAGCACAAGTTACTCTGCTTCCGGAGGCGGTAAATGGTTTATTGCGACTGCTGGAATTGAGCAGAATCAGACATTTTTTAAAGGAGCATCTGACGGTGCTGCATGGACTGACGGTCGGACGAAAGGATGGTCTGTAAGGATTAAAGCCCACACAAGAACTCTGAACCAGTCATGGACACCGGATACACCCGTATTTCAGGTGAAAGCGTATAACAGTGGATACAATCAGGTCTCATGGAGCAAAGTTTCCAATGCAACAGGCTATTATGTATACAGAAAACCGTCATCAGGCGGCAGTTGGACAAAGATTGCAACAGTAAAGAACTCTGTATCAAAGTACAAGGACAGTAAAGTTACTGCGAATGCTTCTTATCGATATACAGTCCGGGCATATTATCAGGCAAGTGGGAAAACTTACACAAGCAAGTACACCACCGGATCTGTGATCAAGGCGGCTCCTGCACTGCAGCAAGTATCTTCTGTCAAATCCGAAAAGAATGGCATCCGTGTTCGCTGGTCTACGCAGAAGAAATGTGACGGATATTATATTTACAGGAAGAAAAAAGGCGGATCTTATCAATTGATCAAGAAAATTTCCAACAGAAATACTGCAACATATCTGGACAAAAAAGCCCAAAAGGGTGTATCATACTACTATGCTGTAAAAGCGTATGTAAAAGAACCTTATGGAAATACATACAGTAAATATAAGAGTTCATCTGTTATAAAAAGAAAATGACAAACAGTGAAGGAATGAGATTATGAAGAAAAAGTTGGGAACAATAGCAGCGGTGTTGCTATGCTTTATCTTGGCAGCTGTCAGTGCTTATGCGGATGATGGCAGAGAGCAGGATCCAGATTACGTTACAGATTACTATATGACAGTGCAGAGTGCAGACGGTGGTGTAAACATTTATGCGGAAGCTGACCCGGAGAGTAATGTACTGAATGATAATCTGATCGTCAATGGAACTGCGATTCATGTTCAGGGGGAAAAAGACGGCACAGACAATAAAGAATGGGCATACAGTGAATACCATGGAATGAATGGATATATTCCGATGGATGATCTGGCACCGGTTACCAGAGCCGAAGCGATTAACAAAGAATTTCAGACATTTGGCGGCGAAGATGTGGATTTTCAGGTGAAGATTCAGAGTGACAGTGGAAATGCCCCCGTATATAACGGACCGGGAGAGAAGTATGGCGAGATCAGCGGTGGAATTGCGGATGGTACAACTGTACATATTTCCAAGTATATAAAGGGAGAAGATGGAATAAACTGGGGAAAAGCTGATACAGATGGTGAAGAATCTGTATGGGTGAATCTGGATCGCGATACGGATTATGTAAGCGATACAGAGCAGACTTCTCCACAGGAATCTAAAGATGGGAAAGCTGTCGCAGAAGTGACCCCAACACCGGAAGCAACCCCAACTCCAGAAGTAACTCCAACTCCAGAGGTGACCCCAACACCGGAAGTAACTCCGACTCCAGAGGCGACACCGACACCGGAGGCAACTCCAACTGAAGAGGCAACCCCGACCCCGGAAGCGACACCGACAGAGGAAGTAACGCCGACAACAGAGCCAACTCCGGAAGAGAAGAAAGAGGAAATGGATAAGAAGCCAGAGTCAGGTAGTGATGATTCTAAGAAGACATCAGGAAAGAATGTGAAATCTGATTCAGGCATGAGAAATCCGGTAATCTGGATCAGTGGCATTGGAATCATTATTATCATAATTTTACTCATCTATTTTCTGAGAAAGAAAAAATAAAATAAGACATTAAAAGAGCAGCTCACCGAAATGGTGAAGCTGCTCTTTTTGGAAAAATGTGTGTGTATAATTGAGACATTCTGAGGAAACCTCGAATAGTCTTAATTAACAATAACGTTAACTTGTGTGTGCAATTATAGTTTACAATCTTTTGTTGAATTAATCAAGTTAAAATTTTGTAGAAAATGATATATTTTTGTGTTACGTATCACAGTTCACTTCATGTCCGGTAAGAGACAACCGGTGGATTGGATATACACAGACTTTGGTCTTGCATAACGTTGACAGGACACGTATAATAGGAAAAAGCAATACTCGAGGGTGAGGTAAAGAGAGAATGAAAATAACCGAAGAATTGTTGAATGAAATGAAAATTAAGGACGAAAATTTTTCCGATGGCCTGATCAAGCTGGATGGTGATTATATAAGAATACCCAAAGGACATCTTCACGGAATGATGGAACTGCTCCCGTGGACAGAGGATGAAATCTGGAAGATGATTCCGGAAGGAGATTCCCCTCTGTTCTGGCTTGTTGAAAAGACCGGATGTGTTCTCACGGATTATAATAACTCCATAGGGATGAAAATGACACCTGCCCAGCAGCAGGTGTTTGATGCAATGCGAGCACATGGTTTCCTTACAGATGATTATTATGATCTTACGAAGCAGAGAGAGAAAGCCAGAAGAGAGCAGATGGATAAAGAAGAACAAGCTTCTGAATAAGTTTCGGATAATATGGCAGAGCAGAAAGTTAAGTCTGCTGCTCAGAAGTATTCACGCAGACAGGTCAGAATTCCAAGCTTAAGTTCTTCAAAAGTGTATTCCGTGCGGCCTCGGAAATAGTAGACAACCTGTTCGCAGATCCCGTCTGCAAAAATTTCGGTTTTCATCTGGAACCATGGCGTCGGGTTATGATTTACATCCGGGATCGACTGGATCTTAACTGCGATCTCCCGGCGGAATTTACGCAGGAAATACATAGGTGATTCAGAAGTGAGGATCTGTCTGTACAGGTTCTCATTTTTGTGTATAAGATCTAATAATTCTTCTGTAAATGTGAGAAGTTCTTCTCTGTTTCTAGGACTGTTCTGCATGACATCACTCATCAGTGACTGTTCCATTTCGGCAGCAATATCATAAATATCACTGTAATGCAGATAAAAAGTAGAACGGTTGATGTTGGCACGCCTGACCAGTTCAGTTACAGTGATCTTATCTAAGTCTCCTTTTTCTTTAACTATTTCTGCAAAGGCGGTACGAATTGCTGTCTTTGTCTTAACAGAAGACTGGTTCTTGTCTTTTATTTTCATGTAAATCTGAAATCCTTTCTTAAAATCTTAAATGCAGGGAAATCCCGTGCTGTTTTTTATTAGCATTGTAAAAGAAATAAAAGATTAACCCAATAAAAAACATTAGCCAATGAAGCAAGTATCCTGTTTGCTTGCAGATATGCGTTTGAATCACCATTCAGACGTACAGAAATCTCAGAACATTTATTAAGCCAGAGGGGCATACCCCAGAGGAAAATAAAAGTTCTGAGATTTTTTGTTATATAGTTTTTACCAGATGTCCGGGAATGGAAAATATTAACAGAAAAATAATTTCAAAAAGAAATAAGAATGTTGTTTTTACAACATACTTAAAACGAAATATCCGATATACTTTGCCATGTAATCAAGAGAACACAAACAGTTAACATAGAAACCAATCATTCACAGGAGGGAAACTCATGATAAGACAGATTATACACATTGACGAAGAGCGATGCAATGGATGCGGTTTATGTGCCAACGCCTGTCAGGAAGGAGCCATCGGCATCGTAGACGGAAGAGCAAAGCTGTTACGCGACGACTATTGCGACGGGTTAGGCAACTGCCTGCCGGTATGTCCGACAAATGCAATTTCATTTATCAAAAGAGAAGCAGCAGCCTTTGACGAGGCCGCAGTAGAAGCAAACATGAAAGCAAATGCAGAAAGCGAGAATGGAGCAGGAACAACAAATACAAGATTAGCAGGAAATCATATATCAGCAGGCGTAACAGAAGCCGGCACTGCAGAACCAAAACAAGGCATTGGAAAGAGTTTCACAGGATGTCCGGGAAGTATGGCGAAGAAGATTCTCAGAGCACCACATAAAGAAGAAAGAACTTACACGCAGCTCAATACTTCGGTAGAATCCGAACTGCGCCAGTGGCCAGTACAGATCAAATTAGTACCAGTCAATGCACCATATTTCGATGGAGCCCATCTTCTGATCGCAGCAGACTGCACCGCATACGCCTATGCAGACTTCCATCAGGAATTCATCCGCAACCGAATCACCCTGATCGGATGTCCGAAACTGGACGAGGGCGATTACAGCGAGAAACTGACCGAAATCATACGCCAGAACGATATCAAGAGTGTGACTATCGTAAGAATGGAAGTCCCATGTTGCGGCGGTCTCGCCAGAGCAGCGGAAACAGCCCTGAAAAACAGTGGAAAATTCATTCCATGGCAGGTAAAAGTCATCTCTACAGACGGTCAGATTGTGGACAATATGTAAATGATAGTAAAGATTAAAGATATTACTCAGGAGCTTACCAAAATCAGGCAGGCAAAGAAGTAAATGATTTTATCGAGAATGATTCTAAAACCATAAGAAGAAAAGAATGATATAGCATAAAGGAGATAAAAAAATGGAAAAACAGATGTTTTGTTTTCAGTGTGAACAGACCGCAGGATGTAGCGGATGTACAGGAAAAGCAGGAGTATGCGGAAAGACCGCAGACACAGCAGGACTTCAGGATGAACTGACAGGAGCTCTCATCGGCCTTGCCCGCGCTTGCGCAAATAACGAAAGAAAAGAAACCACAGACCGCATTATCATCGAGGGACTTTTTACTACAGTTACAAACGTGGCATTTGACGATGAATCCATCCGTGCAATGATCAATAAAGTAAATGCAGAGAAAAGAAAAATCGTCCCTGACTGCGCAGCCTGCACCTCCAGATGTGGAACCACCGACAACTATGATATGAACCGTATGTGGAATGCCAACGAAGACATCCGCTCCCTCAAATCCCTGATCCTCTTCGGCATCAGAGGAATGGCCGCTTATGCCTACCATGCAATGGTTCTCGGCTACAAAGAACAGGAAGTAAATGATTTCTTCTACAAAGCATTATTTGTACTTGCAGAAGACTGGGGAATGGAAGAACTCCTCCCTGTAGTTATGGAAGTAGGAAAAGTAAACTTAAGCTGCATGGCACTCCTTGACAAAGCCAATACCGAAACATTTGGCATCCCCGCACCGGTAACTGTACCTCTCAAAGTAGAAAAAGGCCCATTCATTGTAGTAACAGGCCATGACCTTTACGACCTGAAACTCCTTCTCCAGCAGACAGAAGGAAAAGGAATCAATATTTACACACACGGCGAAATGCTCCCTGCACACGCATACCCGGAACTGAAGAAATACCCGCACCTCAAAGGTAACTTCGGCACCGCATGGCAGAACCAGCAGAAAGAATTTGACAACATTCCTGCACCGATCCTCTACACGACCAACTGCCTCATGCCACCGAAAGCAAGCTACAAAGACCGTGTATTTACCACAGAAATGGTATCATTCCCGGAAGTCATCCACATCGATGATGAGAAAGATTTCACCCCGGTGATCGAGAAAGCCCTGGAACTCGGCGGCTATGCAGAAGACACCCAGTTCACAGGAATCAATGGTGGAACCGAAGTCATGACAGGCTTCGCCCACGGAACCGTACTTGGCGTAGCAGACAAAGTGATCGAAGCTGTCAAATCCGGTGACATCCGTCACTTCTTCCTGGTAGGCGGATGCGACGGTGCACGCAAAGGCAGAAACTATTACACTGATTTCGTAAAACAGACCCCGGACGATACTATCATCCTTACCCTTGCTTGCGGAAAATATCGCTTCAACGACCTCGACCTCGGAACCATCGGCGGTCTTCCGAGGATCATGGACATGGGTCAGTGCAATGACGCCTACAGCGCGATCAAAGTAGCAGTAGCTCTGGCAGAAGCATTTAACTGCAGCGTAAACGAACTGCCATTAAGCATGATCCTCTCCTGGTATGAGCAGAAAGCAGTCTGCATCCTCCTCACCCTGCTCCACTTAGGAATCAAAGACATCCGCTTGGGCCCGACACTCCCGGCATTCATCTCCCCGAATGTCCTGAACTACCTGGCAGAAAACTACAACATTGCTCCTGTAACAACACCGGAAGAAGACCTCAAAACAATCTTAGGATAAAAAATCCAAACTTGACAATGCAGTACCTCCAAATGTATAATAATTACCAATAAGCAACAGTCAATTGATAAACGCCAAATGCAATGACAGGGAGGAGTACACAGCTCTGAGAAGCACAGAGAGAAAGCGGTCGGTGCGAGCTTTCATGAACAAGCTGTAGAAGTAGCCCTCGAGCAGTGAACCCAACAGTATATCCAGACATACCCAGTAGGCTTCAACGTCAGTTCCACGTTACAGGAACACAGTATATCAGTACTGACAAAGTGCAGAGAAAAACTCTGAAAACAGGTGGTACCGCGGAAAACATTTTCGCCCTGGGCAAACAGCCCGGGGCGTTTTTTATACCGCTATATTTTGGATACTTACAGAATAAGTCGCAGGCAAAATTCTGATTTAACCTGTTTTTCAATTGTTAATGTATAGCTCGGAAATAAATTTCCGAGCGTCCCTATACAAAAAGGAGGTCCCATACATGAAACAGATATCCGGCAACAAACTCTTAGTCAAAGCCTTAAAAGAAGAAGGCGTAGAATACCTCTTCGGTTACCCTGGTGCCTGTACCATCGACATCAGCGATGAACTCTATAAACAGGATGACGTAAAAATCATCCTCCCGCGTCATGAGCAGGCCCTTGTCCATGAAGCAGATGCTTACGCAAGAACCACTGGAAAAGTCGGTGTATGTCTCGTAACCAGCGGTCCTGGAGCAACCAACCTCGTAACAGGCCTCGCAACAGCCAACTACGACAGCGTCCCTCTCGTATGCTTCACAGGCCAGGTAGCCCGTCATCTGATCGGAAACGACGCATTCCAGGAAGTAGACATCGTAGGTATCACCCGCAGTATCACCAAATATGGAGTAACTGTCCGCAGACGTGAAGACCTTGGCCGTATTATCAAAGAAGCATTCTACATTGCCCGCACCGGCCGTCCGGGTCCGGTCCTCATTGACCTTCCAAAAGACGTCATGGCAGAACTTGGCAGTGCAGAATACCCGAAAAATGTAAACATCCGTGGTTACAAACCAAACACAGACGTTCATATCGGTCAGCTCAAACGTGCTCTCAAGCTTTTACATAAAGCAAAACGCCCGTTATTCCTTGCTGGTGGCGGTGTTGTAATTTCCCGCGCTTACGAAGTTTTTCGTGAAGTAGTAGAGAAAACCAATGTCCCTGTTGTAACAACCGTAATGGGAAAAGGTGCGATTCCGACAGATCATCCGCTTTTCATCGGAAACCTCGGTATGCATGGAGCCTATGCAGCAAACATGGCAGTCAGCAACTGCGACGTGCTTTTCTCTATCGGAACCAGATTCAATGACCGAATCACCGGAAAACTCCACGAGTTTGCACCACATGCACAGATTGTCCATATCGATATCGATACAGCATCCATTTCCAGAAACATTCAGGTGGATATTCCGATTGTTGCAGATGCAAAAGAAGCCATCACAAAGATGAACGAATATGTACAGGAATGCTCCACAGGTAAATGGCTTAGTCAGATTAAGGCATGGAAAGAAGAACATCCGCTTAAGATGCGTCCGAACGATGTTTTAAGCCCAATGGACATCCTGAAAGAAATCAATGAGCAGTTTGATAACAGTATCATCGTCACGGACGTAGGCCAGCACCAGATGCTCGTTTCCCAGTATGCAGAAGTTACGGAAGGCAAGCAGATGATCATGTCCGGTGGTCTTGGAACCATGGGATACGGACTCCCTGGCGGTATTGGAGCCAAGATCGGAAATCCTGACAGACCGGTTATCGTAATCTCCGGTGACGGCGGTGTTCAGATGAATATTCAGGAACTTGCAACAGCAGTTCTTGAAGAACTTCCGGTAATCCTCTGTATCTTTAATAATGAATATCTCGGAATGGTACGTCAGTGGCAGAAACTTTTCTATGGCAAACGTTACGCCATGACAAACCTTCGTGCCGGAGCACTTTCCCGCCGTACAGAAGGCATGGAGTATCCGCAGTACACACCGGATTTCATCAAACTTGCAGAGAGCTACAGAGCAAAAGGAATCCGTGTTACAAAGAAAGAAGAAATCGCAGTAGCTTTCGAAGAAGCCAAGAAGAATACAAAAGCACCTACAGTAATTGAATTTATCATTGACCCTGAGGAAATGGTTTACCCGATGATCAAACCAGGCGGAACTCTGGAAGATATGATCATGGATTGTTAAGCAGGAGGTTAGAGCATTATGGATAAAGGAATGAAAAAAAGATGGATTTCTCTCTATGTTGAGAACCAGGTAGGTGTTCTGTCAAAGATTTCCGGACTTTTTTCCGGAAAAAGCTACAACCTTGACAGCCTCACAGTAGGAACTACAGAAGACCCGACAGTTTCCCGAATGACTATTGCTACAGTCAGCGATGATGAAACATTCGAGCAGATCAAGAAACAGTTAAACCGTATGATCGAAGTCATCAAAGTCATTGACTTTACAGATGTCTTTGTCCGTATGAAAGAGATTCTGTACATCAAAGTTTTCAACTGTTCCAAAGAAGACAAAGTGGAACTTTTCCAGATCGCAGAGACTTTCAAAGCGAAAGTCATCGACTATGGCAAAGACAGCCTGCTTCTTGAATTCGTTCAGACAGCAACTAAGAATGATGCAGTTGTAAAACTTATTAAAGAAGAATTCCACAGAATTGAAGTTGTCCGCGGCGGTAGTGTAGGAATTGAATCTATCAGTATGATGGAAAGATAAATAGAAAATCATATGATAATGGCGTAAATCAAAGTTATTCGATTTACGCCATTTGTTATTAAAGAAATCTTTCTGCTTCAATTACGAAAAGAAATAAACTGCAAAGCAAATGACCTTATCCATCTGCCATCTGCTATTTAAAGATGATCAGACATTCTTCAGATTGTTTGGTTTTTGGGTCAAATACATATGCAGTCAGAGAACAATTCTTTTGGGTTACTTTAAAAGTTCCACCGTCTGGAATCCAGGTGCCCATACTATTGCTGGTTTTGGGACTTGTAATATAACGGACTCCGCTGAGTTCCCATCTGCCCTTTGTTTTGATCTGTAATTTAAGTTCTTTATTCTTATATTTTTCGTAACTTAATGTGTATGTTGAGTCTTTTTTGAATTTGGAAGCCAGACTCAGAGAACCAATCTTAAGTGTAGATAATGGATTTACATATTTCCTTACGGTTGTTTTCTGTTTATAAGTATTATTGTTGACCTTATAGGAAAGTGTTACAGTTCCTGTTTTTTTGGCTCGCATATAGCGGATTGTGTAAGTACCAAGAGCAGCAGCGGTTTTATGCTGTACTTTACGTGGGATAAGGCTTACAACAGAAATATTGGATGTTTTATAGCCGGTTACGCCCTGATCCATAAGAATATCTGTATTAAATGGAGTTTCATTGGCGATGGCATAGGCTTTTTTCCATGGATCATAAATTTTGGAATTAGCTGAATACAAAGTCAGTACCTGATCAGGTCTGAAAATTGTCTGCGCCTGAACTCCTACAGCAGACAGCATAACCATAATGATGGTAAGAACTATAGGTAAAAAGCGTTTGAAGTGTTTTTTCATACTGAAAATCCTCCTTTTATGAAATGTAATAATATTATTATATATAGTCGGTAAAACATTATCAAGGTTTCCGACACACAAAAATAAAAAGTTAAGATATTCATGCTTATTTTATTTTCTGCGACACAATAGATACAGGCGAGCAAAAAGATTAAGTAGCCAGAAGGTATCACGGAATGCTATAATGTTGACATTCAACAGATACAGACATGACAGAGTTCAAGTCAACACTGATCAAATAATACTGATTGAAAGGAATTAATAGATATGGCAAAAAAGAAAATTTATGCGGTAAGAAAGGGCCATAAAACAGGTTTGTTCAATACCTGGGCGGAGTGTCAGAAAGCAACGGCGGGATATTCAGGTGCAGAATTTAAGAGTTTTACAGATAAAGAAGAAGCAATTGCATTTTTGGAGATGAAAACAGTTAAGACTGTATCCGGAGATAAAGACAAAGAAGCAGCTGGAATTGTAGAAGTCCCTGAAAATATGGTAATTGCATATGTAGATGGAAGCTTCGAGAAGAGTATTGGCAGATATGCATTTGGATGTGTGATCCTCACGCCAGACGGTCAGGAAATTCGAAGATCAGGCAGCGGAAGTGATCCTGCAGGAGTTGCGATCCGAAATGTAGCAGGAGAGATGCTTGGTGCCATGAATGCTGTGAAATGGGCCAGAGAAAATGATTATCCTGCTGTAGAAATCCGCTACGATTATGAGGGTGTAGAGAAATGGGTGACAGGGGTATGGAGAGCTAAGACACCACTTACCAGCAAATACGCTGCTCATATGCAGGAGGCAGGAAATAAAATCCGGATTTCTTTCTGTAAAATAGCTGCTCATACCGGAAACCACTACAACGAAGAAGCTGATCAGCTTGCAAAGAGTGCATTGCTTCGCACGGACGAAGAAGTAAGTATATAAAATAGCGCCGTTGGGCAAAGGGAGGGGCAGTTTCATAAAAAAGTAAAAATAGTATAGAAATTAATCGAATAAACAAAAGATAATAGAAGAAAACAATAAAAATATGTGATACACTAGAGCATGTTTGAAAAAGATCTTCTGCAACATGTGCGTCACAATTTGTGGGAGATTTTATTCGGATGAGGGCATCGTAGTGGGCTACGATAACCGAAGTGTTGACAGATTAATGGAGAGTGACAATTTATCTGCACATTACTGATTAACGTTGTAATTACATCGGGATAACAAGTGGTTGTTAGCAGTTGATGTAATATGATAAATTACTCTGGGAAAATAACAACACGGCAGATGATTTACTAATAGAAATATTTATAAATTAGGGAGGGGAATATTACATCAGATGAAAACAAACTATAACAGAACTGTACAGGCCTGCTTCATAGGCTATGTTGTACAGGCAATTGTTAACAACTTTGTTCCGTTACTGTTTCTGACATTCCAGAGCAGTTATGGAATCTCCTTACAGAAGATCACACTTCTGGTAACTTTTAACTTTGGAATTCAGCTTCTGGTAGATCTGGCATCTATTGGATTTGTAGACCGAATTGGTTATCGTGCATCTATGATCATTGCACATGCAATGGCCGCCGCCGGACTGATCATGCTTACCATATTGCCGGAAGTATTCAGTGATCCATTTTTGGGACTTCTTGTGGCAGTTATGATCTATGCGATTGGCGGAGGACTGCTGGAAGTACTGGTAAGTCCTGTCGTAGAGGCATGCCCTACAGATAACAAAGAGAAAGCTATGAGCCTTCTGCATTCTTTCTATTGCTGGGGGCATGTAGGAGTTGTACTTCTGTCTACGCTGTTTTTCAGAATTTTTGGAATTCAGAACTGGAAATATATGGCACTTGTGTGGGCGCTGATTCCAATTGCAAATGGTCTCCTTTTTTCGAGGATACCAATCGCACCGCTTCTGGATGAAGGCGAAGAAGGTTTGACAATGGCAGAGCTTTTTAAGAAAAAAATCTTCTGGGTTCTGATGTTAATGATGCTCTGTGCAGGAGCCAGCGAGCAGGCAGTCAGCCAGTGGGCATCTACACTTGCAGAGAAGAGTTTCGGCATAAACAAAACCATCGGAGATTTGGCAGGACCTATGGCATTTGCAATCCTTATGGGAAGTTCCAGAGCCTTTTATGGAAAATTTGGGGATAAGATTAATCTGGAACGCTTCATGCAGTACAGCGCAGTGCTCTGTATGATTTCCTATCTGATGATTGCATTCATTCCGGTTCCTGCACTTGGAATCCTCGGTTGCGCAGTTTGCGGTTTATCCGTCGGAATCATGTGGCCTGGTACTTTCAGTATGGCAGCAGCATCCGTAAAGAGAGGCGGAACAGCATTATTTGCCCTCCTCGCTTTGGCAGGAGACGTAGGCTGTTCCTCCGGACCGACTTATGTAGGAATGATCTCAGGTGCATTAAAGGACAACCTCAAAATGGGAATCTTCGCAGCCCTTGTTTTTCCGATACTGATGATCGTAGGAATTAAAATAATCACGGGATTGAGAAAAAACTCATAGGTTTATGAAAAAGAATATTGTAAACTATTTCGAACTTTGCTAAAATACGAAGAAGTGAGCCTATGGAGGAGAAAGAAATGAGTGAATGGATAAGAAACATAAACTGGAAATATGTTATTGTCATGTGTATCGGGAATATTATATTAGGATTGGGAATCGCAATATTTAAGTTTTCCGGACTGGGAAATGACCCTTTCAGTGGGATGGTAATGGCGCTGTCTGCCAGAGTTGGAATTGAATATGCGGTTTTTCTGATCATGCTTAATATAATTATTTTTATAGTAGAATTTATTCTGGGAAGAAAGCTGATTGGAATTGGAACCTTTTTCAATGCATTGTTGCTGGGATATGTGGTCACATTTTTTTATGATGCAATTGTTTCAGTGGCAGGAGAACCAGGACAGATGGTGCAGAGAATTCTGAGCGTATGTGTCGGTGTAATTGTGACAAGCCTTGGTGTGTCTATGTATCAGCTGCCTGATCAGGGGGTTGCACCTTATGACAGTATGTCACTGATTATGACAGAGAGACTGAAAAAAGTTCCATATTTCTGGAACAGGGTAGCGACAGATGCTTTATGCGCACTGATCTGCTGGCTGGCAGGTGGAATTGTAGGACTGGGAACATTAGTCAGTGCATTTGGCCTGGGACCGTTTGTACAGTTCTTTGATACACACTTCACTTCAAAATTGCTGGAGAAGATCGGAAAGTAGAGTAAAAAATGAATTAAATGGGAAGATTTTCTTATAGATTCCAAAAGACTGTCATAGCAGATACACAGTATAAAACGTGTAGTGCTGTGGCAGTCTTTTTATACGGGAAGATTCTATTATAAATATTTAATTGATACTAATATCGCCGTTATCGGATTGAATGCTCAGATGATCCGGGGCAGAAGAGTCATTTCCTTCAAATGTACTTTCATCATCTGTGGAAACAAGCTTTCCGTTCAGTTTATCCGGAACATCAATATCACCCAGTTTCGTATCCAGATCCAGAGTCAGACCGGAGAGATTGTTTTCCGGAATGGTAAGGTTAACATCCCCCATTTTGGAAGTGATCTGGCAGTTATTGTAAAAAGAAACGGCAGTTCCGGTTACATCGCCCTCAGACAGTGAGAGTGTGCTGTCTGTAAAGTTGGAAGAATCAATATCCAGGTCGCCCATGGAAGCATCGAAATTCATGCTGGTGAAAGTACTGTCTGATATGGAAATTTGATTTGGTTAATTGCACATATGACATGCTTCACACGCAGATGGTGTAGTAGCACATCCTCCCATTGCAGTTTCACGCAGTTCAGCAGGAAGTTTCTTGCCGACTGTAAACATTGTCTGGATCATTTCATCCAGCGGAATCAGCTGCGGGATTCCGGCGAGAGCCATTTCTGCAGCAATGATAGCATTTGCAACACCTGCAGCATTTCTGTTCTGACATGGATATTCCACCAGACCGCCGACCGGATCACACACCAGACCAAGCATGTTCATAAGAACAGTAGATGCAGCAAAAGTACATTCCTTCGGTGTGCCTCCCATTAGTTCTACAGCAGCAGAAGCTGCCATAGCAGAAGCAACCCCGACCTCGGCCTGGCATCCGCCTACAGCACCTGCGACCGTTGCATTTCGCATTGCCAGATAACCGATAGCACTTGCATTAAATAATGCCTGAATGATCTTTGCATCAGAGAAATGATAATGTTCCTGCATTGCCAGCATCAGTCCCGGTACGATTCCGGCAGAACCGGCAGTCGGAGATGCCACGATCAGCCCCATGGATGCGTTGGTTTCCAGAGTTGCCATTGCATAAGTGATTGCTTTCTGGAGCAGATCTCCACAGAGTCCTTTTTTCTCCTGAGCGTGGAGACTCAGCTTTCTGGCTTCGCCGCCGATCAGACCGCCCATAGATTTTACAGGCTGTTTGATAGGAGAAAATGCGGCATCTTTCATAATTTCCAGTACCCGTGTCATTTTTTCATTTACAGTCTCAGCAGCTGTTTCGCCAAGCTCAATTTCACGGACACGCATAACCTCTGAGATAGGAAGATTTTTTTCTTCACAGAGCGTTAAGAGTTCATTTGCATTTTTAAAATCCATGATAAAAATCCTCCTTTCTTTACATCTGTACGATCATAACTTCATGAATATTTTGGTTCTCACGGATAGCAGGAACGATGTTTTCAGGAAGTTTACCGTCAGATTCTACGATCGTATAGGCGATATCGCCCTTGCCTTCACGGAAGAGACGCATAAATGCAATATTGATATTGCGGTCACTCAGGCATTTGGTAATGTAAGCCACAACGCCCGGAGTATCCTGATGAATTACGATCACTGCACTGTATTCGCCGGTAAAGTCTACCTGCACATGGTTGATCTCTACGATACGGACCTTGCCGCCACCCAGGGATTCACCGCGCACAGTCATTTTCTGGCCTTTTTCATTTTCCATGCAGATGTCTACGGTATTTGGATGAATATCTGTTTCCTGCTCATTCGGAGTGAATGAAAATTCCAGACCCTTTTCATGAGCAATATCAAAAGAATTTCGGATACGCATATCGTCGGTAGAGAATCCCATGATACCGCCCAGCAGGGCATGGTCAGTACCATGACCACGGTAAGTCTTGGCAAAGGAGCCGTACAGGATGAAGTCGGCTCTTTTTAATGGGCCTTCGATCATTTTCTGGGCAAGATAGGAAATACGCGCCGCACCTGCGGTATGTGAACTGGAAGGACCGATCATATTCGGACCCATTACATCAAATGCACTGATAAATGACATATTGTTTGTTCTCCTGTTATTTGAATTATTAAATCATGTAAACTTGGAATCAGGCAAGCTTCACATTTGAGTGTGAATGCCTGCCTGATTTACAGGAAACGGCATATCAGCATTCCTGCATAATTTTTATTATTCTGCTTCGGCAACTGTAGAAGCAGCATCGGACTTTAAGATAAATTTCTTATAAATAGTATCAACGATCACGCCGATAGCATTGTCACCGGAAATATTACATGCAGTTCCGAAAGAGTCCTGAGTAATATACAGGGCTACCATGATAGCACAGATCGCACCATCCGGATCACCTGCCTCAGCACCGAATACCATGTAAAGGAACGGCAGAGCAGTCATGATGGAACCACCAGGAGCACCAGGGGAAGCAACCATTGCAATACCAAGAGTCATAATAAACGGGATAACTGTTCCGAGGCTGATCGGAAGCTGGTTCATGAGACAGACAGCAGTTGCACAGGCTGTAATTGTGATCATGGAACCTGCCATATGGATGTTCGCACAGAGCGGAACAACAAAGTTACGGATCTGTTCGCAGACACCGTCTGCTTCTGCACACTGAAGGTTAACCGGGATTGTTGCAGCAGAGGACTGAGTGCCAAGTGCTGTAGCATATCCAGGAATCTGATTTTTGATCAGAGTGAAAGGATTCTTCTTGCTGACTGCGCCTGCGATGCAGAACTGGATGAAAATGCAGATCAGGTGCATCAGGATAACAACCAGGAATACTTTCCAGAGAATACCAAGGATGGCAAAAGTTTTGCCGGAGATGGTCATATCTGTAAAAGTTCCGCAGATGTACAGTGGCAGCAGTGGGATGATGATTGTGTGAAGGACTTTGTCAATGATTTTGGAGAAATCATTCACACCATTGTATAAGCTGTTTCCGATTTCTTTTCCACGCATGGATGACAGGCATAATCCCAGGATAAATGCCAGCACAACAGCGGAAAGTGTATCCATAACCGGCTGCAGGGAAATGGAGAAAAATGGCTCCAGGGATACATCAGCAGTAGCTGCGATCTGATCCAGAGCACCCGCGCTCATGAAACTTGGAAACAGATTGGAAGCTACCAGGAATGAGGAAGAACCTGCGATCAGAGTGGAACCGTAAGCAAGGATAACAGTGATCAGAAGCAGCTTACCGGCACCCTGTGACAGGTCCGCAATACCCATAGTTACATAAGCAAGGATCATCATAGGAATGACAAACTTCAGGAATGTGCTGAAAAATCCGGATAAAGTTACGACAAAACGGCAGAAGCCTTCCGGAAGAAACTGACCAAACAGGATACCAAGGATGATCGCAATGATCAGCTTCGGGACAAGCCCTAATTTAAAACTTTTTTTCTTCATAGAAATCTTTTCCTCTCAACGTGTTTTTTATACTTTCCTAAAAAGTGTACTGTTCAGAAGTTGAGTCAGAGGAGTAAATGCAGTGAACAGTATGAGTGATCATCTGGTTATATTATGACCCGCGCTGTCAGAAATAAAGCAGATGATAGCCTGATAAATTGTGTTGTAAAATGTGCACAAAATTTTTATTGACGTCTTTGTGACTGCATTATATCATTGACATAGAAACGAATCAAATTCATAGTTTTTATATGATGATTGAAAATAATTCATAACAGCAATCCGGAAATGATTTTTTTATCAGTTTATAAGCGGCTTGTAAAGAGGATTATGAAAAATGAAACGATTAAAGAACAGAAAAGAATGTATTATACATAAGACAGGGAGGGATAAAAGATGGAGATACGTCAGTTACAGACTTTTGTGCAGGCGGCACAACTGGAAAGTTTTTCGAAGACAGCAGAGATGCTGGGATATTCTCAGTCTGCGATCACCGTGCAGATGAGACTTCTGGAAACAGAGCTGAATACCAGGCTCTTTGACCGCATGGGAAAACGTGTAGTTCTGACTCCGCAGGGTAGAGAATTTCTGAAATCTGCGAATAAAATTCTCTATGAAGTAAATAAGGCAAGCAAGTCCATGAATGAGGGCAGAGAACTGACGAATCCACTTCATGTTGGAACGATCGAGTCATTATGTACTGCCAAATTCCCCAGAATTCTGAGCGAATTTCATTCTCTGCATCCACGTGTAAATCTGCAGATTACAGTAGATTCTCCAGAGAAACTGATCCGTATGATGGAACACAATGAACTGGATCTGATCTACATACTTGATACTCCGAGATGGGACGAGAACTGGGTAAAAGTCATGGAACTGGCAGAACCTGTAGTGTTTGTTGCTTCTGCTGCATCCAGATTTGCCGGAAAAGAGAGGCTGGTGCTGGACGATATTTTGCAGGAGCCTTTTTTCCTGACAGAGAAGCATGCCAATTACAGACAGGCATTGGATCAGCAGCTTGCCCTGCGCAGACAGTCCATTTCACCGGTACTTGAGATCAGTGATACTGAGTTTATCATCCGTATGCTGGAACTGAATCAGGGACTCTCATTTCTTCCATACTTTGCAGTAGAACAGGATATTTATAAACACCGGATCATCACACTGGATGTAAAAGATGTTCATATTTCCATGTACAGGCAGATTTTTTATCATAAGAATAAGTTCCGCACCAGAGAGATGGAAGAGTTTATCCGGCTTGCAGACAAGCGAAGCTGACAGCATCGTTAATATTAACAAAAATTAATGTAAAAAATAAGAAAACAGGGTTGCTTTTTCTCTACAGGGCGGTTACAATAACATTGCAAATTGAAAATAATTTTAAAAATGCTGTTTCAAGAATAGGGAACAGCATAAAATTTGCTGTCTGAAATCGGATTTTCAAAGAAGAGTCCGATATCAGAAACTATAAATTTTAAAGAAAAGGCAGGTGGAACAGAATGGATAATTGCGATTCTCATGGGCGAAGTAGTAGCACAGGATCTGAATTAAAAAGAGTATATGAGTATAGCAGCCATTCTGTTCTGCTGTAGTCATATATTTTCTGATTTTTCCATATAAGTACTCTTTATCTGTCGGCAAATGACAGTCTCGGATTGTGGAAAAAGCTGGTATCTTTTTGAGTTCTTATCCTGTTTCTATGAAATTCCCCGAATCATGCAATTACATATTTGTACAGTACATAAACAGTAAGTGCGCTTTGGGTAACTTACTATTTGTTGTGCTGAAAAAATGCATAATGAGAGTGGCAGTAAATGTAACGAATGTAACAGACTGCTTTGTTTTCGTGTGCATTTTAACCAGACTGGAAGCAAATCTGGTTATACGCAAATAGCAAGGAGGATGTTTTAATTCGTCAGACTGCAATTTTGTGGCAGCGCTTTTTGCGTTTATATGTAAAAAACGGAGGAAGAAAAGATGGAGAAAAGAGTACAGGATTATTCCAAAGAAATCCTCAAGATCATCCGTAGCAACACCTCTCCGGCAGTAATGGCGGCGAGACTTCAGGATTATCATGAGAACGACCTGGCAGATGTAATGCCGGAACTGACTGTACAGGAACGATACAAAATGTACCGTATTCTGGACACAGACATGCTTTCCGATATCTTTGAATACACAGATGAGGAGAATGCAGTAGAGTATCTGAATGAAATGGATGTAAAAAAAGCAGCAGCCATTTTATCCAGAATGGAAACAGATGCTCTGGCAGATGTATTAAATAAAATTGAGAAAACAAAGAAAAAAATACTGATCGACTTGTTAGAACCGGAGGTTCGCCGCGATGTGGAAATGATCGCATCCTTTGATGAGGACGAGATCGGAAGCCGCATGACTACAAATTTCATTGTGATCACAGACAAGCTGACAGTGAAACAGGCGATGAGCAGTCTGATTGAACAGGCAGCAAAGAACGACAATATTTCTACGATCTTCGTAGTAACAGACCAGCAGAAATTTTACGGAGCTATTGATCTGAAAGAACTGATCATTGCCAGACGGGATGATCTCCTTGAGAATCTGGTAGTGACTTCCTATCCTTATGTATACGCAGAAGAAAATATCGATGACTGTATTGAGGATCTGAAAGACTATTCCGAGGATTCCATTCCGGTTCTTGATAATGACAATCAGCTTCTTGGTGTAATCACATCCGCAAGCATCATTGATCTGGTTGATGATGAGATGGGTGATGACTATGCGAAGCTGGCCGGTCTGACTGCAGAGGAGGATTTGAAAGAGCCGCTGAAAGAGAGTATGAAGAAACGTATGCCGTGGCTTGTGATCCTGCTTGCACTTGGAATGGTTGTATCTTCTGTAGTAGGACTTTTTGAACAGGTAGTAACTTCACTTCCGATCATTATGTGTTTCCAGTCCCTGATCCTGGACATGGCAGGTAACGTAGGTACACAGTCTCTGGCCGTAACTATCCGTGTTCTGATGGATGAATCCCTGACAGGCAAACAGAAGCTGGAACTGGTTTTGAAAGAAATGCGGATTGGTTTATGCAACGGCAGCCTTTTGGGATTTTTCTCTTTTGTGCTGATCGGACTGTATATTTTCCTGTTTAAGGGAAAAACACTGATGTTTGCGTATGCAGTATCAGGATGTATCGGCGTATCCCTGCTTCTGGCAATGCTGATCTCCAGTGCAGTAGGAACCTGTATTCCGCTGTTCTTTAAGAAGATCAATATCGATCCTGCAGTAGCTTCCGGTCCACTGATCACTACCATCAACGACCTTGTGGCAGTAGTGACATATTACGGACTGAGCTGGGTACTTTTACTTGAAGTACTGCATATGGCGGGATAATTACGAAGAATATTAACTGAATATGGAGGATTTTATCCGCCTGCATGGAGTAGAAAAAATTTTCTGTTGATCAGGAATCTGGTATATGTTTTGAGCATATGCTGGGTTCCTTTTTGGTTGGGGAATTTTGGCTTTTTATAAAAAGCTCCAGAAAAATTAATATACTTGTGGTAAAAATACAGAAACTATTTCACAGTGCGAATTTCTGCGAAGATTGTAGACATGATTTGTCAGGAAAATGGAAAAATCAGGTGACAAAAATTTTTTGATAAGGTACAATAAAATATAGACTAAATGGATGACGAGATAAGGATAATCACCGGATGGATGAGGGGTGGAAGGAGAAATTACAGCGTTGATAAAGACATATTATGGAGAAGGTTTATTTGTCAATAAACAGGGTGTGACTTTTACTGAGGATATGGAATCTGAAATCCGCTCAATGCTTGGCGAGAACCATGGAGTAGGTGTCATGGGAGGATTTTATGATGAGGGTCTGCCAGTCTGTATGTTCAGCGAATTAATGGTAGATATGCTTGGATATGATTCAGCGGAAGAAATGAAACAGAAGACCAGGAGCAGACTGCTTCGGATGATCTCACCTTATCAGGGAAAATATTTTTCTGAGAAGGTATTTGCTGAGAAAACAGGTGCCGGAAATATGCACATTTCCTGCTGACAGAGGCCGGAGCAACCGTAGATATCGCATGGAACGGAAAAGAGGCCGTCGAAGCAGTCACCAAAGCAGAATCCGAAGGACAGCAGTATGGCGCAGTTCTCATGGACATCATGATGCCGGTAATGAATGGCTACGAAGCCACAAAAGCCATCCGCAGTATGGAAAAAGAAAACTCCGACGATTCCCACATGCCGATCATTGCCATGACTGCCAACGCTTTCGTAGAAGACGCTGCCAGATGCCGCGAAGCCGGAATGGATGCTCACGTAGCAAAGCCGCTGGATATCAACCGTATCATAACAGTTATTGACAGGTATACAAGGTAAATGCAATAAAGTTTAACCAAATCAAGTAAGTCCCCTGCTTCAATTGCGAATATCCGCTTGACTAATCTGCTCAACATAAGGGTGGATTAACTATCTTGGATTTTAGATTTACAGATATGCCTGAAAGTAATAGAAGTTAATGTAAAATAGGTATTAGACATAAAAGAATAAATGAATAAAATAGTAGGTGTATAGAAAACACCTGCTATTTTTTCGTCCCTGTAATTTTAACCAAGTAAACTGCGAAGTAGATATTCGGCGTAGTGCGGCTTGGAGAAGCGGATCATTTATCTGCTTGACTAAGCGGAAAACTGTATATCTGAGGGAGGTCAAAGCAATGTACAGAAAAATCATGGACTTCTTGGAAAACTGGAAAGAAAGTAAACACCGAAAACCACTTATCCTGCAAGGGGCAAGACAGGTAGGAAAAACATATTCTGTTTTGGAATTTGGACGAAAATATTACGAGAATGTGGCATATTTTAACTTTGAAATGAATCCCAGACTGAATGAAACTTTTGAAGAAAACATCAGTCCGGATTATCTGATTCCTATTTTGTCACACATAGCAGGACAGACGATCATAAAAGAAAAGACATTGATCATATTTGATGAAATACAGCTTTGCGAACGAGCACTGACATCATTGAAATATTTTTGCGAAGATGCTCCTGATTATCACATTATTGTAGCAGACAGTCTCCTTGGTGTAGCAGTTAACAGAACAAAATTTTCATTTCCTGTCGGTAAGGTAGATATGAAAACATTATATCCAATGGATTTAGAAGAATTTATGCTGGCAATGGGAGAAGAAACTCTGGTAAAACAGATCAGGAAAAGTTTTGAGACAGATACACCTCTGCCATCTGCGCTTCATGAATCTGCCATGCAGCTTTACAGAAAATATCTTGTTGTGGGTGGCATGCCGGAGTGTGTAATGAAATATACAGAGACCCAGGATTACATTCTCGTGCGCTATACCCAGGATACAATTCTTGCAAGTTATCTCAATGATATGAGCAAATATAACACTCAAAATGAGATTAAGAAAACAAGACTTACTTACGACAATATAACCGTCCAGCTTTCAAAGAAAAACACACGTTTTCAGTATAAACTGATAAAAAAAGGCGGACGCGCATCGGAATTTGAGAATGCTATTGAATGGCTATGCCTGTCTGGAATTGTGTCACAGGTATATCGGGTAGAACAGATTAAAAAGCCTCTTGAAAATTACCGTGATATTGATTCATTCAAGATTTATGTATCAGATATGGGACTTCTTTGCGCAAAAAAAGATCTGTCACCGGTAGACGTTCTCTATATGGTAGATGAGATTAATGATTTCAAGGGCGGTATGGCAGAGAACTATGTGAATGTACAGCTTGCTGTTAATGGATATCATACGTATTACTGGGAAACAGACCGGGGAGCAGAGATTGATTTTATCATTCAAAGAGATGGAAAATTAATTCCAATAGAAGTAAAATCAGCAGATAACACCCATGCGAAAAGTCTGCAGATTTATATGGAGGCTTTTAAACCGGAATATGCAATTAGATTGTCTGCAAAGAATTTTGGGTTTGAAGATAATAAGAAGATAGTTCCATTGTATGCGGCGTTTTGTATTTGATTTATTTCATGTAAAAATTAAAGAAGGGGGCTTATTTGAGTTTATTAAATTAGGTAAGTTTTCGAAACACTTTTTCAGAGAAATTTTCTCCGGGAAAGTGTTTTTTCATTGGAACTTACTTCGTAATGTTTCTATTGCTATAACATAAAAAAATTTCGGGTAAAACTTTTTCAATTGTAACGAAGAAAATTGTAAAGAGTGCAGATAAAGCAGAAGCGGATTGGGTATATAATTATCCTTATGCAGCTTTAGAAGAGGCTCTTGCCAATGCTGTTTATCATCGAGGTTATGATATCAGAGAGCCAATCGAGGTAAGAGTCGAAAAGGATATGATTGAAATTGTAAGTTTTCCGGGACCGGATCGATCAGTGACGCAAGAAGGATTAAAACGATATAAGGTTTCTAATCGTAGGTATAGAAATCGGCGTATTGGGGATTTCCTTAAGGAATTACATTTGACAGAGGGTAGAAATACTGGATTTGGCAAAATTCTGAGAGCTCTTGAAGAGAATGGTTCTCCAAAACCAGAGTTTGAAACGGATGAGGATCATAGCTATTTTATTTCAAGATTATTTGTGCATGAAGCATTTTTGAAAGAGAAAGAATCAAAGAATAATCAGAAGGGAGCTGAAAAGGAGCCGAAAAAAGGAGCCGAAAGGGAGCTGGATATATTGCGGCGATTGGAAGAAAATCCAGAGATAACTCAGGTAAAACTTATGGAGGAATTTGACTTATCGAGAAAGCAGATTCAGAAGATTATAAAGGATTTGCGTGAGGAGGGATTAGTTGAAAGGCAGGGCTCCAATAGGAGTGGAAGATGGATTGTAAAGAAATGATAGGTAACATTCTATCTGAATCAAGTCTGATTAGTCGGTTCAAATAAAGCAATTGCTTTGAGATGAATAAAAAACAGTGGCTGCATTTTGACTAAAAAATAAAAAGACCAGTACATCCAGAAGAAAAATAAATTCTGAATATACTGGTCTTTCTGATTATCTTATGCAGCCGCTTTCGCCTGTTTCTTAAATGTCTGCACACCCTCAGCCACAAGGAAGAGTGCCAGAATAGCCATAGCTGCCGCAAAGATCAGCTGGAACCAGTCGCCCCACAGAGCCTGTCCTGCACCGATCATCACGATCTTATTCTTTACAGTGATCAGCAGACTGCAGAGTGTTGCAGCAAGCATAAATACCATCGGCACATAGAACATCTTATTGTTCTTACCAGCCTGTCCGAGCCATGCACATACAGCCATAAGAGCGATACCTGCCAGAAGCTGATTGGCAGCACCGAACAGTCCCCAGATCTGGCTTAATGACAGACCACCAAGGATACATCCGACAACAACAAGGAAAGTAGTACCTACCAACGGATGAGCCAGGAACTTACGAACTCCGTCAGCATCTTTCCATGATTTCTCATCCTCTTTCAGGAAAAGTTCTGAGAACAGAAAACGTCCCAGACGTGTTCCTGTATCCAGAGAAGTCAGTGCAAATACGGATACAGCCAGAGTTAAAAGTGCATAAATTGTATTGTAAGCAGAAGAACCCTCGTCAGAGAACATCGTTGCAATACCAGCTGCAAATGCTGCCGGAGGACCACCGAAAGCTCCTCCTGTATACTTATCAAATACCATACCAACAGCAATCAGAGCAACAATACCAAGTGCAGACTCAATTAACATAGAACCGTAAGCAATCGGTTTTGCATTCTTTTCATTATCCAGCTGTTTGGAAGAAGTACCTGTAGCGATCAGACTGTGGAATCCTGAACATGCACCGCAGGCAACAGTGATAAACAGCGCCGGGAACAGAGTTCCGATAGAAGTATTCCATCCTGTAAATGCCGGAATATTAAAGGTTGCACGTCCTGTAAATCCGCATACAAAAATACCAAGAAGTGCAAGGATCATCATACCGTAAAGCAGGAAACTGGAAAGGTAATCACGCGGCTGTAGCAGAATCCATACAGGAACCAGAGAAGCAACTGCGATATACACACCTATAAACACGATCCACTCTGTACGAGTCATAACAAAACCAAAGTTCAAACCAACGATAACGATGGCAACGATACCGATAATACCGCCAATTGTTGCCGGAAGTGTACCAACACCAAGACGATTTGTTATGTATCCGTAGATAACTGCCAGTACAATAAATAATAAAGAAATCATAGCAGTTGTCTGATTTCCGGATGGAGAAGCAGTTACTCCAAATCCGCTCTCACTCATAAAAGTACCTGCAACAACGTTAACGAAAGAAGCAATTACCAGAATGAGAACCAGAAGTGCAAAGATCGTAAAGAGTCTCTGAGCTCTGCGTCCCATAGAATCACGGATGATCTCACCGACAGATTTACCTTTATGACGGATAGATGCAAATAAAGAACCGAAGTCCTGAAGTCCACCGAAGAAGATACCTCCGATGATACACCACAGAAATACCGGAACCCATCCAAATACTGCCGCCTGGATCGGTCCGTTGATCGGGCCGGCACCTGCGATGGATGAGAAATGATGTCCCATAAGGACTGCCGGTTTTGCTGCAACATAATCAACACCATCTTCCATTTCTACAGCCGGTGTTGACTTTTTCGGATCAATGCCCCATTGTTTTGCAAGCCATGAGCCGTAGCCTACATAACCGATCAGGAGCAGAATGATCGCTGCTACAATAATCAATATAGCTGTCATATTATTTTTCTCCTTTTCCCTGTGAAAAATAGTTACTGTTCACTCCGTTCTCAGTAACACGCTTCGCGATGCACAGAATTTATGCTAATTGCATAAATTCGCGCTGTATGTCTCGGGATTTTGGCATATTTATGCCAAAACACCTCGCGGGATAGTGGCATGTGAATAGTAACATAAAATAGACCTATACGAAATTTATCCCATTATTTTGCCAAAGAGTTTCTTCATGGAACGTCCCTGTGCATTGCAGAGCTGATTTCCATTGGAGAGATCAACGACAAACAGGCGGTAATGACTGAAACCGTGGAGACTCATGCGGTAACTTTTATAATGCTTCAGTTTCGGCACGGCCTTTGCAGCATCTTCAGCTACGGAAGAAGCGAGAATGATCAGCGAAATATCGGTATTCCGGTGATTAGAGTGCGGATGCACGTGGGAAATACCTCTTTTCCAGGCAACAGCGTCTAACTGTTCCAGAAGTGCACGGTCCAGATTATCTACAGAAGCGAAAAATACATATTCATTAGATTCTGCCTCCCCAATCCGGGCACTCTTTACCAGAAAATAGGCATCATTATGAGAGTGAAAAACAGCCTCTGCCACGAACGGCTCTTCCGGGCAGTCACGGTTCACATCATAATAAGCTGCATAAGAACGCAGTGTCTTTTCAAGTAATTCCTCTCTGGTCATAAAACAATCTCCTCATTCATAGTCTGCTTAAACAGCAAGGCAGATTATAAATATCCGCCTGACTTATTCACCTGTAAATGGCTTTGAATTTTTATAAGTCTGCTGATTTAAAATGATAGCACATTAAAGTGAAAAATACAAGAAATGAGAAAAAGTTATCAAGATAAAAAAGCCTTTATTTTTAATTATTGATGAACACAAGAATTACTTATAGATGAAATCAATAAAAAACAGGGATTTATTTGCATAATGAATTTCAAATTTCGATAATATCTGAGTATAATAAAATTATTGGTGATAGCTCAAATATTTTAACCGAATTAGATAAGTCCGTTGTTTCAATTGCGAATATTCGCTTGACATATTTTAATGTCACAAAAAAGATTTTTAATAAATTCGTCACATATTGACATATTTTCTCAGAACCGCTATAATTTATTTCATACTATATTGATAGGAATAAGCAAAAAGGAGAAGCGCAAATGGCAGACGATATCAGACACGAACACCATAACTCAGAGGGATATCAGGAAACAACAATTATGGAGCATCATCATCGGGCAATTATCGGTTTTGATAAAAACGGAATCCCGAAAGTATTAGTACCGGCAGATTCTTATACCCACACTCATGTCGACGAGAATGGAAATGTAACAGAGCATACTCACGAGGATAGTGTAACCGCCGACTATATGCAGGCAGTAGCCGCATACAGAAAACTTTCCCGTCCAAACAGGATGTGATTGATAACACTCCTGACCCTGCAGTAAAAGAAATGATCTTAAGAGCAGAACAGCTCAATACAGAGAAATCTGCTGCCAACGCAACCAGATCGCCACATTTTACATCAACAAAAAATGACGGTTTCTTTGCAACAAAGAATGTCAGAATCCTAATAACCGATGACAACGAGATCAACCGCGAAGTACTCAAAGCAATTCTTGAACCATTTGTATTCACTATAGATGAAGCAGAAAACGGCGAAAAAGCAGTACAGATGGCCTCAACAGTCCCTTATGATTTGATTTTCATGGACAGCCATATGCCGGTAATGAACGGAAAAGAAGCAACAAGGAAAATCCGTGAAACAGAATCCTGTATCAACTGCCATACCCCGATCATAGCCATCACAGCAGATGCAATCACCGGAGTTCGGGAAGAACTTCTGGCCGCCGGAATGGACGATTACATCGTCAAACCAATCGACACAGAACAATTATGCTCAGTGATCAGAAAATATTTGGCAGATGACAAAATCCTGAAATAATCAACACTTTTAACAGCTGCCTAATATAATTTGCAAAGGAGACACGGATATAATATGGAAGACAATAAACTATTTCAGATCGGTGATGTAGCAAAGATGTTCCACATCAGCGTAGGAAGCCTGCGCCACTACGAAAAAGCCGGTCTCCTGAAACCGGAATACACAGACAGTGAAACCGGCTACCGCTACTATAGCATCCGCCAATTTGAAGTCCTGAACACAATCCGTTATCTCCGGGTTCTGGATATGCCACTAAACGAGATAGGCGAATTTCTGAAAAACCGTGACATTGATATCATAGAAGAAAAACTTCTCAGACAAAAAGAAATGGTAGCTGCCAAATTACAGGAACTCGAAACCATCGAACGAAAAATCGACCACCGTCTCCAGCACCTCCGCGATGCCCGAAACGCAGAACTAAACGTGATCCATCTGAAAAAAATCCCGCCATATCGGATCGTATGGCTCAAAGATTCCCTGCGTCCGAAATCCTATCTGGATCTGGAATATGCTATCCGCCGCCTTGAAGAAAACCAGCCCCAGTCTCTCGTATTTCTGGGAAAAGTCGGCGTCGGCATTTCAAAAGAAAACCTCCAGTCCGATCACTTCGACCAATACGACCTGGTATTTCTTATCCTGGATGAAGAAGACACCTATTACGGCGAAATAGAACAACATCCCGAAGAACTCTGCGTCTCAATCTGCTTTCGCGGCAGCCACAACGAAGCAGATGCGTATTACAGAAAACTGACAGGCTATATCAGTGAACGCAAGATGCAGATTACCGGCGCATCCCGCGAGATTACAATGATTGACAATGGAATCACCGATGATCCCGACAAATTTGTCACAGAAATCCATATTCCTGTTAAATATGAGGAACCAATCCAAGCTTTATGATCATAACTTGTAAAAAGAAAAGATTGTAAATTGCGGGTGCTTAGGATAAACTCGAATGAATGCGAATATCCGTTTAACTTAAACTAAGTAAGGCATTTGCTTTGATTGTAGAAAAATTTTATATGATTCTGTATATTTTATTCTGTACCACAGCTTCAAATCTTTGTATAATAAAGACATCAATTATACGAACGGAGGTCATTAACTTATGGGACAGAATAACACAGCAGACAAATGGTGGAAGAAGATCGTAGTATACCAGATTTACCCAAAGAGCTTCCAGGACAGCAACGGTGACGGAATCGGAGATATCAACGGAATCATCAGCCGTCTGGACTATCTGAAAGACCTGGGAATCGGCGCAGTCTGGTTATCACCGGTCTTCAAATCCCCGCAGGATGACAACGGCTACGATATTTCAGACTACACAGACATTGATCCAATGTTTGGATGCCTCGATGACATGCAGCGTCTTATCGAAGAGGGAAAGAAACGAGGCATCTACATGATCATGGACCTTGTCCTGAATCATTCTTCCGATGAACACAAATGGTTCATAGAAGCAAAGAAGAGCAAAGACAATCCATACCACGACTACTATGTATGGCGAGACGGCGTAGAGGGAGTTCTGCCGAATGATATGAAAGCATCTTTCGGAGGCTCTGCATGGGAATGGGTTCCTGAACTTGGACAATATTACTTCCACCAGTTCTCAGTGAAACAGCCAGACCTGAACTGGGATAACCCGAAAGTCAGACAGGAACTATTTGACATGATCTACGGATGGATGGAAAAAGGCGTAGGTGGATTCCGTCTGGACGTAATCGACCAGATCGCAAAAGAACCGGATCAGAAAATCACAGCCAACGGCCCGATGCTCCACGACTATATCCGTGAAATGAGCAAAGCCACATTCCAGAAAGGTGACCTGATCACAGTAGGCGAAACATGGGGAGCAACTACCGAACTTGCCAAACTCTACAGCAATCCGGACGGCAGTGAATTCTCCATGGTATTCCAGTTCGAACACATTCTCCTCGACCAGCAGGAGGGAAAAGAAAAATGGGACCTTGCACCATTCCCATTCATGAAGTTCAAACAGATCATCAAAAAATGGCAGAAAGAACTCTACAAATGCGGATGGAACAGCCTCTTCTGGAACAACCACGATCTCCCAAGAATCGTCTCCCGCTGGGGCAATGATAAAGAATACCGTGTAGAGTCTGCCAAAATGCTTGCAACACTTCTCCACGGTTTACAGGGAACCCCATACGTTTACCAGGGCGAAGAACTCGGAATGACAAATGTAAAATTTGACATCGAAGACTACAAAGATATCGAAACCCTGAACTTATACAAAGAACGTCTGGAAAAAGGATATGCAAAAGAAGACATCATGGAATCCATCTATGTAAAAGGCCGCGACAATGCCAGAACCCCAATGCAGTGGGATGACACAGAAAATGCAGGCTTCACAACAGGCACTCCATGGATCAAAGTAAATCCAAACTACAAAACCATCAACGCCAAATCCCAGACCAGTGATGAGAATTCCATTTTCACCTATTACAAGAACCTGATCGCATTCCGAAAAGAATACCCGGTATTCGTAGACGGAGACTTCGAAATGCTCCTGGAAGAAAATGAACACCTCTTCGCCTACAAACGAACCACAGAAGATGCAAAACTCTATGTATTCTGCAACTTCTACGACGAAACAGAAACCTGCGACATGCTGAAAGAAATGAAAGACAAGAAACTTCTGATCAGCAACTATGCAGAAAGAGAATCCAACATCTTAAAACCTTACGAGGCAAGAATGTACATAGAATGCTAAGGACTTGATTTAATGAGCCTGCCGGAAAAGCAACGGCAGGCTTATTTTCAAAGATTGTATATGAAAATCGATAGGAGATTTTGATTATGATGTATGATCATGCCGTGCTTGGAGAAGCTTTGGATCTTTGCAGAGATGCAGCAACCTGGTTTGTGGAAGAAAAGGAAAGATTGGAAAAGAGTAAAAAAGTAAATAAAGAAATCGGGGAGAGAGATTTGCCAGATAAAATTAAAAGGAAATCAGGAGAATAACAATGGAATACATAGACATCGTAGACGAACAAGGAATCCCAACTGGCGAAACAATCGAGCGTTCCATCGCCCATTCGAAAGGAATCCGTCACAGAACTGCCCATATCTGGATCGTGCGAAAAATAAATAACAGATATCAGGTACTTATGCAGAAACGCGCCATGAATAAAGAATCATTCCCGGGAATGTTTGACACCTCATCAGCAGGCCACATTCAGGCCGGTGATGAGCCGCTGGAGTCAGCACTTCGCGAACTGCACGAAGAACTGGGAATTCAGGCGCAGCCCCAGGAACTGGAATTTGCCGGAAACTTCCGCATAGCATACGAAAAAGAATTTCACGGGAAAATGTTCCACGATAATGAGATCGCTTTCGTATACATTTACAGCCAGCCTGTAGACGAAACAAAACTCATCCTGCAGAAAGAAGAACTGGAAACAGTAGAGTGGTTTGACCTTGAAGAAACATATGCAAGCTGTAAAAACCACGATCCGAAATTCTGCGCCCCAACAGGAGGAATGGAAGTCATCATGAGAAAACTGAGAGGAGCGACCGAAGAATGAGATTAAAAAATGTTCTGATCGTCGTAAAAGACATTGAGAAATCCTGCAAATTTTATCATGACCTGTTCGGTCTTGACGTAGTTGTTAATAATGACGGCAACATGATCCTCACCGAGGGCCTGGTCTTACAGGACGAAACAATCTGAAAAAAATTCCTGGGAAAAGACGTGATCCCTGAAAATAATTCCTGCGAACTATACTTCGAGGAACATAACAACTGTTATGGAAGATGAGCGCAGAAAACAAACTGAACAAAAATTAATAAAATCCGGCAAAGAAGAATTCCTGAAAAAAGGCTACGCCAAAGCAAATCTCCGGGATATCTGTAAAAACGCAGGGGTCACGACCGGTGCATTTTACTTTTCATTTGAAAACAAAGAAGCATCGCACAGAAGCAATCATTCTGATGGAAAAATCAGCAGGCAGCCGATATGAGAAATTCCGACCTCAGATCAGTCAGCAGATGCAGGCAGCATTTACCAGTTACTTCACTAAATTTATGGGCAGCACTCCTGATGCAGAACTTTATCAGGATTTTAGTTACCATGCGCCTTCAGGGCTACATGGAACTGATAAAAGGAGATTATACCGTGGAAGAGAGCGTAAGACTCGCAAGAGAAATTGGCATACACGCCGATGCAGGAACAACGGCATTAATTAAATATCTCAAAGAACAAAAAGAAGTCTATCGCAGATAATGCGGTAGGCTTTTTCTGTTACCGGACATAACATTTTTCGGATTTGTTATGTGCTCAAAATTATAGTAATTTCATAAAGTCCTGTAAGCAATCCAGTTTATCAGAGTGTGAGGCTCTGCAGAGATATTTTTGCCGTGCCTTAGCATACCAGCAGATGCCATGATGAACAGGAAGTACAGAAATACCTGTCTTATATAGATGGCATTCGACCAGATGTGGACATTAGAATTATTATCAATTTTTTCAAAACTATTTACAGCATGGCACAGAACAGAGATACATTTATCGAAGAAGTTTTTGAGAAAAATATAGATATGATATTCGAATGCATATACAACTACGTTGCCATACAGGACAGAAATTAAAAGCTTGTTTTCATAGCAAAGCAACAACAAACAAAACAAGGACTTCGGTCAACTGAGTATATAGTTTATTGATTTACAAAAGGGGATTGATTTATATGATAACCAAAATAAGGAATAAAGAAAAATATTGAAAAAAGCTTGAAAATTATTTAAAAATTTTGTATAATACTTCGCAAATAGGGAGCTCAAATAGATGGGCTGAGAGTAGACTTGATTAGTCTTGACCTGGAACCTGATTTGGATAATGCCAACGTAGGGAAATAGGAAATACATGTCGTGAATGAATAGACTTGTGTATCGTGCTCTCTGTTTTTTATGTGAACTGGGGGCACCACTTTTCACAGAGCATTTCAGGCGCCGGACAACAGGAAAAGTATGTTGTTCGGCGCCTTTTTGTATACTTTCAGGGTGTTAGAAAGGAGTATATCCATGGTAAAGATTAACGGCGAGGCAAAAGAAATTGCCGGAAAAAATCTGCTGGAGTATCTGATAGAAAACGGATTTAATCCAGATCATCTGGTGGTAGAACGTAATTTAGAGATCATTCAGAAAGAGCAGTTTGGAAGCGTGACAATTCAGGATGAAGATGTGATCGAAGTCCTGCGATTTGTCGGAGGAGGTTGAAATTATTTTAATTGAATTAAGCAGTTATTCGGTTATGAGCAAGTAGCGAAACGGATGGTTTATCCGCTTGACAAGAAAATCTGGTTTATGTATTGCAAGATTTTCGAAAGAAAAACAGGAAAAATTATAAAATATCAGAGCAGCGGACTTAGGTTTTGGAAGAATGGTTTCCAACTTATGGTTGTCATGCTTATGGAATATGACTAAAAAAGAGGAGAACACAATGGAAGATAAATTTGTATTAGGCGGAAAAGAATTTAAGAGTCGATTTATTCTGGGGTCAGGAAAATATAATCTGAATCTGATCAAGGCAGCAGTTGAACAGGGGGGTGCAGAGATCATCACCCTTGCACTTCGACGTGCAAATACTCAGGAAAAGGATAATATCCTGGATTTCATCCCGAAAGGAGTCACACTTCTTCCAAATACATCCGGTGCGAGAAATGCCGAAGAAGCTGTCAGAATCGCAAGGCTGAGCAGAGCCATGGGATGCGGAGATTTTGTAAAAATAGAAATTATGCGTGATGCAAAATATCTTTTTCCGGATAATTATGAGACAGTCAAAGCAACAGAAATTCTGGCAAAGGAAGGCTTCGTTGTGTTGCCATATATGAATCCGGATCTGAATGTGGCAAGAGATCTTCAGAATGCCGGAGCAGCAGCGGTTATGCCATTGGCTGCACCGATCGGAAGCAATAAAGGACTGGCAACAAAAGCCATGATTCAGGTACTGATCGATGAGATTGACCTGCCGATCATTGTAGACGCAGGAATCGGAAAACCATCACAGGCATGCGAAGCTATGGAAATGGGAGCAGCAGCAATCATGGCAAATACAGCAATCGCCACAGCTGGAGATGTACCGGAAATGGCAGCAGCATTTAAACTGGCCATCGAAGCAGGTCGAAAAGCTTACCTTACTGGAATGGGAAGAGTACTTGCCAGAGGTGGAAGTGCATCTGACCCGCTGACTGGATTTTTACGTTAAGGGGGAAACAGAAATCATGAATGAGGAAAATCAGGTATATTTTGTAGACAGTGATAAACTCCCACCGGCAGCACTGGAGAGAAAGCACCGTCTGGAACAGGACCCGTCTTTTCGTACCAACCATATGGAGTATATGGAGGGGATGCAGGTCATTGAATCAGATATCAAAGATAAAGTACTTCGGGCAATGGATGAGTACGATTACGATGCATATACAGCGAATGATGTAGAACGTGCACTTTCTCATGAATCCTGCTCCATCGAGGATTTTAAAGCACTTTTATCTCCGGCAGCAGCACCGTATCTTGAGCAGATGGCAAGAAAAGCAGAAGAGATTACCAGAAATCATTTTGGAAATACCGTTTATATTTTTACGCCGTTATACATTGCAAATTACTGTCAGAATTACTGCATCTACTGCGGATTCAACTGCTATAATAACATCCGACGGAAAAAGCTGACATTTGAAGAAATTGAACATGAAATGCAGGTCATTGCCAGAACAGGAATGGAAGAAATCCTGATATTGACTGGTGAAAGCCGAGCATATTCTGATGTGAAATACATCGGAGAAGCAGTAAAAATTGCCAAAAAATATTTCAAAAATATCGGTATCGAGATTTATCCGGTAAATGTGGATGAGTACCAATATCTCCATGAATGCGGTGTGGATTATGTAACAGTTTTTCAGGAGACTTATCATACTGACAAATATGAAACTCTTCATCTTATGGGGCATAAACGTGTCTGGCCATACCGTTTTGATTCACAGGAACGTGCATTAATGGGAGGTATGAGAGGCGCCGGATTTTCAGCACTTCTTGGCCTTGACGATTTCCGAAAAGATGCGCTGGCTACTGCACTTCATGTGTACTATATTAACCGTAAATATCCACATGCAGAGTTATCTTTGAGCTGTCCGCGCTTACGACCGATCGTGAATAATGACAAGATCAATCCGCGTGATGTGGGAGAAAAAGAACTCTGTCAGGTATTATGTGCATACCGTATATTCCTGCCATTTGCGGGAATTACCGTGTCCAGTCGTGAGAGTGCTGAGTTCCGAAATGGAATCACAAAGATTTGTGCAACCAAGGTTTCGGCAGGTGTGTCCACTGGAATTGGCGACCATGAAGAAAAATATGAAGGCAAAGAAGATGCGGATGTTGGAGATGAGCAGTTTGAGATCAACGATGACCGTTCTTTTAGTAAAATGTATGATGATATGGAGCAGGGCGGTTTGCAGCCGGTTCTGAATGATTATATTTATGTGTAAAGAATATGAACATACCATTGCGATCACGAATCGTAAATTGGTACAGGGAGATTTCCTTGAGCAGATGCAAAACGTAATCCATCTGCATCCGCATGCAGTAATTTTGAGAGAGAAAGATCTTCCGGATGAAGAGTATGAAATACTGGCAGGAAAAATTCTGGGAATGTGCAGGGAAAGTGGCGTACGCTGCTTTCTACATTCCAGAATTTCAGTGGCGAACAGATTAGGATGCAGACAGATTCACATATCTATTCCGGTACTTATGGCTATGAGTGAAAAAGAGCGTAGTCAGCTTAGAAAAGATTTCCAGGAGGTCAGTGTTTCCTGTCATAGTATGGAAGATATGAACGCTGCTGTAGAAAACGGAGCTACACAGATTATTCTCGGGACAATTTTTGAAACAGAATGTAAAAAAGGACTGAAAGGAAAAGGCCTGGGATTTGTTACAGAAATCTGCAAAGTCTGTCCAGTGCCGGTGTATGCAATTGGGGGAATTAACCTGGAACGCCTGCCGCAGGTAATGGAAGCGGGTGCGGCAGGCGGGTGTATGATGTCTGGTTTTATGCGGATTTAGATACACGTATCCTATTTATTTGGAATGAAAGAATTGCAATTATGTGTCGTCGATGAGAATATATGTAAAAGTATATGATAAATTTAATTAAATCAAAAAAGTCTCCTGTTTAATTGTGAGTAGCAATAAGCGGGAGACTTTTGTCATATAGCTATTATTTTCGTGCAACAAGATGTGCCCGGAATCCTTTCTGTTTTTCCATAGTCAGCACTGTAAAACCGGCCTTTTCTGCCATTGCAACGAATTCTGTAGCTTTATGTATCTTCACATCACCATGTCCGAATAGATTAGCCAGCGGCATTTCCAAATGGTTCATCAACCAGATTACAAAATCCGAAGAGGTATAGTCACGCAGAATCAGACGCCCGCCCTTTCGCAGAACACGATATGCACTATTGAAAAAGTCCTGCGGATTAGGATAGTGGTGGAAGCTGTTTGAGCAGATGACTGCATCAAAAGATTCCTCTGCAAAAGGCAGATTCTCACTGTCTCCAACAAGAAATTCCGTGTTGGAAAGTTTCTTTGCCTGAGCAACATTGATCATCTCAGGAGTGAGGTCAAGACCAACATAGTGTTTCTCGGGATACTTTTCATGAAGCAGTTGGATCATTGGACCAGTTCCACATCCACAGTCCAGAACATCATGAAAAGATTCCTTTTCCAGTTCTGACAGGATTGGCGGATAGTCATCCTTACACATTTCATAAATACCGGCATGTCCGCTGTCATAGACTTTGGCTGCTTGAGTGAATTCTTTGATAGAGAGCTGTTTATATTTTTCTGGTGTCATACAATCTTCTCCTTAAAAATCTAACGGATATGATTATCCGCGTTGATATTTGCTCCTAACTCAATAATTGCTTTGCAGATATTGGGTTAAACTAAATAGTTAGATTCTTCTAACTAACATTATCATATATTTTCGAAAAAGTCAAAAAGGAATAATACTAAAGCAGAATTAGAAAATAGAATTGGCTTTCAGAGAGCAAAATGTTATAATTTTTTCTAGCGAAAATGTTGAGGGGAGAATATTATGAAATTAGATGTTTTAGGACTGCTGGGTGCCTGCTCTTATGCCTTGGACTGTGTAGAAGCAGAGCTGGTTCATGTGACAGATAAGCATGCCAAACGAGTAGCATATATGAGTGTCTGCGTAGCAGAACAGATGGGAATTCAGGGAGAAAGTCTGCAGGATCTGACGGCCTGTGCCTTATTGCATGATAATGCATTGACACAATATATTCAGGAAGAATTACATAGTGATACTACGGATATTTCAAAGTTGGAAGAACCACTGCAACTTGGGTTACATTGCTCTTTGGGCGAACGCAATATACAGGATCTTCCGTTTCAGACAGATGTAAGGAATGTCATTCTGTACCATCATGAAAACGCAGACGGAAGCGGACCTTTTGGGAAGAAGTGGACAGAAATACCGCTGTTTGCCCGGATCATTCATTTATGTGATCTGCTTGATCTGACCTGCTGCACAGGTACATTTACTTCTGATACCTGGAAGAAAGTAAAGGATTTTCTTCAGGCTGTGAACGGTTCTGTTGTGGATGAAGTGTGTATAGAAGCGTTTCTTCAGGTCTTTTCCGAGGAGAATTTTTTGCTTCTTGGAGGAGATGATCTTGAGAATTGTCTGTGGAGCAAAGTGCTGCGTATAAAACAGAATCTTAGTTTCGAACAGATTAAATCACTGGCGAAATTTTTTGCCTGGATCGTAGATTATAAATCTCCATTTACAAGTACCCATTCAATAGGAGTTGCTGAAGATGCAGAGAAACTGTCCCGTTTTATGGGCTTTGACGAAGAAACTTCACAGAAAATGTATCTGGCAGGAGCTCTCCATGATATTGGAAAAGTTGCCATAGGCAATGAAATCCTTGAGAAACCTGGTCGTCTGACAGAAGATGAATTTGTGGTAATGAAACATCATGCGGCATATACTTATTATATTCTCAACGAAATTGATGACTTTGATGAAATGCGGGACTGGGCAGCTTTTCATCATGAGCGGCTGGATGGAACTGGCTATCCATTTGGAAAAAAAGCAGAGGAATTGAATACACAGAAACGTATTATGGCATGCGTAGATATTTACCAGGCACTGACAGAAAGCCGCCCTTATAAGAAAGGAATGTCCCATAAAAAAGCCTGTGAGATTCTGGAGGATATGGCAGGAAAAGGATGGCTTGATACAGAAATCACTGCGCAGGTTGATGCCTGTTTCGGCAGTATGGAAAATAGAAATTCAAAAGAGGAGAATTAAAAAGATGAAGATAAAAACAGTTGCAGTTCTTGGTGCAGGAGTAGGATGTTATCAGGACAGTGTTCATATGAAACATATCAGCAACGGACTTAGACAAGAACTGGAGGCTATTGCAGCAGCAAAAGGAATTGATATAAGCAAAGCGGACGCATCCTCCAGTCACGGAAGCGCGGTTCCGCCATCAGCTAGATATTCTACGCTGCAGGATCTGGATGCAGGACGTCATACAGAGATTGATATGTTCTCAGGTGTGCTGATCCGCATGGGAAAAGAACTGGGAAAAGTATTATGATTCCAAGACATGGAAGCAAGGAAATTCCCACAGGTACAGTAAATAGAATATTGAATGATGCGGGGATTAAATAAATTCACGTGTCATAAAATATATTATATAGATAATACATATGATAAACATCAGAACACAAAAAGAGATGAGAAAATAAGAGGAGGAATATTATGGCTAGATACGCATATCCTGCAGTTTTTACACCGGAAGAGAATGGTCAATTTTCAGTCAATTTTCCAGATTTAGAAAGTTGCTATACATGTGGCGATGATATGAAAGATGCATTGATAATGGCAGAAGATGTATTAGCATTTACCTTATATGATTATGAAAGAACTGGGAAGGAAATACCACAACCATCAATAGCCGCTAATATAGAATTAGAGAAAAATGAATTTATTAATTTTGTTGCATGTGATACGATGGAATATCGAAAATTGCATAACAATAAATCTGTAAAGAAAACGCTTACAATTCCAGAATGGTTAAACGAATCGGCAATTGCTATGGGATTAAACTTCTCACAAGTATTGCAGGATGCATTGTTGGAAAAAATAGGAAACAGATAATTATGTAGAGATTTACTTACATTTGCATTTGGGGTGAGTAAGTATTCAAAGGATGAAATTTTCTTTATAAATTTCGAGGGAAAATATGATATATACTTGTATATACAAATCAAAATTAGGCAATATTTTATTGGCTGCTGATGAAATCGGACTTACAGGTCTGTGGTTTGAGGGACAGAAATATTTTGCCAATACACTTCCTGAGGAACACATTTCACAGGAAACTCCAATTTTAACAGATGCAAAAAAATGGCTGGATGTATATTTTTCAGGAGAAGAGCCGAAATTTACGCCTGCACTTCATCCAACTGGTTCGACATTCAGACAGGCGGTATGGCAGATCCTATTACAGATACCTTATGGCCAGACGATCACATATGGAGAAATTGCCAGACAAATGTCTGAAATACAGAATACTCCCCATATGTCCGCGCAGGCAGTAGGCGGTGCAGTGGGACATAACGAGATTTCCATTATCATTCCCTGTCACCGTGTAGTCGGCACAAATGGCAGTCTGACAGGATATGCCGGAGGAATTGATAAAAAAATTGCACTGCTTAAACTGGAACATACAGATATGAGTTATTTATTTGTTCCAAAGAAAGGAACTGCACTCTAAAAAGATATTTTATGAATGGGATATTTCCTGATAAATACAGGAGATATTAAAATATGGTAAAACAGAAACTCCCAGAGAAATCTATCATGCAGTAACTCACAGCCTTACTGTAATAAGTAAGCAACTTTCAAAGAAGAAATGAATTTTTTATTCTTCATCTACCCACACCGGCATGGGAAGATTATTTTCCAGCGCATGTTTAATTGCTGAGTAGTGTTCTACTTTGTGATGGACATGCGCTGAATCTTTCTGAAGCTGAATCAGTTTTTCTTTTATAATCTGTTCCTGATCTTTCAGAAGAGAGATAATTTCATCAATGTGAGCTGCTTCATCTGTTTCATATAAAAAAAATTTGCGAAGCTGAGAGATGGTCATTCCAGTGCGCTTGAAACAATTGATACATTTCAGGCGTTCGATATGTTCAGTATTATAAATACGCTGTCCGGAGGGAGATTTGGAAACTTCAGGAAGAAGTCCCTCTGCTTTGGTAAAGTTGGTAGACAGGATCTGGGAAATATCTGCAGCATTTCCGGCAGCTTTTGCACCAAAAGTGGAACTGACAAGACTTCCGCCTGCACCATACAGTGTATTCAGAACACCAAGCAGAGACTCCTTGGAAATTGCAGATGCGCAGAATGCCAGGAATGCCTGCCATTTCAGTCCAAAGAACATAGTCACAGGTTCGATTACTACGCCAATCTTATACAGAATACTGTTTTCTGCGTTTCCTCCGAATCCATAAGTCAGGGCAAAGAATACGATTGATACGATAGAGATCACGCTCGAACATAGATTGTAAGTCCGATAAAAAATCCTGTTTGAAACGTGTAAATTTGGAACCATCCGGAACAACATCAAAACCGCAGAAATCACGCAGTTCCTGGGAATATTTCAGAAATACGATCAGGAGTGTGTCCGTCGGGATTGAGAAAATACGCTGGATAAGAAGTGCCTTAAGCATTGGATAAAGCTGATGTTTGCGAGGTCTTCCGGTACTGGCGTAAAAATGAGAAATAAAAGAAACAGGAACAATTTCATCAAGGTTAATGGCTTCATCAAAAAGCGAAAGGAACTGGTATTTGTCGTTGTCGAATTTATTCTGGCAATCTTCAAAAATTTCTGCCGACAAAAGATTTCTACTATCCGGGCAGATTGTATGAGGGGATTCAGATTTATATTGACCGGAATTATGTGAAAGAGGCGGGGAAGGATTTCCTATCCGAACTGGGAGTAAATACAGAACAGATTGCAGAAGTTTTTTGCGGAAAAGACGGTCTTTACCTGTACCGGATGAACGATTCTCTTCTGGAACTGGTGAGAGAAGTGTGGGAGATGAAAGAAGAACCTGAGTTTGGTATGCTACGATATTTTACAGTACGGCTTCTGCATGAACTGATGAAGATGCCTGGGGAGAGTGAAAATATGAACTGTTTTACCAGATCACAGATTGCGATTGTCAGAGACGCAGAAGCTATGATCATGCAGGACCTTTCCAAAAGAATCACAGCAAAAGAAATGGCAGACAGGTTTGGAATCAGTGAGAGCAGTTTCAAACTGTATGTGAAAGGGATTCTGGGCGACAGTTATCTTGCATATTTCAGAAAGAAACGGATGGAAAAAGCAGCAGAACTTCTGGAATCTACGAACCTGAAAGTAATTGAGATCGCAAATTCTGTCGGGTATGAGAATCAGGGGAAATTTGCAAAGGTGTTTGCAGAGACTTATGGGGTTTTGCCGTTGGAGTATAGGCGGTTGTCTAAATAAGTATCTAAAGGATTTGGGGTAACAAAAGGCTCAATCATGTAGATTTTGTGATAAAATAAATGAAAACAGGTTAAAAAGAATAGCGAATGGAGGTACATAGATATGGACATTTCAGAATTTATAGAAGTTGCAAAGAACCTTAATGTTCTTGGGATTAAGGTTACTCAGGATGGAGAACTTATAGCAGAATGGCACAGTGAGCCGGAGTGCAGAAGAAATATTTATTCTGCGACGAAGAGTTTTACTTCCTGCGCAGTAGGGTTTGCGGTTCAGGAGGGGCTGATCAGTCTTGACGAAAAACTTACAGATGCTTTTTCAGAAGATTTACCGGATTCCATTGATGATAACTTGAAAGCGGCAACGGTTCGTGATCTTCTGACTATGTGTCTGGGGCAGGAACAGGGAAGTCTTATGGGAGAGCAGCGTCCTTTGTACAAAGAGGACGACTGGGTAAAAATGTCCTTATCGATTCCATTTAAATATAAACCGGGGACACATTTTGTGTATAACAATGTTGGTCCATATCTTGCGGGCATTCTCGTGCAGAGACGTTCCGGATGTGACCTTGTCTCATATCTTACACCAAGACTTTTTTCTCATCTTGAGATTAAACGTCCTACCTGGGAAACAGACCCGTTAGGAAACAGTTTTGGTGCAGGTGGATTATTTCTTACACTTTCGGAATTACATAAGTTTGGACTTTTCTATCTTAATAAAGGAAAATGGAATGGCAGTCAGATACTGTCTGAAAAATGGATAGAGGAAAGTACGAAAGCAGCGGATGTAAAACATTATGGCTATCTTTTCTGGCGGGGCGAGTACAATTCTTTTCGTGCAGATGGAAAATACTGCCAGATATCAATGATCCTCCCGGAAAAAAATGCAGTCATCTCATTTGTCGCAGAATGTCGCGCAGGAAAAGAACTTATGCGGGCTGTTTATGATCTTATTTGTGCGAAGCTGTAAAAAATGAAACATTATTAGATGAGACTGCAGAGAGAGTCTGAAAATACAAAGAAAAATTTTGATAAGTAGGAATGGTTAGAAAAAATGGCAAAATTATATTTCAGATACGGAGCAATGGGCAGTTCGAAATCTGCTAATATTTTGATGGTTCGATATAATTATGAAGAGCGTGGTCAGTATGCGGTATTGTTAAAACCGAGGACTGACAACCGGGATGGGGAACATGAAATTCAGTCCCGGATTGGGTTGTCAGCTCCGGCTGAATATGTGGATGAGTTCTTAAAAGAAATTGCTGAGTTCTGGGATGATGAAATTTCGGAATATACGTATCATGGAAAAAGGGTAGATGCGATTCTGGTAGATGAAGCACAGTTTCTTTCACCGGAAGAAGTAGACACCTTATCTGATATCGTGGATTTTTACAATATTCCGGTTCTTTGTTATGGACTTCGTACAGACTTTTTGAATCATCTATTTTCTGGTTCCAGGCGGCTTATGGAAATTGCAGATGTCATAGAAGAAGTCCCGACTGTCTGCTGGTGTGGAAAGCGGGCACAGTGCAATACCAGATATGCCAACGGAAAAATCGTCCGGGAAGGCGCACAGATTATGCTTGGCTCGAATGAGAGTTATGTGGCACTTTGCAGAAAGCACTATAAAGAGGGGAGATTGTGGAAAGAGGATCCCAAAGGGGACGCTTAAGCCGCGTCCCCTCTGGACACCCCTTGGTTTTTTTTATTAGCGCTTGGATTGTGGTATGGGGTAGGGTATTAACTTGACGTATTCGCTAGGTGTGGTAGGGCGCGTTGCTTTGTGGTGGCACGACCTAGTTCGAGATATGGTTGGTATCTGGGCAGTGTGCTTACATTTTGTATCGCCTTTTTGGATATGGATATTGTTAATGTTAAATCAGCAGTATCCATACTAACATAGAGATCATAGCGGATATATGTAGTGTTCCGATAATGCGGAATGGGAACAGGATTACAGTTCCACAGGTTGCAATTGCTTTTTGCGTCAACAAGGGAATTGTGCCAGTGTGTGGATGCCGTAAGCCGAAGCAGGTAAAAGAACTGGCGGAAGCGACAAATGTGGTTTTGACCAAGAAAGAAATAAAAATATTGGAGCTGTCCGCAGATAAGGCAAATGCCAGAATAATGGGACCTGATTTGTTCCGACCATTTGTGAAAAAGGAAAAAAGGAATTTATCCTTCTGATGATTTCCTGATGAAAAGTCTGGAAAAGGGAGAACTTTTTGTTTTGAAAGAGAATAATACATTATGTGCCTGCGTAGTTCTCAACAGTGATTACAATATGGGATATGTGGATGTACCATGGAATATAAAGTGTGAAGCGGATGAGGTATTAATTCCTCACGCACTTGCAGTATCTCCGGACTGTCAGGGACTTACAACTCTGGCTTTGGCTTATGTCATGGAAGAAGGATTGCCAAAACAATTTTCCAAAGTCCCTATCGATTCATTGGAGGCGGCTGCAAAACGACTGCATGATATGGGATATGAAAAAGTTGGACTGTGGGGCATCTCAAAAGGAGCAGAACTGGCACTGACAGCGGGAAGTCTTGCCGAGCGCAAAGTTTTTCAAAGGCGATAGAGGAAAAAACAAAGAAAACGGACGAAAAGCCAGAATGGATTCACTTGTGAAAACGTTGGAATTTGTTTCAAGGTGGTAGAAGATATATGAAAAAACAGTTTTTTGAAAACGAAAAAGATGGTTTTTATGGCACCTATTATGAGAATCCCAAAGGTGCAGACTGCGCTGTGATCGGATTGTTTGGGGATGATCCTAATGATTATATGGCGAAGTGTGGTGCGAAGTGGCTGCATAGAAAGGGGGTAAATGTTCTCTGCACGTCTCCGGGGAAAAAGAATTACAGTCATGTGAATTATCCGCTGGAACGAATTGAGACAGCTATCAAATGGCTGCAGAATCATGGAAATCGTAAGATCGGGATTATGGGAATAAGTACAACGGGTATGGATGCGTTGGTAGCTGCGTCGTATTTTCCAGATATTACGCTGACGGTTAGTTTTACTGGCAGTGATTTTGTATGGCAGGGTTTTGAACAGGGGAAAAAAGACGGTTGTAAAGAATGGCCGGTTCCAAACGCTTCCACTCTTTCCTGGAAAGGAGAGCCGCTTGCCTATATGCCATTCGTATATGAACATCCGGAATATTGGAAAAAAATAGAGGAAGAAACCAAAGGTTCAGGCGATATCGAGCGCTCCACCTGTTTGTTCATTGATTCAGAAAAAGCAAGAGAACACACGGAAGAAGAAATGATAAAGGTAGAGAAGATAAAAGGAAAGTTAATCCTTGTAGGTGCAGATGATGATTCCTTCTGGGAAGCCGGAAAATATATTCGCCGTATGGATCAGCGATTAAAAGAACGCCCTCATACCTGTGAATATGAAACCCTGATCTATGAGCACGGCACCCATTTCGTATTACCGGAATCCATGCTGCGTATCGCATTGCCTATAGGCGTTAAATTTGTCCTGAAGTTCGTTTTCAGAGCTGCAAAAGAATATCCGGATGAATGTGAAGCAGCAAGAAAAGATATTGATAAAAAAGTTTCAGCGGCATTAAAAGAGTGGATTCGATAAAAGCTGAAAAGTTTGAGGACATTTGCAAGCTGAATATTATCGATAGAGAATATTATTAGTATGGAGAAAAAAGCAATGGTGACTATATATGAGTATGGAAATCCAGCTGCGGATATTGTTTTGATCCAGTTGACTGGTGACCATGAATTATCTGTTCTTGAGAATGAGGTTGAGGAAATCAGAAAACGGACTTCAATAGATTTCTGGTTCATTGCTGCGAAAGTTGATGACTGGAACTATGAGCTGTCTCCGTGGAAAGCACCGGCGGTGTTTGGAAATGAAGATTTTGGCAATGGTGCTGCCAGGACACTGGAGCAGATTCTGACATTATGCACAGACAAAAGTAAGACATACTACATCGGAGGATACTCCCTTGCTGGTTTATTTTCATTATGGACGGTATACCAGACAGATATCTTCTCCGGAGTTGCTGCCGCCTCACCATCTGTCTGGTTTCCAGGATTTATTGATTATATGAAAGAACACGAGATAAAAAGTAAGACAGTTTACCTGAGTCTTGGAGACAGAGAAGAAAAAACAAGAAATCCTGTGATGTCGCAGGTTGGGAATTGTATCCAAAAAGGATATGATTGGCTCACGAAATGCGAGATAAACTGTACTCTGGAGTGGAATCAGGGAAATCATTTTAGAGAACCGGACATAAGAACTGCGAAAGCATTTGCCTGGGTAATGGCAGAAAATCATAGGGCATAGAACTTTTAGTCAATCATGGATGGATTTTTGAAAAAATAGTGGTATAATGTGTGTTAAATACAGCTAACTATCAATAGCTGCATAGGAAAATTTACAGAGAATTGATATCGGAGGTTTTATAAAATGGCAGTACATTCAATTGACGCAGAAGACGATCAGTTTGCATATCGTTATGACACACAGTTATTAATTGAAAGAAGAGATGAGGATCTGGATGAAGATGAAATTTCAGATTACATTACAGAGCATTTTGAGGGAAACAGCCTCATTGCAGCAGGAGATGAAGACTTGGTGAAAATTCATTTCCACACAAATGAGCCTTGGAAGATTCTGGAATATTGTAATTCCATCGGAGAAATCTTTGATATCGTAGTCGAAGATATGATCCGTCAGGCAAACGGGCAGCAGGGATGATTTTTCTGAGAAAAAATAAGATGCAGTAAGGAGACGCTTTTATCTGCATGGAAAAATACAACTCAAGTTTCAGAGACAGTAAAAGGTCATTAATGAAAGCTGAGCTGTATTTTTTATATCCTGTCTGGCTGAAAGAACACGCAGACAGTGGAGCGAATATTTCTTATGCAAGCACTTTCTACGAAAGATAAAATCGAGGCGAATGGAAGAGATAAAGACCTGGTAGATTATTTTGCGATTGGAAAGCAGATAGTAGTGGTTTCTGATGATTTTGAAACATTTTCCAGAGAAAAAGTATACCAGATTATGATGGGATGTTATAAAGAGCAGTACGCGCAGGCACTGGATGGTGTAAAAGGTGCAGAAATCACAGCATGGTGGGATCGTGCTGTTGATATCATTCCTGCAGGCGGCAGCAAGGGCGTTGCTGTAGAGAAAGTATTGGAGCACTATCACATTGACTGCTCAGAAGCAGTAGCATTTGGAGATGGAAATAATGATATGGAAATGCTGAAAGCAGCAGGTCATGGCATTGCCATGGGAAACGCTTCCGATGAACTGAAAGAAATTGCAGAGGAAGTCTGCGGACATGTGGCAGAGGATGGAATTTATTATTACTGCAAAGAACATGGACTGATATAGGAGATAAATTAAAAGGAACTGCCACTGACAGTTCCTTTAGGCTATTCAGAGAACGTATAACGGATAATATATCCATTAGAGTCGCCTGTTACAATAACAACATCTCCCTGCGGATTTTCAAAAGTGTCCATAACCGGGAATCTGCCGTGTTCTTTGACATAAGCTTCCGGGCTTTCTGCTTCTACGTCGATAAATTCGCTCTGCGCATGTCTGGAACCGCCGCAAGGATTGATGGTTTCTACAAAAACTTCATACTCTTTCATAAATGTAATCCCCTTTCCATATAGAATTGTTACCTGTATCATACCCGCAGCAAAGGGAAAAATTTTATCTATCCGCACAAATAGAGAATTTACATATTTCTATCTTGCACCGGACACAAATGATACAACATACCATATTGAATTCCGTTATGGAAGCGATGCAGATGCACTTGCAAAATATGATGCAGGTGACTATGCATACTGGCTCGCATCCGGAATCTCTACAGAATATGATGAAAAAATGGTAGACGACTGCATCCAGCTTTTCTGCGAAGAGAACCTGTCTGAGCAGTAATCCTATAAATCTGGTCCTGATAATTATGATATAAATAAAAAACATAGCGGGAATCAATATCCGGTATAAAAATGCGATGCCGGATATGGTTCCCGTTGCTTACGAAAGGAGTGAAAATTTCATGCAAAAAGAAAAAAGTGATGAGCTTTCCAAAATGTTTTCTTATGCAGGAAATTACCACAAGCTGACAATCCTTGGATGTATCTTTGCAGGGATCAGCACCATCTTTTCCATGCTGCCTTTTGTCTGTATCTGGTTTGTGATCTGTAATCTGATCCATGGATTAAGCCAGGGAGATGTGACACTTGAAACAGGAAGCAGCAGACCAGATCGTAGTGCTGGCAGAGGGAGTTGTCGCTGAGAAAGGAAACCATGAGACTCTTATGAAGAAACATGGTCTTTACAGAAAACTGGTTGATTTTCAGACAGAGTCTGCAAATTGGAAACTTTTATAAAATTATAAACAAAATTGCTTTTTTAGCAGATCAGCAAATTCTTCAATATAATACCCGGAAGGAATACCTGGTACTGCAGATGAAGTGGCAAATGTAGCCGAATTTCTGATGAGCAATAAAGTAGCATTTATCACAGGCTCCACATTCCTGATGGATGATGGCGCAACAGCATCTTATTATTATGGTCCATTGAAACCGGAGGCATAAAAAGAAAAGACTGTAAGATTTGTTATTGCCTGCAAATGAGGACATGTTATATAATGATGCCATAAACAGAGCAGGAGGTGTGTTATGTGTACACGAAATGAATTAAACATTATTTTACAAAAGATGGCACAGATATATCGGTCTGTATATGGAAAGGAACTTGTTCAGGTAATACTATATGGATCCTATGCGCGTGGTGACTATGGTCATGATTCGGATGTTGATCTTGTTGCAATCGTACGTGGAGAACGTGCTGCGCTGCAGGAACAATTAAAGAAAGTATGGGATGAATCATGTGAACTGGAACTGGAATATGATACGATTCTTTCACCAACAGTAATTCCCTATGAGGAGTTCGAAAAGTATAGAAAGGACTTACCGTATTACAGAAACATTGCACAGGAAGGAGTTATAGTAGTTGCATGAGAATCGAGAGGAACTGGTAAAATATCGTCTGAAAAGTGCAAAAGAGCGACTAAACTCTGCAAAGATATTGTTAGAGTGTGGCAGCTATAAGGACTCAATAGGAAGATCCTATTATGCAATGTTTACTGCAGTAAGAGCTTTACTGGCAAGAGATGGTATTGATTATTCTAAACATGTTGGTGTGAATTCCTGAGCCATTTATTTGAACCATTTGCCAGAGAGCATGGTGATATCAATAGCGGATATGACGCGACCAGAAAAATCCGAAGCATGGACAGACCAGACGCGAAGACAATCCCGATCATAGCCATGACTGCCAATGCATTTGTAGAAGACATCCAGGAATCAAAAGAAGCCGGAATGACAGAACATATCTCGAAGCCTCTGGATATAGATAAAGTGGTAGCTGCAATCTGTAAATATACTAGGATATTAGCTCATGAATAATGAGATTTAATTAAACCAAGTAGCGAAGCGGATGATTTTTCAGAGGTATATGTGTGTAAGCAGACCAAGAAGATATAGAAGAGGGACAATTTATGGACTTAAAACAATTACAGTATTTCGTGGCATGTGCGCAGACAGGTTCGTTTAGTGATGCGGCGAAAATTCTGTATTCTACGCAGCCGAGTGTGAGCAAGGTGATAAAATCTTTGGAAGATACGTTGGGAATGCAGCTTTTTGAGAGACTTCCGAGAGGAATCCGCCTGACTGTTCAGGGACAGAAAGTTTATCATTATGCATGCAGGATTACAAATGAAATAGATGTACTTGAAAATATGGCTTCACGAGGAATGACGAAATGGGTCAGGATTTCCATGAATCCAAGTTCCTGGTTTGCAAATCAGTTCGTGGATTTCTATAATGAAATATTCGAAAAGAACTACCATTTTCAACTGACGACAGCAGGGGTCAGAAGCGTGATGGAGAGAGTGCGGGATTACATGGACGATATAGGATTTGTCTATATTCTGAGTCATCAGCAGGAGAATTTTCTGCATGAACTGGCGAAGAATAAGATGGAATTTGTACCGATGTATGAGACAGATGTGATCTTTTATCCGGGACGGCAGACAGAATTTTATGATTCAGGAAAAGAGAGAGTTCAGTTGGAAGAACTGAAGGGAAGCAGATTTATTCAGAATTATCAGGATGAATTTTTTGATATTGGTTCCGTGCAGGAGAATGCTTTTCAATGGAAAGATTTGGATATTTCTGTCCTGACCAACAGCGATTATATTATGGAAAAAATGCTGAAGAACAGCAAAGTTTCCAATGTAAGCGGAAGTTACCTCTCAGAAAACAAAACAGGAACTACCCCGGGAATCCCGCTGGAGCTGGGGGATAATAAAGTTATTTTTGGTTATATTCTCCACAAAGGCGAAAAAACAGATGACAGTGTAGAAGAATTTCTGACGTTTTTAAAAGGCAGACTTCCGAAAAGTTAAATAAGACTTATTCCAAAACATCCGAAATATATTCAAATTTAGAATGGCACATAACCCTCCCTTGGGGTTGTGTGCTTTTTTGTCTTTTGTTAGACTTATTTGTGGATTTATAGAAATTTTGTAACTATTCAGCAGTTCATTTTTCCAGTGAAAGTACTGAACAGTTATGGAATTCAGCAAAATCCGCAGAATGTGACATTGTAGATAGAATATACAGTGTCGCATGGAAAAAGGAGAACTTATGATAAAATATATTGCAAAAAGACTTCTTCTGCTGATTCCGGTTCTGATCGGAATCACTTTTTTGTCATTTGCCATGATGCGCCTGGCAGGAGGGGATGCTGTTACCTATATGTATGAAAATGCAGGTTCGGCAGTTTCGCAGGAAGTGATTGATGAGACAAGGAAAGAATATGGTCTGGATCAGCCGTTTCTTGTCCAGTATGCGAAATGGTTCACAGGAATGGCAACCGGAGATATGGGAATCAGTTATGTATCAAAAAGAGATGTTTATGATACTTTCGTGGAAAAACTTCCTGCCACGATTCTTCTGACGATTTCTTCTGTATTACTGACAATGCTTATTTCTATTCCACTGGGAATTCTTTCGGCAGTAAAACATAACCGTTGGATTGATTATCTGATACGATTCTTCAGCTTCATCGGAAACTCGATGCCGAACTTTTTTGCAGCATTGGTATTGATGTATTTTCTGTCAATACGGCTTGGGTGGTTTCCGGTCATAACTACGGATAATACTGCGTTGAGTCTTGTGCTTCCAACTTTAACACTGGCAATCTCAATGGCTTCCAAATACACCAGACAGGTGCGGGCTACGATACTTGAGGAGTTAAATAAAGATTATGTAAAAGGTGCCAGAGCAAGAGGCGTAAGGGGAAGTGTGATCATATGGAAGAATGTTATGAAATCTTCCATGCTTACGATCATTACACTCCTTGCACTTTCCATAGGAAGCCTTTTGGGCGGAGCCACGATCGTAGAGACTATTTTTATGTGGGACGGTGTGGGAAAGATGGCAGTAGATGCCATTACTATGAGAGATTACCCGATCATTCAGGCGTATGTTGCATGGATGGCGATTATTTACGTTATTGTGAATCTTATTACGGATATCATTTATCATTATCTGGATCCCCGCGTCAGATTAGGGGGTGATCAGGCATGAGCGGAAAAAAAGTTACTGTCAGGAAACAGAAAATAAAGAAAAATCATATCAGGGAAAAATTGATTTTCTTTACAGTACTGACGCTGATCTTACTTATTGTTGCTGCCATTGCGCGAAAACTCTGCCCATATGATCCTTATGCGCAGGATTTGCTGTTAGCGCAGAAGCCACCGAGCGCAGAACATATTCTGGGGACAGACCGTTACGGAAGAGATATGTTTTCGAGAGTTCTGGTGGGAAGTACAACAAGTATTTATGCGACGCTTCTGCTTGTTTCAATTGTTACGGTTACAGGATCAGTGATCGGACTGGTCTGCGGATGGTGTGGAGGAATTGCAGATACAGTGCTGATGCGTATTTCAGATTTATTCCTTGCATTTCCAAGTCTTGTTTTTGCACTGGCAGTTGCAGGAGTCCTGGGTGGGGGAATACAGAATGCGATCATTGCGCTGGCGGTGATCGGATGGCCGAAGTTTGCAAGACTTGCAAGAGGACTGACACTGGCGCAGAAAGATTCGCCGTATCTGATGGCAGTAAAAATGTCAGGCAGCAGTGTGCCGAAAATCCTTTTTAAACATATTCTGCCCAATATTGCAGGACAGATTCTGGTAACTGCGGTTTTAGATATAGGAACTATGATGATGGAGCTTGCAGGACTTTCTTTCCTGGGACTTGGTGTGAAGCCTCCGGCAGCAGAATGGGGAAGCATGATCAACGATGGACGAAGCATGCTTCAGATTTCACCGTGGATGGTACTGGCTCCCGGTGTGGCAATTTTTATAACAGTTATGATATTTAATCTTCTTGGTGATACACTGAGAGACTATATGGATCCAAAACAAAGAGCAGAGAATAAGAGAGAGGAAAAGAAGAAATGAAAAGAAAAATTTTTGCAGCCTTACTGACAGGAACTATGCTGATTGCAGGTTTATCAACTACAGTGTTTGCGGATGGAGAGAAAACATTTGTATACGGGACAACCGGGTACAGTGAAGAAATGGGAGATGCAGGACTGAATCCTCATGATAACTATTCCGGATGGAGCGCACTTCGCTATGGTGTGGGAGAAACTCTTTTCAAATATAACGATAATATGGAAGTGGAGCCATGGCTTGCAACAGATTATGAGTTTGTGGATGATACTACGGTAAAAATAACACTTCGTGATGGAGTGAAATTTTCCAGCGGACGTACGATGGATGCAGAAGCTGTAAAGGAATGCCTGGAAGATATGATTGCAGTTCATGACCGCGCACCATATGATTTGAAAATTGATCATATAGAAGCTGATGATCTTACACTTACTATTTATACTACAGAACCATGCCCGGCAATCATTAATTATCTGGGAGATCCGTATGGTGCAATCATAGATATGGATTATGGTATTCAGGGGGAGGGCGGCTCTGCCAATGTAGCAGGAACCGGTCCTTATATTGCAGAGAAAGTTACACCAACTCAGATTGACCTTGTAAAAAATGAGGATTACTGGGGCGGTGAAGTGAACGTGGACAAAGTTACAGTCAAATCTTTTGCAGATGGAAGTGCATTGACCGCTGCCTTACAGACTGGAGATATTCAGGGAACTTATGGACTTCAGTACGATAATTATTCCCTGTTTGACGGAAACCCGGATTACACTATTAATTCCTGCGCTACAAGCCGTTGTTTCTTCGGGCAGTTTAACATGGATTCTGAAATTGTTCAGGATCAGAACGTGCGTAAGGCAATCGAAATGGGAATCGATAAAGAGGGATTTTGTTCTGTAATCATGGAAGGACGCGGAATTCCGGCAAAAGGAGCGTTTCCAAGCAGTTTTACCTATGGAAATGATGCAGTGGAGACAGTATCCTATGATCCGGAAGAAGCAAAGAAATTGCTGGAAGAGTCCGGATGGACAGATACAGACGGTGATGGATATGTTGACAAAGACGGTCAGAAACTGACCATTAACTGGCTGACTTATCCGACACGTCTGGAGCAGCCAAAGCTTGCGGAATATGCACAGGCTACTTTAAAAGATATCGGGATTGATGTATCTGTCAATAATACTTCTGATCACAGAACTTATGCAGAAAACGGAGAGTTTGATGTTTATGTAAGCTCTTTAACAACAGCGCCAACCGGTGATCCGGAATATTTCTTCAGCAGTACAGTAACTGGTTCTAAAAATTATGGAAATTATCAGAATGATGAAGTAACCAGGCTGACAGATCAGCTTCATCAGACTTTTGATACAGAGGAGAGAGGAAAACTGGCAGTAGAACTTCAGCAGAAAATTTTAGATGATGATGCGTATTTTTTTGTTTCACATTTGAACATGGGAATTGTAACAAAAGCGAATGTGACAGGAATGGCGGCGCATCCTTGTGATTATTATGAAATTACTGCGGATCTGGATGTACAGTAAAAATTGCATAAGATAAAAAAATGTAACTGCGAAAACACTGAACAGTTACACAAACACTCTTTTACTTATTGGAGAGTGTCAGTAAAAACCGGGAGAACACAATGAATTCTTTAAAAGAGAAGAATATGCCAGATCCTTTGCTGAAAGTAGATCATGTCACGATCAGCTATAATGGAGAACCGACAGTCCAGAATGTCAGCTTTGAACTGAAGCAGGGAGAAATCCTTGGGATCGTAGGAGAATCCGGAAGCGGAAAAAGTACGATCATTAAAGCTGTCATGGGACTTCTGGGAGAGGAAGGTCTGGTAACAAAAGGAGATATCTGGTATAAAGGTGAAAATCTTACCGACATGAGCGAAAAGAAACTCCGCAGATATCTGGGAACAGAAATTGGAATGGTATTTCAGGACTGCAAGGCGGCACTTTGCCCGGTACGAAAAATCGGGGTTCAGATACATGAAGCGGTGTCCGAACATGAGAGAATAACGAAAAAAGAAACTCGAAGACGTGCAGGGGAGATTATGAAGAAAATCGGTATGGATGATTATGAACGTGTTCTGGACAGTTATCCTTTTGAACTTTCCGGGGGTATGAATCAGCGTGTGGGTATCTGTACTGCAATGATCATGCACCCGAATCTTCTTCTTGCAGATGAACCTACCAGTGCATTGGATGTGACGGTGCAGAAACAGGTAGTAGAGGAACTTCTGATGATGCGAAAGGAATATCAGACAGCGATGATTCTGGTGACGCATAATATCGGTGTGGTAAGGGCGATGGCCGACCGGATACTGGTACTTCAGAATGGAATTGTCAGGGATTATGGAGAAACGGAGAATGTTCTGGATCATTCATCTGATCTTTATACACAGAAACTGATGGACTCAGTACTTCATCTGAAACGAAATCAGGAGGAGTAGACAAGTGGCGGATATAATTTTAAAAGCGGAACATCTCATAAAGACATTTATGTCTGGAAAAAAGACATTAACAGCAGTAGATGATGTCAGTTTTGAATTAAAACAGGGAGAGTGCCTGGGAATTGTAGGTGAGTCCGGTTCCGGTAAAAGCACGATCGCAAAGATGATCACGCATCTGGAAAGTATCACAGAGGGTAAAGTGACTCTGAAAGGGAAAGATATTACGCATGTAAAGGGAAAAGAACTTCGGGAAATTTACCGGGATATGCAGATGGTATTTCAGATGCCGATGGAATCCTTTGATCCGCGTTGTACGCTTGGTGACGGGATAGGAGAGAGTCTGCAGAATATGGGGATAAGCCGTGCAGAAACCCGTAGAAAAGTAGAGGAACTTCTGGAAAGATGTGGATTGGAAAAAGAATATGCAGACCGCTATCCGCATCAGGTAAGCGGCGGCCAGTGCCAGAGAGCTGCAATCGCCAGGGCACTGGCAGTAAATCCATCCATTCTGATCTGTGATGAAGCAACCAGTGCATTGGATGTGACGGTGCAGAAACAGATTCTGGAGTTACTGATTGAATTAAAACAGAAAGAAAACCTTTCCTTTATTCTCATTTGCCATGATCTGGCACTGGTTCAGGCATTCTGCGACAGAGTTATTGTCCTTTATCGTGGAAAGACTGTGGAGAGCGGAACGCCGGATGAGATAATTGAGCATCCAAAGATGGATTACACAAGAAAGCTGATTGATTCTGTATTATAAGCAATTGCATATTTCAGTAGTCTGTAGATATGAAGGTATTGAATAGTTATATTGATCATAAAAAAAGTACTTCCTGCGGATAGAAGTACTTTTTTTATTGCGACGCATCAGGAGGGAGCTGTCAGTAACAGATCCGGCAGGTAGGGAATTTGATGCGTATTGCGCGGAGGTCTGTGCACTTTATTTGTTGTTTGACAAAATCTTTGTGCTGATACATCGATAATCAGGTATCTGTCTGCTACGTTACTGAGTTATCTCTGTACGGATTATATTTTATCAAAATAGTCTGCCAGAACAAGCCTCCCAGGGGGATTTTAAGATATGAAAAATGTGCGTGGAACCATGCCGGATAAGAATGGGTATATAACCCCCAGGGTAGGTTGTTGATACTTTAACATGGTGATACAATGCAGTTAATTACGAGGTGCGCGCCAAATAAAATAACATTTTCACTGGAAAGGAAGTATATTTATGCATATACCTGAGAATTATTTGAGTCCGTCAACATGTGCGGTAATGACAGCTGCCATGCTTCCGGTGTGGGGATTTTCCATTAATAAAATAAAAACGGAGATACCAAAATCAAAGATGCCGCTTCTTGGCATAGGAGCTGCTTTTTCGTTTTTGGGAATGATGTTTAACGTTCCGCTTCCGGGAGGCACAACGGGACATGCAGTAGGAGGAACTCTTATTGCTATTTTGACTGGCAGTCCTGCGGCCGGGTGTATATCGGTTTCCATTGCACTGTTGATACAGGCACTCCTTTTTGGAGATGGTGGAATTCTTGCATTTGGAGCAAACTGTTTTAATATGGCGTTTGTATTGCCATATCTTGGATTCTTTTTATATAAACTGTTAATGAAGAAGACAGGTATGCGTAAACTCAGCGCAGCAATCGGTGCATACATAGGAATTAATGCGGCAGCCTTTTGCGCAGCTGTTGAATTTGGCATTCAGCCATTACTGTTTAAAAATGCAGAAGGCCAAGCTCTTTACTGCCCATATCCGTTAAGTGTATCCATACCGGCAATGATGATTGGACATATTACGTTATTTGGGCTGGCAGAGATTATTTTAACGGTAGTGGTACTGACTTTTGTTGAGAAGGTTACACCGAAGGCTCTGGACGCGGTTCCGGATAAAACGGCATTTAAACCACTGTATATGCTTATGGCTGTTCTCATTGTGCTGACTCCGCTAGGACTTCTGGCAACTGGTACTGCCTGGGGCGAATGGGGGGCTGATGAGATAGCGAGTCTGATCAGCGGTGGAAGCCCATTGGGATATACTCCGGCAGGAATGGTAAATGGATTTGAATTGTCGGCACTGTTTCCTGATTATTCAATGTCTGGATTACCTGAATGGACCGGATATATTCTTTCAGCTGTTGTTGGTGTGGCACTTTTGGTGATTATTTTTAAAATTATTTCTTCTATGATGAAAGAAAAAGTTGATTTTAAGAAGAAAGCAGCATAACGAATGAAAGATTATAAAAACGAAGAAGCAATGCTTCCAGACTGGATGTGCTCTCAGGAAAAATATGTTCCGTCTGAAGATAAAGAAGCGTTTTTAACAAAAAGCACTAAATCAATTTTATCTGTGCTTGCAAAAATGCAGTTTCATGAAGGGAAGGATGGCAGATTTTCTGCTACTCCTTCTCTGAAATTATTTTATACACTTATTTATATTATTCTTACGGCCTGTTCCGGGAATTATTTGTTTACGCTGATTATGTGCGTAGCTGTGACAGTCAGGCTTGCTTTTTTTTCGGCGAAATCTATTCGTCAGATTCTGAGAGGAACGGCAGGTGCAGTTCTGGTTTCAGCATTAATTCTTCTGCCGTCTGTATTCATGGGAACTCCCCAGACTTTAATGAATGTTACATCCAGAGTGTATGTGTCTGTAACTTTGATCGGTATTTTGTCAGCAGGAACATCATGGAATAAACTGACAGGAAGTATGAGAACTTTTCGACTGCCATCAATATTTGTTTTTACACTGGATATTACCTTAAAGTATATTTCTGTTCTGGGAGAGATGTGTGCGGATATTCTGACATCTGTTCGCTTGAGATCTGTAGGAAAAAATCCTCAGAAAGCAAAAGCTTTGTCAGGAGTATTAGGAATATCGTTTTTGAAGTCAGGTGAGATGGCAGAGGAAATGCATGCAGCAATGTGTTGCCGTGGATTTACCGGAGAGTATAAGAAAAATCGGAGATATAAATTGTGTGCAGCGGATATTTTCTGCACAGTTATAATGTCAGGATGTATGGCGTTGTTCTGGTATCTGAACAGGTAGCTATAAACTGATATGAAAAAGGAATGACGAAAATTATGATCAGACTTGAGAATGTATGTTTCGCATACGAAAAAGAAATTGCACTGAGATATGTGAATCTTCATATTAAAAAAGGAGATTCTGTGGTTATCCAGGGACCAAACGGTTGTGGAAAATCAACGCTTATTAAATTATTGAATGGGATTATTTTTCCGGCGGAAGGAAAATATTTATATCAGGGATATGAAATTAATGAAAAGACATTAAAAGACAGCAGGTTTGCAAAATGGTTTCATCAGCAGATGGGATATGTGTTTCAGAATGCGGATACCCAGTTGTTTTGCGGAAGTGTAGAAGAGGAAATTGCGTTTGGACCGATTCAAATGGGATTGCCGGAAACAGAGATAAGGAAAAGAACAGAAGACTGTCTGCATTTGTTTGGAATAGAAAAACTTAGAGAAAGACCACCTTATCATTTAAGCGGTGGAGAGAAAAGAAAGGTTTCGCTTGCATGTATTCTTTCACTGAATCCGGAGGTTTTGATTCTTGATGAACCACTTGCCGGGCTTGATGAAAAAACACAGGATATGCTGATAAATTTTTTGCAGAATTTTCATAATGCAGGAAAAACCCTGATTACGATTACACATAACAGACAGTTGGCAGACGCCATTGGTACCAGATTTGCATATATGAATGAAGAACATGAACTGAAGACAGAATAAAATAATTGAATATTTATCCAAAAAAAGTACTTCCTGCGGATAGAAGTACTTTTTTGCTGCGTATCAGGTGGAAGCTGTTAGTAACAGATCCGGCAGGCAGGGAATTTGATACGTATTTCGCGGAGGTCTGTGCACTGGAACAAGTCTTCCGGAATTTTTTGATATAAAAAAACGTGTGAAACCATGCCAGATATGAATGGGTAAATATCCCCCATAGGTGGTTATACAGTATGTGAAATAATGATATACTGTCAATATTCATCTGTGCACAATATACAAAGAGATAATAAAAAACTGTTGGTAGATACAGCATTGTGCATGAGTAAAGTAAAGGAGAAAATTATAGATGAAGAGAAAGTTATTGGCAATTCTGATGGCAGTATGTATGACTGCAACATTCGTGGGAGGAAGTACGGCAGTATGGGCAGCGCAGGAACAGAGTACAGGAAAAGATGAAGTAATCGTGACAATGCCGACAACATCAGAACCGGAAGCAGGTTTTGACCCTGCATATGGATGGGGAGCCGGAGAGCATGTACACGAGCCGTTGATTCAGAGTACTCTGACTGTTACAAACACGGATCTGTCCATAGGAATGGATCTTGCAACCGATTATTCAGTAAGCGAAGACGGACTGACATGGACTGTGAAAATCCGTGATGATGTGAAATTTACAGACGGTGAGCCGCTGACAGCAGACGATGTGGCATTTACATACAATAACTGTCGTGACAACAGCTCCGTGAATGATTTTTCCATGCTGAAAGAAGCAGTGGCAGTGGATGATACTACAGTAGAGTTTCATATGAATACTCCGTTTGCTGTCTGGCCGTATACTATGGCAATCGTAGGAATCGTACCGGAACACGCATATGATGAAAATTATGGTCAGAATCCGATTGGTTCCGGTCGTTATATCATGAAACAGTGGGATAAAGGACAGCAGGTAATTTTTGAAGCAAATCCGGATTATTACGGGGAAGTACCGACGATAAAAAAAGTGACGGTACTTTTCATGGAAGAGGATGCAGCACTGGCAGCGGCACAGGCGGGAACAGTAGATGTTGCACATACAGCAGCTTCTTATTCCGATATGACTGTGGATGGATATGATCTGTTCAGTGTGCGGACGGTTGATAACCGAGGATTCAATCTTCCTGCAACAGCGGCAGAGGAGATTGATGGTGTAACTTATGGAAATGATTTTACCACTGATGTGGAAGTAAGACGTGCGATCAATATTGGAATTGACCGTGAGGAAATGATCCAGAACGTACTGAATGGTTACGGAACACCTGCATACAGTGTCTGTGACAAAATGCCGTGGTATAACGAAGCGGCAGAAGTTGAATATGATCAGGACAAGGCTAGGGAACTTCTGGACGCAGCAGGATGGGAAACCGGGGATGACGGTATCCGTGAGAAAGACGGCATCCGCGCAGAACTGACTATGCTTTATCCGGCATCGGATTCTGTACGCCAGGCACTGGCAGAAGATACGAAGAATCAGCTTACCGAACTTGGAATCGAAGTGACGACAGAAGGCGTTGACTGGGATACTGCATATACCAGAGCGGAGTCAGAACCGCTTGTATGGGGATGGGGAGCACATACTCCGATGGAACTCTATAATATTTATCATACAATGAATGAAACAGGACTGGCAGAGTATTCTCCATATTCCAATGAAACGGTTGATAAATATATGGATGAAGCATTGGAATCCAGTGACCTGGAGAATTCCTACGATCTCTGGAAAAAGGCACAGTGGGACGGCGAGACAGGAATTACACAGGACGGCGATATTCCGTGGATCTGGCTTTGCAATATCGATCATCTGTATTTCGTAAAAGACGGTCTTAAGATTGCAGATCAGAAGATTCATCCACATGGACATGGCTGGTCAATTGTGAATAATGTAGATCAGTGGAGCTGGGAATAGTTCATATGAAGAAAAGTAATATAGAAATAGCTGATATGAAGATAAATCATATGGGAACAGCTAATATGAAAATAAATGTAGGAGTAGAAATGTTTTGAACAGAACAACGGGAAAGTTTATTTTCAGAAATTTTATAAAGATGATATTGCTTCTATTTGCGGTAAGCATCGCAGCATTTGCGCTTATGACTGCTTCACCGATTGATCCACTGAAAGCAAATGTGGGTCAGACAGCTCTTGGAAGTATGAGCCAGGAGCAGATCGCGAAACTGGAAGAATACTGGGGTGTAGGGAAGCCGCCGGTGCAGCGGTATCTGGCATGGTTCAGGGATTTTGTAAAGGGAGATATGGGAGTATCTCTCCTTTACCGTCAGAAAGTAACCACAGTGATTGCAGTGAAACTGGGAAATTCGCTTTTTTTGATGGTCATAGCGTGGATTCTGTCGGGTGTGACAGGATTTCTATTGGGAGCTTTAGCGGGGATGAAACATGGGAAACCAATTGATAAAGTAATCAAGGGATACTGTCTGCTTATTTCCAGCACACCGGCTTTCTGGATTGCAATGCTTCTTTTGATGATATTTGGAGTGTGGCTGAAGATACTGCCGATCGGATTAAGTGTTCCAATTGGCGTGGAAGCCAGTGGAGTGACTTTTCTGGATCGTGTGCGTCATGCGATTCTTCCGGCTGTGACGTTATCTATTACTGGGATTTCCAATATTGCCATGCACACCAGAGAGAAAATGATCGATATCTGTGACAGCGATTATGTACTCTTTGCCAGAGCAAGAGGGGAGAGTACCTGGGAGATTTTCAGAAATCATGGATTCCGCAATGTGCTGGGACCAGCCATGACTCTGCAGTTTGCTTCTATCAGTGAAATTTTCGGCGGTTCCGTACTGGTAGAGCAGGTTTTCTCTTATCCGGGGCTTGGACAGGCAGCGGTCAGTGCGGGACTTGGAAGCGATTTGCCGCTTCTGATGGCAATTACAATTATCAGTGCAATATTTGTGTTTGGTGGAAACCTGATCGCCAATATTCTCTATGGTGTAATTGATCCAAGAATACGAAGAGGAGGTGTGGTGAGGTGAAAGAAGCAGCTACATTTCCAGAAAAAAGATTGGATGTATATACTGAAAAGAATTTCGCTGAAAACGAGGAAGGATATAGAAAAAAGAAATGGAACAGAAGAAAGACAATCATAGTTCTCCTGATTGTGGCAATAGGCTTTCTGGCAGCTGTCTGTATCGGTGGATTTTTCTGTAAAGAAGCGGCACAGGTAACAGACTTTTCCAGAAAGAATCTGCCACCCTGTCTGAGTTATCCGTTCGGAACAGACTGGCTTGGAAGAGATATGTTTGCCCGAACGGTCAGAGGACTTTCTATCAGTATCATTATCGGAGTTTGTGCTGCTACATTCAGTGCAGTTATGGCATTTATCCTGGGCGTGGTTTCGGCAACGATGGGAAAAACAGCGGATGCTGTCGTGACTTGGTTTATTGATCTGGTGATGGGAATTCCGCATATGCTGCTTCTGATTCTTATCTGCGTGGCATGTGGAAGAGGATTAAAGGGTGTGATCCTTGGAGTGGCTTTGACACACTGGACTTCTCTGGCAAGACTGATCAGAGGGGAAGTGCTGCAGTTAAAGGAGCAGATTTATATAAAAACAGCAAAGAAGCTGGGAAAAAGTAACCTGTATATTGCCATGAAACATATGGTACCGCATCTGTTGCCACAGTTTATTGTAGGACTGGTATTACTTTTTCCTCATGCAATTCTCCATGAATCCAGTATTACATTTCTGGGATTTGGTTTGTCGAATGAGCAGCCTGCAATCGGAATTATTCTCTCAGAAGCAATGAAATATCTGGTGACAGGAAAATGGTGGCTTGCATTATTTCCGGGAATTATGCTGATCCTTACAGTAGTATGTTTTTTCACAACGGGTGAAAATCTCCGCATGCTGCTTGATCCGGCCAGTGTGCATGAATAGGAGGACAGAAAGTTGGAAAAAGAAAAGATTCTGGAAATCAATCATATGAGGATTTCTTTCTGCCAGTATCAAAAAGGGATGCGCCAGACAGAACTTCAGGTGATAAGAGATTTAAATGTTACGGTTCACGCAGGGGAAATGGTAGCGATTGTGGGGTCTTCCGGATCAGGAAAAAGTCTTCTGGCACATGGGATTTTGGGAATTTTACCCTATAATGCTTTCATGAAGGGAGAGATTCAATATTGTGGGGAAACATTGACAGAGAAAAGAATCCGGAAACTCCGTGGAAAGGAAATTGTTCTGGTTCCACAAAGTACTTCCTATCTGGACCCTCTTATGAAAGTGGGACAGCAGATCTGTAAGGGAAAGAAAAATCCGGAAAAGAAGCGGAAACTGAACCGGATTTTTGAACAGTATTCACTGGATCAAAAAGTTCAGGAACAATATCCATTTGAACTTTCGGGGGGAATGACAAGGAGAATCATGATTTCCACGGCGCTGATCGAAACGCCGAAACTGGTCATTGCAGATGAACCGACACCGGGACTGGATCCGAGGCTTGCCAGACGCGCAATGGAGCATTTCCGGCAGCTTGCGGATATGGGAGCAGCAGTGCTTATGATTACGCATGATCTGGAACTGGCACTTGATACAGCAGACAGAATACAGGTTTTTTATGCGGGATATACGATTGAAGATGCAATAGCAGAGGATTTTTTGAAAGAAGAAACATTGCGTCACCCGTACACAAGAGCATTGTGGAGAGCTATGCCAAAGAATGGATTTCATTATATCGATGGGGTACAGCCGTATACCAGAGATATGAAACCGGGATGTCCGTTTGCTCCACGGTGTGAGAAATGTACGGACAGATGTCGGGAAAAAGAAGTTCCGTGGAGGTCATCTGGAAATGGTTATGTGAGGTGTGTGTATGATACTTGAAACAAGAAATCTTTCTTTTCGGTATGAAAACAAGGGCAGACAAATATTGGAACAGTTCAGCCTGCAGGCAGACAGTAATGAGAGAGTTGGGATTGCAGCGCCAAGTGGGTTTGGAAAAACAACATTATGTAAGCTGCTTGCAGGATATGAACAGCCAGAGACTGGAGAAATTCTTCTGGATGGAAAACCATTGCAGTCCTATAAAGGGTACTGCCCGGTGCAAATGATCTGGCAGCACCCGGAGCAGGCCGTAAATCCAAGACTGCGGATGAAAAGTGTCCTTGAAGAAGGTGACCAGATAGATCCGAAGCTTATGGAAAAGTTGGGAATTGAACCAGACTGGCTGAACCGTTTTCCGACAGAACTTTCAGGAGGAGAATTACAGAGATTCTGCATTGCAAGAGCATTAGGAAAAAGAACCCGGTTTCTTTTGGCGGATGAGATCAGTACTATGCTGGACCTCATTACTCAGAGCCAGATCTGGCATTTTCTGATAGAAGAAACTCAGAAAAGGGGAATTGGGATGATCGTGGTCAGTCATGATGCGGAGCTGGTGGAGAGGGTGTGTACCAGAGTAGTGAGAATGAATAAACAGTAATAGAAAAGTTTATCTAGATTACTTATCTGTATGCAGATTTGGCTATACATTTGATAAAAACCTTGACGTGGTTGGCATATATAAAAAATAACAAAGAGACTTACATATTCCTGAAAAATGTTTTTCAGAAAACAGTAAGTCTCTTTATTATTGTGATATCATCAAAGCAGAACTGGATATTAGACTACAGAGATAATATCTAATTAGTCTAGCATCCAAATAATTCAGCAGTTTTCTTCATTCGTTCTGCAATCGGAACACCAAACGGGCAGCGGGATTCGCATGCCTGGCATCCAATACATTCAGATGCTTTGTGCTCCAGAAGTTCATAATGGGACTGAACAGTTGCAGGTACTTTAGGCTGCATGGTTGCCAGATCGTAGAATTTGTTGATCATGGCAATATCCAGGTCGGATACACAAGGTTTGCAGTGACCGCAGTAGGTACATTCTCCGCGATAGGAGTGAAGAGGTGCATTGGCAAGTACGGATGCGTAGTCTTTTTCTTCTTCGGAAGAAATTTCATATGCGACTGCTGCATCTACCTGTTCTTTGGTATCGTAGCCGCACATAATGGAACAGACTGCAGGTCTGGTCAGGGCGTAGTGGACGCACTGGACCGGGGTGAGAGTGACACCGAATGGAGAACGCTTCTCGTCAAAAAGTCTGCCGCCTGCGAAGCCTTTCATAACGGTGATTCCTACGTCATTCTGTTCACAGACTTTGTATAAGCGGGCACGTTCCGGATCAATTCCCTTCAGATTTGAATCAAATTCTTCTGCAAACATGGTATCGATGTTTTCACTTGCAGGAAGCATATCAAATGCCGGGTTGATGCTGAAGAGAATCATTTCCACAAAGCCAGATTCAGCGGCTTTGATAGCTACTTTCGGGTTGTGTGAACTCATACCGATATGGCGGATCACGCCGGTATTCTTTAATTCCATGACATAGTCCATATAATCAGAATGCTGGATATTTTCCCATTCTTCTTCGGAATCTATGTAGTGGATCATACCGAGATCAATATAATCTGTTTGCAGTCTTTTTAACAAGTCTTCGAATGCAGGACGGACATATTTCATATCTCTGGTGCGGTAATACTGGTTATCTTTCCATGTGGAACCGATATGTCCCTGAATAAACCATTCACTGCGGTTATCCTTGATTCCTTTTCCAATGATATCTCTGGATTTCGGATCTGCCATCCAGCAGTCAAGGATGTTGATTCCTTTAGAAGATGCATAGTGGATCAGTTCAATTCCCTCTTCTTCCGGATGGCGCTCCAGCCATTCTCCACCGAAGCCAATCTCACTTACTTCCAGTCCGGTTTTCCCTAATCTTCGAGTTTTCATTATTGATTTCCTCCTCGTATATAATAATTCTAGTGTAATGCATAAAGCATACTCTAAGTCAAGAAGATTTAATAAAATTTTTATTGACTATTCGTAAAGATAGAATGTAGAAGAATTTTGATAAAAAATATGAGAGGAAAATCCATTTCTTTTTGGCAGATAATATATAGCAAAGAAGCAAATGGAAGATTGATTTATGAATAAATAAATGATAGAATGATATCAGATAAAATATTGGCTATTTTGGATGGAATAGTGTGGTTTTGGATAAAATATTATCCGTAAAGTAAGGAGAAACAATGGAGCAGCTTGTATGGGAAACAGCAGAGGAACTGGATCAGAAACTTGCACAAAGAGTGCGTAACATCAGAAAACGACGCTCTATTTCTCAGGAAAGATTATCTTCCATGAGCGGAGTAAGCTACGGTTCAATTAAAAGATTTGAAACAACAGGACAGATATCATTGATATCACTGACAAAAATTGCCATGGCATTGGACATTGCAGATGAACTTAGAAATATTTTTACACATGTGCCATATAAGAATATTCAGGAGGTCATAAATGAAACAAGGTAATGCATTACAGGTACTTTATGATGGAAAACTTGTGGGAACACTGGCTATGACTGCGGATCATAAAGCGGCATTTCAATACAGTGAAGAATGGATTGAAAACGGCTTCCCGATCAGTCCATTTTCACTTCCTCTTAAAGAACAGGTTTTTGTCCCGACAAAGGATTATTTTAACGGATTATTTGGAGTATTTGCAGACAGTTTACCAGATAATTGGGGCAGATTATTGTTAAATTGTCTACTGCGTGCACATAAACAAAATCCAGATAAACTGACGGTCTTGGATCGTCTGGCAATTGTTGGAAAATCAGGTATGGGTGCGCTTACTTATTATCCAGAAAGGGAAATTAATGAGAAATATGGCGATGTGGATCTGGATGAACTGGCAGAGCAATGTCAGAAAATTCTTCCAGTCGTAAGATGGTTCACGGCTAATAATCTTTTTGCAATGTGTCCAGAGAAAGACAAGCTGCACACTCATGAAAACACATCCGTACAGTACCCATTCCTGGCCTAAAATAAATGTTACGATCGGTACGATCAGATTTCCTGAATTGGAGTAATATACAGAAGCGATTTCCACCTCATTTAAATGTAGAAGTTTTCCAAGGACTGAAAGAATGATCAGAAGAATTATCTGAATCATGACAGATGCTGCAAGAGCAATGAGCAGTCCTTTGACCGTATCCATGGTGTAATCTACCTGAAATGCATTGATGATCACGCAGGGAATGATCAGATATAGGACGATTTTGGATAAAACTTTGCTGTCATCATCTTTTAAAAGCCCTGTTTTTACAATTAAAAATCCCATGAAGATCATAAGAAAAAGCTCTGCGATCTGCTCCATGAGAAGAATACTGATATGCATAAAATTATCTCCTGTCATTTTTGGTATAATTTTTAGTATAAATTGAAATCAGGGATATTATAGAGCGTTTACAAATCAAGTGCAATCTGAATTTTTCTAAAAAATAGAAATAGTGAGAGAATGGTTGGTTGAATGGTAACTATTGTCCAGAAAGCGGAATGTATGATAATTGTTGCACCATGGCAGAAAAAAGAATATACTCATATTATCAATCAAAAGGAGGTCACAGATTTGGGACAGTTTCTAAACAGCAGAGAACCGTACGATAAATATAAAACCGTTATGAACGGAACTTATTTTGTGGATAAATCTGAAATACTGGAAGAATTGATTCCGGCGCTGCAGCAGGAACAGAGATTTTTTTGTATCACCCGTCCAAGACGTTTTGGAAAAACAATCATGGCGAATATGATAGCTGCTTTTTTTGAAATTTCAGATGAGAAATCTTTGTTTGATAACCTCCATATATCAAAATATGAGCAATACAAATATCAGACTGGAAAGCACGATGTTATATATATTGATTTCAGTGAAATGCCAAGGGAATGTCACTGCTATCGGGATTATATAACCAGAATCCAGGATGGACTGATCAAAGATATCAGAGATGCATATCCGGAAATTGACGTAGAAACAGATATAGCAGTCTGGGATATTCTGTCTTTGGTGTTTAACAGAACCGGACATAAATTTATATTTGTAATAGATGAGTGGGATGCTGTTTTTCATATGGATTTTGTTACGGAAAAGGACAGAGAAAACTATTTGCTCTTTCTGAAGCTTTTACTGAAAGGACAGAGTTATGTAGAACTGGCATATATGACAGGAGTTCTTCCGATTGCAAAATATTCAGATGGTTCTGAATTGAATATGTTTCTGGAATATAACATGGCGACCCGGGTCAGGTTCAGTGAATACTTTGGCTTTTCTGATGATGAGGTAGATATGCTTTATCAACGATATTTAAAGAGCACAAAGAAACCGCAGATTACCCGTGAAAGCCTGCGGGAGTGGTATGACGGGTATTATACGGCGGCAGGTGAAAGATTGTACAATCCACGTTCAGTAGTGTGTGCATTGACAGATAATCAATTGTCCAATTACTGGGTAAGCTCCGGCAAATATGATTCTATTTTCACATATATCAGAAATAATATAGACGAAATTCAGAATGACCTTACATTAATGTTTGCCGGGGAAAGAATACCTTCGGGGATACAGGAATATGCGGCTACTGCGCAGGAATTAAAGACAAAAGAAGAAATATATTCAGCAATGGTTGTGTATGGACTTCTGACATATGAGAATGGAATGGTGTTTATTCCAAATAAAGAACTCATGGGAAGTTATGCTGCGATGATGAAAAAAGAGAAATCGCTGGGCTATGTTTATCGTCTTGCAAATATTTCATCACAAATGCTACAGGCTACTCTTGCCGGGGATACAGAAACTATGGCAGGTATTATTCAATATGCACATAATACAGAAGTGCCGATTTTATCGTATAATAATGAAACGGAACTTTCTGCAATTGTTAATCTTGTATATCTGGCTGCCAGAGATCAGTACAAAGTTGAACGGGAAGATAAAACAGGGAAGGGATATGTAGACTTCATTTTTTATCCGGTAAGATATGATCAGGACTGTATTATATTGGAATTAAAAGTAGACCATACGCCGGAAGAGGCAATTGATCAGATAAAAGAAAGAGAATACGCACTTCGATTTAAAGGAAAAACGGCGGAAAAATCTCAATATACAGGGCGAATTCTGGCAGTAGGAATCAGCTATGATAAAGAGACAAAAGAACATGCATGTAAGGTGGAAGAATTGTAAAAAAGCGGTAAATGTGAAATACAAAAGATAAAACAATAAGATAGCAGGAAAAGGAAAATACATATGGAAATTTTAGAGATTATTTTGCCGGTGCTTGTTATGGTTGCGCTGGGAATGGGGTGCAGAAAAAGAAAGTTACTGAATCAGAATGGCATTGACAATATGAAAATTCTGGTAACGAATATTATGCTGCCGGTAGCAATCTTTCATGCATTGGCAACTGCAGAGTACAGCAGTGAAACAGGAATTCTTGTTCTGATCATGTTTGTGATGCTGGTCATTTCTTTTGGAATCGGCTTTTTGTTGAAACCATTTATGGAAGAGACATATAGAAAATATCTTCCATTTATGGTCTGTGTTTATGAAGGTGGCATGATGGCGTATCCTTTATATACCAGTTTATGCGGCAGTGAAAATCTGTCCCATATCGCAGTACTTGATATTGCGGGATTACTTTTTGGATTCAGCATTTATATGGGACTTTTGGGGCAGACGGAAAACGGAGAGAAATTTAATATCAAAAATTTGTTTCTCAGTGCTTTAAAGACACCTGCATTTGTGGCGAGTGTTCTGGGAATTATTGCGGGGTTATCCGGAGTTATTAACAAACTGATCGCAGGACCGGCCGGAGGAACTTATCTGAGTGTGGAAAATATTTTGACAGTGTCTGTTTCTTCTATTATTCTTCTGACCGTAGGATACAGCATAGAATTGACACCGGAACTGATAAAACCATGTATTAAGACGATTATCATGCGTATATGTCTGCAGGCAATTATGATGGCAGGCGTTCTGCTGGCAGTGAAGTACTTTGTGGGAAGTTCAAGACTTCTGAAGCTGGCAGTTATCATGTATATGTCAGCACCCGCTACTTTCAGTCTTCAGACATTTTTGAAGAAGAAAGAGAGCAGTGCATATGCATCTACTACCAATTCGCTTTACTGTATTGTTTCTATTTTAGTTTATATGGCAGCGGCATTTTTTTCTTTGCAGTGAAAAATGAGACAGAGGAAATAGAGAATGAAAGTAATGGGAATTGATATCGGTACAACTACGATCAGTATGGTACTGACAGAGGCAGATACAGGGAAAATGATCGCAAGGGAAACTGTAGAGCATCGCTCTTTTCTGAAAAGTGAGATACCTGAGCAGAAGATACAGGATCCGGAGCGTATTTATGAGATTGTGACAGAGCTTGCCAACCGGATGGAAAAAGAATATGGTCTGCCTGATGGAATCGACTTTACCGGGCAGATGCATGGGATGCTGTATGTAGATGCTTCCGGTAGGGCGGTGAGTTCTCTTTATACATGGCAGGATGGAAGCGGAGAGCTTTTATTGGAGAACGGAGAAAGCAGTGTACAGCTTTTAAAAGAAGTTGGTGCAGCGGCATCAGGATACGGGATCGTGACTCATTTTTATCTGCAGAAAAAAGGACAGATTCCGGGAATGGAATCAGGAGACATACCGCGCGAATTTATGCGATTAGCATAAATTCTGTGCATCGCGAAGCGTGTTACTGGGCACGGAGTGAACAGTAACTTATTCTGTATAGATTGAGTGATTTTTTTCAAAAAATCCGTTGAATTAAAGTGATAACTATATTATAATGGGTTAAGTCAAAAAATGAAAAGTACCCATAAAAGCGTTGATGAAGAAAGTAGTGCAGTCAGGTTCTGACAGAGAGAGAAACATTTGCTGGAAGTTTCTTGAGAACGGATTACATGAAGACCACTTCGAAGCTGTGCGCAGAAGGATGAATTCCGAAGCGTTACCGTGTTGCCCCGTTATCGGCTGTAAGAGTAAAAATTAAGGTGGAACCGTGTGCAAGCACCCTTAGATCATGTATTATAAGTCTATGGGTGCTTTTTTCATTTCTATAGCAAGTCAGGGAAAAATACCTTTTAACTCTGACATCATTTCATAAAAAATTAAAAAGGAGAATACAAATGGTAAATTTCAAAGAAAATGAGCAGTTAAACACACTCAATCATTCTTGCGCCCATGTCATGGCACAGGCAATTAAGCATCTTTATCCAAATGCCAAATTCTGGGTAGGACCTGTTGTAGCAGAAGGATTCTACTATGATATCGATCTTGGCGATGATGTTATCCGTGATGAAGACATCGAAAAGATTACAAAGGAAATGAAAAAGGTTGTTAAATCCGGTAAAAAGATTATTCGCCGTGAAGTTTCCAAGGAAGAAGCTCTGGAAATGTTCAAAGATGATCCTTACAAACTGGACTTAATCGGAGATCTTGACGATGGCAATATCACAGTTTACGATCAGGGTGATTTCACAGACCTCTGTCGTGGACCTCATGTAGACAATGTAAAATTATGTAAATACTTCAAGCTGATCCGTCATTCCGGTGCTTACTGGAAAGGTGACAGCAAGAATAAAATGCTTCAGCGTATTTACGGTGTATGTTTCCCGACACAGGAAGAGCTGGATGCACACTTACAGTTATTAGAGGAAGCCAAAGAAAGAGATCACAGAAAGATCGGTAAAGATATGAACCTGTTTATGGTAGACGATCTTGTTGGACGTGGTCTTCCGATGTTCCTTCCAAAAGGTTATACAATCTGGCAGGAGCTTGAAAACTACATCAAGGATAAAGAAAGAAAACTGGGATATCTCCATGTTATGACTCCTTGTGTTGGTACTGTAAATCTTTACAAAACTTCCGGTCACTGGGATCACTACAAAGAGAACATGTTCCCTCCTATGGAAATGGAAGGAGAATCCTTTGTCCTCAGACCAATGAACTGTCCGCATCATATGATGATCTATGCAAACAGAAGACATTCCTACAAAGACCTGCCGATCCGTATCGGTGAAATTGCTCATGACTTCCGTTATGAGAGCAGCGGTACATTAAAAGGTATCGAACGTGGCCGTCATTTCTGCCAGAATGATGCCCATCTGTTTGTAACACCAGAGCAGATCAAGGATGAGTTTACAAAAGTTGTCAGATTAATTTTTGATACTTATAAAGATTTCGGTATTACTAATTATCGTTGTGTTCTTTCTCTCCGTGACCCTGAGAACAAAGAAAAATATCATGATGATGATGAGATGTGGAATACAGCAGAAGATGCGCTGCGTCATGTTTTAAATGATATCGGAATTGAGTACACAGAAGAAATCGGTGAAGCTGCATTCTATGGTCCGAAACTGGATGTAAATGTTCAGCCGGCTATCGGTAATGAGATCACTCTTTCTACCTGCCAGTTAGACTTCTGTCTGCCAGCTAAATTCAATCTGTATTACATTGACAGCAATGGCGAAAAGAAGACACCGGTTGTACTGCATCGTGCTATCCTGGGATCTCTGGATCGTTTTATGGCTTATATTCTGGAAGAAACAAAAGGAAATCTGCCAACATGGCTTGCCCCTGTCCAGGCTCGTGTTATCCCTGTAAAAACAGATGATGATGGATTAAATGCTTATGCAAAAGAAATCGTTGACGCATTAGAAGAAGCTGGCGTTCGTGTAGAACTTGATGACCGTTCTGAAAAGCTTGGCTATCGCATGCGCGAGGGTCAGGTACAGAAAGTACCTTATCTGCTGGTTATCGGATTTAATGAAAAAGATAATCGTAGTGTTTCTTTCCGTCTCCACGGAGAAAAAGAAACTAACGTTCTTCCACTGGATGAATTTGTAGAAAAGATTAAAAAAGAGATTGCTGACAAATCAAGAGAACATATTTCTGTGAAATAATATGTGCTAGAGCGTGTCTGAAAAATCATTCCCGCAATCTGCACGCCCCACTTTGCGGTATATTTTGTCCGAATTCGGTTGTCGTAGCCCACTACGACGCCCTCATCCGAACAAAATCTCCCACAAATTGTGACGCACATCTTGCGTAAAGCATTTTTCAAACACGCTCTAAATAAAAAATGCCTGCCCTATGGTTAGTGTTTGAAAACATAGGGCAGGCATATGTGCGTAAAGAAAAGCGTGATCAGAAGGATAATCTGTTTTTAGCGTTGATATAATTTATGATCATGTCCGCTGCATCGGAAATATCAAGTTTTCCGGTATCAATAGACAGCTGATACTGACCGGCGTCTCCCCATTCTTTGCCTGTACAGAATTTGTGGAAGGATGCTCTTTTCTCATCCACTTCTTTTATCAGTTTCACAGCTTTTTTCTCATCAATGCCGTCTCGCTTCATTACACGTTTGATACGGCAGTCCTTATCTGCGTGAAGAAAAATTGTAGTTGCATCAGGATCATTTGCATAGATTGCTCCTGAGCAGCGGCCGATGATTACGGCGGATTTCTGTTGTGTAAGTTCACGTATAAGTTCAAAAGATCTTTCCATCGGATTGCTTGCTCCGTAGCTTACAGCGATACTGTAGAGCAGGCTGTTTACTGCTTTTTCCTGAAAAAATTCTTTGTTCTCGTCAAGTTTTCCCAGTTTTTTTGCCTCTTCTTCAAGCTTCTTTCTGTCATAGAGTTCCAGTCCAAGTCTGGAAGCCAGTTCTTTTCCTATTTCATGTCCGCCGCTTCCGCACTGTCTTGCTATTGTAATAATCATATCCCATGCCTCCTGTGCAATGATGTCGCATTTTATTTACTGTCAAAGTACTTTTTCGGAATTATTATACTCAAAAAAAATCGAAATGTATATGCCAAAATCTACTATAAATTGCTTTCGTAAATCCTGATATTCTGGTACTTATGGCAAATTGGTCTGACAAATATCTGGAACCCTTTGGAACATCGATTGCTGTTGGGCTTTTGCTTTTTCAGCTTAAGCATTTTCGTTTCTTTTCGTGGTGCAGCTTTTTCTGAATCACGTAGGGAATATGGAAAAAATTATGTTTATAGCTTTTATTGTGGGGAAGTTTGTCCGATGAATGTTGATATAATCGATAATTCCAGAAAACGGAAAAACGGAACAGAATGTATTTTGTGCATGGAGTGTGTCAAAGCCTGTCTGAGGAAAGCGCTTTGAGCTGAATTTCTTGCAGGTGCACCTTATTGTCAGGACATTACTGAGAACGGAGCGAACAGTAGCGTAAGACTTATGTTAAATATAGTTAAACCTCAGTAAAGTCTATTGAACTTTTTTCTCAATGTTCCTATACTCTCCAATGTGTGGAGATTATTATTTCACATATGGAAACACTCTGTTTATGATGCTCAATACACAGGATACCAATGCTGCTGAACACAAACAGTTCATGGAACAGGCGATTGCTGCAAATCCAAACTGTACCTGGAGAGTCGTAACTTTACATCAGGATATTTATGGTTCTGCAGAGCATTCCAATGAGCCGGAGATCACAAACCTCAGATATACACTGGTACCCTATTTTGAAGCAAATGATGTAGATGTTGTTCTTACAGGACACGATCATGCATATTCCCGTACCCATATTCTTGAGGGTGGACATAAAACTGTAGAATATACGGATGATGAGTTTGATGCAGAGCTGGACAAGGATATGGATGCAGGAGAAAATCCGGCTACAAGATATGAAGCACCGGCAAATATTTCCGCAGATTCAAAGGAACCGGCTGATGTGGCTTATCTGAATTATCTGAATGCAGTCATGGATAAGGATGCGATAGAGGATACAGAAAAGGGTGAGACAGTTGTAAATCCGGATGGTATTCTCTATATGACAGCAAACTCTTCATCAGGAAGCAAGTATTATGATCTTGTACCAAGAATGCAGAGCTATATTGCAAACAGATGGCAGGAAGATGTTCCGACTTATTCTGTTATTGATGTAACAGATAATACATTTACAATCAATACTTATCGTACAGATAATGACCAGAAAATTGATGAAACCTTTACGATTAAAAAAGGTGTGAAAGAAGATATTAAATCTGCATCTGTAGGGAAAGTGAAGAATCAGATTTATACAGAAAAACAGATCCAGCCGGCTCTTAAAGTAACTCTGAATGGAAAGACCTTAAAGGCAGGAAAAGACTACACAGTTACCTATACAGATAACAAAAATACAGGTCTGGCAAAAGCAACCATCAATGGAATCGGAAAGTATACAGGAACACAGACCGTAACATTTAAGATTGTGCCAAAGAAAGCAGTGTTAAAAACTGTGAAAGCCGGAAAATCCGGAACAGCCACTGTTACGATCGGAAAAGCAGGTGGAAAAGTTTCCGGCTATGCAATTCAGGTTTCCACAGATTCTTCATTCAAAAAGGTAACTACTTACCGTACAGCAAAAACTACATATACTCTTAAAAATCTGTCCAAAGGAAAAACTTACTATGTAAGAGTAAAAGCATTTACCAAAGTTTCAGACAAGAACGTGTATGGTGCAGCAAGCAAAACAATTAAGGTGAAAGCAAAATAATGTTAAACAAAAATTTCCTTCGGAGAGGGTGCCTGGTGATCGCAGGCATCCTTTTCCTCATTTTTCTGATGCAATATAATAAGATCGAAAAAACAGAACTTCTTTCTACAGAGGGCAGAACCTTTGAGAAAGCAGTAGTAACAGAGGTTATTTCAGATAACCTTACAGAAAACGGAAACAGAGTAGGTAATCAGACAGTCAGGCTGCGACTCTGTTCCGGCAAATTTAAGAACGAAAAAGTGGAAGCAATTAGTTCTTCCAGCTATCTGTTTGGTGCAACCTGTAAAAAGGCTATGAAAGTCATTGCACTGGTCAGTGAATCACAGGGTGAAGTCATTGCATCTGTATATAGTGCTGACCGTGAATTTTCCTTATATTTTATGATTGCAGTGTTTCTTCTGGCAATTATCCTGATCGGTGGAAAAAAAGGTGCGGCATCTGTAATGGGGCTGGGCTTTACCATTGTATGTGTGCTGTTTCTGTTTCTTCCGATGATATACAGAGGTGTTTCGCCAATCTTTTCAGCGGTAGTTGTTGCCGTTATAACCACTGTAGTAACAATTTATCTGATTTCCGGAATTTCTGTTAAATCATTAACTGCAATTTCAGGAACTGTAACCGGTGTTGTAATGGCTGTTATATTTGCAGGAATATTTGGAAAAGTAACTCAGATCACAGGTTATAATGTAAGTGATATTGAAGAGTTGATTTACCTGGAAGAGAAAACAGCTATAAAAATAAATGAACTTCTGTTTGCAGGGATCCTGATCGCATCACTAGGAGCAGTAATGGATGTAGGAATGTCTATTGCCTCTACTTTACAGGAAATATACAGCAGACGCCCGGATCTTGGAATGTGGGACTTGTTTAAAAGCGGCATGAATGTTGGAAAAGATATGATGGGAACTATGTCAAACACGCTGATTCTTGCTTTTGCAGGTGGCTCTCTCAACACACTGGTATTTATTTTTGCTTATAATTATTCCTATCATCAGATCATTAATATGTATTCTATTGGAATCGAACTGATGCAGGGGATTTCTGCAAGTATGGGAGTAATCCTTACAGTTCCCTTTACCTCACTGGCGGGAGCCTTCTTTATTTCAGGAAAAGCATTGAAAAAGTGATTCTGGCAGGAGGGATCATAAAACGATGAAAGTAAACAAAGCAGATGAATTCTATAAGATATTAGAGAGAAAAGCCATATATCCGGTGTTTCAGCCAATCGTCAATTTGCAGACAGGCAGGGTGTCCGGCTATGAGGCACTCAGCCGTATAGACAGAAGCAGTACGACACTTACGATCTCAGATTTGTTTGTGATTGCTGAACAGTTGGGATGCGTGTGGAAATTAGAAAAACTATGCAGAAACAAAGCTCTGAAGGCAGCAGTTGCAAAACCGGAGAAAGTAAAATTATTTCTTAATGTTGATGGAAATATTATTCAGGATAAAGCGTTTATACAGGGATTTACAAATCGTAAGGCTATGAAGGCTGGGGTTCCTGCTTCTGATATTGTATTCGAAATAACAGAGAGATCAGACATAGAAAACTACCAGATATTGCAGCAGATCATGAAACATTATGCAGATCAGGGATATGAGATAGCATTGGATGATGTGGGAGCAGGACATTCAGGATTAAACCGTGTGGTAAATACCACACCTGATTATCTGAAAGCGGATATAGAACTGGTAAGGGATATCCACAAGGATAAGAAAAAAGAGATCATGATGAAACTCCTGTTGGATTACTGTAATGCAACAGGAGCAATTCTGATTGCAGAAGGGATAGAAACAGCACAGGAGCTGGAATGTCTGCACAGCCTGGGAGTGCATTACGGCCAGGGATTTTTCCTCGGAAAACCAGAACGCGTATTTGGAAATATCGGTGATGAAGCTGCAGAGATATTAGAGAGATTAAATGGTAAAGAGAATATTTTATTTTGGGGACGGAGGACTTGAGGGGCCTCCGTTTTTCCATATACACAGATTTTTATAGCAGATAAAAAATGACAGAAAAAGCATTAAACCGATAAAACCATTTTTGGACTGTGAAGAACAGATTAGAAATTTCATTGTGCGAAAAGGGATGAGAGGTGTTGACCATGAGTTAAACACGCTCTAGCACAGTCCCATGATATAATTTCAAAAACAGCAGAACAATTGCATATCACCTAGCCAACAGAACTGTCAACATTATTCCTTCGCTGGACAATAATATCATTAATAGCAAAGCTATAAGATTTCAAAAAATGGAGTCTTATAGCTTTTTTTTGTGCAAAAATGGAATTCTTTTGATACAAACACTATATCAAGGAGAAGGAATGATCTCTTTGATACTTTTATAGAGAATAACCCTGTCCATCATCTGGTATGAAAAGCTGTTCCGAAAAATTATGCGATGCATAAGAATATTCTCCTGTCATATAATGTTTTGTAAATCATTTTGCATGGATGTTCGCTGATAATAGGTATCTATGATATCCTGTAAAGTAATCGTATTCATTTTTTCTTCAGCAGTTTTTTGGATTTCATTATAGAATCCCTGCAAAGATAACTGAATGTTAATGCCAACGCCACAATCTGGATTGGTATGAGTATCTAAATGAAGCAGCGGTTTCTCGCCTTCAACTGCTTTATAAATATCCAGCAATGTAATCTGGTCTGCTGGTTTTGAAAGAGAAGGACGGGCATGTCCGGCTACACTGGTCATAAGTCCGGCTTTTTTTAGTTTTAACATAAGCTGGCGTACAAAGCCGGGATTTGTATGGACACTTTCTGCAATTGAGGCGCTGGAGAGAGATTTTTCCTGGTTGATAGCAATCAGAACCATTACATGGACAGTATCGCTTAATTTCGTTGAGTATTTCATGATAAGAAACTCCTTGTAGTATGATATAATGATTTTGGTTTTACATTTTTGAGGCGAAAATATTTCTGGTTTGTCTAAAACTTTCCAAGTTCTCAACAGCTCTTTTTAATGTGTTGAGAAACTGTACATATTTTTTATTTTGATGATTGTAAATAATATAATTACAACTATAATGAAATGTAAAGGAAAAGTCAACACAGGAATGAAACTTACGGAGGATTGTATAATATGCTGATTGTGGACAAATTAAAAGGAAATTTATATACCAGAATCAAAAAACATATGACTAAAAAAATGTATCACCTTTATTATCGTGAAAACAGGGAAGCTTCACAGTCTAAAGAAGAATATGAAGCAAATTTATTAAGAGCATACCGACATTTAGACGCATGCAGATTCAAAAATAAGGGATGGCCATGTCCAACATGCCCAAGTTGCTGTTTTTGTGGAAAAGATTATGAAACTATGACTGAGGTAATGGATTTTGCCCGGGAATGGATGAAAGAGAATCCGGACAAAGCCAGATTTATGAAACCACCAAAATCCTTGCATAAACATTGATTATTATATGATGTGATAAAATATTCACAAAGGAGAACTTATGGAATACAAAAATCAAACAGAAAATCGTGCATTTCAGGAAATGCTGCAGGCAGCAGTAAGACGGCTGCAAAATCGTTCCGGAGAGGAGATTGCTGCAAAAAGTGGGGCTGTTTTTCATAGCAGTCAAAATATGCTTGAGGTACCGAGCTTTCATGAAGTGATTGAAATTCAACTTCCTGAGTTTTATATTAACGCAGATATGGATGAATGGCATTATCTGATATTGCTGCATTATCTGGATATGGCCGATGGCACAGAAGGCTCACAGAAGCTCATTACTTTTGGTAACCTGAAAGATGGATTGATTCGAGGAACCAAGTTTGACCGGACTGCAGAGCAGAAACTGGAAAAGCTTTTGCAGGATAAAGATCCTGAGAAAATTCAGAAAGCATGTAAAAACCTGGGTGCAGAATTCACAGAGACAAAGGCGGATCTGTGTGCTGTTTTTCCAGTCCTGCCAAGATATCCGGTAACTTTAAAGATATGGTTTGCAGATGAAGAATTTCCTGTATCTGGCAAAATATTTCTTCAGGATCATGCCGATCATTATCTGAGTGTAGAAGATGCGGTAACAGTTGGAGAAATTTTGCTGCAAAAATTATCGGAAGCATTTTCTTCTCTCTGATCATGAATCAGAAAACTTTCCAACCCGGCTTTGATAAATTTGTCGATTACTGTCTGAATCTGTTTCCAGTCATTACAGTGATTGCGGAGCATCAGTCTGTTGATGGAAAGGCAGCCATTCATTTGAAAATAAAAAACCGATTCTGCCTGTTCAAAGGTCAGGAGGCTGTGTGACATAAGCCAGGTCACATAGCCTTCTTTTGTATTTTCTGCTATTTTTTCCAGAAGAATAGGGGCAATTGCATCATCCAGAAACAGTGCCCTGTATTGTGATTCCATCTGTATTTTCTGACAGAACGGATAGGAACAGCTTTTTTGATTTAGACAGAATAAATGATCTACAGTTGTTAACATATCCTGAGTCATATCATTAAAAATATCTGATAATACATCATGGATATCGTAGTAATGAAGATAAAAAGTGCCACGGTTGATTTCAGCATTTTTGCAGATCTCTGTAACTGTAATTTTCGTAAAACTTTTCTGATTTAACAACTCTAAGAACGTATCTTTTATGGTTTGCCTGGTATAGCGGGTACGGCGATCTTGTTTTCTCGTTTTTTCTGACATTATATACTCCTGTATTAGTTAGTATCATATAATTTCTCAACAATTTTTCTGATGTGTTGAGTAACCATACAAATCTCACAGATTGATTATTGTAATTTATATAGTAACAACTATAATGAGGTTTAAAGAAAAAGTCAACAGATTGTTCAGAATTTTAGGAGGAAAAACATGGGACATGTAATTGCAGTATCAGGAAAAGGTGGCGTAGGGAAAACAACCCTTTGTGGATTGTTAATTCAATATTTATGTGAAAATAGAAAACATCCGGTTTTAGCTGTAGATGCAGATGCAAATGCGAATTTGAATGAAGTGCTCGGCGTTGAACCGGAGATTACACTCGGAGAACTGAGAGAAGAGATTGAACGTGCAGGAGTTGATCCACGATATCAGATTCCGGCAGGAATGACAAAACAGGCTTATCTGGAAATGCGTCTTTCCGATGCAATTGCAGAAGAAGACGATTATGATTTGATGGTAATGGGGCGAACCCAGGGACAGGGCTGCTATTGTTTTGTAAATGGTCTTGTGCAGACCCAGGTTCAGAAACTGCAAGGTCATTATCCATATATTGTGGTTGATAACGAAGCAGGTATGGAACATATCAGCAGAGGAATCCTGCCAATGATGGAAGTTGCGATTCTTGTAAGTGACTGTTCCAGAAGAGGTGTTCAGGCAGCCGGACGTATTGCAAAGCTGATGAAGGAGTTAAACTTTAAACCACAGAAGACTGGATTAATCGTGAATCGTGTTCCGGATGGAAAACTGGATGCCGGAACTCTGGAAGAAATTCGAAATCAGGGACTGGAATTGTTAGGGGTGGTGCCTCATGATAACCAGGTTTATCAGTATGACTGCGATGGAAAGCCGATCATACGGCTTCCGAAAGATTCTCCTGTAAGAAGTGCACTGGGAGAAATTGTAAAGAAGTTAGGATTGTGAGTTGGAGGATTGAAAGTTTGAAGATTGAGTAAACAGAAATATTATCTGATTTGATATAACTATAGCAATCCTCTGAAATAATGCATCTTAATCCAGCCCATCAGAGTGTGAAATCCTGCGTCAGATATCTTTGCCGTGCGTCAGCACGCCTGCAGATATCTTCCTTGTCTTTCGCACTCTGCTGAACTGTCTTAAATGCATTATTTACGAGGATTGCTATAATTGCAAAGAAAGGAAAAGCTTCATGAGAAATCATTGGACAGAAATAGAAAAATATTTAGAAGACCAGAAGATAGCGCAGGAACTGATTGGAGAACTGAGAGATTTTCACATGCGTTATGAGGTAGAGGATCAGGTAAAGGAACGGGTAGAAAAACCGGATATCCTATTTTATGGGAAAAAGATTCTGGAAATGTCAATAGCAGCGCTTCTTCAGGGAGATAACCTGTTACTTTCCGGTGCGAAAGCTACAGGAAAAAATGTACTATGTGAGACACTGGCATGGATATTCGGAAGACCGGAATACGACATTTCTTTTCATGTAAATACAGACAGTGCCGATCTGATTGGAACGGATACCTTTATAAATAATGAGGTTAGCCTTCGGAAAGGCCCTATCTACCAATGCGCGGAATTTGGAGGATTTGGAATCCTGGACGAAATCAATATGGCAAAAAATGATGCGGTTTCTGTACTGCATGCCACACTGGATCATCGGCGCAGAATCGATATTCCAGGATATAACAGGATTTTACTTCATCCGGCAACACGATTTATCGGCACGATGAATTATGGTTACGCAGGTACCAGAGAGCTAAATGAAGCATTGGTTTCAAGGTTTATGGTAATTGATATGCCTGAAATGGATGAGGATAGTGTCCTTTTTGTATTAAGACAACATTTTCCAGATGGGGAAAAAAGTGCACTGAAAGCTTTTGCAGGACTGTTTCTGGATTTGCAGATCAAAGCTTATCATGGAGAAATCTCAACAAAATCTCTTGACCTGAGAGGATTGGTTTCTGCTGTAAAAGCAACAAAAAGCGGACTTTCTCCAATTGATGCAATCCAGATGGGGATCATAAATAAAAGTTTTGATGTATTTGAAAAAGAGATCATAGAAGATGTGGTTTCTACCAGAATCCCATCTTCCTGGACCGGAAAAGACATATGGGGGTAAACTTGTATGGAGGATGTCAGATGGCCGGCGGAACAACTGGAAGAACATCGTCTGGAGATCAGCAATCGTATCAGAAATATTTTTTGGACAGTCAGTGGTGATTATGATATGGAATTTGAACCGGACACAGAAAAATATGTTTATTCAAAACAAACGGTTCTGTATGAGGCAGTGAAGCAGGGTGCCTTTGCACGATATTTTGATCAGAAGAAACTTGGCATGTATTTGATGAAAAAATTACATTTTTCTGCTGGGGAAGATATGCTTTTGCCTATTGCCGGATTATGCATGGATGCTGCAGTGAATCGTTTTATCATTCGAGAACGTTTGGGAACAAAGGAAATCAGAGAACAGGCATTCGGAGAATTGGAAAAGGCCGAGGAAGAGCAGATATCAGATAATGCTGGAACAGACCTGATTCACAGGATTAGGCTTTTGTATATAAGGCATGTTCTGAAGAACACAGACGATGAGGGAATGGATCCGCAGGCAGAGATTGCATTGTACAAGATTCTTTCTCTGAAGGATGCAGAAAATACGGAAGATGTCATAAACGTGATAGATGAGATTTATAATCATGTTTTGGATCCCTCTTTTGAAAAAAAGAATGGAAATCTGGAGAAGATTCTGAATTTACCGGATATGGCATTGGCCAATGACGCGTGGCAGGAATGCATGACGGATGAACAGATGGAAGACATCATTCAAAAATATCTTTCTAATATCAAAAAAAAGATGATGAGTCTGGATATCAGAAACCAAAAGAAAAAAAGATTTTATTTCTCTCCGGAAAATGAAGAAGTTCCGGAAAGCTCGGAGAATATAAATCCACAGGCAGTGCGACGGATACGGGAATATGTGGAACTGAATTACGGAAAATCGTATCTAAGTGAATCGGAGCAGGCCAGAGTCAACCGGAAATTTTGTACAGGAATCCACAAAAACTGTATCCTGTATCTTACAGATGGAATTTTACAGAACCCTGTGATAAAAAATAATCAATACCGTTTTTCTCAGCTGCAGTTTGAAAAAAATAAAGCCTATTATGGAAATAATCACTGGATCATCAAAAGAAATATTTCTGTGTTGGCAGAGTCACTGAAACGGGCACTTATAATCCGAAAGGATGATTTTGTCAGCAGATCTGATGCAGGGCAGCTTGTTCCTGAAAGGTTATGGAAAATTGGAAGAACAGACGATGACAAGTTATTTAATAGAAAAAAGAGATCAGAAGATTCTGAGTTTGTAATAGATGTCCTGATTGATTCCAGTGGTTCCCAAGCTGGCAGACAGGCTCAGGTAGCGGCGCAGGGATATATTATTAGTGAAGCATTAAGCCAGGCAGGAATTCCTCATCGGGTGACAGGATACTGTGCTTTCTGGGGATATACAGTACTTCAGAGATTTCGGGATTATGAAGATCCAAGGGAAACAAATGAAAGAATCTTTCAATTTCGGGCGTATGCCAATAACAGAGATGGGCTTGCACTGAAAACAGTCTCTTCCTCTCTCATGGGGCGACCGGAAAAAAATAAGATTTTAATCGTATTAAGTGATGGAAAACCCTGTGATATGAGCATACAACGACCAGGAACCCGCCAGCCCAAGATCTATGACGGAGAAGGAGCTGTGAAAGATACTGCATATGAGGTGCGTCGGGCCAGAAATCAGGGAATTTTCGTAATTGGTATTTTTGTAGGGAATGAAGAAGAGCTCTCCGTGGAAAAGAGAATCTATGGAAAAGATTTTGCCTATATTCGTAATATCAGCAATTTTTCCCGTATGGTAGGAACTTTTTTGCGAAGACAAATTGATATGGAATGAAAATGGAGGAATCACTATGGGTAAAATTGAATTTGCCAATTGCCAGGATGTAAGAAATCAGAAAAAGATACAGGAATTAGATTGTCCACGCTGTCATGAACCGGGAGGCATTGAAGTCTTTGTGAAAGACGGGATACTTGCAGAGGATGGAGTATGTGATAACTGCGGATATATTCTTCCAGAAGGAACAGAACTGGAGGAAGTAGAGTAAAAAGCATTTAAGGAGATATTTGATGTAATGGCAAAATAGACATTATATTAATTTAATTATTTTTCGAAAACAGTTTGAAGCATGGTCATGTGTAATACTTATTATTTAGAAAAAAAGAAAAGGAGTAAATATAGAGATGAAAATAGCAGTTTGTGGAAAAGGTGGATGTGGAAAAAGTACAGTAACCAGTCTTTTGGCTAAGGCTTTAGCCAGACGAGGAAAAGAAATTTTGGTAATTGATTCCGATGAATCTAATTATGGCCTACACCGACAGCTAGGTATGAAGCTTCCCAGAGATTTTACAGACTATTTCGGTGGTAAGCAAAATGTTTTAAATGATATGATGTTATCAAAATTTACTCATCAGTTTTTTGAGGAAACCTGGACTATAGATGATATACCGGAAGATTATTATAGTCTGAAGGACGGTGTAAAACTGATGAGCAGTGGAAAAATCCATCAGGCAAATGAAGGGTGTTCTTGTGCTATGGGAACTGTTATGACTCAATTTATCCAAAATCTCAGGCTTAAAGAAGACCAATTTGCGCTAATGGATATGGAGGCTGGTATTGAACACTTTGGACGTGGAATTGATAACGGTGTAGATTTGATATTGATAATCATAGATCCATCCTATGAATCCCTACAGCTTTCCAAAAAAATCGGGGAATTATCGGAAAGTATTCGAAAACCATTTTATTACGTTCTCAATAAAGTAACAAAAGAGAATCAGGAAATGATGTATGAAGCTGTATGGAATTCAAGTCGAGTCGCTGTATCTCTTGGCGCGGATCCTAGTATTATGGGAGAGGGACTGATGGGGAAAGAACTATCAGAAAAACCAGATGCTATTGAAAACTTAACAGAATTTCTACTTTCTATTTAAAGAATGAGGAGATTTACTGTGGATATATTATAAAAGAAACCCAGATTATACAGCTGTAATTTGTAATATTACATCCGCTTGACGCAAGAAAAAAGCAGTGATATACTGAAACAAAAATTATTTATAAAATAATAATAAAAACCTGGGACTATATTGTGTGATTGAACAGTTACAAAAAATGCAATTCTTGTGGAGGGTATAGGATGATACAGATTGCAATTGTGGAAGATGAAGAAATTTACGTAAAACAATTAACAGAGTATATCCGGAAATATCAAACGGAAAGGGGAAGATCAATAAAGGTTACGGTATTTGGTGATGGAGAAGATATCACTGAGAATTACAGTGGCGGTTTTGACATTATTCTGATGGATATTCAGATGCGGTTCATGGATGGTATGACAGCAGCAGAAAAAATCCGTCAGATGGATCAGAAAGTAATTATTATGTTTATTACAAATATGATTCAATATGCAGTACGTGGATATGAAGTTGATGCAATGGATTATGTAGTAAAACCAGTTGAGTACTTTTCTTTTTCGCAGAAACTGGATAAAGCAGTTGGACGTATGCGCTCTGAGGTTAAAGAATTTCTTACGATTCCGATTGGGGAAGGAGTTGTAAAGATAGATATAGCAGATATCTATTTTATTGAGGGGCAGAGACATAATGTAATTTATCATACTTCGAGAGGAGATTACTGTTCAAGAATTACGATGAAAGAACTCGAAGAAAAACTTGCGGTACATAATTTTTTTCGATGTGCAAAGGGATATCTGGTAAATATGAATCATGTAGAGGGATTTGTTGGTTCTGATTGTGTGATCCATAATGTACATATACCTGTCAGCAGAACCAGAAAAAAAGAATTCATGAATCTGCTTCTGCAAAACCTCAATATGGAATGATTTCATGCGAAATGGAGGATACTATGTTATATCAGGATATTCCAAGAATTTATACGGCAATAGCAGAGTGGGGATCATGTCTGGTTTATCTTTATATCCTAAAAAAAGAAAACATGAAATCTGTACATTTTCTTATAGGCAGTCTTTTCATGTTGGCAATGCAGAGTATTTTTCTGACTTTGACAGGCAGCGTAACTGAAATTTTGTGGATTCCCTGTATGATGATCGCTGCAGGTATGATGTATGGATTTCTTATGGTCGGAGGAAATATGAAGCCTCTGGGAGCGGCTTATTGCTGTGCCCGTGCATTTGTTCTTGCTGAATTTGCAGCTTCGCTGCAGTGGCAGATGGTATCTATTGTACAGGCATGGGGGAATCAGAGCCTCTGGGTTGAAATTCTGATCACGATGGTTGTTTTTGGAGGCTGCTTTACTATTGATATTTATTTAGAAAAAGATCTTCTGAAGCAGAATTATCTTGAACAGATGACAGTAAAGGAAGTAGTAGCGGCGGCAATCATGGCTGTTGCAATCTTTGCTTTTAGTAATCTGAGCTTTTTAAATGAAAATGCACCATTTGCGAGCAGAGAACGTGCAGATATTTTTTCTATCAGAACACTGATCGATTTTGGAGGAATTGCAATCCTGCATGCTTATCAGAGCAGGATCAGTGAGTATGTTGCCGAGAAAGAACTTTCAGTAATGAACGTGATGCTGAAAAGCCAGTATGATCAATACCGAAATTATCAGGACAGCCTGGATCTCATACAAATGAAATACCATGATCTGAAACACCAGATAACGGGACTTCGTGCGGAATCAGATGAAGAGAAACGAAAAAAATGGATTGATTCCATGGAAAAGGAAATCGCTGCTTTTGAGAATATAAGCAGAACGGGGAATCAGGTACTTGATACGATTTTGGCAGCTAAGATTTTCCATTGTCGAAAAAATCATATACAGATTACCTGTGTGGCAGATGGAAAATTATTGGATCATATGCATGTAACAGATATATGTTCTATATTTGGAAATGCTTTGGATAATGCGATTGAGCATGTAATTTTGATTCCAGATCCGGAAAAAAGACTGATCCATCTGACAGTATCCGCTCAAAAAGGATTTGTGTTCATCAAGATAGAGAATTATTGTGAAGCAGAAATTTCCAAAAATGAAGAGGATCTGATTACAACAACAAAAAAGGATAGTAAAAACCATGGTTTTGGATTGAAGAGTATTCGTAAAGCTGTAGAAAAATATGATGGTTCTGTAGTATTTGGAGTACAGCAGAACTGGTTTGAATTAAAGATTCTTTTACCCAGAGTATTGTAATGCTCTGGGTATTTTTGTTGCCAAGCATACGACAAAAAGGTCCGGTGGACCTTTTTTAGTATTTTGTGCCATATTTGCTGCATCTTGTGCCAAAAACGGCACGAAATAATAACCATGTTATAGTAATGCCAACAGGAAATGATACCTGAAAAAGATGAGAGAGTCAAAGGAGGAAAAAAGAGAATGATCAGTGTTGAAATGGAAGATGTTCTGGCGGTATTACAATTATGCAAACCGTATATTATCGGTATTATTGCTGCACTTGTAATTGGAATCGTAATTATGATCGCATGCCGCAGGATGTCCAGGGGCAAAAGATTTCTGATAAGAGGAGAAGCTGCGATCGCAATGGTTCTTGCAGTTGTTGTCTGCGTGAATATGATCTGTTTTGGACCAATGTCTACGTTGATTGGACTGGCAACGGGAAATGGAACTTTAAGCGATGAAACAAATGAAGAAGCTGCGGAAGTAGCAGAAGAAATTATGGAAGATGGAATTGTTCTTCTGAAGAATGAAAGCCTGCTTCCTTTAAATGAAACAAAAAAACTGAATATTTTTGGCTGGGAATCTATTAATCCGGCTTACGGAGGAGCTGGTTCCGGTGGAATTAATGATCTGTATGATATTGTCAGTCTGAATCAGGGACTTGAAAATGCCGGATTTTCTATTAACCAGGAACTGGTTGATTTTTATAACAATTATGGTGCAGATAATCCGGAAATGTCTATCCAGAAACAGAGTTGGACATTACCGGAGCCACCTGTAGATACTTACAGTGATGAGCTTATTAAAAGTGCGAAAGAGTATTCTGATGTGGCAGTTGTGGTTCTTTCCAGAAAAGCAGGTGAAGGTCATAATGATATTCCTATGGATGTAAGAAAAGCAGCATATGATAATAATTCAGAGGAATATGATGATTTTCCTGAGGGAGAGCATTATTTACAGCTTTCACAAACTGAGAGAGATATGGTGGATATGGTTTGCTCAAACTTTGATAATGTGATTGTGGTTTATAATGGAGCAAATCAGTTTGAACTTGGTTTCGCAGATGAATATCCTCAGATTAAATCTGTTGTATGGTGCCCCGGAACGGGAAATGTGGGATTTAATGCACTTGGTAAAGTATTTTCAGGTGAAGTCAATCCTTCCGGAAAAACACCGGATACATTTATTTATGATATGACGACTGCTCCGTGGTGGAATAATGCAGAAAAAACGGAGTATACAAATCTGGCAGATTTGGCCGTTGAAGGAATGAACGCAGGAACTGCGCAGGTGTATGCTCCGGCATTTACTAATTATGTGGAAGGTATTTATGTAGGATACAAGTACTATGAAACAGCTGCACAGGAAGGTGCGATTGATTACGATAAGACTGTACAGTATCCATTTGGATATGGTCTGAGTTATACGGAATTTGAACAGAAAATGGGTGAACTGGAGGAAAAAGACGGACAGATTTCTGTAGATGTAGAAGTAACCAACACCGGAGATGTTGCCGGAAAAGATGTAGTAGAAGTGTATTATAAACCGCCATATACAAATGGGGGAATTGAGAAATCTTCTGCAAATCTGATCGAGTTTGCAAAAACAAATCTGCTTCAGCCGGGAGAATCTCAGACTGTTACAGTTACATTCAGTATAGAAGATATGGCCTCTTATGATGAGAATAATGCAAAAGCATATGTTCTTGAAAAAGGTGACTATGTAATCTCTATTAACAGCGATTCACACACTGTGATGGATCAGAAAACTTACACTGCAGATAAAGATGTAGTATATAAGGGAGAAAATAAAAGAGCATCAGATGATACTGCAGCAACAAATGTATTTGAAGATGCAAAAGGCGATGTGACATATTTATCAAGAGCAGATCATTTTGCAAATTATGAAGAGGCTACAGCAGCACCGGCATCTGCAGAGCTGGGTGAGCCATATGTTTCTGAATATCATCTGAACAGCAACTTTGATAAGACTACATATCTCAATGATGAGGATGTAATGCCGACAACGGGAGCAGATAATGGACTTACATTAGCTGATATGCGTGATGCTGATTATGACGATCCTCGTTGGGAAAAACTTCTGGATCAGCTTACTGTTGATGAAATGGCAAATATGATTGCAATGGCCGGTTATCAGACAGCAGCCATGGATTCTGTGGGAAAAGTGGCTACACTTGATTTCGATGGACCAGCAGCAATTAATAACAACTTTACAGGAGTTGGTTCTATTGGATTCCCAATTGAAGTTGTGGTTGCATCCACATGGAATAAGGAACTTGCACAGGCCTGGGGTGAATGCATGGGCAAGATCAGTCAGGAAATGGGTGCAGAGGGCTGGTATGCACCAGGTATGAATACTCATAGAACTGCATTTGGAGCAAGAAACTATGAATATTTTTCAGAAGATGGAGTTCTTGCAGGAAATATGGGTGCAAATGCAGTAGAAGGTGCAAGAAAATATGGAGTTTATTCTTACATTAAGCATTTCGCACTGTATGAAGGAAATGCAAAGATGGTAAGTGTCTGGTCAAATGAGCAGGCAATCCGTGAAATCTATCTGAAACCATTTGAAATCTCTGTAAAACAGGGAGGCGCAAATGCGGTTATGGTTTCCTGGAGTTTCCTTGGAGATAAATGGACTGGAGAATGCAGTAATCTTATGAACACAGTTCTCAGAGATGAATGGGGCTTCAGGGGAATGGCGCTTACAGACTTCTTCCGAAACAATGGTCATGGATTTATGAATGCAGATGCAGCTTTGGCGAATGGGGTAGATGCAATGCTGTCCACATTCAATGGAGAAGAGAACAATGTAGCCAATCCGGAGCATCCAACAGCTGTACTTCAGATGAGAAATGCCTGCAAAAATGTCATGTATACAGTTGTAAGCAGCTGGGCTTATGATGGAGAACACGAAGAAACAGGTATGGAAAACTGGAAAAAAGCAGGAATTGGTATCGACATTGTAATAGCACTTTTCATGGCAGGAATGGAAGTACTGGTAATCAGAGGATATAAGAAAAGAAAGAATGCTGAATAAGGAAGAAAGTGGGATGGAAAACAGTTATGAAACAGCAAAAATTGGTTGAAAAGATGACAATAGAAGAAAAGGCAGCGATACTCAGTGGAAAAACTGTCTGGCAGACCAGAGAAATTGACAGGCTTTCCATCCCGTCCATCTTTCTTTCAGATGGACCGCATGGAATCAGAAAACAGGCAGGAGCAGGAGACCATCTGGGACTGAATGCATCCTTGAATGCAACTTGTTTTCCCACAGCAGCGACGATAGCAAACAGCTGGAATCAGGATTTGGGGGAAGAGATTGGACAGGCTCTTGGAGAGGAAGCAGCAAGTATGGATGTAAATATCCTGCTTGGTCCGGGATTAAATATTAAAAGAAGCCCATTATGTGGAAGAAATTTTGAATATTTTTCAGAAGATCCATATCTTTCCGGGAAGATGGCAGCGTCATATATTCGTGGAATACAGAGTAAAGGCGTTTATGCCTGCCCGAAGCATCTGGCGGTTAACAGTCAGGAACTTCGGAGAATGGCAATGGACGCAGTTGTTGACGAACGGACATTAAGAGAAATTTATCTGACCGGTTTTGAGATAGCTGTTAAAGAAGGACACGCAAAAGCAATCATGAGCAGTTACAACCAGATTAATGGGATTTATGCTAATGAGGACAAACATCTTTTGACAGATATCCTGCGCAAAGAATGGGGATTTGATGGAATTGTAGTAACAGACTGGGGCGGAAGCAATGACCATGTGAAAGGTGTTGCTGCCGGCTCAAATCTGGAGATGCCGTCCTGTGGGTACGATTCTGCAAGGGAAGTGATTGCTGCTGTCCGAAATGGAAAGCTGAAGGAAGCGGAGTTGGATGAAAGAGTTGGAGAACTGGTAGATGCAGTGATGGAACTGACATCAGGGAAGGAGCTTTCAGATAAAAACTTTGACAGAAATGCACATCATCAACTGGCAAGGAAAGCAGCAGCAGAAAGCATGATTCTTCTGAAAAATGAAAAACAGATTCTTCCTCTGGATACCAAAAAATCCATCGCTGTTATTGGAGATTTTGCTTTTTCACCCAGATATCAGGGGGCAGGATCTTCTATGGTCAATCCAACAAAAGTAGAAGATATGTCATCGATTTTGCAACAATATGATCTGAATATTCTGGGAATGACAAGAGGCTATCATAGAAATGGAGATGTAGATGAGAATGATAGAAAGTTTGCATTAAATTTGTCTATGAATGCGGATATTGTGATTTTCTGCTTTGGTCTTGATGAGATCAGTGAATCAGAAGGACTGGACAGAACCCATATGCGTATTCCGCAGGACCAGATCGATCTTCTGCAGGATATCAGTAAAGTAAATGAAAATATTATTGGAATACTGAGTGCAGGATCTGCGATAGAAATGCCATGGCACACCTGCTGCAAAGCGATTTTGCATGGCTATCTGAATGGACAGGCAGGCGCTTCTGCAACATTGGATATTCTGACCGGAAAAGTGAATCCATCAGGAAGACTGGCAGAAACATATCCCATATCTTATGAACAGACACCGGCATTCCGATATTATCCAAGTAATGAGAAAACATCGGAATACCGCGAGAGTGTTTATGTAGGATATCGCTATTATGATACTTCAAAAGTCCGGGTGCAATATCCATTTGGATTTGGGCTTTCTTATACGGAATTTACATATTCTGATCTTATCATAGAAGAGGATGGAATCAAAGTTTCGGTTACCAATACAGGTGACAGAGACGGAGCTGAGGTGGTTCAGATGTATGTAGGACTTCCTAATGCAATCGTGTTCCGACCGGAAAAAGAACTGAAAGGTTTTGCAAAAGTTTATCTAAAGGCAGGAGAAAGCAGACAGCTCAGGATTCCGTTTGATGATAAGACATTCCGTTATTGGAATATAAAAACGGGACAGTGGGAAATAGAAACAGGAACTTATCAGATTATGGTAGGAGCCAGTGTTGCAGATATTCGTTTAACAGGTATGACCGAGAGAACAGGAAATAGTAAAGGGTATCCGTATAATCCGGCAAAAATGCCTTATTATTATACAGGAATCGTGCAGAAAATATCAGATGAGGAATTTCGTGAACTTCTTGGCCATGAGATACCGAACAGAAGATGGAGTGGAAATCTGGAAATCAATGATGCAATTTGTCAGATGTATTATGCAAAAAGCAGACTTGCAAGACTGATATATAGATGTCTCACAAAAATGAAAAAGAAGAGTGAAGAACAGGGGAAACCAGATCTGAATATTCTATTTATTTACAACATGCCATTTAGAGGTATTGCCAAGATGACCGGCGGGGCAGTCAGTATGGAAATGGTATATGGAATTGTCGATGCTGTGAATGGACACTTTATGCTTGGAGTAAAAAAAGTAGTTGGCGGATATTTCAGAAACAGAAGAAATAATAAGAAATATGAAAAATTATTAAAAGAAGCCGGAGGGAAGTGCAGATGAATCATATAAAAAATATATGGAAATGTTTTGAAGAGAAACATTCTGCTATTGCAAAATGGCTTTATCAGATATTCTATTTTGTTATATTCAGTATGGGCGTGACGGTATTCCAGTATCTTGTATTTACATTTTTACCAGGGATTTTGGGAATTGGTCTGGCTGGTACAGAATTTATGTGGCCAAAGGTTTCCATGAATCTGTTTGGAGTAAAATTTACATGGAGTTTACTGGGGTATAATGTATTGCGTGATGCAACGGGGAATATACTGATCGGTGGTGGACTTGGCTATTTTATCAGTTATGAATTAGGGTCATTTCTTGCACAGTGTATCAATTTTCCACTTCAGAGAAATATTACTTTTAAAAGCCATGGAAATCCTGTATATCAGGCAATCTGGTATTTTATAGCATGGGTGGTAATTTCACTGATTTGTAATGGATTTAATAATCTGTGGATGCCAGTTGCATCTGCATATGTGGCACCGGCAGTCTATAACATGCTTGTGACAATTATCACAGGTGGAGTTTCCATGGTGATTTTTTTCTTTGTGTTTAAAATTATTTTCCCGGAGGGGAAGGCTGAATAGAAAATATTGTTGTTGGGGCTGCTTCCGGAATGGTGGAATCTCATGATTTCAGCGGTAAAAAGATTGTGCTTTTTGCAACATCCGGTGGAAGTGGATTTGGTAACACTGTAAAAGAATTACAACCGTCTGCACCAGATGCAGTTATTACAGAAGGCAGATTATTAAATCGCGGAACAAAACAGGAAATCAGAGAATGGGTAAAATTTTTATAAATCATAGAGAAACGGAGGCATACAGAATATGGGAAAAATAGTACATGCAGCAGGAAGAAATGCATTTGGCGAATTGCCATATGAAGAGGAAGCAATGCGTGCTCATGCAAAAGAGATGGTGTTCCCAATTGGCGCACCAGATGAATGGTTTTTCCCATCTGGCAATTGAAGTACCTGGCGAGGAAACATCCAATGAGTGGTGTGAGCCGGTTACAGACGCAACATATAAATTATTGAAATAAGGTTGCATGGATAACAATGAGACTGTGAGAAAAAGTCTGTAAATAAGATTCTTCTATGATATGCAAGGGTGGCAAGCCTGAAAATCAGGCTTCTCACCCTTGTTTTATATATAACAGTTGTTGAATGGCATGTCAAGAGCAGGCGGTTTTCCGCCCGTCTTATTCGCCCGTTTATTCGTTACTCTGGGAGGCGTCCTTCGTACATAATACTCAGTTCACCATACACCTGTGCCCAGTTGCGGATCGTACTGGTCCATTTCTTTGTAGCTTCAAATGTGGCAAGATACAGTGCCTTTAATAGAGCTGTATCGCTTGGAAATACGCTTCTCTGGCGATTCAGTTTCCGGTAGGTAGAATTCAGGGATTCAATAGCATTTGTAGTATAAATCACCGTTCTGACCGTCGTTGAAAATTTAAAGATCGGCGAGATTGCGTCCCAGTTATCCTTCCAGCGCTTCATGGAATTCGGATATTTCGGTGTCCATTTTTCTGTTACACGCTCTAAGGCTGCCAGAGCTTTCTTTTCATCTGTGGCCTGATAAATGTTTTTCAGATCCGTAGCGAAGGCTTTTCTGTCTTTATCCGGGACATATTTCAACGTGTTCCTTACCTGGTGTACAATACAGCGCTGGTATTCCGTCTTTGGAAAAGCTGCTGCGATCGCTTCTTTGATTCCGGTTAAACCATCGGCACAGATGATTAATACATCTTTGACACCACGATTTTTCAGTTCATTCATAACGGAAAGCCAGTATTTTGCGCTTTCGTTATCGCCAACACTGATGGTTAAAACTTCTTTTTTCCCTTCCGTGTTGATTCCCAGAATCACGTAAGCAGCAAGCTTTCGGATCACGCCATTATCCCTTACAGAATAATGGATTGCATCAATGTAGAGAATGGGATAGACCTCGTCCAGTGGCCG